>CAZSQK010000047.1:0-9025 GCA_964608645.1 uncultured Solibacteraceae bacterium | reverse complement strand
CGGCCTCATGCGTCCCAGCGTCTCGGCGCGGAGTATCCAGCGCCCGCTTCCGACACATCGCCCGCTACCAGCAAGCCCTCGCCAACTCCGCCTCCTCGGCCTCATGCGTCTCCGCGCCTCGGCAGTGAATATCCGACACCCGCGTCAACCACGCCCTCATGGAGGTCCGCTTGATCCTACGACAAGGATCCGTCGTCACACCCGAGGCCATCGTGTCCGCTGATATCGCCGTCGAAGACGGCCGAATCGCCGCCATCGGCCCGGACCTTCCGCCCGGCCCCGGCGAAATCGACGCTCGCGGTTTGCACATCCTGCCCGGCGCCATCGATGTCCACGTGCATTTCAACGAGCCCGGCCGCGCCGAGTGGGAAGGCGCAGCCACCGGCAGCCGCGCCCTGGCGGCGGGCGGCGGCACGGCTTTCTTCGACATGCCGCTCAACTCCTCGCCCTGCACCGTAGGGTGCGCCGAATTCGACGCCAAACGCGCCGCGCTCGAGCGCGCTTCCATAACCGACTTCGCGCTCTGGGGCGGCATCGTCCCCGGCAACCTCGGCCAACTGGCCGATCTGTCCGCGCGCGGCGTCATCGGCTTCAAAGCCTTCATGGCCGATTCCGGCCTGCCGGAATTCCCCCGCTCCGACGACCGCACTCTCTTCGAAGGAATGCGCGAGGCCGCGCGCCTCGGCCTGCCCGTCGCCGTCCACGCCGAAAATAACGACCTCGTCCGCCCGCCCGCCGCCAGCCCGCAATCCGTCCGCGACTTCCTCGAATCGCGCCCCGTCCTGGCCGAGGTCGAAGCCATTCAGCGCGCCGCCCTCCTCGCGCGCGAAGCGGGCGCGAAGCTGCACATCGTCCACATCAGTTCCGCCCGCGGCGTCGCCGCCGCCCTGGAGGCCCGGGCGCTCGGCACGGATATCTCGCTCGAGACCTGCGCGCACTACCTGTACTTCACCGAAGCCGACATGGAACGCCTCGGCGCGATTCTGAAATGCGCCCCACCGCTTCGCCCCGAGCCGCTGCCGCTCGCCGGAATCGACATCGTCGCCTCCGACCATTCGCCAGCCCCGCCCTCGATGAAGCAGGGCCCTGATTTCTCGAAGATCTGGGGTGGCGTGGCAGGGGTGCAGCATACCCTCGGCGTCGTCCTGGCGAGAGCCGGAGCGCAGGCGGCGGCCACTCTCCTGGCGGCCAATCCCGCGCGCCGCTTCGGACTGAAGCGTAAGGGACGGATCCAGGTCGGCTACGACGCCGACTTTGCATTGGTCGACCTCGCCGCCGGCCACCTCGTCACCACCGAATCGCTCTACCAGCGTCACGGCTTCAGCCCGTACGTCGGCCAGACGTTCCGCGGCGTCGTGCGGCGCACCATCCTGCGCGGCCGGACAATTTTCGAGGATGGCCGGATAATCGCCTCATCCTGCGGGAAAATGATGGAACATGCAGAAACTGGGCTTCACCCGTAGCGCCTTCCGTCCCGACCATTTGTTGTTGACGCCGGACACCTTCGTGCGCGCCCCGCGACCCGGCATGACGAAAGCCACCGCCGTCGTGCACGTCGCGCCCGCCGTGGGCGCCCGATTCACGCAGTACACCGCGGAATTCGAGCCGGGCGGAACGCTCGGCCCCGCCGAAGGACAGCGATTCCTCTATGTCCTCGAAGGCGAAGTGCTGGTCGACGGCCGCGCCCTCGGACCCGCAGGATATGCGTACGTGCCCGCCGGATGCGAAGCCGCCGTCACGGCCTCCGCCGCAGCCCGCGCCTCGGTCATCGAGAAGCCTTACCTTCCGCTCGCCGGCGTAAATCCTCCCGCTCTGTTTACCGCCGAAGAGCGCACCGTGCCCGGCAAGCCGCTCAACGACGACCCGGACCTCATCGTTCGCGCGCTGATACCCGACAACCCCGCGTTCGATTTCGCCGTCAACACGATGGTCTTCGAGCCCGGCGCCGCGCTTTCCATGGTCGAGATCCACGTCATGGAGCACGGCCTCGTCATGCTGGAGGGCGGTGGCATCTACCGCCTGGGCGAAAGCTGGTATCCGGTAACCGCTGGCGATTTCATCTGGATGGCGCCGTATTGCCCGCAATGGTTCGGCGCGCTAGGCAAGACGCCCGCCAAATACCTCATCTACAAGGATTGGAATCGATGACCCTATCCATCGACACTCCACGACTCATGCGCGAGCTCGATACGCTCGCCACATTCTCCGACGCTCCCGCGCCCGCCGTGACCCGCATCGTCTACTCCGAGGCCGACCGCCGCGCCCGCGAGTACCTGGCGGAACGATGCGCCGCCGCCGGACTGACGCTTCGCACGGACGCCGTCGGCAACACCTTCGCACGCTGGGAAGGCAGCGAGCCGGAGCTGCCGGCAGTCGCCACCGGGTCGCACATCGACGCGATCCCCCACGCCGGGAGGTACGACGGGACCGTCGGCGTCCTCGGGGGTCTTGAGGCCATCCGCGCCTTGCAGCACAGCGGAGTGCATCCCCGGCGGTCCATCGAACTCATCGTGTTCACTGCCGAGGAGCCGACGCGTTACGGCATCGGCTGCTTCGGCAGCCGCCTCCTCGCCGGAGTCCTCGATCCCGCTTCTCTCCCCGGCCTCGACGAACACCGCGCCGCAGCCGGATTCCACGGGGATGTGGCGAGCGTGCCGCTTCCAGCCGGCCACTACGCGGCATTCGTCGAGTTGCACATCGAGCAGGGACCGTCGCTCGAGCGCGCCGGAATCCCGCTCGGCATCGTGACCGCCATCGCAGCGCCCGCCACGTGGCATATCCACATCGAAGGGGAGGGGGGCCATGCCGGCGCGGTCCTGATGCCCGGCCGCCGCGACGCCTTTTGTGCCGCCGCCGAAGTCGTCCTCGCCGTCGAGCGCGCCGCCGGGACCACCGGCGCAGCCGACACGGTTGGCACCGTAGGCGTATGCGATGTCTTCCCCGGCGCCGTCAATAGCATTCCCAGCCGCGTCCGCCTCGAAATGGACGTCCGCGATATCGACCTTGCCCGCCGCGACGCCGTCCTCCTGGAGATTGAACGCGCCTGCGCCGAAATCGCCGGGCGGCGGAGTGTCTCCATCGGCGCGAAGGTGATCAATGCCGACGCTCCTGCTGCATGCGATCCAACCGTGCTCGAAGCCCTATCGGCCGCCGCCGGGACTCACGGCCTCGCCTTCCGGAAGATGGTCAGCCGCGCCTATCACGATTCCCTGTTTATGGCGCGCCTCGCTCCCACCGCGATGCTCTTTATTCCATGCCGCGGAGGGATCAGTCATCGCCCCGACGAGTACGCGACACCCGAAGCGATCGCCGCTGGCGCCCTAGTCCTGGCCGAGGCCCTCGGGCGGCTGGCTACTGCTCCAGATCGCGGCGCTTGATCGTCGGGCGTTCGTCCTTGCCGTCGGTAGAGTCGGTCCGCGTGCCAATCTTCAGGCGCGGACGGTCGTTCTGTGTATCGCCTGTCTGGCGAGCGTCGCGGGCGATCAGCCGGGCTCGCACCGCGACATATTCGGACGTGTTGACCACATACTCCGCCTTGGCCGGAAGGATCTTCTGGATCTCCTTCTGCGTCTTGTCGATCCGGTCGGCATCCATGGGATGGGTTGAGAAGATCCGGCCGAACGTGCCCGGCTTGCTCTTCTGCATCGACTCCATCTTCTCGAAAATGCTGATCGCTCCCATCGGGTCGTAACCGGCGGCATACAGATATTGAGTGCCGAGATAATCGGCCTCGGATTCCGCGCCACGGCTCAACCGCAGGAAGGCCGTCTGTGTGCCGATTCCCATCGCCTGCCGCGCCGCGTAACCGCCCAGCCCGCCGCCGAGCAGGATGCTCGCCGGAATGCTCGCGATGCCCGCAATCTGTCCCTTCGTCGCCTGGCACGTCATGTGACGCGCCGCCACGTGCGCCACCTCGTGCGCTATCGCGCCTGCCAGTTCATCCTCTTCGCTCGCCAGCTTGATCAGTCCGGTATTCACGAAAACGAAGCCGCCGGGAAAGGCGAAGGCGTTCGGGACATCATCCTCGACCACCTGGAACGTGAAGGGGAACTTGGCGTCTGAGTTGCGCGCCAGATTTTGCCCGAGCCTGTTGATAAATTCGGCGATCGTCGGATCGGTGTTCAGCTTGGACTGCCGCGCTACTTCCTCCGCCAACTGCTTCCCCAGCGAAATCTCCTTCTCCGTGGTGTAGAAGTTGAGGCACTTGCCGATGTCCCGATTACCGATCTGACTGGGGTCGTCCTTCTTTTTGTCGGCGGCGTGGGCGAGTGTCGCGATCAGGATGGCGCTGAGGAAAAAACGCATGGGTGCCTCCTTCGGCCTCTTTAACGTATTGTAGATGGAATGGGTTTCAAAGTTGGTCAAGATTCTGTAAAGGAATCGTCGCTGTGGCAGCGGTATGCCGCCCATTTTCCGGTGCGCGACCGGCTCATTTACTTGAACCACGCAGCAGTGGCGCCCCTTTGCCGCCCGGCCGCCGAAGCGATGAGCCGGCTCGCCGACGATTGCACCCGCTTCGGCAGCCTTCATTACGACGATTGGCTGGAAACGTATGAGGGATTGCGGGTTGCGGCGGGCCGCCTCATCAACGCCGACCGCGGCGAGATTGCCCTGATGAAAAATACCTCAGAAGGGATCGCAACCATCGCCATGGGGCTCGACTGGAAGCCGGGAGATCGGATTGTAGCGTTTCGTGAGGAATTCCCTGCTAACTACTTCCCCTGGAAGCGCTTGGAACAAAAAGGCGTGGCGGTTACCTGGCTCTCCGTAACCGATCCGCTGGATCGGATTGACGAGGCGGCGCGCGGGGCGCGGCTGCTCTCGATCAGCTTCGTGCAGTTCCTCAGCGGATACCGCGCTCCCATTCAAGCAATCGGCGAGATTTGTCGCCGTAACCGATGCATTTATTTGGTAGATGCGATTCAAGGTATGGGCGCATTCCCGCTCGATGTGAGAGCCTGCTCGATCGATGCACTGGCAGCCGATGGACACAAGTGGATGCTGGGTCCGGAGGGATGCGCCATCCTCTATGTCAGCAGTGAGTTACAGGAGCACGTCGAGCCGGTGGAATTCGGATGGACAAACGTAGCCGGATACAACGATTACGCCTCCCGCGATATGGGTCTCCGCCCGGACGCGGGACGGTATGAACCAGGGACGCTAAACACCATTGGATGCTTTGGCTTGCGTGCGGCAATCGAACTATTACTCGAAGTCGGGGTCGGAGAAATCGCCCCGGTTGTCCAAAATCTCGGAGACCGCATCGCAGCGGGAGTGCAAGCGAAAGGATACGAGGTGATGGGCGCGCGGACGGCCGAAACGGGTTCGGGTATTGTCAGCTTCAGGAAGGCTGGACTGGAAGACCGGGAGATCGTGCAACGCCTGAAGGCTGCCGGAATTTCCGCCGCTCCGCGGGCGGGATGGGTGCGGACGTCGCCTCATTTCTACATAAGTCCCGCCGAAATCGATCGATTTTTGGAGGTTTTGCCGTGAAAAAGGCTGTTTTTGTCGCATTGTTTGCCTGTTTTGGAGCATTTTCGGCCGTTCCAACGCCCAAATCCTGGTTCGGACACGAGATCGGCGCGGACAATACCGTGCTCGACTGGGAAAAGGTCGTCGGCTACTTCCAGCAACTCGCCAAATCGAGCGATCGGATCCGGGTCGACGAACTCGGCAAGACAGCCGACGGCAGGCCGTTCATCGCCGCCACCATCGCCGACGCCCCGACCCTGAAAAACCTCAACCGCTACATTGAGATTCAACGCCGCCTGGCCGATCCGCGCAAGACCACTCCGGCGGAGGCGGAGCGCCTGATTCCGGAAGGCAAGTCGATCGTCCTGATTACCTGCTCCATTCACGCCACCGAGATCGCTTCTACCCACACTGCAGTCGAATATGCCTACAAACTGCTGACGGAGGACACCGCCCATAATCGCGCCATTCTGAAGGACACGATTCTGCTTCTGGTGCCGTCGCTCAATCCGGACGGGGTCGATATTGTCACGAAGTGGTATCGCCGAACGCTCGGCACGCCGTACGAGGGATCGGCGCCGCCCGAGCTCTACCACAAGTACACCGGGCACGATAACAATCGCGACTGGTACATCTTCTCCCAACCCGAGACGCGGCATACGATCTCCAAGCTGCACAACGTCTGGCATCCGGAGATCGTCTACGACGTGCATCAGATGGGAGCGAATGCCGCACGCCTGTTCGTGCCGCCATGGCTCGATCCGAGCGAGCCGAATATCGACCCGATCCTCATGCAAGAGATGAACATGTTCGGGACGTCGATGGCGGCCGATTTGACGGCGGCGGGCAAGACGGGCATCGCCATCCACGGGGTGTACGACTTCTGGACGCCGTCCCGCCATTACCAAGCATTCCACGGCGGGCTGCGCATTCTGACCGAGTCGGCGAGTGTCCGGATCGCTTCGCCGATTACTTTAACGAAGGACCAGATCTCGCAGACAGCATTGGGCTACAATCCGCGCGAACGTTCCTGGAACTACCTCGAGCCGTGGCTTGGCGGCGCGTGGCATCTGCGCGACATCATCGATTACCAGTTGATCGCGTTCGACTCCCTGCTGTACAACGCCGCCATCAAGCGGCCCGAATTGCTACGGAATTTTTATCGGGTGGCGGAACGTCAGGTGGCGCGGAACGAACCGTGGGGCTTCGTGATCTCGTCGAACCAACGCGACCCGGGGGCGACGCGGAAGCTGATCGAGACCCTGCGCTTCGGGCAGGTCGAGGTGGGGGCCGGGGCGGATGGCAGCGCGGTGGTTTCGATGCACCAGCCCTACAGCGGGTGGGCGAAGTCGCTGCTGGAGCGGCAACAGTATCCGGAGGACCGGCTCTATCCCGGCGGACCGCCGAAGCGACCTTATGACGTGACGGCCAATACGCTGCCACTCCTGATGGGCGTGGAGGTCAAGGAGGTGAGTCAACCGGTTGCCGCGTCAGGCGAGTGGAAGGCGCCGGGCGCGAGCACCGGCCCGGTGTGGAAGGCCGCGGACTCCGACTCATGGACGGCAGTCAACCAGGCGTGGAAATCGGGCAAGGCGGTGTGGCGGGATCCGGCTAGCGGCGATTTTTCCCCGGAGGCGCGGGCGGGTTGGCGAGAGATCAAAAGACCGCGCATCGCGCTTTACCAGCCGTGGACGGGAAACATGGATGAAGGCTGGACGAGGTGGCTCCTGGAGAACTTCAATTTTGACTACGTAACCGTTCATAACAGAGAAATTCAGGCCGGGAATTTGCGCCAGAAGTACGACGTGATCGTGTTTACCGACCAGGCCGCGGGAAGCATCGAAAACGGCCAACGGAACATGCCGGAGGAGTTCAGCGGCGGGATCGGAGCGAAGAGCGCGGAATTGTTAAAGCAGTTCGCGAACTCCGGGGGCACGCTGGTATTCCTGAACGGCGCGACGGAGTACGCCATTTCGCGCCTTGGTGTGGCGGCGAAGACGGTGACGCCTTCCCGCGGCGGGCGCGGCGGCGGAGAGGAGGAGCGGCCCGTCACCGGATCGAACGAGTTTTATGTGCCGGGGTCGTTGCTGAACGCGCGGATCGACACGCGCAGTCCACTTGCATATGGGGCGCCCGCCACGATCGCCATCTGGAACGAGCAGAGTCCGGCATGGGACACGCAGTTGCCGGTGGTCGCGCGGTACCCGGATTCCGGTTTGCTGGCCTCGGGGTGGCTGGTGGGCGAGAAAGTGATCGCGGGAAAGGCGGCGATGATCGATGCGCCCCTCGGCAGCGGGCATGTGGTTCTGTTCGGAATGCGCCCGCAATACCGGGCACAAAGCTACCTGACCTTCAAGTTGTTCTTTAATGCGCTGGTGCGCCCGGAATCGTGAGACGGCGGATCGCCATCGCGTGGTTGATGACGCTGCCTGGCGTCTGCGCGGAGTTCGCCGAAAGGCCGGCCGACCGGCCATCGGCCATCGCGCTGCGGAAACGCATCCATGTCAATCCGCTCATCACGCCTCCGGACACGTTCGAGTTCGAGTTCGGGGGCGCCATCTCCGTTCTGGATGGGAGCTTCTCATTTCCGACCGCGATCCGTTTCACACCCGAAGGGCGGCACATCTATTGGGGGCGGACCGAGTTCAGTGTAAGCTTCGATTCACTGAACAATGACGGCGCGGCGACCCACTTCGGGGATCGGACGACGGTGGCGGCCACGTGCGTGTTGAAAGATGGAGACAAACTGGACATTGCTTTCGCGCCGGCGGCGACCGTGCTGCTGCGCGGCGCCCGGGGCGCGCGGCTGGGCGGGACCGTCATCGCGCGGTACGACGTCGGACGAAGCAGCGCGGGTGTGACGGCGGGGTGGACGTCGGCGACCCGACCGTCGGACAGCAACCCGGCGGGGACCTTGGATGTTGGCGTGGGATACGGCTACCGGCTGCGGCCGTCCGGACCGCTGGGACACCTGACGGTCCACACCAACTGGCTGTGGGAGAAGTCGAGCGGCACGGAGCGGCAGGTCTCGGTGTTCGAGGGAGTGGAGTATCAGATCACCGAGCCGGTGGCGGTGGATTTTTCCGCGCAGCACGTGAGTGTGTGGGGCGGACAGATCGATCACCAGGTGGCTATCGGGCTGACGGTGAATACCTCGCGGCTGCATAAGCACTGACGGCCACCGGCGGCGAAGGGGGCTCTACACGGTGGCTGCGGACTGGGACGGGAGTAGTGTTATCCAGGTGCGACTTGTGTGGTCGCTGATTCGTTCGCAGTCGTTCGCAGTGAGCCTCTCCGCGTGATCGTGCTCGGAGTGCTATCGAGAATCTCGCCGAAAAACTCCGGGGCCCCAAGAATAACCCCGAGGGTTATGGAAGTGCGGAAGCGTTCAAGGCCGAGAATGCTTTTCACGAGCAGCGTGATCGCGCCATGCGTGTCGGCAGTACCGTGCTCGATCCCACCTACTCGTTGTTGGGCAGCAGGGCGCGCTTAAGGTACACGCAAGCGCAACTACGGCCATGCCCGAAGGTGCCATTGGCTGGGTGATTCTCGG
>CAZSQK010000046.1:0-58941 GCA_964608645.1 uncultured Solibacteraceae bacterium | reverse complement strand
CGGCGGACGATGCCTATCGCCTGATCGAGAAGCGCGCGGCATATTATCGGGAAGTCCTGCGCCGGGTCGCGGCGCTGTCCGGCGTCGAGTTTTGACTTCATGTAGGTTATCTACAGAGCGAAAGCAGATTCCCTAAATTGTTGGAGTGGACCATCGCACCGACATCTTCAGCTTCGGCGTGATGCTGCACGAGATGCTGGCGGCCAAGCGTCCGTTCCACGGCGAGACGAACGCCGAGACAATGACCGCGATCCTGAAGCAGGATGCGCCGGAACTACCCGATACGGCGCGGCCCGCTGTCGCGAAGCATAGGAGGTTAGTTGTCCGATCGCCGCCAGGGGACTTATCGTTCGAGGGAGAGCCGTCATCCGCTATAATCATCGAACTATGCCGCTTTCGACGGGCACCCGCCTCGGCCCCTACGAAATTGTCTCGCCCCTCGGAGCCGGCGGCATGGGGGAAGTATACCGCGCGCGCGATACGCGGCTCGGCCGGGATGTCGCGCTGAAGATCCTTCCCGAGGAGGTCGCACGCGATGCTTCACGCCGCGACCGCTTCGAACAGGAGGCGCGGGCGGTGGCCGCGCTGAACCATCCGAACATCGTAGCCGTGTACGACGTCGGTGACGGGTACATGGTCAGCGAACTCGTGGACGGCGAGCCGCTGCGCGGGGCCAAATACGGAATTCGCAAGACGTTCGACCTCGCCGCGCAGATCGCCGGCGGACTGGCGGCTGCGCACGCGGCCGGGATCGTGCATCGCGACCTCAAGCCGGACAATGTCCTGGTGACGAAGGACGGCCGCGCCAAAATCCTGGATTTCGGCCTCGCGCAAATGCGCCAGTCCCGCGCCGCAGCCGCGGATGCGACTGTGACGGTCCGGACCGAGCCCGGAACCGTGATGGGGACCGTCGGCTACATGAGCCCGGAGCAGGTGCGCGGGCTGAATGTGGACCACCGCACCGACATTTTCAGCTTCGGCGTGATGCTGCACGAGATGCTGGCGGGCAAGCGTCCGTTCCACGGCGAGACGAACGCCGAGACGATGACCGCGATCCTGAAGCAGGATGCGCCGGAACTGCCCGATACGACGCCGCCCGCCGTGCGCAGCATAGTCGATCATTGCCTGGAAAAAGAACCGGGCAGCCGCTTTCAATCGGCGAAGGACCTGGAATTCGCGATCGCGCAGAGCAACAGCCGCTCCGACAGCGCACCGGCAATCGCGGCGCGGCGGTTGAACTGGCGTTGGCCGGCGATCGCGGCCGCCGGAGCCGTCCTGGGAGTGTTCGGAGGAGCCGCGCTGCGGCCGTCGGAGCCGGCGATCTTCTGGAAGGGCACGCGGATGGGCGGTCCGGAGTTCGTCCTCTACCCGCGGCTCTCTCCGGACGGGCGAATGGTGGCATTTGCGGTGATGGTGGGCGCGCAGACGCAGGTCGGGGTGATGAAGCCCGAGTCCGGCAACTGGACGGTGCTGACCAGGGATCCCGATCACGGTTTTGTCCAGAGCACGAGCTGGTCGCCGGACGGCGCGCGCATTTACTACGACCGCAATGCCGAGGCTCCGAAGGGGATCTTCAGCGTGCCGGTGCTGGGCGGCGAGGAACACTTGGTGCTGGAAGACGCGTCACAGCCGGAGGTGCTCGCGGATGGCAGCATGTTGGTGACGCGCCTCAACGCCGAGCGCAGGAACCAGGTCTTCCACTTCTGGCCGGAGAGCGGAAAGCTGCAGGGATACCCGATCGAGGTTCCCACCTGGAGCAGGCAATTCCGCGTGTTTCCGGACGGCCGCGAAGCGGCAGTGGTGGGCGCGCGCATCGGCCCCGGAGAAGAAGGGCTGCACCTATACATCCTGAATCTGGAGAGCGGCGCGGTCCGGCGGATGCCGACGGGGCTCCACGAGGACCACCTGACCGGGCTCGCCGTTACGCACGACGGCAGATCCGTTTTGTTCGCCGGCGTCAGTGGCAACTCGGGCAATCTTCTGCAGATTCCCCGCAGCGGCGGGCGGGCGCGCGTGATCCTGCATTTGACGCATGCTCCGGAAGGAGTCGATAGTGGACCAGACGGCAGCCTTTACCTGGACCAATCCGAAGGCGAAGGCACGATCGTGTCTCTCCCGCCGGGCGGGGGCAAGGCCGAGCGATTTTCGATCGCCCCGAGCTCCCCGGACGTGATGAACAGTCTGGTGTTGTTGCCGGACGGCCGCGTGGTGGGGTCGATTCCGGTGGCCGGAAGCACGCGCCTGGTGGCGTTCGCCAAGGGCAAGGACCCCGCGCCTTTGATGCAAACCGCGGAGGAGACGAGCCTGCCGGCAACGCGGATCGGCGCGGCCGACATCGCATTCCTGATCGGATCGGAGCCGCGCCGGACAATCGCGATCGCGTCGATCGGCGCCGGACGGATCTCGAAGCGAATTCCGTTCGACAAGGGGACGATCCTCTCGCTCGCCGCGACGCCCGATGGACGGTCGCTGTTTGCGTCGGCGGGCGGCGCGGTTTGGAAGATTCCGCTCGAAGGCGGCGAACCGGTGAAGTTCCACTCCGGCGATTCGATGCTCATGGAGCCGGCAGGCGACAGTCTTTTGGTGCAGCTCGTCGAACCGTCGCGGGTGCGGCTGGTGCGTGTATCGTTGCGCGGCGGCGCCGATCACGAAATCCCGATTCAAGGTCCGCAGCGGCTGACGGGTTATCCGCTCGCGACGGACATGATGAGTAAAGATGGCCGCCTGTTCACGCCGGTAGTGACCGACAGCGCCTGGTGTTACCCGCCGGGAGTCCTCGACCTGGCTACCGGACGCCTGACGGCGATTGCGACGGATTTCGCCGGGGATTATCACGGCATGGCGCAGATGCCGGATGGCCGAATCGTCGCATGGGCCATACCGGCCCGGCGGGATCTCTGGAGGATGTTGCCGGCGGGGAAATAGAAGGGCTACACGTCGAAGTGGGGAAGTGGGCTGGTCCCGGCGGTCCGAGACCGCGTCTGCCGCTGGATGGCGAATGCGACGCTGACCCACATGAGTGAGATGCGGGCGGCCCGAGGTGAAGGGCACGAGTCCCACAATCAATGCAGTTTGTTCGAGATCGTGGTGGCCGTCCACAGGATCAGCCGAGCGAGGCCAAGCAGCAGACAGACGCCGACGATAGACCAGAGCCAGTAGCGGTAGTAGAGCGACCATATCCATGATGAGGTCATCGCGAAGCCGGTGGCCGCCATGGCGGCAAACGCCAGGAGCTTCGGCCAACGCCACACCCAATCGCAAGTAAGGTCCAGAATCCAGACCGCGCACACAACGGAGGGCCCGAAAAGAGTCACCGCGAGCGGCCAGAGGGGCGCCGCAAGGCTACCGGTCACCTGGTAGAGCCAAGCGAAGGCATCCGTGAAGTCGATTGGCAGCGAGGGTTTCCAGTACAACCGCGCTCCGCACATCTTGGCAAGCGAGACCAATGCAACGGATGCGAGCAACGGAAGCCAGACACCCCAGAATCCGGCCCACATGACTCTTCGCAGCGACCGGGCCATCCTGCCGATGCGAAGCGCCAGAATCGCCGCCGGCGCCGCCGACAAGATCATGCCCTCGACGATGCTAGAGGGCGCATTCAATCCAGCCTCACTCGACATTTGCGGAATGGTGAGTTGCAGCCCGGCGGACTGTGCCAGGAGAGCCGCCAGCGAAAGGCAGACTCCTCCTCCCAGGCACACGACGATTACAGGGCGCTGCCATCCACGCTTTACTGCGACCGCCAGCGACGCGCAGACCCAGATTACACCGCAGGCGGTCGAGACCCAACGCCAGACCGGTTGGTTATATTGCGGCTCATTTCGCCAGAGCACGACCATGCCGCCGGTCAGATGCGCCATCTGGAAAAGAGACGCAGCCGCGCCGGCGCAAAACCATGCGCCAACGGGCCAGCGTAAGGCACGCGCGGCGCGAGTCGCCAACAATGACCGTATGATCGGTTCGCACATAGCGGGCATCACGTGACACACGACAAGGGCGGTGGACGCTCCCACCAGCAGAGCGACTGCAAATCGATACGGATCGCCGCCGGGCCAGGCGGGATCTGCGGCAAGCATCCAGCACGGAACCGAAAAGAACAGCGCCGCTTCCAGGGCTACCGTCCAGCGAAGTTCTCGGTCAGAGTCCAAACCAATTGGACTTCGGCAATGGACGGGAAGTTCCCCCGCGCGTGGAGAACGGCGCACCGGAATTCCACAGCACGCTACATTCGAGGCAAGATAAGGATCAGGAGGTCAGTCGACTGGCAACCCGAACAATCCTTCAGAAGTTCGACGCGGGCTTGCAGGATCGATTTGCCGCCGCGCTTTCCGACCTGAACGGCGATGGGACACCAGAGGCAATTGTGCACCTCGCGAGCAACGACTGGTGTGGAAGCGGCGGCTGCACCACGCTCATCGGCCGTTGGGAAATAGCGTGAGAAAAACGGGGATTCATGTTGGCGGCGGCGGATGGGCTTTAGTCCTGCTGGCGATTGGTTGGGGGCCGCTGTTTCTCCTCGATCCGCTTGGCACGCTATTCCCCCATCTCGAGGAGGATAGCATTCTCGAGGGTTGGGCGATGGCTATCGTCGGGGGCATCGGGCCGTTGTTAACATTGCTGGCCGTAATCGTCGCGGCACGACACTACTTGCGCAAGTGGACCGGTCCCGGCGTTCCGACACTGCATCTGCCGCTGGATGCCGAACGCGACGCTGACCAAGACGAGTGAGACGCGGTCCCACGCACAAGTCGGCGGTGTCCAAGCGCAAGGCCGTTCGTGAGGTCCGTGTGGCCGGGACGGCCCGTCATCGCCGGCGTCTCGTTTCGTGAATCCGCCAGAAAATTCGCCGGCCTGTAGTGCGATTGGCCCTCCAAAGGTCTTAGTGGTGAGGGTAAATGGTCCGCAATCACTCCTCGCAGACCGCGATCGGACTGCGCACGCCAGTAAGTCCTGAAGTTACACGTCGCCGCTTGCAGCGCATCACGCTGGACGCCGGGGAGTTCCGCATCACAGCAGCCATCGGCGTGCGCCGCCGCGTGGTGGCGGACCGCGCAGAGCGCACGGCGCTGAAAGTGTGGGCGCTCCGTATCGCCGCGGTGTTCGCGCTGATATGGTCGATTTTTAGAGCGGCCCGGCAATCGATCACAGTGGATGAAGCCGATACTTATTTCTGGTTTGCCGGCGGCCGGCCGGCAGGGTTTCTCTGGGAAGGGTTCCCCAATAATCATGTTCTCAATACGCTCGGGATCTGGCTGACCACACATTGCTTCGGTGTTTCTGCCCTGACGCTGCGAATTCCGGCGCTGCTCGGCGCGGCGCTGTACATATCCGTGGCTTATTTTCTCAGCCGCGCACTTACGGATCGGTTCGCGCTGCAACTCGGCACATTTCTTTGCCTGGTCTATAACCCCTTCCTTTTGGATTTCTTTGCCGCGGCGCGAGGATACAGCCTGGCGAACGCATTTCTCCTCGCGGCGCTGGCGGTTCCCCTATGGCAGGCGCGGGGAGCGCGCCGCTCCGTGGCCGCGTCCGCCGCTCTTGCGTCGGCGGCGATCGGATTGTCGTTCTGCGCCAACTTGTCGTTCGCCTTTGTCGACATCGCGGCGCTGCTGGCGGTCGCGATTTGGGCGATCCGGCAACGCGGACCAAGCTCTGTTCCGCGCATCGCCGCCTGCTGCGCGCTACCTGCCCTGGCGATCTCACTCGCGATCTGCGGCTACTCGCTCACACACTACGACCGAAGCGCCTTGTGGTACGGCGCGCACTCGCTGGGCGAGATGGCGCGCAGCCTGCGAGACGCGACCCTGTATCGCCTCTGCGAACCACTGGCGCGCTTCGCGGGAATCAGAGCGATCGGACCGATGTTGCTGCTCTCACTCGCGGTCCTTGGCGTCTGGCGTCTGCTCGCGGGATGCGTGGACCACACATTTCGCCGAAGCATGCGGGGGCGCATGACCGCGGCCATCATCGGCATCCTGATGGCCGCCATCGCCGCTCATTATCTGGCGTTCCGGGCGGGCGGGCTGCCACTGCCCCTATCTCGAACGGCGATTTACTTCCTGCCATTGTGCACGCTTCTGCTGGCGACGATCGCCGCCGCGCCCGCGGCTTCGCGCGTGTCCCGCCGGGCCGGTCAACTCCTGGCGGCCGGGCTCTTATGCCTCGCGGCGCACTACCTTCTCTGCCTTCGATACACCTATTTCAAGGAGTATGACCAGGACGCGGAGGTGAAAGAGGTCTACCGTGTCGTCGAGCAGTTGAACCAAAGATACGGGGTGCGGGAGTTTACGTCGGATGGCGCTTATACGTCGCCGCTCAATTTCTATCGCGCCATCGCGAAAGTGAAGAACTTCCCGGAGCTTCCCGGTTATCCTGGAATGGTCCCACCCGGCAAGGCAGTCTACATCCTTCACGGATCGTATCACCGCGACTTTATCGACGAACATAAGCTGGCCGTCGTGTATCGCGGCCGAATCTCGCAAGTCGTGGTCGCCCTTCCACGATTACCGTAGGCCGAGGCCCTTGCGCCAGGAGAGTCTCGCCTGGAAACGCGGCCGGGTGGTAACTCCTGCCCTTAGACGCGATGTGATACCATGCGGCCTGGAAATCAAGGTTGTGGGCCCTAAATCCATCGTTTTTGTCTTCTTACTCCTCGCGCCAACGGCGCACTCGCAAGACGAAGCGCGCCGGTATCCCGTTGGAGGAGTCGTGGTGAACTCCGTCAGTGGCGAACCCGTCAAACGCGCGCTCGTTTCCGTAAACTGTTTTCCCCCGCGGACCGCTGCGCGACAAGCGAGAGCGCCGGTCCGGCCCGGTGGCGCATCGATGCTCGCAGACGAGAATGGCGTCTTCCGATTTCTCGCATTGGAAACGGGAACCTGCGCCTTCAGCGCCCGAAAGCCGGCCTTCGAGACCGCCGGGGCCGAGGCCGTCAATATCGCGGGACCGGTCGACAATTTGAAGCTCAAGCTCAAACCCCTTGGCGTCATCACCGGCAAGGTTACCGACCAGGAGGGCAATGCGGTGCAGCGCGCCGAGGTCGTCGTGATCGCGCCGGAGGTCACCGACGGGCTGCGCCACGGCCGCGCAGTCCGCACGGTGTCGACCGACGATCGCGGCGAATATCGGGCATGGAATCTCTCCTCCGGCAAATACTATGTCAAGACTGCCGGGAGGAGCGGCGGCACGTTGCTCTATGCCGGAGACACCGACCCGCCCCACCTCTTTCAAGAGTCATTCGCGCCCACATACTTTGGCGGCGGCAGCCGGCTTGCCGCAGCCGCCCCGGTGACGCTCGCGGCAGGCAGCGAGGCGCGGGCGGACATCCGGGTCTCTTTCCAGGCCGCATCCGCCATCTCCGGCGTGCTGGAGAGCTACGCGCCACGGCAAGGCGTCCGCTTCGAGCTCTTGCGCGACGGGGAAGACGTGGCGCCCGGCCGCGTTCCGGTGAATGGCGACACCGGCAGATTCGAAATTCCGGACGTGCTCCCCTGCGCATACCTGCTGCGCGCCACGCAGGGCGAGAATGTGGCCGAGAGGGCCGTAGTTGTTTCGGGCGCCGGCCTCAAAGGCCTGACCCTCGCGCTCTCTCCTCCCGTAACGATCGAGGTGATCGACCGGTCCACGAACGAGTCTCCGCAGGAAGGAGGCCGCTGTTCGGTCCGCCTGGTCGAGCCCACGCGAGCGCCGGGGCTCCCGGGCGCCGCGATCGTTCGGCGCGAATCCGGGAGGCCGGCCGCATTGCGCGCCTCGCCGGGGACCTATCGTGTCACGGCCGATTGTCAGGGAGCCTATTTGCGATCGGCGGTCTCCGGAACGCAGGATTTGCTAGCGAATCCGATGCTGACCGTGCAGGCCGGCGTGCAGCCGGCCATCGAGCTCGTCCGAACCAACGGCGGGGGCAGTGTTGCGGCCACGCTGGAATGGCAGGCGGGCGAGCCCGACAGCAACCCCGGCGTCTTGCTGGTCCCGCAACTCTCCGCTTCTACGGGGACTGTCTTGCGGCCGGCCACCGGTGAGGGGAAGGGCGGCCGGTTCATCGCGCAATTCGATTCGCTCGCTCCGGGCGTTTATCTGGCTTACGCGTTTTCGGACGTCCGCGATGTGGAGCACCGCGATCCCGAATTCCTGAAGACGCTGACGGGCGGTGTGTCCGTGCAGGTGGCCGATCAGTCGGAAGCGAAGGTCGTCATTGCGGGGGTGGTCCGATGATGCGGGGAATCGTATGCCTGGCAATCGTGGCCGCCGCCGCGCCGGCAGTTCGCGCCGCCGACCTTTATCGCGTCGCCGGTGTTGTCGTCAACGCGGCCACTGGCGCGCCCCTGCCACGCGCCCGCGTGATTCTGATGCGCAGCGGGACCCCCGACGTGGCGGGCGCGACGATCGCCGGCGACGACGGGAGGTTTTCCTTCGACGTCCCCGCCGGCAAGTTCTCGATGAGCGCCGGCACCCGGGATGCGGGCGGCGTCTTCGGCGCGCGGAACCCCGACGTGCCGATCGGCACTGCGATCGTCACCGGGCCCGGGCAGAACACGACCGGACTCGTTTTCCGCGGTACCCGCGCGTCGCCATCTCCGGACGCGTCATCGACGATCGCGGCGAGCCCGTGGAATCCGCCATGGTGCAACTCCTCTGGTCGCGCGTGATGGCTGGAAAACGGATGGTGTCCACATTCCTCTGGTACCGGACGGACGACCGCGGCGAGTATCGCTTCTGGGGGCTTCCGGCGGGCACGTACTACTTAGCCGTCACCGCGAACCCGTGGCACTCGCCTCGCGTGTCCGGCGAAGCGGGTTGGGCCGAATCGGCCGCGTATGCGCCTGTGTATTCGGGCAACACCGGCGACCGTTCGCGCGCGGCGCCGATTGTCCTGCGCCCGGGCGGCGAGGCGCGCGCCGATTTCACGCTGGCGGCCGTGCCCGGCGCCACCGTCACGGTTCACCACGACGCTCCAGCCGGATCGAGCGGCACGATTGCGCTGGTCATGGACGGCGTGAGCGAGAGTGAGGGCTACCAGCGGCAGGAGCGGGTATACGGCGGATCGCCGGTCACTTTCGGAGGCGTTCCGCCCGGCCGCTACGCAGTGGTGGTTCGCACCGCGTCGGGGGCCAGGAATTACTTCGGCCGGAGTGAAGTGATGGCCGGCGGCGCCGAAACCACGGTCGAAGTGAAAGTGCTTCCGTTGGCCACCGTCAGCGGCGCGATTCAATTCCAGAATCCGGCCGCTCCCCGCCGCAGCTCGGTCTTTGCCCGACTCCTCCGCGAGGGTGGCGCCGGCACGCAAGCGACCGCCGCGGGCGCCGACGGCTCCTTCCATTTTCCGGACGTTCAGCCGGGCAAGTACCGGGCCGCGGTTGGGAGCCGCGACGGCCATTTTGCCGCCGAGATCCGGGTCGAAGGCGCCGAATCGCGCGGCGGCTGGATCGACGTGCGAGAGGGGCAAAATATCACTCTCCGGATGGTCGCCAGCGACGAGGTTGGCAAGTTGGAAGGGTATGTTCTGGATGGCGAGTCCGCGGTCGAAGGCGTGTTGGTGGTGCTTGCGCCGGCCGCGGAGTCGAGCGAATCGCACAACTATCACGGATTCCAGACGGACAGCGACGGCAGCTTCGAATATCGCAATATTCCCGCGGGCGATTATCTTCTGTTCGCGGTCGAGGACACGAATTTCGAGTATGCGAATCCGGCGGCCGTTCGCCCCTACCTCGATCGGGCGAAACGGGTCCGAGTGGAGGCGCACCAGAGCGTGTCGCATCGAATCAGCGTGACGAAAGCGCCCGCCGCGCAGTGAGGCTCCGGCATTACCCGGCCGGCGGGAAGCTCACTTCGACGGTGGTCAGCACTTCCACCGGAAGGCCGTTCAACAAAGTAGGCTGATACTTCCACTGCCTCACCGCGTCGACAGCCGGGTCGATCAGCAATTCCGGTCCGGTCACCGGATTGACACTCACCACCGTCCCGTCCTTGCCGACGACCAGCGACAGCGTGACCACGCCTGCTTCGCCACTGCGCCGTGGATCGGCGGGCGCGATGTTCTCGATCAACTTGGACTCCTGTGTGCTGCCCTCGACGCGGATTCTTTGCGGCAGGGACGCAGGGTCATAGAGGGTGACGTTCACACCGTCATCGCAGGCCGGCGGTTTGACTTTCCTTTGGATCTCCGGCGGAAGCTTGGCGAAATCCTCACGACGCAGGCCCTGGCTGACGAGGATTTCCATGCGGGCGTTGAATTCCTTCGCCGCCTGTAGCGTTCTTTGAAGGAGCTCGTCCGAGAGCATGCCCCCCGCGTGGATCGGTATCCGGGAGCGAAGCTCCGTTTGGGCGTCTTCCGAGCACCCGCGAATGAAGATTTTGGAAATGGGTTGGGGAAGTTGGGGTTGCCGCTGTGGTTCCATGGTCGCCTACTGCTCCGTTGCTTTCATTGTACGCCCGCTAATATGGCGGGTCGGCGTAGTTCAGTGGAGTTCGTGGATCCGAGCGCATGGGGATCGGGCGATGCGAGAGTGTGTCTGAGCGGATCACACCGGCGACGATGATCTGTGCGACGTCCGCAGCCCTGGCCAAGACGCGAGTTATTTCCCTAAGTATAGCGACAATAAGTAGGTCGCCACGAGAATGGCAAAGAATCCACCTTTAAGCCAGTTGCGCTGCTTTTTGGATGCGCCTGCCTGAATCACGATGGCCTCGACCCAGCACACCACGGCCGTCTCTACATTTATCACGCCCACGACGACCCGTGACCCTAAGAAATTCACCACCGCCCATGCCAACCACAGGAAACCGGCCAAGATACACTGGTGTGTCTCGTTCGGTTTCTGGGGCGCCTCTTTGGTCCTATCCCTTGGAGGGTACATGGGGCTGAGGGGCACATAGACATTGTAGCCCGTCTTTCTGCCTGGGTGCGGCGTCTGAACCACAGTATGCAGTTCACATTCAGGCGGGAGGCGATCGCAATGGCCACGCTTCTGATCGTCCTGGCCTTGCTGTCTCTAGTTGCTGCATTGGTGGCGCCGCACCGCGTCAGAATGTCAGTTTCAACGCCACCTGCATTTGCCGGGGAGCGGTCGAAGTGGAGGTGACACGGCCGACGGTCGCGGTGTCGAGTGTCGAGTTCGGCGCCGCGAAACTCGGGGTGTTCGGGAGGTTGAAGGCTTCCCAGCGGAATTGCAGCCGCGAGCGCTCGCCAAACTGGAACTGCTTGAACAGGGAGAAATCGATCGTGCGCAGGATATCCGGCGCGAGGATCCGCAGTCCCGAGTTGCCATAGGAGAAGTTCGGCGCGGCCACGAAAGCCGTGGGGTCGAACCATTGCGCCAGGGTCGGATGATCCAGCTTGCCCGACGCCAGGCGGTTCGGGCGCTGGCCGCCGACGCCGGTGTTGGCGACGTCGCGGGACATGGTCACCGTGAACGGCACGCCGCTGCGGAAGATCATGACGCCCTGCATTTGCCAGCCGCCGAGGAGCGCATTCGCCGCGCGGTTCGCATTCCCCAGAATCGCCTTGCCTTTCCCGAACGGCAGCTCATAACCGAAGCTGAACGAGAAGGTGTGCGGCACGTGGTATTCCGACGGACCCCTCTCGAACGCGTACATCCCGCCCACCGCTGGCGTATTCGTCACCCAAAGGCTCTTGGCATACGTGTAAGAGCCGAGAAGCCAGAGCCCGCCCGAAAGACGCCTCTCCACTTTCGCCTGCAACGCGTGGTAAGTCGTTGAAATGTCCGACGAGATATAACTAAAGGCGCTGAATCGCGGGAACTGGCGGCGCGCCTGGACGCCGCCCGGACCCGGCGCCGGAATATTGAACCCGTCGCTGCCCTGAATGTGCGACCCCTTATTGCCGACATACTCCAGATCCGCCACCACCGACTTCGCAAGCTGCTGCTGCACGCCGAAGTTCCAGTGCTGGTCGTAGCCCATCCGCATGTGCGTGTACTCGGGCGTCAAACCGATGGTCGAATTCGGCGACCCGAGCGGCGCGCCGAGATAGAAATCGGCGATCGTGCGGTTGGGAACCACGCCGCGATCGTTGAGCGCGCTGTCCTGCAGCAGGAAAGGCGGCATGAACAGGTTCACCCGCCCATCCGTATATTCGCCTTCATAGAAGATGCCGTATCCGCCGCGCAGCACGGTGGTGTCGCCCACGGGGCGCCACGCGAAGCCGAAGCGCGGGGCAATCTGCCGTTTGTCGGGCGCGGTGATCGAATACGGCAGGCCGGCCTCGGAGCTGGTCTGGATCAGAGTCTTGAGATAGCCATATGCGATCGGGGCGGCCGGCTGCGCGCCGAGATCCACCTGGCTCGTTTTGCTGGCGACGATGATCGGCCGCGCCTGCGTCCCGTCGAAGGTCCCCGTCTGCCCGCGGTAGGCGGTGGTCCACGGCGTGTATTCGTAGCGCAGGCCGAGGTTGAGTGTGAGACGGCTGGAGACCTTCATGTCGTCCTGCCCGAAGAACTGCCACGACGTGTACGCGCCGCCGAAGGTGTCGGACGGAAACCCGCGGCCGGCGTTGGCGGGCAGGCCGAGCATCCAATCGGCAAAGGAATCGCCCGTGCGGGCCGAGCTCGCCGGGTTCTCGGTGTTCTGCCCGTTGAACGTCCAGTTGCCCATGTAGTTCTTGCTGTCCGTGCCGAGCCACTGGTAGTGGCGGATCTTGGCGCCGGTCTTCACCACGTGGCGGCCCTTGATCCACGTCAGATTGTCCGTGAATTCGAGCGTGAACCGGTCCTGCGTCTTGGGACGCTGATCGAAGGACGAGCCGTTGATGCCGCCGTACCCGGACCAGCCGAAATCGGGGAATGAGCCGGTGTCGAACGAGCGGCGGAGGTTCTCCATTCCGGTGATGCCGGCCTCCTTATTGAAGTCGGTCCCGGGCAGGTAGGGCGAGAGATGAATCAGACCGTATAGCATGTTGAAGCGAACTTCGTTGAGGAGCGACGATTTCAGACTGCTGGTGACGCTGCCGGTGTAGTTCTGGCCGCGGGCGCTCGAATCGGCCGTGCCGAGCGCCGGAGTGCTGCCCGGCTCCACCAGGCGATTGTCGTTGAGGCTGTAGCGGAAGAACGCCTTGTGCCGGTTACCGAAGCTCTGGTCGAAGCGCGCGGTGAGTTGATCCTCGTTGACCGCCGTGGAGGGGTTGAAAATAAATACGCCGGCGGGCACGGCCGCGGTGGTCAGGTACTTGTTGAAATAGACGGCTTGCCGGGAGAGGCGATCCGCGGGAATGCGGTTGCCGGCGAACGGCTGACGCGTCGCGCCGGACGGGCCGGTCACGGTGGTCAGCGGGTCGTAAAGGGTGTTCGCGATGGCGCTGAAATCGCCGGTCAACATCGCGGGGGTGGGACTGGTCCTGCTCACTGTGTTGCCCTGGCGCTCGCGCATGCCTTCATAGTTCACGAAGAAGAACGTCCGATTGCGTCCGTCGTAGAGTTTCGGCAGCAGCAGTGGACCGCCCACCGAGACGCCGAACTGATTGCGCTTCAGAAGATCGCGTTTGGCGCCGAAGAAGTTCCGGGCGTCGAGCTTTTCGTTGCGCAGGAACTCGTACAGCGTCCCGTGCGGCTGGTTGGTCCCGGCCCTGGTGGTCGCATTGAAGAAGCTTCCGGAGCGGCCTTGCTCGGCCGAGTACGCGTTCTGCTGCACGCTGAATTCCTGGAGCGCGTCGACCGACGTCTGGATCCAGCTGCCTCCCTGGTGCTGCTCGCTGGTGTCCGTGCCGTCCAGAAAGTACGAGACCTGGCGTCCGCGCACGCCGCTGATGGTTGTGCCATTCACGAACTCGGGCCGGATGCGCGTGACATTGCCAGTGCCCGGGAGGAGCACGACTCCCGGTGTGAGACGAGCGAGCTCGTTGAAGCCGCGGCCGTTCAGCGGAAGGTCGACGATCTGCCGGTTGGTCATGACATGGCTGAGACTGCCCGATTCCGAGTTGAGCAGCGGCACGGCCGCATTCACCTCGATGACCGAGGAGGTCTCGCCCAGGACGAGGTCGACATCGAGCAGCAGGTCCTTGCCCACCTGCATCTCGACGCCGGAATGCACGGCGGTCCGGAAGCCGGCGGCGCGGACGCTGACTTCATAGATGCCCGGATTGAGAGCGGGCACGACATACCCGCCCGCGCCGTTGGTGGAGACCTTCTGCGCCACTTTCGTCTCCCGGTTGGTGACCGTAATCTGGGCGTTGGGGACCACGGCCTTGTTCGGGTCGTAAACCGTGCCGCCAATGCGTCCGGTCTGAATTTGTCCGGACGCCGTCCATGCGGCGAACAGAGCCAGGGTGAAGCATCTCGCGAGCGTCATGGCGTTCTCCTTTGGGCGCGAAGGGACAGCACCGCCTATAGAGATCCGATACGGCAGTAAAGGTACTACCGTTTCGACGCAAGCGTCAAGAGCGCCACAGGCCTACCGGGTGATGGCGCCTTCGGACGCGCTCGACACGAGCTTGCAGTACTTCGCCATCACGCCGGTCGCGTAGCGCGGCGCCGGGGCCTTCCAAGCGGCGAGGCGGCGGCGCAACTCCTCCTCCGGGATCTCGATGTCGAGCACGCCGCGGTCGGCGTCGACGGTGATGAGATCGCCTTCGTGGACGGCAGCGATGGGGCCGCCGTTGAAGGCTTCGGGCGCGACGTGCGCGATCATGAAGCCGTGGGTGGCGCCGCTGAAGCGGCCGTCGGTCACCAGCGCCACACTGTCGGACAGGCCGGCGCCGACGATGGCCCCGGTAACGCCGAGCATCTCGCGCATGCCGGGGCCGCCGCGCGGTCCTTCGTAGCGGATGACGACCACGTCGCCGTCCTTGATCTTGCCTTCGGTCACCGCCTGCATGGCGTCTTCCTCGCGCTCGAAGACGCGCGCCGGTCCGTGATGGGCCTTCTTGTCGTGGCCCGCCAGCTTGATCACGCAGCCCTCGGGCGCCAGGCTGCCGCGGAGAATCGCGATGCCGCCGCGTGGCTTGAGCGCCTGCGCCAGCGGGCGAATGACTTCCTGTCCGGCGGTCTCGCGCGCTTCGGCCGCTTCCTCCGCGAACGTCCGGCCGGTGACGGTGCCGGACGACCCATCCACATATTTCCCTTCGACCAGGCGGTGGGCGATCACCGGAATGCCGCCGGCCTTATCGACGTCCGCCGCCATGAAACGGCCGCCCGGCTTGATATCGACGAAGACGGGCGTGCGCGCCAGGGTCGGCTCGAAATCGTCGATGGTGAGCGGGACTTCGGCTTCGCGCGCCATGGCGAGCAGGTGCAGCACCGCGTTGGTCGAACCGGCGGTGGCTGCCACGCCGGCGATGGCGTTGTCGAAGGCCCGGCGGGTGCAGATATCGCGCGGGCGGATGTTGCGGCGCACCGCGTCCATGATGACTTCGCCGCAGCGGCGCGCCACCGCGTCCTTGCGCGGGTCGACCTGCGGCACGGCGGCCGTGCCCATGGGGGCGAGGCCGATCAACTCCATCACGGTCGCCATGGTGTTGGCGGTGAACTGCCCGCCGCAGGCGCCGGCGCCAGGGCAGGCATGATCCTCGATGTCGCGCAGCTCGGCGTCGCTCATCTTGCCGCGCGCATTGGCGCCCACCGCCTCGAAGACGTCCTGAATCGTGATGTCGTGGCCGTTGTGCCGTCCGGGCAGGATCGAGCCGCCATACAGAATGACGCCGGGGACGTTCAGCCGCAGCAGAGCCATGGCCGCGCCCGGGATCGTTTTATCGCACGCCACCAGCGCGACCACACCGTCGAACATGTGCCCACGCACCATCAGCTCGATCGAGTCCGCGATCAGCTCGCGGCTGATGAGAGAGGTCTTCATGCCCTCCGTGCCCATGGTGACGCCGTCGGAGATGGCGATGGTGTTGAACTCCATGGGCGTGCCGCCGGCGGCCCGAATGCCTTCTTTCACCTTGACCGCGAGGTCGCGCAGATTGTAATTGCACGGCATGGTCTCGATCCACGTGTTGGCGACGCCGATGATGGGCTTGGCGAGGTCCTCGTCGGTGAAGCCGATCCCTTTGAGCATGGCGCGGGCGGGCGCGCGGTCGCGGCCCTGGGTGATGGTGTGGCTCTGGAGTTTCATGGAATTACCAGTGTATCCTCAAACCATGGAAGACCGGCGTTTCAGCGATGTGGGCGGCACGCCCGGCGGCCTGGGCCACTTCCTGCTAGGGTTCGCGATGACCTGTCTCGGCGGCTACCTGTTTCTCAACCAGGTCATCGTGGTGGGATCGTACTGGAGTTTTTACGGCCCGAGCACATTCGGCATTACGCTGATTCCGATGCTGTTCGGAATCGGGCTGCTCTTCTGGAACGGGAGAAGCGTCATCGGCTGGACGCTCACCGCCGCGGGGGCGATCTTCATCCTGGGCGGCGTGCTGGCCAACCTGCACATCTATTTTCAGGGCGCGACGCTTTTCCATACGCTGGTGATGCTGATCCTGCTGGTGGGCGGGTTGGGGCTCATCGCGCGGGCGCTCATGCCGCGAGGGAGATAAGGAGAGCTACTCGATGGGTCCGGAGGCGCGCTCCGGGTCCACAATGAAAAAGCGCTTGCCGCAGGAGCGGCAGTGTCTCGGCACGCGCCGGAAGCTCCGCATCAACTCGTCCCAGAAACCCCGCGGTAGAGAGGTCACGATGTCGGCGTTGCCGCACCGCGGACAACGCAGCACCGGCCGGTCGCCCTGATTCGGTGTCTTGGGTCCCAAGCGTGAAGTCTAACAAACCACCCTCGCGTTGGGAAGCCTCGACAGGATGCTAGGCTGGAGTTCGTGCGCAGCTTCTTTCTCTTCCTCTCGCGCCAGAAGCGGTTGCGGAGATGGATGGAGACGTCATCCGCTGCCAGGCGGCTCGCCACCCGGTTCGTGGCGGGGGAAACACTCGAACAGGCGCTGGCGGTCAGCCGGCGTCTGAACGGCGAGGGCATCACGATCACCCTCGATCACCTGGGAGAAAGCGTGTCCAGCCTGGAGGAGGCCGCCGCCGCGCGCGACGTCTACCTCCGCACGCTCGCCGCCATTCACGATTCGGGAATTCGCGGCAACGTTTCCCTCAAACTGACACAGTTCGGCCTCGATTTTTCGTACGATCAATGCCGCGCCAACGTGGAGCAGCTGGTGCGCTATGCCCATTCGCTGGGGAGTTTCGTGCGCGTCGATATGGAGTCGAGCGACTATACGCAGCGCACGCTCGACCTGGTGGCCGGGCTGCATGCGCAATACCCGAGCGTCGGCGTGGTGATTCAGGCGTACCTGTTTCGCAGCCGGGAGGACGTGGAGAAGCTCTGCGACGCCCGCATCCGCGTGCGGCTCTGCAAAGGGGCGTATCTCGAGCCGCACAGCGTGGCCTTTGCCGATAAAGCCGAAGTGGACCGCAACTTCATCGAGCTGACCCGCCTGCTGCTGGACCGCGGCGAGTACCCCGCCCTCGCCACCCACGATCCGCGGATGATCGACGCGGCCAAACTCTACGCGGAACAGAAGAAGATTCCGCGCGACGCCTTCGAGTTCCAGATGTTGTACGGCATCCGGCGCGATCTCCAGAAACAGTTGGTGGCGGAGGGGTATCGCCTCCGGCTGTACGTGCCCTTCGGCAAGGCGTGGTATCCCTACTATATGCGGCGTCTGGCGGAACGTCCGGCCAACGTCTTCTTCATTCTGAGGAATCTGTTCCGGTAGGCCTGCCTTTCGGCTACTCCCCCTTGCGCTTCGACGCCGGGCCTTAGAAACTAAATGGAGGCACGGAGAGTCTAAACGATATGCGCTACTGGGGCTACTTCGTCGCAAAGCTGGCTGGAGTAGGAGCCATGTTTTACGGCATGGGAGCGCTGCTGAACTGGTACTGGCCGCCGGAACCGCGGTTCCTGAATTACATCCCGCCGCGCTTCGGGTACGATCTCGGCTTTACCTTGACCGTCCTGATGATCTTTCTCCTGTTCGTCGGCGCATTGAACCTGGTCTGGGCCGATCAGCGGCACCGCTGCCGGGTTTGCCTGCGCCGCCTGCGGATGCCTGTGGAAACCGGGTCGTGGAGCCGCATGCTGCAATTCGGCCGGCCGCGCATCGAATATATCTGCCCCTACGGCCACGGCACTCTCAAGGAAGACGAACTGCAGATCTCGGGCCTCGAGAATCCCGAGTGGACCCCGCATTCCGACGATATGTGGGAAGAGTTGTGCTCCTCCAGCAAGGAAGTTGACGACCAGAAGTGACCCGCGTACCTCGATGGCGTATCGCTGTGGCGGTCGTGATTCTCGGTGGGCTTCTCGGCTTCCTGGCGATGTTCGCCCCGATTTACGTCCGCAACCAGGAACTGCAGAAGTACGTGTCGGATCTGACACGTCCTGTGGAGAATGCGCAGAAGTCCGACGATCTGCTGCGGACCCTGGTGATCGATAAAGCCCATCGGCTCAATCTCCCCGTGGCGGCAGACAACGTGCATATCATGAGGGCCGCGGATGGCCTCCACATCGATGTCCGGTATTTCGTGCGCGTCGATCTGCCGGGATATACCGTCGATCTGCATTTCTATCCCGGCGCCGGGAGCCGGTAGGCGACGCTCCGGCCGCAACTGAATTTAGGCAGCCTCTTGGGTGGAAGGGTGGCCATCGCGTAAAAGATCGGGCGCATGAGACAATCAACCTTAGTGGCGAAAGCAGAGGCCAAGAACCAGAAGCGCGAAATGAAGGTGCGCGTCGCGGGGACCTCGGGGCTGGCGCGGTTCTTCCTCGGGCCCTTCGGCCGGATCCTCATCATCGGGTTCGCGGCCGTGGTGATCCTCGGCGCGGCGGTCTTCACCTACTTCTATGCGCAATACGCGCGAGTCTTCGACGAGAAGTTGAAGGCGGGGCTGTTCGCCAACACGGCCAAAATCTTCGCTGCCCCCGATTCGGTGGCGGTGGGCGAGACGCTCACCCCGGCCGAAATCGCGGCCCAACTGCGCCGCAGCGGGTATTCGGAATCGCGCAGCAATCCGATCGGCTACTACGAGACTCAGCCGAACTCGATCGAAATCTTCCCGGGGCGCGATTCCTATTTCGACCAGGAGCCCGGCGTCATCAAATTCGCGGACGGCAAGATCCGGGCGATCGTGTCTCTGCAGGACAATACGCCGCGGCCGCAGTACCAGCTCGAACCGCAGCTCATCACCAACCTTTCGGGCCCCAGCCGGGAAAAGCGGCGCTTCGTCAAGTTCCGCGACATCCCGACCGTGCTGGTGCAGGCGGTCACCTCGGCCGAGGACAAGCGCTTCTTCCAGCACAGCGGGTTCGACCCGATCCGCATCATCAAAGCCGCCTACGTCGATATCAAGGAGGGCCGCAAGGATCAGGGCGCATCGACCCTGAGCATGCAGTTGGCGCGCATGTTCTGGCTCGATCAGGGCAAGCGCATGGGGCGCAAGCTGGCGGAGATGATCATCACCCTGCAACTGGAGCAGCGCTTCTCCAAGCAGGAGATTTTCGAAGATTACGCCAACCAGGTGGATCTCGGCTGGCGGGGCACGTTCAACATCCGCGGCTTCGGACAGGCGGCCGAGATCTATCTCGGCAAGGATCTCAGCCAGATCAATCTGCCGGAGGCGGCGCAGCTCGCCGGACTGATCCAGCGCCCGGGGATTTTCGATCCGTACCGCCATCCCGACCGGGCGAAGGAACGCCGCAATATCGTGCTGCGGCTGATGCGCGAGAACGGCTATATCAACGACCGCGATTACGCCCTGGCGGCCGAGGCGCCGATCGTGGTGCCGCGGGGCGGATCGCAATCGCTCGAAGCGCCTTACTTCATCGACCTGGTGAACGACACCCTGCAAACCCGGTTCCAGGACACCGATTTCCAGAGCACCGGGTTCCGCGTCTATACAACGCTGGACATGCGGCTGCAGCGTGCCGCCGCCGAGGCCATCCGCAACGGCATGGAGTCGGTGGACCAGCAGATCAGGAAACAGAAACGCTTCAAAGGCCAGAAGCCGCCGGAGGCGCAGGTGGCGCTGGTGGCGATCGATCCGCACACCGGCGAGGTCAAGGCTCTGGCGGGCGGCCGCAATTACGGCTTGAGCCAGCTCAATCACGTGCTGGCGAAACGGCAGCCGGGATCGATCTTCAAGCCGTTCGTCTATGCGGCGGCGATGGACACGGCCGTCGAGGGCGGACCGCGCATTCTCACGCCGAGCACCATCGTCACGGACCAGCCGACCACGTTCTGGTTCGATGGCAAGCCGTACGAGCCGAGCAATTTCGAGCACAAGTTCTATGGCGACGTCAGCCTGCGGACGGCCCTGGCCAAATCCCTCAACGTGGCTACCGTCAAAGTGGCGGAGATGGTGGGGTACGAATCGGTGGTCGACATGGCCAACCGGGCGGGGATGAATTACAAGATCCAGCCGACGCCCGCCGTGGCACTGGGCGCCTACGAGATCACGCCGCTCGAAGCGGCCGGCGCCTATACGGTGTTCGCCAATGGCGGCGATTATGTGAAGCCGAACTTCCTCCGCCTGGTGCGCTCCAACGACGGCAAGCAGGTGTACAAGAACAAGGTCGAGCAGAAACAGTCGCTCGATCCTCGCGTCTCCTACCTGATGACGAATCTGATGGAGGAGGTGCTGCGCAGCGGCACGGCAGCGGGGGTGCGGGCGCGTTTCAACCTCAACTTCCCGGCGGCGGGCAAGACCGGCACGTCGCACGACGGCTGGTTTGCCGGCTACACCAGCGAACTGCTGTGCGTGGTCTGGGTGGGTTTCGACGACAACCGCGAACTCAACCTGGAAGGCGCGCACTCCGCGGCGCCGATCTGGGCGGAGTTCATGAAGCAGGCGGCGCAGATGCGGGCCTATCGGGACACGAAGCCTTTTGCGGCGCCCGATGGCATCGTTTCCATCGATATCGACCCGCAATCGGGAATGCCGGCCACGCCGAACTGCCCGGCCCGCCACGCCGAGGTGTACATCGCCGGGACACAGCCCGTGGGCGCGTGCCCGCTGCACGGCGGCGGCCGCCTGGTGACGAACGTCACGGGCTGGGAGGTGGCGCCCACCCCGCCGGCCTCGGGCGACAGTGCGCCGCGCATCACGGGATCGAATGGGGACGGCATGGCGCCCCCCGCTTCGGTCGCCCGCCGCGCTGCCCGGCAGGATTCGCAACAGCCAGCGCCCGCGGCGCAAACCGCGAATCCGCCCCAAGAGCAAAAAAAGACCGAGAAGAAGGGTTTTTTCCGGCGTCTAATAGGTGTGTTTAAATAGGTCCAAGGGGGTGGCCCCCAATGTTATTCCGGTCTTTCATCGTTCTCTACGCCGTCAGCGCCTTCGCCCAGGAGAAGCCCGTTCTCACGCCCGAGACCCGTGGGGATATCTACATGGCCCGCAAGATGTATCGGGAGGCTATCGACACGTTCCGGGAGGGTTCTCCGAAAGACCCGGTCCTGCTCAACAAAATCGGCATCGCATACCACCAGATGCAGCAGCTCGACAACGCCCGCAAGAGTTACGAGGCGGCGCTCAAGCTCAAGCCCGACTACGTCGAGGTGCTGAACAATATGGGCACCGTCTACTACGCGCGCAAGAGCTTCCGGCGCGCCATCGGCTGGTATAACCGGGCGCTCAAGGTCGCGCCGCTAGAACCCAAATCGGCGTCGATTTATATGAATCTGGGGACCGCCTACTTCGGACGCAAGCAATACGAGAAGGCGACGCAAGCCTACCAGACCGCCATGAAGATCGATCCCGACGTGTTCGAGCGGCATGGCAACGTCGGCGTCATTCTCGAGGAGCGCAGCGTGCAGGAGCGGGCCAAGTATCATTTCTACCTGGCCAAACTGTACGCCAAAGGCGGCCGCAACGACCTGGCGCTGCAGTATCTGCGCAAGTGTCTCGAGGAAGGGTTCAAGGAAAAGAAGAAGCTGGAAGAAGAGGCGGATTTCGCGGCCTTGCGCGAGATGCCGGAATTCAAGGAACTCCTGGCCAAGGAACAGCGTGTACTGTAGCCCGGAACGGGGCTCCCGCTTCCTGCTCGCCATATGCTCCCTTCTGACGGCGGGATCCTGCTCGCGCCAGCCGCCGCCGGCGCATGAACGGCTGGCGATCCTGCGCTTCGAAAACCTCACACCGGACGCCGCGCCCGATTGGATGGGCCGCGCTTTCTCCGAAGTGATCGGCAAGGAGCTGGCGGTTTCGCCGAGTCTGTATGTGATACCGACGGCGCGGATGCACGGGCTGGGCCAGTCGATGGGAACTCGTCCCGTCTCCGCTCCCGGCATTTCGGCGGAGACGCCGCTGGCCGTCGGCCTGGGCGCCAACCGCATCGGATACGGCGAATACGCGATCGTCAACGGCCGGCTGCGGGCGCGTTTGACGGTCGAGGATTTACGGACGGGGCGGCTGGCGCGGCAACCTATCGAAGCGTCGGCGGAGGCCTCCGGCGTGATCGCCGCCGCGACCGAGATCGCACGCCAACTGTCGCGCGATGCGCAGCCGTACGGGACATCCAATCCGGCGGCGTTGGAGGCCTATGTCCGGGCGGTCGAAACCTCCGGCACGGACTCCATCGAACGCTATGCCGAACAGGCGTTGGCCGCCGATCCGAATTTCGGTCCGGCCTCGATCCTCCTCGCCGAGGTCAGACTCAAGCGCCAGGACGCGGCCGGCGCGCTCGCCGTGATGGGGGCCGCCGCCGCGCGCGGGACGGCGCTGGCGCAGACCGACCGCATCCGCCTGGAGATTCTCGCCACCACCCTGCGGGGCGATTTCGCCGGGCTGGAACGCGCGCTGGCGGCGCTGACGCAGGCAACCCCGCTCGACCCGGCCGCGTGGCGGTCGCTCGCGGACACGGAATTTCGCGCTCGCCGGTTCTCGCAGGCGGTGCACGCCTACCAACGGGCCCTCGCGATCGAACCGGAAGACGCGGCCGGATGGAACCAACTCGGCTACGCCGCCGCCTATGCCGGGGATGCGGAGGCGGCGCTGGGCGCGCTCCGGCGGTACCGCGCCCTCCGCCCGGCCGATCCGAACCCGATCGATTCGTTGGGCGATGTCAATGTGCTCCTGGGCCGGTTGGCCGACGCGGAGCGCTTTTACCTCGAAGCGTATAAGGCGGCGCCGGGTTTTCTCAACGGCGCGGATCTTCGCAAGGCGGCGATGGCTAGGCTGATGACCGGCGACACCGCCGGCGCGAACGCCATCATGAAAGGCGCGGGCGGCGCGGAATGGCTGTGGGCCACCGGGCGGCGGAAAGAGGCGTTCGCGAAACTGGCTGCGGAAGTCACCGGCATGACCAGCCGCGAGCAGCAGGGACACGCCTTTGCCGAGTTGGCGATGTGGTCGATGTTATCCGGCGACCGCGAGACGGCGATGCGCATGGGCGAAAAGGCGGCAGCCCTCACGACGCAGGCCAACGCGCCGGCGGTGGCGGTGGCGCGCTTCACGACCCTCCCCCCGGCGAGCCCTGCGGAATGGTCGGCCCGGGCGCGGCAGTTCTTCCCCAACGCGCCGCCGAACTCGATTCGGGAGATTGCGCTCGCTTATGCCTTGCTGCTCAATCGGGAGTTCGGCGCCGCCGCACAGGTCCTGAAACAGTTGGAGGAGCGCAATCCTCCCAATCCGGAGCGCAGCGCCGCGATCCAACTCGCGTGGGCGCTGGTGGAGACCGGTGATTTCCAGGCTGCGGCGCCGCTGCTCCGCCTCAATCCGGTTCCCGCCGTCAATGGGACCGGGCTCTTCCTGGGATTGCATTTCCCGCGGCTGTACCAGCTTCGCGCGATCGTCGCGGAAAAACAGGGAAAGGCGGATGAGGCGCGTGAGAACCGGCGGATCTACGCCGCGCTGGGCGGAACGTGACGAATGCCGGGGTGGAGGGAAGGTTGTCTGGACAGTCCCATTCAGTGACAGGCGGCAAGCCTGTCACTGAATGAGAAATTCGGAAATTAGAAGCCCAATTTGGTCTTCGAGCCGCCGAGGTCGATTTCGTTGATGCGATCGTTTTCGCCGTCCTTTACGGACTGCACCCGCGTATCATCGAACTTCTTGTCGGTGGTTTCGACTTTCACCGGAGTCGAGAACGACTTCGCGCTGTTGAGGTCCATGAACACGGCGTTGACGCCGTCGACCTTCAACTTGTACTGCCCGGGCTTGAGTTGCACGCTGCCGACCTTCGTCGGATTCGACAGGACGATATCGTAGGTCTTTGCGCTTACGACTGTCAGGCTAGAGAAGGCCAGAGCGGCCACGACCAGGAACTTTTTCATTTTGGGTACAGATTCTCCTAGAACTTTCTGATCTGAACTGAAGCTTGCATCTGAGAAGACGGCTGCTCAGCCGTTCAGGTTACCTTCGAGCCCATAAAAAGCTTATCGGGTCTGATTTGTATAGTTCCAAAGGGCTATTGTTCAGTACGCTATTCTGGTGCTCATGAAAAAAATGCTCGCCGTCGCCTGCTTCTGCCTGGTTGTAGCCGCGCAAAGCGTTAACGACGTCAATTCCCGTATTCGCAAGGAGGAGGCCGAGCATTCGCAGGTCATGCACACACTGCACATGCTGACGGACCGTTATGGCCCGCGCCTGACCGGGTCGCCGAACCATGAGGCGGCGGCAAGATGGGCGATTCAGCAGATGACCGAGTGGGGCTTTCAGAACGGCCACCTGGAGCCATGGGATTTCGGCCATCCCGGCTGGCTCAACGAGAGCGCATCCGGAGCGATCATCGCGCCCGTACGGGCCAATCTAAAATTCGAGGTGTTGGCCTGGACCCCATCCACCGCCGGTCCCGCCACGGCATCAGCCATCGAGCTGGTTCCGCCGCAAGGCCCCCCGGCGCCGCCTCCCACCGACGGCGAAGGCCGCGGAGGACGCGGCGGACGCGGCCCGACGCGTCTCGGACCCACGAAGGAGGAAATGACCGCGTGGCTCGACGCCAACAAGGACAAAGTGCGGGGCAAGATGGTGCTCATGGGCAAGGCCGCGGTGATTCCCGTCGACTTTAACCCGCCCGCGAAACGGCGGCCTGACGAGGAAGTGCAGAAACAGTTCGACCCGAACAACCCGAACCCCGGCCGCGGCGCCGGGCGCGGTCCGGCCGCGGAGCCCGATCCCAACCGGCTGACAGCCAACCAGGTCGCCGAGATGACCGACGCATGGCTGAAGGCCAACGGCGCGGTTCTGCGCGTCAACGATGCCGCCATGCAACACGGGCTCATCCGCGCCTTCGGGAATCGCACATACGACCCCGCGAAGGTGCTCCCCACCGTCGTCATGCGCAACGAAGATTATGGCCGCATCGAGAGACTCCTGGCCGATGGCGAGGATGTGCGGCTGAGATTCGATATCGTGAACCATGACTACCCGGAGGGCAAGACCAGCTACAACGCGGTGGCCGAGATCCGCGGCGGCGACAAGGCCGGCGAGATCGTCATGCTCGGCGGCCATCTTGACTCGTGGCATGCGGCCACCGGGGCGACCGACAACGCCGCCGGCTCCGCCATGATGATGGAAGCCGCGCGCATCATTCAGGCGTTGGGGCTGAAGCCGCGGCGCACGATCCGCGTCGCGCTCTGGTCCGGCGAGGAGCAGGGACTGCTCGGGTCGCTGGCATACGTGAAGCAGCATTTCGGCTCGTTCGAGGAGCCCAAGCCGGAGTTCGCCAAACTCGATTGCTATTTCAATATCGACTCGGGCACCGGCCGGCCACGCGGCGCCAGCGTTTTCGGACCGCCCTCCGCCGCCGCTATCGTCCGCAACGCGCTGGAACCCTTCGCCGATCTCGGCGTGGCGGGGGCCGCGCCCTCCACCAGCCGGACGGTCGGCGGCACCGACAGCACCTCGTTCAGCAACGCCGGGTTGGCCGGCATCGGGCTGCAGCAGGATCCGATCGAGTACCAGAGCCACACCTGGCACACGATGCTCGACACGTACGAGCGCATCGTCCCGCAGGACGTCAAAGACGCCGCGGTCTCCATTGCGGCGGCGGTTTGGCAGGTGGCAAACCGTGACGAGATGCTCCCCCGGTTTACGAAGGAGCAGATGCCGGCAAAGCCGGCGCCGCCGGCGCGCTGATGCTGCCATCCGCGGTCGAAGCAATCGGACGCACTCCGCTGGTGGAGCTGTCGCGCCTCACGCGCGGACTCGGCGGCCGCATCCTGGCCAAGCTCGAGTATCTGAACCCGGGCTTCTCGAAGAAAGACCGCATCGCCCGCCAGATTGTCGAAGACGCCGAGGCGGACGGCTCTCTCGCGTCCGGACAGACGGTTGTCGAGCTGACCAGCGGCAATACGGGAACCGGCCTTGCGATCGTCTGCGCGGTGAAAGGCCATCCGTTCGTGGCGGTCATGTCCAAAGGCAACTCCGCGGAGCGCGCGCGGATGATGCGCGCGCTCGGCGCGGAAGTCGTCCTCGTCGATCAGGCGGAGGGTTCGCGGCAGGGCGAGGTCTCGGGCCGGGATTTGCAGCTCGTCGAGGAGGCTGCGCAACGGCTGACCGCGGAACGCGCGGCCTTTCGCGCCGACCAGTTCCGCCACGAGGGGAACTTTCGCGCCCACTACCTCCACACCGGTCCGGAGATCCTGGAACAAGCCGGCGGCGCCTTCGACGCCTTCTGCGATTTCGCGGGAACGGGTGGAACATTTGCCGGTTGCGCCGCTGCGTTTCGGGAACGCAATCCGTCGGTCCAATGCTTCGTGGTGGAGCCCGGCCGGCCGGAACATCGAATTCAAGGCGGCGGATACTTCCTGCCCGATCTGCCGATGCTCCGCCACGCGCCTGCGGATGGCGTGCTCACCGTTTCCGACGAGGAGGCCATCTCGGCGGCGAGAGAATTGGCGCGTGTGGAGGGTATCTTCGCGGGATTCTCCTCCGGCGCGAATATCGCGGCGGCGCTGCGTCTGCTGCCCGGGCGAACCGTCGTGACCATCGTCAACGATTCCGGGCTGAAATATCTGAGCACGGATTTATGGCCGTAACCCGAATCGCCGGGCGCGGCGAGGCCGAGGCCCTCGTCCGCCTGATCAACGCGGCGTTCGTGGTCGAGCGATTCTTCATCGACGGCGACCGCGTCAACCTCGACCAGGTGGTGCAACATTTCGACGGCGGCGCGTTTCTTGTCGAGGAGTCGCTCGCCGCCTGCGCCTACGTCGAGATCCGTGGCGACCGTGCGTATCTGGGATTGTTGTCGGTAGACCCCCCATGCCAGGGGTCGGGGCTCGGCCGTGCGATGGTCGAAGCCGCGGAAGCTCACGCGCGCCAGCGGGGCTGCACCGCGATGGACTTGCGCGTCGTCAATGTGCGCGAGGAACTGCCGGGGTTTTATCGCAAGCTCGGGTATCGTGAGACCGGGATGGGGACCTTCCCGCCGGAAGTCGAGACCAGGATTCCCTGTTATCTCATCGAGATGTCGAAGGATTTGTAGTCATTCAGCGGCGGGTCCTTACGTAAAATAGTCGCCGCTTACATCCCAGAAAAGAAAGCCGTTCTGCAGATCTGTCTTCTTCACTGTGAATTGACTTGCGGGGGGTGACGCGCTTTCCTAGTTTAAGGACATACCCCGTTTGGAGTATCCATGAAAACCACCGCATTCGCAGCGTTCCTCTTGACGGCCGGCCTGTTTGCCCAGGAACCGGTCACGCGACCCAAGGTCCTCGGCGTCGCCCATATGGCGGTCTATGTCAAAGATCTCGCCAAGACCAGGCAATTCTATGAGGAGTTCCTCGGCTTCGGCGAGCCGTTCACTCTACCCAGGAAGGAAGGCGGAGGCACGCGAATCGTTTTCGTCAAGGTCAACGACAGCCAATACATCGAGATCTTCAACGAAGCGGACCGGGGGGAAGGGCAGCTCAACCATATCTCTTTCTCCACTGATAGCGCCGACCGGATGTACACGTACCTGAAGTCCAAGGGGATCGCTGTCGTGGGGGACAAGGGCAGTGTGGGCAAAGGCCAGACGGGAAACAAGAACTTCAACGTGAAGGACCCCGACGGCCACATCGTGGAAATCGTGGAATATCAGCCGGATAGCTGGACTGCGCGGGAGAAGGGCAAATTCATGCCCGCGACGCGCATTTCGCAGCGAATCATGCACGTCGGAGTGCTGGTTGGCGACTTGGACGAATCCGTGAAGTTCTATGGAGGTCTTCTCGGATTCCGGGAATTCTGGCGCGGCAGCGGATCTCCCCGGATGCTGAGCTGGGTAAACATGCGCCCGGCGGAAGGCGATTCCTACCTGGAAATGATGTTGTACGACAAACTGCCCGCGCCGGACGGTCGAGGGACCAAAAACCACCTCTGCCTGGAGGTCCCGGATGCCGACAAGACGCTCGCCGAATTGCAGCGCCGCGCCGCCAAAGGCATGTACACGCCGCCGGACGGCAAGCCGATGGCGATTCAGACCGGCGTCAATCGCAAGCGGCAGATCAATCTTTACGACCCGGATGGCACCCGCATCGAGGTGATGGAACCGAATACGGTCGACGGCAACCCCGCCCCCAATTCGACCGCGCCCGTTCCCCACCCGAACCAGAAGTAGCGCCGGCGCCGGCCCTTACTGTTCGTGAACGTCTTCGAGGTACGTGTAACCGTGGAGCCCTTCTTCGTAGAACTTAAGGAGAGAGCCGCTCTCCTCGTAGGATAACCGCCCCTCGCGCAGGGCGGCTTCCACATCGCGCCGAAGCTGCTGCACCAGCGAGTCCGAGCTGAATTGCACGTAGTTGAGCACCTCGCGAACGGTGTCGCCCTTGATCACCGAATCGAGAATCACGTCGCCTGCCGGGCCGAGCCGCACATGCACCGCGTTGGTGTCGCCGAAGAGGTTGTGCAGATCGCCCAGGATCTCCTGGTAGGCGCCGAGCAGGAATGCACCGAGGAAGTAGTCGCCGCCATCGAAGGGGTGCAGCGACAGCGTCCGCTTGACGTCGCGGCGGTCGATAAACGCGTCCACTTTGCCGTCGGAATCGCAGGTGATGTCGCCCAGCACCGCGTGACGGGTGGGCTCCAGTTCCAGGCGGTGGATCGGCATGATCGGGAAGAGCTGCTTGATCGCCCAACTGTCGGGCATGCTCTGGAAAAGGGAGAAGTTGCAAAAATAGGTGTCCGAGAGCATGGCGTCGATGCCTTCGAGCTCTTCGGGGAAATAGTCGAGCTCCCGCGCCAGGCGCTGGATCTTCCGCGAGATCGCCCAGTATAGGTTTTCGGCTATGCAGCGTTGTTCCAGAGACAGGTACCCCAGGCTGAAGAGATTGAGCGCCTGGTCCAGCGCCTGTTGCGTGTCGTGATAGCTTTCGAGCAGGTTCTTGGCGGTCAGGCCGCGGTACGTCTCTGCGAGATCGATCAGCGGCTGCTCGGCATCCGCCGGCGGCTCGGGTGGCACATCGGCCTCGCCCATCCCGGAGACGCCCAGGACGTTGAATACCAGCACGCTGTGATACGCCGCGATGGCCCTGCCGCTCTCGGTGACGATCGTCGGATGCGCGACGCCGACCTCGTCGCACACGTTCTGCACGTGATAGATGATGTCGTTGGCGTATTCCTGCAGCGTGTAGTTGACGCTGGACTCGAAGTCGGTTTGCGAACCGTCGTAATCGATCCCGAGGCCGCCGCCGACATCGAGGTACTGCAGGCCGGCGCCGGCGCGCGCCAGATCCACGTACACGCGCACGGCTTCATTTACCGCGCCCTTGATTTGCCGGATATTCGTGATCTGGCTGCCGAGATGGAAATGCAGCAGGTTGACGCAATCGGCCATGCCGAGGTCTTTCATCTCCTGCAGGGCGCGCATCGCCTCGGTGGCCGACAATCCGAATTTCGACCGGTATCCGCCCGACGACTTCCACCTCCCGGACCCGCGGCTGGCGAGCTTGACTCGCAAACCCACGCGCGGCCGGACGCCAACCCGTTGGCTATATTTCAAGATCAGGTGGAGCTCGGTGTACTTCTCGACCACCGGTATGATGTGCCGCCCGATCTTCTGGGCGAGCATTGCCATCTCGATGTACTCATCGTCCTTGAAGCCGTTGCAAATAATGGGTGTGTCGTTGTCGGCCATCGCCATGACGGCCATCAACTCAGGTTTGGAGCCGGCCTCCAGCCCGAACTGGTACGGCTTGCCGAACTCCAGAACTTCTTCGACCACCTGCCGCTGCTGGTTCACCTTAATCGGGTAGACGCAGCAGTATTTGCCTTGGTACTTGTGGTCGGCGATGGCCGTTTCGAAGGCCGTGTGGAGCTCACCGAGACGGTGTTTCAGAATGTCGGCAAAGCGGACCAGGATCGGCAGGTCGATGCCACGGAGCACGAGCGTGTCGACCAGTTGTTTGAGGTCGATGGAGCGGGACGAGTCTTTTTCGGGATGTACGCGGACGTGGCCGTTGTCGCCGACGGAGAAGTAGCCCTTCCCCCAGCTTGCGACATCGTAGAAGTCGCTGGCCACCTGGGGCGTCCATCGCTCGGTGGGCTCCATCACGATCGAGCCCTTGCGACCGTTTCTTTCCAATTGGGGGAGGTCTCCTTTAAACCTTCAGTTTCGGACGAAATGCCGGGGGTGGCAAGAAAAAATTGGGCGCGAACATCGGGAGGCTGTTCGTCACTGCCTTCCGTCCGTTCCTGCGCCAGAGTTCCTGCCGCAAGAGTTCGCAGATAGCCGTCCGCCACATCGGGGCTCTTCATTCACCCCCTTTTTGCACCCTTTCGGCCCCCCGCTACATCCATTCATTGGGTAATCTTGACTAAATTGTATAGATTAGCTAATTTGGTGATAGCCCAACAGTTTAGGAGCACATCCCGGTGAGCGATTCCACCAACACAATCGAAACTTTTGCGAATCAGGAATATAAATGGGGCTTCGTCACGGACATCGACTCCGAATCGATCCCGCGCGGACTGAGCGAAGACGTCGTCCGCCTGATTTCCGCAAAGAAGAACGAGCCCGAATGGCTCCTCGAATGGCGGCTGAAGGCTTACCGGCACTGGCTCACCCTCGAGGAGCCTACCTGGGCCAATGTCCACTACCCCAAGATCGATTACAACGACATCATCTACTACTCGTCGCCGAAGGCCAGGAAGGACGGCCCCAAGAGCCTCGACGAAGTCGATCCGGAGCTGCTGAAGACATACGACAAGCTCGGCATCCCGCTGCGGGAACGCGAAATCCTGGCCGGAGTCGCGGTCGACGCGGTGTTCGATTCGGTCTCCGTAGCCACCACCTTCAAAGCCAAGCTGAAGGACATGGGCATCATTTTCGGATCGTTCTCCGAAGCCGTGCAGGAGCACCCGGAGCTGGTCCGCAAGTACCTCGGGACGGTCGTCCCGACGTCGGATAATTTCTTCGCCGCCTTGAACTCGGCGGTCTTCAGCGACGGCTCCTTCTGCTACGTGCCGAAGGGCGTCCGCTGTCCCATGGAGCTCTCCACCTATTTCCGCATCAACGCCAAGGATACGGGACAGTTCGAGCGCACCCTGATCGTTGCCGACGAGGGCGCTTACGTCAGCTATCTGGAAGGCTGCACCGCGCCGATGCGCGACACCAACCAGTTGCACGCGGCCGTGGTCGAACTGGTGGCGCTCGACAACGCTCAGATCAAATATTCCACCGTCCAGAACTGGTATCCGGGCGACAAGGAAGGCAAGGGCGGGATTTACAACTTTGTAACCAAGCGCGGGGCCTGCCGCGGCGTCAATTCGAAGATCTCCTGGACCCAGGTCGAGACCGGCTCCGCCATCACCTGGAAGTATCCGAGCTGCCTGTTGATCGGCGACAACTCGGTCGGCGAATTCTACTCCGTCGCGCTGACGAACAATTACCAGCAGGCGGACACGGGCACCAAGATGGTCCACATCGGGAAGAACACCTCTTCCACGATCGTGTCGAAAGGCATCTCCGCCGGCCACGGCCAGAACACCTACCGGGGCGGCGTCAAGATTCTGAAAGGCGCCACCGGCGCCCGCAATTACTCGCAGTGCGATTCGATGCTTCTGGGCGACAAGTGCGGCGCGCACACGTTCCCGTACCTGGAAGTGAAGAACACGTCGTCGACTGTGGAGCACGAAGCCTCAACTTCGAAGATCGGCGAAGACCAGATTTTTTACTGCCGGCAGCGCGGCATCTCCTCCGAGGATGCGGTCTCGATGATCGTCCACGGATTCTGCAAGGAAGTCTTCAAGGAGCTTCCTATGGAGTTCGCGGTGGAGGCGCAGAAGCTGCTCGGCGTCAGTTTGGAAGGAAGCGTTGGATAGAACGTTCATGCCACTACTCGAAATCAAGAACCTGCACGCCACGGTTGGCGACCGCGAAATCCTGCGGGGCATCGACCTCACCGTAAATGCGGGCGAAGTCCATGCCATCATGGGGCCGAACGGCTCCGGTAAGAGCACCCTCGCGGGCGTCCTGGCGGGTCGCGAATTGTACGCGGTGACGAATGGCCAGGTCCTCTACGACGGCAAGGACCTGCTCGACATGGATCCGGAAGAGCGCGCCCGCGAGGGCGTCTTTCTGGCTTTTCAGTATCCTGTGGAGATTCCCGGCGTCAGCAACATGTATTTTCTGAAAGCGGCGCTGAACAACATCCTGAAGCACCGCGGCCAACCGGAGCTCGATGCCATGGATTTCCTGAACCTGGTCCGGGAAAAAATGAAGCTGATGGAGATGGACCAGACGCTGCTCAACCGCCCCGTCAACACCGGTTTTTCGGGTGGCGAGAAGAAGCGCAACGAAATCTTCCAGATGGCCGTGCTCGAGCCGCGCCTGGCGATTCTCGACGAGACCGATTCCGGCCTGGATATCGATGCGCTGCGGACGGTCGCGGGCGGCGTCAACGCGTTGCGCGGGCCAGAGCGCTCGATGATCGTCGTGACGCACTACCAGCGGCTGCTGAACTACATCGTGCCGGATTTTGTGCACGTGCTTTCCGAGGGCCGCATCGTGAAATCCGGAGGCAAGGAACTGGCGCTGCAATTGGAAGAGAGCGGCTATGCCGGTCTCGGCATCGTTGACGAGGAGGAGGCGGTCGGCAAAGTATGACGGCCGTAGCGGAACAGATCGGAAGCTGGCTGGAGGCGTTCTCCCAACAGCCTGGGTCGACTTTCCAGTCCCTGCGGAACGCGGCGTTCCAGAAGTTCGCGGAGCTGGGCTTTCCTACGACGCACGACGAGGAGTGGCGCTTCACGAATGTTTCCGCCATTGCCCGCGGGAAGTTCGCGGCCGCAACTCGGGTAGCGCCCGGCGATATCGATCAACTCGCTCCCTGGACCGCCGGCAATCGCCTGGTATTTGTGAACGGGTTCCTGGTCGGACAGGCTTCCGAGGCGCCCAAAGGCGTCTCCATCGGCGATCTGGACGAAACCGCCGTCGAACACCTCACGAAGCATGCGATTTTCGATCAAAATCCCTTCGTCGCGCTGAACACCGCCTTCCTGCATCAAGGCGCTTATATTCGCATCGCCCGGGGCACGATCGTCGAACAGCCAATCCACATCGTTTATGTGACGCTGGGGCAGGGCACGGCGGCGCCGCACGTCCATCCGCGATCCCTGATTGTGGTGGGCCCCGAGGCGCAATGCGCCATCGTCGAATCCTACGTCGGCGCTGGAGCGTATTTCACGAACGCCGTGACCGAGATTGTCGCCGCCGAGGGCGCAGTCGTGGATCACTACAAAGTGACGGTGGAGGCCCCTGCGGCTTATCACGTCGCGACCCTCCAGGCGACTCTCGGACGCAGCACGAATTTCTCGTCGCATTCGATTTCGCTCGGCGGCGCGCTGGTGCGCAACGACGCGGGCGCGACCCTCTCGCAGGGCACGGAAGCCACCCTCAACGGGCTCTACATCGTGAACGGCGCGCAGCACGTCGACAATCACACTGTCATCGACCACGCCAAGCCGCATGCCAACAGCCATGAGCTGTATAAGGGGATTCTCGACGGGAAGGCGTCCGCCGTCTTCAACGGGCGCATCCACGTTCGCAAGGACGCCCAGAAGACCGATTCGAAGCAGACCAACAAGAACCTGGTGCTTTCCGACGACGCGGTGATCGACACCAAGCCCGAATTGCAGATTTTCGCCGACGACGTCCGCTGCACGCACGGCGCGACGATCGGCCAGTTGGACGAGGAATCGATGTTCTACCTGCGGTCGCGCGGCATCGGCAAGCGCGACGCCCGCAGCCTGCTGACATACGCCTTCGCGCAGGACATCATCGATCGCGTCAAGGTTCAGTCCGTCAAGGATTCGCTCGAACGGATCCTGTTTGAGAAATTCAATGAGCACCCTCAGTAGCCAGCTTTCGACCACCTTCGACGTGGAGCGGATCCGGCAGGACTTTCCGGTTCTGAAGCAGACGATCCATGGGAAGCCGCTGGTCTATCTGGATAGCGCCGCCACTGCCCAGAAGCCGTTTGCGGTGATCGACGCCATCCGCAAATTCCACGAAGTGGACTGCGCCAACATCCACCGCGGCGTTCACGAGTTAAGCCAGCGCTCCACCGCGGCCTATGAAGAGACCCGCGTCAAAGCCAGGCGCTTCCTGAACTCGAGGACCACGAACGACCTGATCTTCGTCCGTGGGACCACCGAGGGGATCAATCTGGTGGCCAGTTCGTGGGGACGCGGCAACGTCAAGCAGGGCGATGAAATCGTCATCTCGGCGCTGGAACACCACTCCAATATCGTGCCGTGGCAGATGCTGTGCGAGGAGAACAACGCGAAGCTGCGGGTGATTCCGATGAACGACCGCGGCGAGCTCATTCTCGAAGAATACGAGAAGCTCCTGAACCCGCGGACGAAGCTGGTGGCCTTTACGCACGTCTCGAACGCGCTGGGAACCATCAACCCCGCGGCCGAGATGATCGCGATGGCGCATAAGGCCGGCGCTCTCACGCTGGTCGACGGCGCCCAGGCGGCGCCGCACCTCAAGATCGACGTGCAGGCCCTCGACGCCGACTTTTACACCTTTTCGGGACATAAGATTTTCGGGCCGACCGGCATCGGGATTCTCTATGGCAAGACCAAATTGCTGAATGCCATGCCCCCGTACCAGGGCGGCGGCGACATGATCCGTACGGTCAGCTTCGAGAAGACCACGTACGCCGAACTACCCTACAAGTTCGAAGCGGGCACGCCCAACATTGCGGGTGGGATTGGACTCGGCGCCGCCCTCGACTATGCCGTGCATCTCGGGCTCGACAAGATCGCGGCGTACGAGCATGAACTGCTGGTCTACGGGACTGAGGCGCTGTCGCAAATCCCCGGTCTGCGGCTGATCGGCACGGCGCGCGAAAAAGCGGCGGTCCTTTCCTTCGTCATCGAAGGCATTCACCCGCACGATATCGGAACCGTGCTCGACCGGCAGGGCATCGCGGTGCGCACAGGACATCATTGCGCGCAGCCGGTGATGGATTGGTTTCACGTGCCGGCCACTACGCGCGCCTCGCTCGCCTGCTACAACACGGCGGCGGAGATCGACGCGCTGGTGGCGGGCCTCCGCAAAGTGAAGGAGGTCTTCTCCTAAATGGTGCACGATCTATACCAGGAAACGATCCTGGATCACAGCAAGCGTCCGCGGAACTGTCACACCATGGACGACGCCAATCGCAAGGCCGATGGCTACAATCCCCTCTGCGGCGACAAGCTCAAGCTGTTCCTGAAACTCGACGAGAACGACATCGTCCAGGACCTCAGCTTCGTCGGCTCCGGCTGCGCGATCTCGACCGCCTCCGCGTCCCTGATGACCGAGAGCCTGAAGGGAAAGAGTCGCGTGGAAGCGCTCAAGCTGCTCGACAAGTTCCACGAGCTGCTGACCACCGACACGCCGGTAACTCAGGAGCTCGGCAAGCTGGTGGTGTTTTGCGGCGTGCGCGATTACCCGGCGCGCGTCAAGTGCGCCACCCTGGCATGGCATACTCTGAAATCGGCGCTGAGCGGAGCCGCGGAGCCGGTCACCACCGAATGAGCCTGCAAGACCAGATCGTCGCCGCGCTGAAAAAGGTCTATGACCCGGAGATGCCCGTCAATATTTACGAGCTGGGTCTGATCTACGGTGTCGATGTCGATGCCGAAGGCAAAGTGGCGCTGCGAATGACGCTGACCGCGCCCAACTGCCCGGTGGCTGGGACGCTGCCGGTGGAGGCGGAACGCGCCGTGCGGAGTGTGCCCGGCGTGACGGACGTCAAGCTCGAGCTGACGTTCGATCCGCCCTGGTCGAAGGCCCGGATGTCCGAGGCCGCCAAATTGGCGCTCGGGATCGAAGACATCATTCCGCTTGCGAGGCTGCGACGATGAAACTGTCCGCCAATGAAGAGTACGGCGTCCGCTGCCTGGTGCGGCTCGGATACGCGCCGCAGGGCTTGACGATTCCCGAGATCAGCCAGGCGGAAGGAGTGTCGCCGGCGTACGCCGCGAAGATCCTCCGCGATCTGCGGAAGGGCGGCTTTGTGAAAGCCGCGCGCGGCAAAGACGGCGGTTACACGCTGGCGCGTCCGGCGGAGGAAATCGTCATCGGCGACGTCGTCGATCTGCTCGGCGGGCGCTTGTTCGAGAGCGATTTCTGCGACAGCCATTCCGGCCAGGTCGCGATTTGCACCCGCTCGGTCGACTGCTCCGTGCGTTCGCTCTGGCGCGCTGTGCAAGTCGCCGTAGACCAGGTGTTGAGCAAGGCCACGCTGCGCGACTTGTTACAGAACGAAGAGGAAATGAACTCCTGGGTACGGACAATCCCCGGGGCGAACCCCGTTCGGTTGACGCAATAACTGGCGCTGGACATGGACACTCCGGCCCACCTGCTATAATAGGAATAGATGGTTTTCAGCCGTCCGCTGTCGCGGGCTGTCGAAGCGTCGAGCATTTTCCATCGAAACGCCCAGTACTGTCCTCTGTTTCCCCCTGCTTGGAGGTACCCAGCACCTACTCAATGAAAGCCAGCGTCCGTATTTCCCGAGGCGTCGAAAGCCTGTTTGGCACACGCGATGAGAATATCCGGCTACTCGAATCCGGATTGGGTGTCCACACGCAACTGGTTGATAACAACCTGGAAATTGAAGGCGAGGCGGTCAATGTCAGCCGCGCCGAGAACATCCTGGAAGATTACAACACGCTCATGCGCGAGGGTCACGTCTTCAACAACGGCGACCTGAATAGCTATCTCCGCGTCGTCACCCTCGATCCCGAAGTGTCGTTGCGCGCCCTCGTCCGCAGCGGCAAGCAGCGCAATTTCGGTAAAAAGGTCCTGGCGCCCAAATCGGTGAATCAGCGCCGTTATCTCGAAGCCATCGAGCGCAACGACCTCGTCTTCGGCGTCGGACCCGCCGGCACCGGCAAGACATACCTTGCCGTCGCCATGGCTGTCTCCGCGCTGATTAACAAGCAGGTCGCGCGCATCATCCTGACCCGCCCGGCGGTCGAAGCCGGGGAGCGCCTCGGCTTCCTGCCCGGGAGCCTCCAGGAAAAGATCGATCCGTACCTCCGGCCGCTCTACGACGCGCTCTATGACATGCTGGAGTCCGACCGCGTCGAGAAGCTGCTGGAGCGCAATGTCATCGAAGTCGCGCCCATCGCGTTCATGCGCGGCCGCACGCTCAACGACAGCTTCATCATCCTCGACGAGGCGCAGAATAGCACCCCGGAGCAGATCAAGATGGTGCTGACGCGGCTCGGTTTCAACTCCAAGATGGTCGTCAATGGCGATGTCACCCAGATCGATCTGCCCAATGCCCGCCGCAGCGGGCTCATCGAGGCGACCGAGGTGCTGCGCGGAGTCGAAGGCATCAGCTTCGTGCATTTCGACGAAAAGGACGTGGTGCGGCACACGCTGGTGCAGCGAATCGTCCGATCCTACGAGAAGTACAACGAGACGATCGGCGCCGGCCGGCAGCTTAGCCTGAAGCTGACCGACACGGAAATCCCCGAGAGCGCTCCGGTCCCCGAAACCGCCCCGCAGGCCTGAGCACGCTATGTCTTCCCCTGAAGGTAGTAGCGTCACGTTCCGCCGCGTTCCGGCGGACGTGCGGCCCAGAGCGATTGCCCTCTTCGCGCGCAAACTCGAACGCCAGGTGGCCAAAGGCGGACGTTTCGACTGTCTGATCGCCGGGGACGCGGAATTGCGCAAGCTGAATCTCCGGTTTCGCGGGAAGGATTACGCGACGGACGTGCTCTCCTTCCCCGGCGCCGCCAAGCCCTCCATTGGCGATGTCGCCATCTCCGCCGCCCGCGCCCGCGCCCAGGCGCGGGAGTTCGGCCATTCCACCGAGGACGAGCTTCGCATCCTCATGTTGCACGGCGTGCTGCACCTCCTCGGCATGGACCACGAGACCGATGGCGGCCGCATGGCCCGCGCGGAGCGCCGCTGGCGCCGGGAACTCGGACTGCCCAACGGGCTGATTGAGCGAGCGCAAGCATGATCGCCGGCCTGATCTTCGCCACCCTTTTGACCATCCCGCTCCTCGGGATTGTCACGTTCGTGCAGGTCCTCTACCTGGAGAGCCTGCGGCTCCGCACCCGCGACCTGCCGGCGCTGAAGTTCTTCAAGGAAACGCTCGAAGACAAAATCGGTCTCAAGACGGAACAGGGCGCCGGGACCTTTTCCCTGATCAAGCACTCGATGCTGGTCTGGCTCACCATGCTGTTCTTCGCGTGGTTCGCCGACGGTCAGCCATGGACCATCCGGGTTCTCTGGCAGACTGGCATTGTCGTCTGGCTGACGATGGCCGCGATGTCGTTCGCCCTGCCGCAGCTCGTCTACCGCCGCACCTCCGCGCAGTGGCTGCTGCCGCTGGTCCCCCTGCTGCGGGTGCTGGCGCTGGTGGCCCGGCCCGCCGATGCGGTCCTCTCGTTCTTCCGCTCCCTGATCGACCTTGCCGACGACGCCGTGAATCCCGAAGAAGAACCGACTACCGCGGAGAATATCGAGGCGCTCATCTCCGCCGGCACGGAAGAAGGGCTCATCGAGGAAGACGACCGCAAGCTCATCCAGTCCGTCGTGGAGTTCGGCGACAAGGTGGTTCGCGAGGTGATGACGGCGCGCCCGAATATCGTCGCCATCTCCGCCGAGGCTACCCTGCAAGACCTGCGGCAGCTCGTCATCAACGAACAGTACTCCCGCGTACCCGTGTTTGAGCACAATATCGATCAGGTCATCGGCTTTGTGCATGTGCGCGACATGTTCGAAGTCGATGAGCAGGACCGCGCGACCCGCACCGTCCGCGACCTCGTCCGTCCGGTTCTTTTTGTGCCCGAAACCAAGCCCGTGAGCGATCTCATGCGCCAGATGCAGCGCGAGAGCACCCACATGGTCATCGTGGTCGATGAGTACGGCAATACCGCGGGGCTCGCCACCATGGAGGACCTCCTCGAAGTCATCATCGGCGAGATCCGCGACGAGCACGAGCCCGACAGCGACGTCGTCGAGGACGGAAATGGCGGCTACATCGTCTCCGGCAATTTCGATCTGGCGCGCATCAGCGGCTTGCTGACGACGTTCCGGCCCGAAGAAGACATCGAGTCGACTACGGTCGGCGGGCTCGTCAGCGAATGGCTGGGCCGCGTCCCCAAAGCCGGCGAGTCGGTCGACCGCGACGGAGTCCGCGTCGAGGTGTTGGCGAGCGACGACCTCCGCGTCGAACAGGTTCGCATCAGCAAGTCCGAAACGGTTGCTCATGAATAAAAAGTTTCAGTCGGGCTTCGTCTCGATCATCGGCCGGCCGAACGCCGGAAAATCCACTCTCCTCAACGCGCTGGTCGGCCAGAAAGTGGCGATCGTCGCTGACAAGCCGCAGACCACGCGGACATCCATCCAGGGCGTTGTCACCACGCCCGAAGCGCAGATCGTGTTCCTCGACACGCCGGGCATCCACCGCGCCGATTCGCCCCTCAACAAGCGCCTCATGGCCCAGGTGCGCAACTCCCTTGAAGAGCGCGACCTCCTGCTCTTCGTGGCCGACGCCGCCCGCTCGTTCGGCGAGGAGGACAAGCGCGCGGTCGACGTCGCGCGCCACACGGACACTCCCGTGCTTCTCGTCTTGAACAAGATCGATCTGGTCAAGGAGAAGGCGAAGCTCCTGCCGGTCATCGAGCAGTACAAGCAGGTCTTCGAGTTCGCCGATTACATCCCGGTCTCGGCGTCGAAGGGCAAGGGCCTCGACGAGTTGCGCAAGGCGATTGTCGAGCGCCTGCCCGAAGGCCCTGCCTACTTCCCCGAGGATTACGTCACCGATCAGCCCGAGCGCTTTCTCGCCGCCGAGTTGGTGCGGGAGAAGGTCCTGCTGGCGACCCGCCAGGAAGTGCCGCACTCCGTCAGCGTGACCGTGGACAAATGGGAAGAGATGCCGCGCCTGACCAGGATCTACGCGACCATTCGCGTGGAGCGCGACGGGCAGAAGGCGATCGTCATCGGATCTAAGGGAGCCATGCTCAAGCGCATCGGCACGTTGGCGCGGGAAGAGATGGAAAAGCTCTTCGGCGCGAAGATCTACCTCGATCTCCACGTGCGCGTGCAGCCGGGGTGGCGCGAGAAGACCGCCTTCCTCAATGCCCTCGACTGGCGTACAATGACCGGTGAAGATGATAGTTAGACTGTTTGCCGCTTTGATGGCAGTCCTGCTGCTGGCCACCGTCTGTCTGGCCGCCGACAATAAGAAGCTCAGCGACGACGCAATCACGGACTACGTCCGCCTGAAACTGGCCGGCGATCCCGATGTGAAGGGCGGCGCCTTGATGGTCGACGTCAAGCAGGGAATCGTCACGATTACAGGAACCGTGGAATCGCAGCATCAGAAAGATAAGGCCACCAGGCTCGCCAAAAAGGTGAAAGGCGTCAAGCAGGTGGTCAATAATATCGCGCTCAAAGAGAGAACCGGCGGAAAATGATCCGTTCTGGCGGCGCGGCATTTGCCCTTGCCGCATTCCTCCTCGCCGCGCAGGACTTCACCGAGATCAAGTTCGACCATCTGGCGCAGGGGCTCGGCTACACCGAGGGCCCGGCGTGGTCGCGCGAGGGCTACCTGATCTTTAGCGACACTCCGGCCGACCGGCTCATGAAGTGGATCCCCGGCAAGCCCATCGAGGTCTTCCGCTCCGCCGGCGGCCCCAGCGGCAACGCTTTCGACGCCGACGGCCGCCTGTACACCTGCGAGAGTCGCGCCCGCCGCGTGGTCCGCCTGGATAAGAAGGGCGCCATCGAAGTAGTCGCCGAGCGCTGGGAAGGGAAGCGTCTCAACGCGCCTAACGATATCGTCATCAGCAAGACGGGCCATGTCTATTTCACCGACCCGGCCTTCGGCGATCAGGCCGACCATCGCGAGCTCGATTTCTACGGTGTCTATCACATCCCCCCGAAAGCCCCGATGAAGCTGGTCGCCAAGCCCGCCGGCCGTCCGAATGGCGTCGCGCTGTCCCCCAATGGCCGCATCCTCTACGTCGTCAATTCCGACGAGCGGAACGTGCGCGCGTACGATCTCGACAAGAACGGCGAGCCTTCCAACGAGCGCGTGCTGATCGAGAAGATCCCCGGCGTGCCCGGCGGCGTCCGCACCGACGAAAAAGGCAATCTCTACATCGCCGGCAAAGGCATCTTCGTGTACGGGCCCGACGGCAAGCCGATCCACACCCTGGAACTGCGCATGCCGGCGTCCAACTGCGGTTTCGGCGAGGCGGACGGCCGCACGCTCTTCATTACCGCCGGCGGCGAGGTGCACCGCGCCCGCCTCGACGTGAAGGGCGCATATTGATCGAGGAGTCCGACCGCCGCTACCCGAAACGGCCGCTCGTGGGCGTGGGAGCGATCCTCTTCCGGCGCGACCGGATCCTCATGGCGCAACGCGGCAAGGAGCCGCTGAAGGGTTGGTGGTCGATTCCCGGCGGCGCGCTCGAGCTCGGCGAATCGCTCGAGGACGCCGTGCGCCGGGAGGTGCTCGAAGAGACCGGCCTCGCAGTCGAACCGGTCAAGTTGTTCGAAGTCTTCCAGCGCATCATGCGCGATTCCTCCGGCGCTCCCGAGTATCATTACGTCCTCATCGATTACATCTGCCGCGTCCAGGGAGGCAAACTCTTTCCAGGCGACGATGTCTGCGCCGTCGAATGGGTCCGCCGCCGCGACCTCCCTTCCTTCCAGATTACCGAGGGCACCCTCGCGGTGATTGAAAAGGCCTTCGAGGAACGGGGAAAATAGGAGAGCGCGCACACAAGGAGCCGTGTGAAGACCTCCGCTGAAGTCCTCGAATTCGAACCGCTGCGGCGGCTGGTGGGCCAGTACATTTCGAGCGCCATGGGACGTCGCGAGTTGGCGAAAGTCCAGCCGCACGCCGACCGCGAACGCCTCGACCACGATCTCGCCGAGACGGGCGAGGCCATCGAATACCTGCGCGTCGCCGCCCGTCCTCAACCCGCAGCCCGCGGCTCCGCCATCCGCGTCGATTTCGGCGGCCTCCCCGACACCGAAGCCGCCGTCCACAAGCTCCACATCGAAGGCGCCAGCCTCGAACCCAGGGAGATCTTCGACCTCTTCGCTCTCCTCGACCGCGCCGCCGACGCCAAATCGGTCCTCACCGCCGCCGCCGAGCGCTTCCCGCGCCTCGGCGCCCGCGCCCGCCTCATCGGAGACTTCCGCGCCCTCCTGCAGGACCTCGACGGCAAAATCCTTCCCGACGGAACCGTCGCCGACCACGCCAGCGTCGCCCTCAACCGCCTCCGCCGCGACATCGAACGCCAGAAGAAGTCCATTCAGGACTCGCTCGAGCGCTTTCTGCGCGCCCACCGGGAAGAGGGCGTGCTCCAGGAGGAATTCGTCACCATCCGCAACGAGCGTTTCGTCGTCCCGATCATCGCCGGTCAACGCCGCAAGCTCGATGGCGTCATCCACGGAACCAGCTCCAGCGGCCACACCCTCTTCGTCGAGCCCCTCGAGACCATCGACCTCAATAACGAGCTGGTCCGCCTCTCCGAAGAAGAGGCCCGCGAGGTCCACCGCATCCTGCTGGAAATAACCGATCGTCTGCGCGGTTACAGCGACTCCATCCGGCAGACGCTGCTCACCATGGCGGAGCTCGAATTGATTTTCGCGAAGGCCCGCTTCGCCGCCGAGTTCGATTGCGTCGTGCCCCGTTTCGGCGACCGCCTCATGCTTCGGGACGCGCGCCACCCGCTCCTCCAGGACGTCCTTCGCCGCAAACATCGCTCGGCCGTGCCCATCAACCTGGAACTGACCGGGGACCGCCGCACCCTCCTGATCAGCGGCCCCAACACCGGCGGCAAGACCGTCACCCTGAAGACCGTCGGTCTCCTCAGCCTGATGGCGCAGTCCGCCATCCCCGTGCCCGCGCTCGAGGCCGAATTCCCGCTCTTCGAGCAGGTCCTCGCCGATATTGGCGACTACCAGTCCATCCAGGAGAACCTCAGCACCTTCTCCGCGCACGTCTCCAACATCCGCGAGATGGCCCTGGACGTCACCCCGGATTCGCTCGTCCTCCTCGACGAGCTCGGCGCCGCGACCGATCCCGAAGAGGGCGGCGCGCTGGGCATCGCCATCGTCGAACACTTCCGCGCCGCCGGCGCCTTCACCTTGGTCTCCACCCACCTGATGGCGCTCAAAGTCTACGGCGCCTCCACCGAAGGCGTCATCAACGGATCGATGGGCTTCGACGAGCAGACGTTCGAGCCGACCTATCACCTGAAACTCGGCCTCCCCGGCAAGTCCGCCGGCCTCGAGATCGCTACCCGCCTGGGCATCCCCGAGGACATCATGCTCCGCGCCCGCCGTTCCATGTCCGACCGCGAGCGCGACGTCACCCGCTTCCTCGGCGAGCTGCACCGCCGTCTCGAAGAAACCGCGGCGCTGGAACAACAGCTCCGCGAGAAACTCCTCCAGTTGGAACGCCGCGAAAAGGAGCTCGCGCACGAATGGGAGAAGCGCGAGACGGCCAAGATCAAGGAGTTGGAGCGCCGCACGGACCAGGCGCTCGCCAGGTTCGAGGAGCAGGCCCAGGAAACCATCGGCAGGATCGCGCAGAGTTCCGACCGCAAGAAGGCCGAGCAGGACGCCCAGCGCCGCATCGCCAAGACCAAGCGTGAGCTGCGCGAGGATTTCCAGACCACCGTGCTCGCGACCCAGGACGATTCGCGCCAGGGAGCGATCCAGCCGCTCCGCATCGAGGAGGGCGCCCGGGTCCGCCTCCGCGACGTCCGCGATCCGGCGCGCGTGCGGCGTCTCCTCGGCAACGGCCGTATCGAGGTCGAGGCCGGCTTCATGAAGATGCAGGTGTCGGTCGATGACGTGATCGAAGTGCTGCCGGAAAGCGGCGGCGGCGCGGGAAAGCTACCCAAAGGAGTGAGCTATCGCCCCGCCCCCGAACTCGCCCCGGTGCATCAGGAAGTCAATGTCATCGGACAGCGCGCCGAGGAAGCCCGCGACACCGTCGACCAGTTCCTCGATCGCGCCGTCATGGCCACTGCCAGCCGCGTCCGCATCGTCCACGGGCATGGCATGGGCGTCCTCAAGAAGACCATCCAGGAGCTCCTCAGCCGCCACCCGCACGTGGCCCGTTTCTACCCCGCGCCCCAACAGGAAGGCGGCGCCGGCGCCACCATCGTCGAGCTCCGCGAGTAGCGCAGCCGTTACTTTTTTTCCTTGGCCAACCGCACGCGCGCGTCGTCGAGCTTCTTATTGACCTTCGCGACTTCGTCGGGGTCCGCTTCCGCCGGCGCCTTCTGGAATTCCTTCAACGACGCCTGCCATTGCGAGATGGCATCGCGCGTCTTGCCCAGTTTGAAATAGACATCCCCGAGATGATCGTGCACCGTGGCGTCGGTCCCGATGCGGTCGAGCGCGCGCACCAGCACGCCCTCGGCTTCGCTGAACTTGCCCTGGCGGTAGTAGACCCACCCGAGACTATCGAGGTACGCGCCGTTGTTCGGATCCTGGTCGATCGCCTTCTTGATGAGCTGGTATGCCTCGTCCAGACGCACCGACCGGTCGGCCAGCATGTACCCGAGATAGTTCATGGCGCCCGCGTTCTCCGGATTCATTTGCAGGACCTTGCGGAACTCGGCTTCCGATTGGTCGAACTTCTTCATGCGCTCGTACATGGCGCCGCGCATAAAGTAAATCGTCTCCTTCTCGTCGTTGGAGTTGGAGAGCTTCTCGGCTTCGTCGAGCGCTTTGCCCATCTCGGCGAAACGTTTCCCCTTCTCGTAGAGCTGCGCCAGGGCCAGTTGAGTTTCGCGATCGGTGCCGCCCTTCAGGGCGCGCAGCTCGCTCGCCGCTTCATCGATCTTGCCTTGGTCGCCGAGAATCGCGGCATGCTCCGCCTTGAGCGAGCGCTCGTCGGGATAGGCTTTGATCGCAGCGTCGGCCTCCTTCAACGCCGTCGCAAAATCCTTCGACTGCCGGTACGTCTCGATCACCTGCAGCGTGCCCCGCGGGGCGTATTCGCCGCCGAGCGCGGCCAGTTGCTTGAACGCGTCGATCGCCTGCGGATACTTCTCCGTGCTGCGCGACAGAATGCCGTATTCGTCGAGGATGCGCGATCGCGCGCGCGACTCGGCCGCCGAGTACGTCCGCCGCTGCGTGTCGTCCAGCATCGACTTGAGCGCCGCCAGGGCTTCCGCGTTCTTGCCTTCGTTCTCGAACAGCTTCACTTCCTGGTAGCGGATCTCCAGGTTCTCGGCGTTGAGCGCCTTGGCCTTGTTCAACGACTCCCGCGCCTTGGCGAAATCCCGCTTGGCGCCGTAGATCTCCGCCATGTTCAATTGCGCCTGCCAATCCTTCGGATCGGCCTCCGCCAGTTCCTGAAAGATCTTCAGCGATTCGTCGAGCTGGTCGGAGAACATCAGGTCGCGCGCCAGGGCCGCGGCGATCTTCGGGTTATCCGGCGCCATCTCCCGCAACTTCTTCAGCGCCTCGGCCGCGCCCTTAAAGTCGTTCAACTGTTCGTACTGCTCGGCCAGGATGCTGAGCGTCCGCTCACTGGGCGATTTGTCCGCGACCGCCTTCAATTTCTCGATGGCGCGCTTCGTGTCGCCGAGATCGGTATAGAGCTTGGCGAGACCCGTGAGCGCTTCCTCGTTCTCCGGGTCGGCCGACAGCGCCGAGTTGAAGGCCTTCTCGGCTTCCGGCGACTTGTTCGAAACCTGATAGAGCCGCCCGAGCATCACCCAGCTGTCGGCATCCTTGGGCTCCTTCTGTGTGATCGTCTCGTATTGCTCGATCGCGCGGCGGACATAACGCTCGTCCACCCGCCCGGGCTGGTTCTCGGGGATCATCCGGGTGTAGATGCGGCCGAGCATGCGGCGCGCCTCCAGGTTGTCCGGATTCTGCTTCAGCATCTCCTCGGCCTGCGTCACCGCGTCGGCCAGCCGGTTGGTCTGGATGTACAGATCCGTCAGTTCCTCGAAAACGATGTTGGCCGTAGGGTCGAGCCGCAACGCTTCCCGGTAATGTTGAATCGACTTGGCTACGTAGTCGTTCTTGTTCCCCTCCGAGGCAGCCATCTGCGCATACAGCCTGCCCATGGCAAAGTTGTAATAGGCGCCCGCCTTATCGGACTCCTTCCCGGCGGGTTGGGCCGGGGTGGGTGTTTGCGGAGTCTGTGCGAGGAGAAATGAGCCCAGGGGAACGACGCAAAGAAGCGCTTTGGCAAAGCGAAGCATGGAGTTTTCTTTCTTTCGACCGCCAGAGAGGCCCCCAGAAGGGTCGAAGCACCTTTTCATTGTATAACGGGGTCTCGCGAGATCTGTGTCCTTAAGAAGCGAACAAACCGGCGCGGCCGGACCTCTACCCGCTGACGTGCGGGAACACCCATTGGTTGCAATTGTGGGACCTACCGGGTCCGGCAAGAGCGACCTGGCCCTCGCAATTGCCGAAGAATTCCACGGTGAGATTGTAAATTGCGACTCTCTCCAGGTCTTCCGCTACTTCGACATCGGCACCGCCAAGCTGCCCCTCGAAGAGCGGCGCGGCATCCCTCATCACCTCATCGACATCGTCAACCCCGACGAATTGTTCACCGCTGGCGAGTATGCTCGCCTGGCGCGCCAGACGATAGCTGAAATCACCGGGCGCGGCCGGCTCCCGGTAATCGTAGGCGGGACGGGGTTCTACCTGCGGGCGCTTCTCGATGGGCTCTTCGAAGGCCCCAGCCGCGATCAGCCGCTACGCGACCGCCTGTCGGCCCGCGAGTCGCGGCGTCCCGGGTCGCTGCACCGGCTGTTGACACGCTTCGATCGCCAGGCGGCGCGCAAAATCCATGCCAACGACGTTCCCAAGGTGACACGGGCGCTGGAGGTCTGCCTGGTGACCCGGCGCCCAGTCAGCGAGTTGTTCCGCGAGGGCCGCGACGCCCTGTGCGGCTATCGCACCTTGAAACTCGGGCTCTTGCCCGATCGCGACGCCCTGTACGAGCGGCTTGACGCCCGCTGCGCCCGCATGTTCGAGGGTGGGCTCGTCGAGGAAGTGCGCCGGATCCTCGCGATGGGGTATCCGGCTGCGTCGAAGCCGTTCGAATCGCACGGCTATAAGCAGGCTTTACAACTCATTAACGGGGAGCTCAGTCCCCGCGATGCGGTGTTTTACGCGCAGCGCAATACACGCAACTACGCCAAACGCCAGATCACCTGGTTCCGGCGCGAGCCCGGCTTGGTTTGGCTCAAGGGTTTCAGCGATTTACCGGAAATCCGGATTGCGGCCCTGGAGCGCGCGGCACATTTCTGATCGCCGTCCGTATTGATCTTCGTAGCGCGTCTCGAAACCAATCCAAACCACGTTGTGAGGGGTAATCAAATGAACGGGAAGCTCTTATTGTCTCTGATCGCGTTCGCCGGCATGGCGCTGTCCGCCGGCAAGTCCTATACAGTCAAGCTGTATGAGCCCGCGATGGTGGGAACCACCGAGCTCAAGGCGGGAGAGTACCGCGTCGAAGTAATGGACCAGAAAGCGGTCATCAAGGGCGGCAAGGTGCAGAAGGAGGCAGACGTCAAGGTCGAGACCTCGGACACGAAGTACGACACCACGACCGTTCGCCTGAGCACCGGGTCCAAACCGCAAATCCAGGAGATCCGCCTCGGCGGCACGAAGACGAAGCTCGTCTTTAGCGACACCGCGAAGGCCGCGGGCATTTAGCTCCTGGCGCCCGCACCCGCGGGCTGGCGTGGGCGTCTGCGATACACTGGGTTTGAATGCTTCGGTTCCTGGGCCCGGCGCTGCTCCTTTGCGCGACACTTCACGCCGAAACCACGCTCGTCCTCCCGTTTTTCAACCACTCGAAACCGGCGAATCTCGACTGGATCGGCGAGAGCATCGCGGAGACGGTCCGTGACGCGCTGGCGTCGGAAGGGCTTCTGGTGCTCGACCGGATGGACCGCCTGGAAGCCTATCGGCGGCTCTCGTTGCGTCCGGGCGCCGAGTTGACGCACGCGTCGATCCTGAAAATCGGCGAGTCTTTGGACGCGTCGACGGTAATCTACGGCTCGTATGAAGTGGCGCAGCCCGCCACGGCGGAATCCAAGGGGTCGCTGCGCATCGATGCCCGCATCGTCGACCTGAAGCATACCCATCAGGGTCCGGTGTTCAACCAAACCGGCGCGTTGGAGGACTTGGCGATCCTCGAGGTGCGCCTCGGTTGGCAGGCGCTGGAATCGCTCCGTCCCAAGACCGCGCCGCCCGAGGGGGAGTTTCTCAAGGCGCGCCCGCCGGTGCGGCTCGACGCCGTGGAAAGCTATGTCCGCGGTCTGCTCGCCTCGTCGGCGGAGCAGCGGCATCGTTTCTTCACCCAGTCGGCGCGGCTCGACGAGCACTACTCGCAGCCCTGCTTCCAACTCGGGAAGATCTACTGGGAGCGGAAGGACTATAAGATCGCCGCGGGCTGGTTTCAACGCGTGGCGCGCACCGACCCCCACTATCTCGAATCCCAGTTCTTCCTCGGCCTGTCCAGGTATTACAACGGCGATTACGCCGGCGCGGAGGATTCCTTCCAATTGGTGGCAGCGGCGATGCCGCTCAATGAAGTGTTCAATAATCTGGGGGCGGCGCAGAACCGCCGCAACAACACGGCGTCGGCGATCGGAAATTTCCAGAAGGCCCTCGAAGGCGATAGCGCCGACCCCGATTATCATTTCAACCTGGGCTACACCCAGTGGCGCGCCGGGCAGTATGCCGCCGCTGTGGAAAGCTTCCGCGCCGCCGTCACCCGCAACGCCAACGACGCCGAAGCCACGTCGCTGTTGGGCCGCGCCTTGAAGCAGGAGGCCTCCCGGCCCGGCGATCCGAAAATCGAAGGCCGCGAGCGCGTCAAGACCAACTATGACGAAGCGGCATACCGCCAGTTGCAGGCGGAGCTGGCCAAGTAGGCCGGCCTCACTTCACGCGCGTCAACACGACTTTTCCGGTGATTTTGCCGACGTCGATCGCGCCGGCCATATCGCCCTCGATGCGGTCCTCGTTCACCACCGTCAGTGCGAATCTCATCGGAGCGGTGGCTTCTTCCGGCATCACCTCGAACGCGAACGTCTTGCCCGTAACCTTGCCGTCGCGAATTGCCTCCAGTTTTTCGTCTTGGGCGCGCCCGATCTTCCCGGTCACGACCTCCGCCTGTTGCGCGAATTCGGCCCGGATGTGAGTCGCGATCTTGTCGCCATTGCCGGGGTCCTGCACCTCCACCGTCCCCACCCAGCGGCCGGTGATATCCGCTCCGTACAGCGCCAGCGCAAACGCCGGCAACAGCCATAAACGTCTCATCCCCACCCCCTACTGCGAGTGCTGCCGGGCCGCTTCCTCCATGGCCTCGCGCTGCAGCGTGCGCCGCGCCAGATCCGGAACTACCCGCCAATTCCCGCTTGCTTCCGCCGGCAGCGCCTTGCGCTCCCGGTAGTAGCGCACCATCAGGTCCCGAATCTCCTCGCCCGACCGCCACACGATCTTCGCGCCGGCGAACATTCCATATCCCGCGCTCCCCGCCGCCCGATAGTTGTTGATCGCGATCCGCAGTCTCTGCTCCGGCGCAAGCGGAGCTCCGTGCCACCGGAGATTGCGCACCCGGTCGCCCTCCGGCCGGGTGAGATCGATCTCGTACTCGACGCCCTCCGCCATATCGTAATTGAACCCGATCACCTGCCGATTCGTCAGTGGCCCTTCGCCGCAGCGCGCGCCGGAGCAGGTAAGGTAATAGCGCGCAGCGTTCTCCAGCGCATCTTTTACCATTTTGCCCGTTCCTTCGATCGCGTACAGTTCGTTGTCGTACGGATACAGGGCCGCGATCTGCCGCACCGTCACCGGCCCCTTGGGCACGCGCACCGACGGGTTGAAGATCGCCGTAAACGAGACGTCCGCCTTCGCATAGAAGAGCTGGACCTTCTGGACTGCATCGGCGAGCGCCGTGTCTTCCACCCGTCCCAGAGCGGCGCTTTGTTCGGCCGGCGAGGTTGCGACCGGGGTGTTGAGGTAGCGCTCGGCAGCCTCGTGATAGGGGCGCGCGAGATCCAGAATATCGGCCGCGGCGGCCGTGTCGGCCTTTACCGGGATGAGACGGCTCTGTCTTCGGGCGGTGGTCCAAGACCCGCCGGGCTGCCTTTCCATCGTGAAGTCCACGCGCGCCAGCGAGATCCCCCAGTTCTTGGGCTGCACCACCAGCACCTTCCCGATCGTCTTCCCCTCCAACTCGCGATGCGAGTGGCCGAACAGGATCGTGTCGATCTCCGGAACGGCGGCCGCCAGCTCCGCGACGATGTTTTCCGACGGCTCTTCGGGCCCGAGCCCGGCGTGCGCCGCGACCAGAATCAGGTCCGGATGCTCCTTCGCCCGCAACTCCGCAATCGCCCTCTTCACGGCGTCGATCGGCGATTCGAACCGGTATGTGCCGAGGTTCTCCGGCTTCTCCCAGGTAGGCACCGCCGGCGTCGTGATCCCGATCACCGCCACCTTCACCCCGCCCGCCGTCTTCACGATATAGGGCGCGAATGGCCGGTCGCCTCCCAGCGTGTTGGCCGAAAGCCAGGGGAACTTCGCCGCCTCGCGCGCCTGGTTGAGGTTCTTCAGGCCGAAATTGAACTCGTGGTTGCCCACTGCCATCGCGTCGAATCCGAGGCGATTCATCGCCAGCATCATCGGATCGGCCCCTGGCGTCTTCGCCCCCGTGCGGACCTGTGTCTGGTAAACGTACTCGAGTGGCGTGCCCTGGATGGTGTCGCCGCAGTCGATCAGAAGCTGGTGCGGCGTCTCGCGAATCAGCGTGGCGATCTTGGCGAGCCCCCGCGCGGCGGGCTGATCGGTGACGTAATCGATCGGAAGGAGATTGCCGTGAAGGTCGGTCGTGGCGAGGACGGTGAAAGTCGTTTGCTCAGCGTATGCCGGCGCCGCCAGCAGGAAGAGCAGGAGGGTTCTCCGTGCCAGGGCCGGCCGGCGCCGGCCCTCCCGCAACGGCACGATTACTTCTTGGCCGGCGCTGCTGCCGGCGCTGCGCTCTTGGCAGCCGGCGGCGCAGCCTTCTTCGCCGGCGCCGCCGCCGGAGCGGCCGGCTCGGGGAAGATCACGACGGCCGACTTGATACTGTCGAGCAGCGGGAAGTTCTTATCGAGGTAGGGTTTCCCTTCCTTCCCGATGCGGGCCTGCGTGGGTCCGCGGCCGCCCATATCGCCGCCCTCGCCGTAGCCGCTGTACAGTTTGTCGACCACATCCATGCCTTCCGTGACTTGCCCGAAGGGAGCGAAGCCGCCGGCGTCGAGACTCGCGCCGTTGTCCTTCAGATTGATGAAGTACTGCGTGGATCGCGCGTTCGGAGCGTCCGGCTTCGCGTACACGATGGTGCCGCGCTTATTGCTCTGCTTCACCGGATCGTCCTTGATGGTCGCCTTGTCCCAGATCTCGTTGATCGCGGGGTTCGCATGCATCCCGAACTGAACGATGAAATTCGGCACGATGCGGAAGAACGACGCGTCCGTGAAGTACCGGTTGCGCACCAGGTTGTAGAATCGGTCGGCGCCGATCGGCGCCCAGTCCTTGTGCACCTCGACCACGAAATCGCCCTTCGTCGTCGTGACCTTCACGCGATACAACTCCGGCGCGACAGCCTTCAGCGCGGCGGGATTCATCAGCGGATTGGGACGCGCCGCGCCGGACTTGACGGCGCTCTTCGTGGCGCCGCCCGCGGGAGCGGCAGCTTTCGGGGCGGATTTGGCGGGAGGCGGCGTCTGTGCCAGAAGCGCGGCCCCGGAAACGGCGAAAATCAGTAGTGCTCTCATCAGCGCCCATTTTACTATGGGGTCAGGGATGAAACAGCTCGCCTCGATCCTCATTCTCGCCGCCGCCGCGCTCGCGCAGACCCCGCGGCCTCCCGGCCTGTACGCCGTCTTTCAGACCTCCGAAGGGGTCTTCACCGCCCGCCTGTTCGACAAAGATACTCCGGGAACCGTGCAGAACTTCGTCGGGCTGGCGCAGGGCACGATTGCGTGGCGCGATCCCCAGACCCGCAAAATGGTGAAGCGGCCGCTCTACCAGAACATCACCTTCCACCGCGTCGTCCCCCACGACGTGATCCAGGCTGGCGACCCGACCGGCCTCGGCACGCACAACTGCGGTTTCACGATTCGCGATGAGTTTCTGCCCGGCCTGCGCTTCGATCGCTCCGGCCGCCTCGCCATGGCGAACTCAGGCAACCCGGACTCGGGCGGTTGTCAGTTCTTCATCACGGCGAATGTGGCGTCGCAATGGAACGGAAAGTATACGATTTTCGGACAGGTAGTGGAAGGGCAGGACATCGTCGAGAGGATCTCCCGCGTGCCCGTGCGCGACGAAAAGCCCGTCACGCCGGTGAAACTCATCGGCGTGACCATTGAGCGAATTAAGTCTGCGAAGCAGTGACGGGCGCGGGCTTTGCCGCCGGTGCGGGCTTTGCCGGCGCCGCCGCCGGCGGCGCCACCGCCTCCATCGCGCGGTGAATCACGAACATCACATACAGCGCAAACACCAGCGCCACCAGCAATGCCGTGAGTAGCAGGAAGAGCCCGTCGACCGTGCCCGCCTGACCCGTAACCAGCAGCCAGCCGGCCGTCGCCAGCCCGCCCACAATCATCAGAATACTGAAGAGGAACAAGAATCCGCGATCCGACATACCGAGTTCGATGATCTCCCTCCGCGGGGTCGCCCCCGCTCCGCCAGATATTGTATAGCATTTGACGGGCGGGGCTGGCGGATAGGGTCTGAATCAGCCTGGGAGGTTTGCCGATTTGTGTGATCAATGTGTGATCACAATGTTCGGAATCTTGGCCTCGATACGCTCGAACTAACGGGAAAAGTACAGTTGGTATTGCGGGATGCTCCGGAACACGTAATTCTGTATTCCTGCTAAATTGAAGCATATGCAACTCACGATCCGGCTCCTTCGCGAAGAGGACGGCCGCTGGATTGGCGACATCCCCGAACTGCCAGGCGTGACGGTGTACGGCTCCACTCGGGAGGAAGCGACGCTGAAGGCCAAGGCCCTCGCATTTCGCGTAATTGCCGAAGAGATCGAGCACGGAGAGTTGAAGCCCTCCACCGACACGTTGCATTTCTCCATTGCCGCATGAGCGAGTGGCCCGCGACCAAGGCGCGGCGGGTGCTCGCGGCACTACAGCGGATTGGGTGGCGCATCATCCGAACATCTGGTTCTCATCGGACGCTGCGCCGCGGCGGCTGGCCACAGTATCGTTTCGCTTACCACGATAAAGAGGAACTGGGCCCGGTCGCTCTGTCGGAAATGGCCAAGCATACGGGTCTTCGCCCGGAGGATCTGTAGCGATCCGGAGCGCGAGAGCCGAGACTGGCGTCTTGCCGACGTACACGGAATTGGATCACCCTGGGACAATGAGCAACCAAACGGCCCCGCCGAATACCGACGCGACACCCACCGAAGAAATCTTGAAGCCAACGCGCGCGGGATGCGGTGTACTTCTGAGGCTGAGCTACTCGTCATCGTAGACAGGAACGTCCTGCATTAACTCACTGACGCGAGAATGGGTGAGGTGGTTGGCCGTGATCAGTCGCACCCATTCTGTCGCCGCAGGTCCAGGCAAGGCAGCCCGGTACCCGGCGTATGCGTCTCTGAACGCCATCTAGTTCTTGCCTGCTGGCCGCGATGCGTGTTGTGCGGTGAAATTCTTCGTAACTCTATGAGGAATTGGTAGCGCTAACGGGAATCGAACGGGCAACAGTCGAGCCCGTGGGTAGTTCGTCGCAATGAGGGCGCTCATTTTCGGTTCAGCGCAGTTTCGATGGAGTTTAGTTTCGCTTCCCTATTGTGGGTTCGTGCTCCGCCACGTGGCCGAAAGCAAAACTGTGCTGGGGAACGCTGTCTGTTCTTCCGGCCCCGACGGTTCGCCCACCGGTCCCCTCCTGCAACGGTGAGTCATTGCTCGGAATGCAGCCAAAGTTGGGCTAGCGTTCCCTGCACGGACTATATGGGACCTACGGGCGGTTTTGAGCGGACTGTTTCGAGATCATCGTTACGGGCACCGACTTGCTTCCGGTGGTCCCTGCCGTCCCAGTTGACGATGGCACGGTCCGCGGAGCGGGCCGTTTCTGGGGCACCTTCACCTGGGCCTGCGACGGGATGGGTGCCGGATCCTTGTAGTACGCCATCCGTGGCGCAAACGGAGTCACGTCGAGCGGTAGCCGCTCATAGTCTTTCACGGCCTCCTCCTTGGGGGCCCGGAAAATCTCCACGTGGCTGTCCCACGGGCTCACCACCAGTTTCGATCCCAGGGGCAGCGCGCCCGGACGGTTCCATTTCGGCACCGGCGCTGGGATGAACATGGCGTTGAATCCAACCACATGATGAGCGTCCGCCACGTCTTCGCCGAACGCCGGTACAAGCAAAGAAGAGAGGGCGCGGACGCGGCCCTGGACTTCCTGCAGGAAGAGCCCGGCCTCGCCCATCTTCCCCGCGTAGTCGGATTTTTCCAGGATCTCCATCGCCTTTGCGTCGGCCTCGTCCTCTTGTTCGACGCTTCTCACGAACCTCAGTTTGGCGAGCAACTCCTGGTCGCTTACGCGCAAAACGTCGGAGTAGGCGAATCGGGTATCTACCTTAGGGTGACCTACGATGTTATGGGCGATTTGATGGGCGAGAATCATGGCTACGGTGCTTTCGCCCAGGGCCACATCGAGGAAGCCTCGGCTGAGCAGGATTGTGTGGCCCACTGAAAAAGCTTCCAGCCTCGATGTCAGGAGGATGCGGCAGCGGATCGGTTCCGCCAGGACGAATCCGTTCTTCTCGATCAGGTGGGCGACGATCCCATCCAGCAGACCCTCCACCTCCCGCGGAGGCCCGATGAACCTCGACTGGAACAAGCGCGCGAGAATATTTTCCTCCGCCATCTTTTCATGTAGCCGCAGGGCATTGATCGGCGACCGCTGTTGATCTCCGGCGGGTGTTGCTGAGTCATTCAAATACACTGCGGTGTGGGGCTTCATTTCATCGGCAGTCCGGTCGTAGCCCCAGATGCGGACCTGCCCTTTCACCAGCGTGCCGGCCGGCGCTCCCAGTGGCGGAACTTCTTCCAGGTACGCATAAGCAGGCAACCAGCGTTTGGGAGCAATGTTCATCTTCCAACTGTCCACCCGAAAGATCGAACTCTTGTTCCGGAGGCGGGACAAGGCCGCATCGAGTTGCGTGCTCCGGCCCGAGAACCTGACGATTGCGAAACTCACCTCATCGATCCAGAGCCGGCCTGCGAAACCGCCACCGTCCGGATTCTTCGGTTGGACGTCGTACACCAGGCAGTGGACGGCGTCCAACGGCTCGCGGCTCCGGTATGTAAACGAATACCGCCTCTCCGTCAATTCTTCCCAGTCCGGCACCATCACGTAGAGCAATCCGTTCAACATTTCCGCCGTCGCCACGCTGCTTTCTGCGCTTCCCGCGCCAGCTTCCGGATAGGTCAGCAAGTCATGAATCTGGGGCTTGTCTGCCCACTGGAAGCGCCCCAGTAGGTAGCTGTCGCTCTGCACCACCGGTCCCTCTTTGTGGGAGAGATCGAAACGTTGAAAGTATCCTTCCACCGTAGGCTCCGTCTTACGCAAGCCGGCGAGCATCGCTCCTTCGGTCCGGTAGGAAAAGGCAAGCAAGTCGCGGTCCGGCGGGGCATCCGTCGGGCGGATCTGGGTTTTCAGGACTGCCGGAATACTGCAGAGCATCGCGGCGCTGAAGAACAGGGTCGACAGGTTCCTCATTGATTTTCTCCTTATGGAATCGGAATCAACTCAGGTGAAATTCAACTGTGATCTTCCCGATGGAATCCTCCGCCACACGGCAGCGGCTTCCGTTGACGGCATCGATTGCCGCCTTGTCGAGGCCATAGCCCAGCCCCGATAAAACCTTCACGCACCGGACCGCTCCGGATTTTTCGAGCTTCACCAAAAGCACCACGCTGCCGGTGATGTGTTGCCGGCGCGCCTCCTCGGTGTAGACCGGCGTAGGTGTCGTCACCAAACTCGCTTCATTGGTCCCGCTGCCCTCGCCATCCAGTCCGCCGATCGATCCGAGGTGGACTGCCCCTGCTACCACGGCGGTGCCTTCAGTGCGCTCGTTCCACTTGCCGCTCGCCGACCGGCCGGTGCGCCCTGTGGGTGCTCCGCTTTCCTCCTCGTGCAGAGCGAGGTCCAGTTTCCCGGTCTCATGGTGCGGCTGCGCTGCTTGGGGCTCGACGGAAGAGCCCGCGGGCGGTGCTGCCGGGTGGACGGTGGTGGTTGCGGGCGTGTGGTGGGCCGGAGCCGGCGGCAAGATCGGAGCCACCAAAACGGTTCGAATCTGCGGTGGCGCTGGGTTCAGGGACGGCGTCGAAATCCTGGAGACCACGACCAGTAATGCTCCCAGCAGAGCGTGGCCGGCGACACTGCCCGACGCCGCTGTCCAGCGGCGACGCCAGTCGACCGCGGGTCCCGGGATGGGCGCCAGCGGCTCCTCGAAGAGCGTGGCAGCGATGCCGGAAGAGTCATCCGGTAACGAAAGCAGTGACAGCGACACGCGATCGGACATAGTTCGACCTTTCGTCTTCGGGCTTCCTGCCCGGTGGTGAAATTGTGGTTGGTCTTGCGGGGCGCGAGCCTAAAACCGACTAGGGGCGCCCCGCGTATCAGTCAGTGGGGATCAGGGCTTGCGAACGATGCCCGCTACGGACGACGTCTTACCGCGCCGGCCGTTCTGGACCACGGTGGCCTTAATGGTGTGATTATCGAAGCGACCCTGCCCGGACAGGTACACCGGGCTGTAGCTCCAAGTGCCGTCGTCGTTCACACGGCTCTTGCCGGTCTGGGGCCACCAGTCATTGGTGAGCACCTCGACCTCGATGGTCGCACCGGCAGGCGCACCGGCGCCAGTTACCTCGACAACTTCGCCGGGAACCACGGCGTTCTGCCGCGGGGACAGAATCTGAAAGTCGGCCGCGGGCGGATTAGCGAATCCTGTGGCGATAGCGCATGCGACAAGCAGTAGCATGCATCCGTAAGTGAATACGTGCTTCATTGGTCTTCTCCTCTTTCAATGTGATGGTCTTCGTAATTGCCAGCCTCCTGGCTAAGGCGTCTATGTACACCGTATTGCTGCGCAAAATTAACTTCGGTGCCGTTTCGTCATACAACTCCAGCAGGACGTGAGTCTCCAGCAGCGCCAGGTCCGCCAGAACCTGCACGGATCCGTCGAGGTTCAATGCCACATCGCAGGTGCGATCGCCACCCGCCAATCCGTTGCGGCCGACCGGAGCGACGCGGAGTCGCAGGTGTTCCGGCAGACTCTGGTTGGGCGATTCCTCAGCCGGCGCGCGAGATGGCGGGACGTGGATCGTCAATTCGGCGTAGCCCGGAATCAAGGGATCGACGATTGTTGAGACGGCCACCACCCCCAGGACCGTGTGAATGCCAATGTGGAGCAGCCCGTGCAATTTCGGATGAGGAAGCCACGTCCTCAAGGCATCCTTAATGTGCATCAGCTTGAGCGCGATGATCAGGATCACCAACGCGCCACCAAAAATCATTTCCAGAATGCCAGCAGCCATCTCCCCCCTCTCTGGAACGGAGCCCGCACACTTTCCGCTAATGGAGCCGCTTTCTCCTAATTTCTGGTGCGGACTGGACACTCCAAGAATCTGGAACCCTAGCTATCGTTGACCTTGCTTTTCTTCTCCGTGTAGTTCATGATGCCCTTGGTGTGTTATATTGTTATTTTGTCTTTTTGTTGTCTTGTTGTCAAGAGTATATTTTAAGAATCTGTTAATCAGCGCACTTTTTAGTGGAGGCCGAAATGGCGTATATCAGGTGCACGGACGAGACGCACCAGAAGGTCCGCATCGCTGCGGCATCGCTTGGCATCACGATGCAGGACATGGTTGAGCGTGCCTTCAACGCCTTTCTGAAAGACGACCGGCCCGAGCGGGCGACTGCCGCCCGGCCAGGAGAGGATGTTGCCGGGACCCACAAGTGGCACGACAATCTCGATGAGATCCTGAACAGCGGTTTCGCCGACACCGTCAGCGCCTGCCAGGTGGCCCTCACCTCGATGCGGTTGCTGGTTCGTCATCGGAAACTCGGCAGCAGCCAGCCCTCAGTTTAAGGGCAACTCCACTCCGCTGTTGAGGATCTCCATCTGGTGGAGTGGCCACAAAAAGGAAGGGAGCGCCGGGATATCAAAGCCGAGTGCCGCGATGTAGATGGTTTGGCCGCTGGCGTTGCGAACGGGGAAGCGCAGAGCAAACCGCTTCCGCTCCGTCCCGTCGTCCGCAGGCAGGCTTTCCACTACCTGGAGAGCCTTGCCGTGTTTCACAACCCATGCGTCGTGCGCCATGATCACGCGCGCGTACAGGGAAGGGTACAACTCAAGTGCTGTTTTCCCCTTCGACTGGGCCAGTTTCTCCTGAGTCAGCAGCTCGAACTGGGTATTTCCCCAGACCACAGTGCCGTCGAGCTTCTTCACCACCACGGCGGCCGGAATCGCCTGCAGGCAGGCGAGCATCATGTTGATGTCGAGATTGTTCAGGTTATCCCGTTTTCCGAGATATCGTTCAC
>CAZSQK010000045.1:45020-59704 GCA_964608645.1 uncultured Solibacteraceae bacterium | reverse complement strand
TGATCCTTTGACGTGACATCGATCCTCAGAGGTGGACGGCCCATACCCCGAGTATGCGCCAAAACAATTCTACATAAAAACGGTTTTTACAAGATTTTCAAGCGGTCAGAGACCTAGTACGTCGTCGGTGACTGCCGTTCCGTCCCAGACCCGTTCGACGAGTTCCTCCTTGGTGACGAGCCGGTCGGGGTGCTCCAGGAGGTAAAGAAGGAAGCGGTAGGTCTTGGGACGGAGCTCCACGATTTCGCCGCCGCGGCGCACGACGGCGCGGGAGGGATCGATTTCGAGCCCTCCAACCCGGTAAATAGCAGCTTTCGGCGAAATTACCTCATTCTTACCGGCGATTTCCCGGACTTTTTGCGAGTGGGAACCCATACTGCGTTCAGTTCCCAGTCAGTATACCCGCCGCAATCGCCCGGCGGCGAGCACACAGGGACCAACGGTAATAGTCAAAGCGGAGAGTGCGTTGTCCCGAAAGCACCACCACCGGAGAGGTGTGTCCGGCAGACACGCAGAGGGAGATTTCCATGAGCTGCACTCGGAGGAATTCGATGTTACGCAAGATCTTGACCGATTACCCCGGCGGGACCGGGCGCGGAAACGGTGCAACTGCGGGCCGACCGGGAGTCTTTGCGTGTATAGCGGGCATCTTCTGGTGCGCGGCGGCGACCGGTCAAACCACGTTTTACCCGACGCCGCCGCCGAATGCGGTTCAGTACAACGCCTATGATTCCGGCACGTGCAAGGCATCGCTCGACCGAACCTCAACGACTCCTCTGGACACCGGCTTCGGCGTCCTCATGGACTTCCGGGTGGTCTGCCCCAACGGCGTATCGGTTGCCGGGTCCGCGCAGACGACCTTTCCCGCAACGGTCAACGGAACGCTGCAGGGGACCACGGTTAACAGCCTGCTCACCGGCGTCAATGTCAGCCTCAAAGGAATCGCCACGGGCTTCGCTTCCGGGCTGGTAGGCCCCAATACTGTAAACGAGGGAAGCGGCTTTCTGTACTCGCAAAAATCCGGCAGCCCCGATGATACGTCCTGCCAGAACAACGGCCCCTTTTCCGCCTCCACCATATTTTCGAACGCAACTTGCTCCACGAATACGCTGGCGCTGACCAGCGGGAATCCAGCAACCGTCTCGCTAACCTATTACGTCGGCATTCACCTGCCCACCGGCGTCAATGGCGGGGCAAACTCATCGGCACTGTTTACCGCCAGTATCGCTTACATGCTCCAGCCATTCAGGCTCAGCGATAGCTCGCTCTCCTTCACGGTCAACGCGGGCGATAGCACTCCCAGCCTGAAGAACTTCGGCATTTTCGATACGGGCGCGGGGCCGCTCACCTGGACGATTACGCCGACAACATCGAACGGCGGCAACTGGCTCAGCGTGGATCAAGCCAGCGGAACCGTGCGGCCCGGCCAGCAGAGCCTCATCAACGTCATCGTCGATCCTTCGCGGCTTGCGCCCGGCAATTACCAGGGAAGCCTCGACTTCGCCAGTGACGGCGCTCACACTCCCATCGCGGTCACCGTGCATGCGCAGGCCGGGAGCGATACGCTCTCCCTTTCGAGCACAATTCCTGCACCCGGCGGCTACCTGGATACGAGCGAGTCGACCCGCATCACCACCATCGCTTCCTACAATCTCTTCTCGCAGCCCTCGGGCGCCGTCATGCTGGTTCTGTGGGACGATTCCCAACCGCAAAACCCGGTGGCACAGTCGGCCTCTATTCCGATCCAAAAAGGCTCAGGCACGCAGGCGCTGACCCTGGACCTGAGTCATTTCAATATCGCCTCTTCGGTGCAGACGGTTTATTTACAGGCCCTGCTGACCGATGGCGGCGGCAAGACGCTGGGTCAGACCAACAAGCAGGCATACCCCACCGCGAGCAATGACATCACCGTCAAGCTCGATCCAACAGCGCAGGTCCCGGCGTACCTCGGGCACAACGCCATACCGCTGATCGATATCCTGTACGATCTGGCGAGCATCCAGCCGGCCCAATTCACGATCATCTCGAGCACCGGCAGAAACAACGGGGCGAAGTATTCGGTGCGATATGACCAGGACCCGCTTGCGCAGGGAAAAGGGATGGGAAAGCAGCTCCAACTCGGGACCGGGAATGTGAGCACGACCTCCGACTGGTTCAGTTTTCAGGCGATCATGACTACGGCCGAAGGTAACACGTACAATTCCGACAAGGCTACATTGCAGGTCGAGACGATCCGGATCTCCTCCCAGGACTGCGCCGCTACGCAAGACGTGAATAATCATCTACTCTTCCACGTGAACTGCGGCGCCTGGGTGAACGCGCCGATTCAAGATGCGTCGCTCGACATGATCACGGCGACATCCGCGTTTCTGTTGGGGTCGGGCCAACCTGGCAAATCCGTCACCAAACCGGCTGGAGCGGCGGCCCCGGGAACGGCGGGGCAGATGTCCGTCACTTACGACGTGGCCCTTACCGACGCCGATGCTTCCTTTGCCTCTTATACCGGGACCCTCAACGGACTCCAGGTGACGCTCCAACTCGGGACCGCCGATGGATCGACCATCACCGCGAAGAGCGCCACCGTCGACACTCCGATCTCGTCCCAGATGTGGCTCAATTCGAACGGCGACACCCTCACCGGCCCCGGCGTACAAATCTATTTCAACCACGGTAAACAGACTCCCGTCGGCGTGGTGCGCGGCCCATTGACCAATGGGTACCTCCTGGAGAATGTGCTCAGTAAAGGCGGCAGCAGCCCCCACTTCGTGACTGCACCCCGCGCCTCATCTTCCGCCGGATCGCCAGGCATCCTGCTCGCCGGCGCCTCCTGGACCTTCACCCCAAATATCTCCGCCGGCAACGGGGCAAGCGGCATGACCTTCGGCTACGATCCCTCTGAGCTTCCCACCGATCCGAACTTCAATGAAGCTAACCTGCAGATGGCCGGGCTCGATCCGGCCACAGGACTGGCACAGCTCTATCCGACAGTCGTGGATACCGTGAACCACACCGCCACGATCCAGACCAACAGCGTGATGCCGGTCTACGCGCCCTTGATGGCCGGGCCGTTTCCGCTTCCCGTCCTCGACAATCCGATCCTGACCACGTTGGGCGGCGTTCCCTCCGGCTTCTACGTCGTGAACCTCGGGACGCAAACGGCCAACATCGCCCCCGTGGCCTATGACGCCAACGGGAACGCGCTCTACGGCGGCGGCCCGGGACCCCTGCCGCCCGCAGTGCAGCATACCGCGTCCTCCGCCAGCGCATACTCGCTGCCTCCGGGAAATGTGCAAGGGTGGGTCCAAGGCACTTCCGACCAGCCGGGCGTTGCCGGCCTCACGCTCTACAGCGGCAAGCGCGGTGTCGATGTTCTGCCGCTCGTCGCGGGGCGAGGCTTCTCCGCCATCCTTACCGACGTCGAGTTCAACGCGGCTTACTCCACGGAGCTCCATGCGGTGAACACGAGTAACTTCGAAAACGATATCACCATCGAGCTCCACGACTCGAGCGGCAACGTTGTCGCCACTTCGACCCAGGCAGTCCCGGCGAAGGGCGTCTTCGCCGGCACAATTCAGGACCTGTATCCGGCCGCTACAGCGCCGTTCCTGGGCTATGCCCTGGTCACCGGGAGTAACTCGCTGGCTGCAGCCGAGGTTCTGGTCGGCTCCACCGAGATCGCTATGCTCCCCGGCCAGCCGCTGAATGCGCCGAACGCTGCGACGGTTCTCTATGGCGCGCATTTCGAGACCGGCGCCGGGACGATGGGAACACGGCTCACGCTGGTAAACCCGGGCACGCAGACAACCGGTATCACCGTCCAGGCGCTCGGCGCCAGTGGCGGCATCGTCGCTGGTTCGCAACAGCTCAGCCTCGCGCCGGGCCAGCAGCTCCAGCGGGACGTCGGGCAGCTCTTCGGCTTGAGCGGCGCGAAGGCGACGACGGGCTCTCTGGTCGTGATCAGCGACAGCCCCATCGCGGGAGACGTCAGCTTTATCGACCCCGCCGGCAAGCTCGCCGGCCGCAGTTCCTACGCGCTCGACGGCACTCCCGACAGGTTCACGGTGTTGAACCAGCTCGTGACCTTCAATGGCCTCACTACCGGCCTTGCCATTCAGAATGGCGACGCGCCCGCCACGACCGTGGTGCGCGCGTTCGACGCCACCGGCAACTTGCTTGGCATAACCCATTTTGCTCTTCCGGCAACAGGGCGGGTCTCCGGCTCGATCGCAAAAATGATTCCTGCGGCCTCGGGTCAGAATGGCGGATACATTACGGTGGAGTCGACGCAGCCCGTCTCGGTGGTAGCGGCCGTCGCATCGCCCGACTTGAGCGCGACTGCCATCGTACCGCCCGTCCACCTGAGCGGCGTCGGCCTCGGCGCCACAGCTTCCGGCGCACCGGCTACCGTCATCGCCGATTCGTTCAGCGGCGGCGGCACAGGCTCGGGCTCGGGCCCGGGCTCCGGATCCGGCAGCGGCGCCCCCGTTAGCGCGACCGTCTCCTCCTCGACGTTCACCAGCCCCGGCAGCACAACAGCGACCGTCACCGTTACCAATCCGACTTCCAGCTCCGTGACCGTTGCCCTCACCGCCTCACCCAATCCACCGTTCAGCGTCTCGCCCGCCAGTCTGACCGTGGCCGCGAACGGCAGCGCCACCGCGACCGTCACGTTTACCCCCGCGTCCGGTAGCGCCGCCACGCAGAGCGGCAGCCTGGCTGTCACATTCAACAACCAGCCGGTGCAGGGATCGCCGATCAGTCTGAGCGGGACGGTCAGCAGCGGGTCGGGCAGTGGAACCTCCGGACTCACGCCACCGCGTCCCACCGGCGCCACTCTCGACACGAGCAATCCGCTTTCGACGAACCTCGTCGGGCTCTTCCTCATGAACGAGGGCAGCGGATCGGCCGATCAGAACCTGATCGACGGCAAGGCCGCCAGTTTCAAAGGCGCCGCTCCACCCACCTGGAACACAACCGACCCGTCCCTCGGTTTCAACGGCGGTGCCTTCAAGAACAGCTACTTGACACCCGATCCCGACCCGCCGGCTGCCGGCACCGCCGCCGATTCCAACTTCGACAAATTGCCGATCAGCCAGATGACCATCGTCGCCAAGGTGTACCAGAACGCCAAGGGAGGGGCGATCTGCGAGAAGAACGACGGCAATAGCATCGACTCCGGCTTCGCCTTCGAGTTCGGGAGTGACAACTCCCTGCACTTCGTGGTGGAACGGACATCGACCAATCTGCGTGTCAATGCCGCGTCCATCCCGCTCAAGCAGTGGACGCAAGTGGCGGTTACATGGGACGGAACCAGCGGTTCGCCCTCGGCCGCCAATGTCCACCTTTTCGTGAACGGCGTGGAGCAGACCAAGACCGGCGCAAGCGATGGCTCCGGATCGATGGGATATGCGAACGCGTCCAACCAGCCGTTCCGCATCGGTACGAGCAACCTGGATTCCACCGGCTCCCTCAACGGTCAATTGGCCTATCTGGCGGTCTATCGCGGCCGCATCCTGACACCGGCGGAGATCAAACAACGGGATACGGCGCTACCGATCAAGGGCGGGACGTCTTCGGGCAGCGGGTCGGGCAGCGGCTCGGGCAGTGGCTCGGGCGCATGCGTCACGCAGCCCTCGGGCGCCGTCGGCTGGTGGCCCGGCGACGGCAACGCGAACGACCTCGCCGGCGGCAACAACGGGACCGCCAATGCCATCACCTACGCCACGGGCGAAGTGTCGCAGGCATTCAGCCTGAACGGGTCGTCGAGCTACATCCAGGTGGCCAATCCTGCCAACCTGAAGCTCACGTCGGGCATGACGCTCGCGGCCTGGGTGAACCTGCGCGGGCTGCATCCGCAGGCAGCGGGACCGAACATGGCGGCGGTCATCGCGAAATGGGCGCAAACCTCTACCGACACGTCCGCGTCCGACTCTTACGGGTTATGGCTGCTGCAGGCCTCGAATGGCGTGACCGTGACCAGCTCGGTGCACCAGCCCGGGGCCAAGGATGCGAGCGTGCAGGGCGGCGCCGTTCCCTTGAACACGTGGACCCACGTCGCCGCCACCTTCGATGCGGCCTCCGGCGCATACGTGCTGTACGTGAATGGGAAGCAGGCCGCTACGGCAACCCAGGCCGGGGCTATCTACGCGAGCGAGCAGAACGTGAATATCGGGCGCGAGGACGACTACCTCGCCCGGTACTTCGACGGCCTGATCGACGAGGCGCAGATCTTCAGCCGCGCGCTCTCGGCTGCGGAGATCGCTTCGATCTACAGCGCCGGCAGCGCGGGGATCTGCAAGAGCGGCGGAAGCTCATCCGGCGGCGGTGGGTTGACGCCGGTTCCGGTGCAACTCAAGGTGGACGGCGGCACGTTCAACAAGAGCGTCGGGTTCTCGCAAGGCCTCAAGGGCGTGTACTTCATCAACCGGCTGACGCCATCGACGTACCCCGCGACACTCCAGGGTGTGCAGGTCTACTTCGGAGACCGTAGCGACGGACTGGCGGTGGGCACACCATTCACGGTCGTGACGGGCACGATCTCCGGGACCACGCTGAACCTTGCGGCGAACGGCACGGCCGCGACGGTGACGTCACGCGGGACGTTTCTCAACATTGCCGTGCAGCCGGTCACGATCACTTCCGGGGACTTCGTGGTGGGATTCAAGGTGGACAATCCACCGAACATCTACCCGGCTGATCTCGACACGCTGACGCCATCCCAAGGCCGATCGTACTTCTCGACCGACGGCGCCACCTTCACGCAGATCGATTCGGCGGGCCTCCCGGGGAACCTGGCCATCCGCGCAACGGCAACGCTGGGGAGGTAGAGGAACTTGATCGTCCATTTGACATCCCATTGATCGAGACCGGCGGCTACGAGACGGGATTGGAGATCCTGCGGGGTCAGGCTCGTAAACTTCAGGCGCGCGATGGCGACGGCGGCCCAGGTTCCGGCGGCCGGGAGCGTGCCCAGGTTGCGGCAGGATGCGGGGAGATCTTCCAAAGTGTAGCCGCCGCCACACAGAGTTCGCGCGGCTTCTTCCGCGAAGCGCGAGGGAACGAAATAACCATATTCTCTGTCTCCCCACATCACGCCGAGCATGTCGCCCCGCCACCATGGGATCGGCATGGAGTCGGGCCAGACTCCCGCGAGGAAACCGGCCGCGGCAAAGCTCGCGTCATGCATGGCGCGGACGAGATCGCCCGCAGGGAATCCACGGGCGAGCATGGTGGAGGCGACCTCTAGTTCGCCGAGGGCTTTTGCGCGGAATCGAGAATGAAGCGTTCGACCGGCACCTTCTCTCTCCTCAATTCCAATCCCAGTTGATCCCGCAGCGCCGAGGCGAGGCTGGGGCCTTCCTCGTCATTCCATGACAATGTGAAATCGTACAAGCCGGCGAGCCCGGTCCTATCGACGCCCGGACCGATGTGGCCGGCGAACGCGATCAGGTCCTTCAGCCGTGACATTGAACACTTCCGGGCATTCATTTGGATTGCAGGGCCCATCCGTTTGGGCAACTCCTGGCCATTCGGACCGACAAACGTAAGCTTCGGTTCCTCGCTCGTGGACGTGCGCAACTTCGGGCCGTTTCGCGAGTAGCAGTGCAAACCCAGCTTCTTCCTTGGTGACGTAGTGGAATTTTATTTGGAAGCGCTCCACCAAGAGGTTCTGTAACATGGTGAGAAGTTGCCGCTCGGTGGCTGAGGCGGGGTTTTCCGCCTTGGCCTCTACGTCAAAGCGGAGGTCTCCGCGTTGTATCCATTCCGGACCGGTGTCGAGCGCTTGCATGCTCACGCCATAAGCGATCCCGATGAGGTGACTCAATCGCGCATCGGTGATCCTACAGCGACCCAAAGGCGGGATTCCTCCGCGCTCTTGTTCCTCGGCGCTGAATACAGAATCAACTCCCCGGCAACCTCCCCGTACACCGTTGAACCCGGACGTTGCGACCTTTACCGAAGCGACTTCAAACTTCAGCGCCTCCGGGGCGGCATTCGCTTGCGCCATTGCCTGAGGCTCTGCCATCAGCGCCACGACAAAGAAACCGCCCAGGCTAAACGAACGTACTGACCGTACCGTCATATCATGCTCCCGCGTAGTTATCAGGTTACCCCAACCAGCATCGCGCTACCGCCCGCCAGCGATGGCAATACCGCACCTCCGCAATGCCGACAACCTCATACATGCTGTGAATTAGCTCGCCGGTGCTGCGGAACCGATCGGCAGCGCAGGAGTCCAGTAGTTGGCGATGACCTCTTGCGCGTGACTGATGTCGGTCGTCGTCACCAGCCCTTCCATATATTTCAGGTCCGCGGGATCGGTGTCGTTCTCCGGGATGATCCTATTCAGCGGGGGATTCAGGTATGCATACCGGGGCGGCTGAACCAGCGGATTGGCCTGGGTCCCACCGAGCAGGAGTCCGCATCGTTGGGGAATGAGGTTCGTTGACGTGCCATTGAGGCACGCGTTCAGGATGGGCGAGATCGTCCCGTTGATCAAGAGCTTCGGGGTCTGGCTGTTCTCGTTGCCATCGCCTTGCTGCCATTGAAGCGCTCCCCATTGGGAGGTGTCGCTGGCGATCCAGTTGCCCATGAATCCGGTCCCGAAACAAATTACAGCGATGTCATTCAGATCGACGCCATTGCTCACGGCTAGTGCGATGGCAGCCAGCGTGGGGTCGTGGTTCACGAACGCGCCATCGATGTTGCCGTTATGCGAGCCATACATACCTGGCATGGCGCTGCTGGACATGGCCGCATCCGACAGCAGGGTATCGGCCGTCGTGGATCCCGGAAGGTTATTGAGCAGGAGCGGCGTCCAGTTCTGACCTTTGCTGCCGACGTTGAACGCCGTCATGAGGACGCTTCGCGGCAGCGCACTCAGCATCGGATCGATCGGCAGCAATTGGTCTGGTTTCCGAATCGATGCCGCAGAATCGTATGCTGGCGCATCGTTAGCGCTCTGCGGGTTTTGGAACGCGAGCGGCGCCCGGTTGACATAGATCGAGTAGATCTCATCGGGTTTCAGGCCGGCGACGATCATGCTCACGATATCGGCGCCCGTAGAGGTCCCTGCCAACAGATCCGCCTGATCCACAAAATCCTTGTTTGATTGGTATAGCTGATTGAGCAAACCCGACGAGAGGATGCCTCTGATGCCGCCGCCGCAAAATGACAGAATTCGATATGCCATGAAACAGCTCCCTTCGATTGTGTTCGGACCCGTCAAGCATATCGCATAGATTAGGCCCTCGTAGTGCCAAGACGGGGTCGAGTACTCGCGCCCAACGGCCTATGGCCTCACGGTGTGCGGATCGTGACCACTGCCCGAATCGCGAGGTTGCCCGGGGCGCCGATCGAATCGATCAAGACGAACGCGCCGCCGGTCGAGGTGTAGGAACGCTGCTGAGACGGGTTCTTCACGTCGAGCTCGGCAGGAAAGACATTGGGCGGATTCACGACACCGAAACCGACGATAAAATCGCCTGACGTGATCGTTCGGGCCGGAACCGGGTATGTTACGAACGAATCGAGCGCTCCGATGGAGCTGGCGGTCAGGTCCGGCGTCCCGCTAACCTGGAAACCTGCCGATCCCCCCGGGTTCGACGCCGAGAAGATCGTGAGCGGCGTATTCAGCGTCAGTCCGTCGTCGCGGCGAGAGAAATAGATCTGCACCGCGGTCAGCGTGGCGGGATACGAGGGCGGCGTGAGCCGGTTGACGAAATACGCGGTCGCGGCTCCGGCGCTAAACCCCACCTCGGCGTCGAACGTCCCGCTATCCACCTTCAGAATGGTCGACGCGGGGGAGTTCCCACCCGTCCCTGTCACCGCCACCGTGACGGCCGGCTGCGCGGCATCGTTGCTTGCGATCGTCAGCGTCCCGTTTTGGACGCCTGCGGTCGTCGGGGCGAAGCGGACGGTTACCGTCTGCGAGCCGCCCGCCGGCACGTTCCACGGCGCTATCGGGCTTGCCGTAAAGCGGGCGTTGGAGCTGGTCACCGAGCTCACCGCGAGTGTGGCATTCCCGTTGTTGCGGACGGTCAGCGTCAGGTCTTTCGTACCGTCGCTGGCAACATTGCCGAAATCCAGGCTCGCCGGCGAAACTGCGATCGACGGCGCCGCGGCAGCGACACCGGCGCCGTTGAGACTAACCACCGCGGTAGGCTTTGCCGCATCGTTGCTGGCGATGGTCATGGTTCCACTCTGCGCGCCGGCCGCCGCGGGCGCGAAACGAATCGCGAGGGTCTGCGACGCGCCTGCCGCGACCGTAAATGGAAGCGCCGGAGACGTGAGGCTGAAACGCGCGTTGGAACTGCTTACGGAGGTGACAGTCAGCGGCGCCGTCCCCGTATTGCGCAGGGTCAGCGTCAAATCCTTCGTGGCGCCGGCGCTCACGTTCCCGAAATCGAGCGACGTCGGCGAAAGATCGAGAGACGGCGCGGGCGGATTTCCCGGCGCCGCGCCCTCCGGCGCCGCGACGGCGGCCACCGCGGCGTAGTCTTTGCCCGTCCCGGGATCGAGCACTGCATATGCGATCACCGGCTGCGTCGCGTCGATGCGCAGATATCCGCCGGGGAGGTTCGCCGCCTGTGCGACCCACTGCGGCAGCGGCTTGGAAATACGGCCGTTCGCCGATACGGCCGCGATCGACGACCCGACTGTGCCCCCGCTGCCATCGAACGCGGTGACGCGGACCGCTGCGGCGTTGGGGCTGACGATCGAGAGCGACGTCCGCAGCAGACCGCTCTGCGACACCAGCGGAACCACCAGGCTCGGGTTGAGATCGCGGACAAGGGGCAGCGCGGCGCGATACGCGGCGCTGGCGAAGCGGTCGCCGAATTGAATCTCGCCGGCCACGGCCGAGTGGCTGGAATCGATCCGCAGCCAGCCGCTCGCGCCCGGATTCAGGGAGAATACGGCTCCGAGATCGGCGGCGTACTGTTGTCCCCCGCCAATCGTGATCGTCACCGGCGAACCGAGCGCCGCGCCGCTATCCTGGAACGCGCGCAGCGTGATGGCGGCGTCCTGCCTGGCTGTGTTGACCAGCACGAGGTGGGCGTCCGCGCCGAGATATGGCGCGTACAGCGTCGCCGGCGCGCCGAGCAACGTCGCGGCCGCCTGCGAGGGAGAGGCGGAGAGCGCCCCGCGGTAGGTGTGCAGGGCGGCGGCGGCGACCGGATTCGCGGCGCTGATCACCACGTATCCGGTAAACGTGTCCGGCATCGAGTTGAAGATCGCGGATAATTCGCCGCGGACCTTCGCCTTCGGCTGCAGTTCCACCCAGCGGCTGTCCGCGAGGGTTCCGTCCGCGGCGTAAAGATACAGGCTGGCCTGATTGACGAAATTGCCCGGATTGGCCAGGTGAATCTCGGACCTCACCACCGTGCTTGCCTCCACCCAGGGCACGACCAGGTAGTCCGACGGCTGCCGCTGAAGGGGCAGGACTTCGAGCCGCGTCGCGTCGCTGAAAAGCTCGATACCCGCCAGCGTATTCGTACCGGCGCGCGCCTGGACCCACGCGGTCCGCGATCCGTCCGGCTCCTGGAACAGATCGCGCGGCTTCCCGGCAAACTGCGCGCCGGCGCCCACGCTCGTTTGCAGCGCTGCCGGATCGGCCGTTGCGCCGTAGCCATTCAGTTGCAGCGATACGGCGTCTTTTCCGAGATTGACCACTGCGAGGCCGCTGTCATACGCTGTCGCCCCATCGGCGGCCGGGAACATCGCGTTCGGCAGCGACAGCTTCGTCACCATTCCCAGACCGTAGACGGGCGCAAGGCTGTCGAGCGCCGCGCTGACCGTCTGGGCAGCCGGGTCGACGGTCGACGGCAACTGGACGATCTGACCGGTTGCCCCGTCCACCGCGAGCACCTGGAGCTTCGCTGGATCGAAGTTCGGGTCGTCCGGGAACTGCGACGGATCGTATTGCAGCACGATCGTCCCCTGAAAGCTCCCGTCGCGATCGATCGGCGGGTCGAAGCGCCAGATCGAATTGACAGGCAGAATCGTTCCTGTCTCACTGGCGGCCGCCGGACGCTTTCCACCTCCCGCCGGGGGCTTCTGTGGATCCTTCCCCAGAATCGCTTGATAGGTGTCCACTGCCCAGAACAGGGTCTTTGCCTCGTTGGCCGAGTTGACGACGCGCTGCTTCGTGGTCTGGATGTTCTTCACGGCGCCGTTTACCAGTTGAATCGCGTTGTTGATGCCGGCGACAAGGGTCGCGGGCGGGTCGACGAGCTGGTATTTCACCGCGACGGGGTGGTAGCCGCCCTCATTTGGATAGCCCGTGAACGTAATCCGATACTCCAACCCGACGAACGTGCCGGTTTGCGGCATCTGCAGGGTCAGCGCGTCGACAAATTTAATAGCGCTGACCGGTCCTTTCACGGGCAGCTCCTCGCAGCGGCGATCGACGTTGTTGAAGTAAGAGACGCACCGGGTCAAGACGCGATCCGGCGACAAAATCGTCACGACCATCGGTATTTTGAAGTTCACGGTGTCGCCCTTCTGCACCGTGCCTGCGGGCGGCGGACTGCCGTATATGCTGTTGTTTCCATCGTCGGGCGAAATGGGGCGGGCCAGAACCACACCTTCTACCGGGATTTCAATGGGATTGGAAAGGACCACCTGGCCGCTGCCGCTTTCGTACCTGGCCTGCAAGATAATCGCGGTCGCGAAAGGGTCGGGGTTCTGACCTCCGATCCAAATGGCGGACTGATCCGCGGCGATGCTCGGGGCGACGCGATTCAATAGGATAGGCGCCGGCTCGTCGGGGCGTCTCTCCGAGGCCACGAGGACCACGTTCCCCGGCGTGAGGTCGGCGCCCGTCGACACGACTCGAAAAGAGTGGTCGTAATGAAGGGAAAAGTCGCCCGATTCGTAGAGCGCCATCGTCGGATCGTCCTCGGTGAACTGGGCGGTGTCCTTGTCATAATTGCCAAAACGCAAGGTCAATCGGGTGCTCGCGGTCACGGGGTACTGCACCGGATCGCTGGTGGCGAGACGTTTCACCCCACCCGCGCTCGAGAGTCCCGCGACGAGTTCTACCGACGCGGCATCCGGAAGGAAACCGCCGGTGAGCTTGAGCATGGAATCGCCCCCGACGATTCCCTTCCCCTTCTTAACCTTGATCGAATTGGAGAAATTGAAGCTCGGCCCCTTCGGAGTCCGCAACTCCAGGAAGATCTCGCCATCGTCTTGGGATTGCAGGTCGTAGCTGACGGCGGCAAACATGGGGGGCGCCGTGCCTGTCTCCAGCCGGGCGCCTGCCGCGGGGAACACCGTCAGGAGGGAGATAGAATCCTTGGGCGTGTTGACCGTGTAGGAGGCGGAGTCCTGTTTGAGAATCTTTCCGTCGGAACCGCGGAGCGCCGCCCGGACGGTGATCGTGTCGGAGTCGGTCTGCAGCTTGAAGTCGGGGATCGTAAGGTTCAAAGTCCCGGCCGTTCGCGTCACGTTAGACGTTGGCGAGCTCGCCAGGACCTTGCCGTCCGGCTGCATCGCCTCCAGTTGGACTGTCCCGGAAGCCTGAGAAGCCAAGGTAAAGGCTACGGAAGCCGAGAACTTCTGCGTATCGCCGTTATTGATCTTCTCTCCGGACACCGGCGTAATGCTCTGGATGCGAATGGCATCGGTCGCCGCCCCGAAGGTGTACGTCGAGCTAATGGTAACGGTGTAATAAGCGAAGTAGTTGTCGGAGTCGTCCCCGACCGACAGGTTGAATTCTGCGATCTGGTCGTGAATTGCCTTGAAGCCCCCGCCGGCCACGCCTACACGCGCCAGCCGGTCCTCGACGCAACTGGCGGTCGCGGTCACCGAAAAGGAGCCGCCAGAATCCGTAAGCTTCTGGGAATCGACGACTTGTTGCGTGGCATAGCACGCGCTGCCGAGCACGGTGGTCGACTGGTCCTGGGCAGTGATGCTGGCAATCCCGATGCGGCGCCCTGCCCTCAGGTTGGCGCCCGCATACGTGATGCTCCCGGACGCTTTCACCGTGGCGGTGCTCTGGAAATTCGCGGGGCTCTGTAGGACCATGTCGCTGTTGACGACCAGGGCCGTCGGAACCGCCGTAAAAGTGAATGTGGCGCCGGAGAACGATGCCCAGGTGCACGGCGATAGCTTGGAGGCGTCGATCGGGAAGGACGTCGCGCCCGCATCCAGCGGCACCGTGGTCGGGTTCGGGCTCGACGAGCTTCCCGAACACTTGTTATAGACGCTGATGATCGCGACCCGGCTCTCCAGGGTCCCCTGATAGACTTGCCCCAGGACCTGCGACGCGCCGCACGCCGCCAACCAACAGACCGCTGCCCCTCGAAACCCGGCTCCCATCCCCCACCCTCCGATGTCCCCGAACTCGACAGCGCCTCCCGCGGGAGGTCGGATCGGGCCTGTGCTAGAATTCTCTGGGCATCATCCGCTGGATGACGCTGAAAGTAACGAGGAAACGCCAAGATTTTTATGAAATCGCCCGTGGCCGGCGCCCAGCGCCCATTGCGTTAACTCCTGGACGGAGACGTCCCCTCTCCGTCGCGGAGGAACTGCTTCGGCTTTTTGGGGCGGTGCGAGAATCAACTCGATGTTGCGTTGTTCTCCCTCTAGCAAGGCCGGCCGTTCTCCTGCCCTGGGCACGCTCGGTGGTGGGGCCACAGTCTGTTCTCGCTTGAAGAGCGTGGCGGCAGGCAGGTTTG
>CAZSQK010000045.1:0-45010 GCA_964608645.1 uncultured Solibacteraceae bacterium | reverse complement strand
GCCAATATTTTTATGAAAGCGCCGGGGGCCGGCGCGCGATTGTGGCTTAACCGGGAAGTGGAGCTGGATCTCGCCGCCCGCTGCCTCCGGCGGCAGGGCGAGCCGATTCCTCTTCGCGCGAAAATCTTCGATTTACTCGTTTACCTCGTCGAGCACCGCGACCGGGTGGTGACTAAGGACGAGCTCCTGTCGGAGATTTGGCAGGACACACCGGTCACCCTGGACGCGCTCGTGCAGTCGATTCTCGAGCTGCGACGGCGGCTCGGGGACAGCGGCCGGAATCCGCGATTCATCCAGACTATTTCTAAGACGGGGTACCGGCTCATCGCGGAGGTGGCGGAAACCGCTCCGGAAACCGAGACGCCCTCTGCTTCCGAACCGCCGCCCCCACGCCGCTCGCGCTGGCTGTTCGCGGCTGCCGCCGCGGCGCTGGCGGCCATCGTTTCCGTGCCCCTGCTCAGTGAGCGATTCCACCGCAAGGCTGTCGAGCCAGAGTGGTGGGAGCTCGCATGGTGGCGTCTCGACGAGGGAACCGGCTCGAAGATCGTCGATTCCGTCCACGGCCTGAACGCGTCGCTCCCGCCGGGGGTTGGCTGGGCGGCCGGTGTCTCCGGCTCCGGCCTTGTGTTTGCCGGGCGAGAGTTGCCCGTGCGCGGACGCGACCCGGGGATCCTTCCTCGTGGCGCCGCCCCGCGCACATTGACCGCGTGGGTAAACCCGGGACGGGATCGGCCCGACGCGACGGCGGTCTTTTCTTACGGCGATCCTTCGTCGGATACCGAGTTCGACCAGACGGCCCTAACGGTGGACGAAACGGGAGTCGCGATTTTCGCGATCCGGCACGAATTCGTGCGCGGCAGGCGGCGGCTCGACGATGGCGGTTGGCATCAGTTGACGGGTGTCTTTGAGGGCGAGGCAACCCGGCAGATGAGGTTGTTTGTCGACGGCACCGAGGAGGCCAGCCAGCCCCACGACGCGTACCCGCTCAAGGCGGGGAGAGAATCGGTCTGGACACTCGGAGGCAGCGCGCTGGGCAGCACTACCTATCGAGGCGGCATCGACGATGTGCGCATCTACGAGCGCGCCCTTCGACCAGACGAGATTCGCAGCCTCTACCGTTGCGCGGCCGGCGTCGGAGATATCGACGTCGAAGACGGAGGATCTTACTTCTTTGCGCCGGTATTTGGAAACTCGATCGAGGTTCTGCCGCGCCGGCCCGGCGAAACGTCCGCCGCCGTGCGAAATACCGGAAAGGATTTTGCCGGAGTCATGCTGGCGAGACGCGAGCCGGGCTGCGGCCTCCGGTCCCTTCACGGCGCCGCGATGCCCCAGGATCTGAATCTCGCGGTGGACTTGCTGGCGCCGCCCGGGGACCGGGGCGCAATCGTAGACGCAGGTCCGTACTTCCGCAGCCGTCGCGCCAATCCCGGCGACGGAATCATGGGGGGAAGCAGCGCCGGCTTCTGGGTCGATCTGGACAGCACCGGACGCGTGCGTGTCTGGCGTTTGAATCCCAGCGCGGTGCTTGCCTTCAGCGATCCGCCGGCCGGTTTCGATAACACCGTCTTTCACCATCTCGAGATCGCCGCGCGCGGAGAGACCCTACAGGCCGCCCTCGACGGCCGGGTCCTCACTTTTGATGTCGGCGGACAGCAGCGGCAATCGGTCGAGATTCGTCCCCTTTGGGAGACCCTGACCTCGAAGGGAAGTAACCGAGGAAGCGCCGGCCTCGCATTTGGAAGCACGCACAATCGCGAGCAGGCGGGAGGGCAGGAGGCGCGTAACTTCCGGGTAAAGCCGTATCACGCCTTGATCGCGCCTGCGAATTGAAGGGCGACGTGTGCAGGCGCCCCTTCTGGAGTGGAGTCTTTCTGAGACGAAATCACTGAAAGAGCGGCCTGCAAATTCAACCGGATCAAGCGGTTCTGTTGAAGCTTGTTGGGGCCGATTGCTCTTTATGGAAGCTGGTCTCGCAACTACGGAATCATCTACAGCGACTCCTAATCTTTCAGGATTCCTCCGATTCGGAGTGCGGCTCAACGTTTGAGAGAGTCTATCAGAACAGAATCCGTGCTCCCACCTCGATCTGCCGCGCCGGGCCCGCGGAGCCGATGACGCCGAATGTGGAGGACCCGTAGACTGCTCCCGGGTTGCCGAAATTCGTGCGATTGATCCCGTTGAAGAACTCGCCGCGAAACTCGGCCCGGGCATGGTCGGTAATGCGAAAATTGCGCAGCAGCGAAAAATCCACGTTGATCAACCCCGGACCTCGCACGATGCCGATGCCGGCGTCCCCGAACGTGTAGGCCGCTGGTTGCGCGAAAACCGTGGGATCGAACCAGGAGTTGAGTCGGCGCTGGCCCGTTGGAAGGTTCGGATTCGCGAGCACGTCGGGCCGCTGGGCGCCGCTCGAAAAGCAGTTGCAGTTGTTGGTCTGATTGGTGATCGTATTTGGCGCCCCCGTCTGAAGCGTTGCTACGTTGCCGATCGACCAGCCGCCCGCAACCAGGCGCAGCGGACCGTTCGTAAGCCATCGCTTTCCCGTGCCGAACGGCAGTTCGTAAATCCAGTGAAAGTTCAGGCGATGAGCGATATCGTTGGCCGTCGGCCCATAATCCGCCCGGCGGTTATAGTAATTCGAATAGGTGCCGGCGTCGTTGCCTTCCGACGTCCCGGGCATATTCACATCTCCCAGGTACTTCGACCAGGTATAGTTCGCGCCGAAGCTCAAGCCCCGCGAGTAGCGCTTCTCGATCCGCGCCATGCCGGCATAGTAGGTCGAGACCCCGAGCGTCGGATTCTGAATGGCTACGTCCGTGAACTGCGGGAACGGCCGGTCCTTCTGCGAGCTGCGCTGCGGGCCCAGGATCTGCGGAGCGATCTGGTTCATCGAGAGATTCGCGTTGGCGAGCTTGCGCGAGAGATTGCCGAGCACGGTGATCTCGACGATGGTTCCATTCGCTATCTGTCGCTGGACTCCGAAATTGAACTGTTGCGAGTACCCGAGGCCGCGATGCGGCTCGAAGAAGGTGACCGACGTAGTAGTCGCCTGTCCCACCGGCGCCGCGCCGAAAGCGTCGCCCAGCGTGGACGTGGAGGGCGAAACCAGCACACCGCCGCGCAGATAAAACGGCGCCGTAATGCCCTGGTCGGGCGTGTTCAGATTCGCCGCCACGCTGAAACCCAGGGCGTTCGAATTGGGCACGCCGGCGTCGAACGGGTGCGCGAGAAACACGCCGTACCCGCCGCGGAGCACCGTCTTATTGGAGCCGGAAGGCTTCCACGCGAACCCGAATCGCGGGCCGAAATTCTTCCAATGCGTGGCGTACGGCGATGTGGGATACCCGTTCAGTCCCAGGAACTTCACCACACCGGGCGTGCCGGAGACAGGATTGATCTGTTGCAGGTCGAAGCTGTTCATCCGGTTGTTGTCATCCACCATGGGCGTGTCCGTCTCCCATCGCAACCCCAGGTTGAGCGTCAGACCGGGGCTCAGTGTCCAGTTGTCCTGCGCAAATCCGCCGAGGTAGTAGCTATGCCGGGCGAGCGGCTGCGTTTGTAACTCGCTAAAGCTCGTCACAAATCCGGTCAGCATCGACGCAAGGCCGTTGCCGGTGGTGGCGTTTCCGGGGAGGCTCGTGGGCTGGGTGGAAAACGTGAACGAGCCGGAAACCTGCTGCAGCAGCACGTCGAGGTTGGACGAGCGCCGCACCTCGAAGCCGAATTTCAGCGCATGACGGCCGCGATTCCACGAGTAATTGTCGAGAAACTGTTCCTGGCGAATCGGATACTGGCGGCGCTCCTGCTGGGTAGATCCGAGCGCCGCGAAGCCGGCGGGCGCAAGGCGCGGGAACGCATCGTCCGGAACGCCCTTGAGTTCCATCTTCGAGGGATAACCGCCGCCGAGCCCGGCGCTGAGATTGTGAAACGTCCGGTCGTTGAAGGTGAACCTGAGGTCGTTCACCTGCGCTGCGCCCACCACGTGCGTCCAGTCGCCATAGATATACTGGCTCCGATTGGTCGCGAAATTGGTCGGGTCTCCGGCGCCCCCGTTGGGATAAACGCTTGCGATGGCCGATGTCCCGGTCACACGCATATAACGCCCGGTGAGACGATTGGCGCTGCTGAAATTATGATCGCCCTTGATCATGTAGAAATCCGCCGGCGACACGGTGACCGGCGAACCGGTGAAGTTGTTCGCGCCCGCCACGTTGCTCGCGGGCTGGTTGGGAAGCGGATAGTACGCCAGCATCGCCATGGCGACGGGATCCAACTGGCTCGCGGGAATCGTGTTGTTCGGAAATGGCTGGCGGGTAAAGCCGCCGCTCACCGGCTGCGTCGTCGAGGGATCGTAAATCGGAATCAGCTTCCCCGCGGCTGTGAACGTCTGGGAAAAATCGCCTTTACGCTGTAACAGCGTCGGCACCGTGAGGACCGTACTGGATCCCGTGTGCAGCCGCTGCCCTTCGTACGCGACAAAGAAGAATGTCTTGTCTTTGCGGATGGGCCCGCCCGCCGTGGCGCCGAAGACGTTATACCGCAGCTTGGGACTTACTTTGCGGCCGTTCACCACTGGCGCGAAGAAGCCCGGAGCGTCCATGGCATTGTTGCGGAAGAACTCGTACCCGCTGCCGTGCAACTGGTTACCGCCCGACTTCGTGGTTTCGATGACAACTCCACTAGCCGACCCGCCATATTCCGCGGAGTAGTTATTGCTCAGCACCTTGACCTCTTCAATCACCTCCACCGGCGGATCGAGGTTGATCTGGGCCGCGCCCATGCGCATGTTCTGCGCGTTGCCGCCATCGATCCACGCCATCTGGCTCTGCGTCCGCCCGCCCGCCAGGCTGAAGTTGGGATTCACGTTGGCGGGAGTATTGGGGTAGTTCACGAAGACCGCCGCGCCGCTCAATTGCAGGACGTTCAGCGTTCGCCGGTTGCCCAGGGGCAGCGCGTCGATACTCTTCGACTCGATGAGTGTGTTGATCTCGGACGTGCGGTTCTCCACCAGCGGCGCTTCGCCGGAGATCGTGACCGTTTGCCCGGTGGCGCCAAGCTCCAATTGAATGTCGAGACCCAGTTGCTCGCCGGTGGTCAGCGTGATGCCGTCGCGAATGTATTTGCGGAAGCCGCTGCGCTCGACCGAGAGCGTGTACACTCCGATCGGCAGATTTTGCACCCGATAGTATCCCGCCGAGTTGGTGGCGACGCGGCTCTGCACACCGGTTTCGATGTTCGCCGCCACCACCGTGGCCTGCGGGATTACGGCTTCCTGCGGATCGGTGACCAGACCGCTGATGGACGCGAGGTTCGACTGCGCCAGGCAGGTGGCGGCAGAGAGGACGAAGAAGGCGAATACGGTACGAGACATCGCACACCCCCGGCGGAAGTATATCACCCGGTGGCACAGGCCTCCCTGCCTGTGCCGGCGCACCGATAGGTGCGCGCTGAAGTTATCCCCGCCGCTCCGTCACCGACTCGTCCGCCTGCTCCCCGCTTGGCACTCTGTTCCGTACCCAGAAGTCGCGCGTATTCTCCCGGAACTTCAGCACATCCGCACGCAGCCGCTTGACAGTCTCCTGATGCGCCGCAGACTTTGCCAGATTTTCGACCTCGTCGGGATCCGTGCGGATGTCGTACAGCTCCTCTTCGTCGCGATGGAGAAACTGCCGCACCGGCCGGCGTCCGAGCTTCGCATCCGGCCCCTGTCGGCGCATGCTCTGCCAGGTTTTCGATGCCCAGAGATCCGTCGCCTGCGGATACTGCACCTGGTGAAAGAGATTGTGAATGTACTTGAACTCCCTCGTGCGGACGCCGCGCATCGGATAATAGTCGATCACCTCGTGAAACGTGTGGGAGAAGTATGCCTGGTCCCACCCCGCCGGGTTCTCCTGTCCCAGAATGGGGACCCAGCTTCGTCCATGCAGCTCGTAATCCGGGCCCTTGACGCCGGTCCATTCGAGAATCGAGGGCATGATATCGGCCCAGTTTGTCATGGCGCGGCAGACGACTCCTTTCCGCGGCGCCGCCGGGCAGCGGACAATCAGCGGCACGTGCAGGCCGGCCTCATAGGCGGTCGTCTTCCCGCCGGGGAAGGGCGCGCCGTGGTCGCTCATGATGAGCACCATGGTGTCGTCGCTATGGCCGCTTTCCCGCAAGACATCCAGCATGAAGCCGACGCCCTGGTCGAAGCGGTTGCAGGCCTCATAGTATTCCACCAGGTCGGCGCGCGTATCGGCGTTGTCCGGCAGCCACGACGGCACAACGATCTTAGCCGGATCCAGCCGCAGGCGTTTCACGTTGGGCCAGTCGCGGTTTGCGAAACCGTCGCCGGCGCGGTGCGGATCGTGAAATCCGCAGTGCAGGTACCACGACTTCGATCCCGCGCTCTGAATAAATTTGCGCGCCGACTGCGCCATGCGCCAGACGTCGCGCGATCCCATCGGGTCGGCCATGTCCCACGCGAAGCGCTCCTCGGGAGCCACATGCAGCTTCGCGATATACCCCGTTGCATAGCCCGCGTTCTTCAGCAGGCGGGGAAATGGCTCCACATCCGGCAGGTAGCTGAAATGGTGCTCGGCCTGCGCGTGCCCGTACTGCCCGTTGGCGTGGTTGTAGAGCCCGCTCAGAATCACGGACCGGCTGGCGCTGCAGCTCGCGGTGGTGCAATACGCATTGGTGAAGCGAACGCCTTCGTCGGCCGTCCGCTCGATGACCGGCATCGATGCGTTCGGGTCGCCGTACGACGGCAGGAAGCAGCCGAGATCGTCGGCAATGAGCAGCAGAACGTTGCGCGGCCGGCTCTGCGCGGATAGCGTCTTCTGCAGGGCAGCCGCCGCGGTGGTCCCGGCGAGGAACCGGCGGCGTGGAATGGGGCTCATGAGTAGATGATAAGCCCCCGCAGCTCGACTACCTGCCCTCCTGGTATGCTGGTGCTCCCGCGAATACGAGATACAGGCGGAATATTCGGCTTTCGATCGGCGGGAAGTGATTGAAAAGTTTGGTCGGGGCGAGTGGATTCGAACCACCGACCTCCTGGTCCCGAAGTAGGAAATATCAACAACTTACGAGCATCGTTCATTGAAACCAAAAGACCTATACGCCTTCTGCTTGGACTCCATTTGGACCCTGAGTAGCGAAGTCGTGGCGAACCGGGGCGCGGCTGGACCTGCTTGGACCTGATTACCACGTCGGTAATCCAGTTGGTTTCGCGCGCACGTGCGGTCAGTCCTACGACCTGGTGGCGACCACCGGCAATGCCGAGACGAAATCAGCCGGGGCGGAGGGGCTGATTACAAAAACTCCGGGGGAGCCATCGAGTCGAACGAATGATCGTCTGTCCGTCACGTACCACGTCTGACGCTCAAAACCATTTAGGAATCTTCCGTAGTAACCAAAGCAGCAACCCACGGCCCAAGTCCTTATGGCGCCTCGCAGTTCTTCGGGAGGTATTCGGCGTGCCTGACTGAGGTCCGACAGCGGTATCCGAATCCTGCCGACCCAACGCATCACGACTATGTCATTGCTTTCGATTCGATAGGCCCTTGGCGCCCAAGCCCAGACGCCGAGAACAAGCGCGATCAACGCGCCCTTGATGAACCAGAGTGCAATTGTCGATGATGGCACGAAGACCACCAAACCTGCTATAAAAATACAAAATAGCGGCGTAAAGATGCGCAGGTGCGTGTCCCATTGAGCGGCGAACGAACTCGGAGCGGGAACCATAGCCGCAATATAGTCCATAGCACAGGGAGGCGCAACCGACAGTGAGGAGCCTAGTTCCGTCGTATTCGCGGCAAGGGCCCGAAACACAGCCGGCGATCACTAGACCTCCTGGTCAGGGCCCAAGGGGTCGTCGAAGTTGTCACACCGCAAGTCGATTAAAATTGACGTAGAGCCGATTGAAAGGGTTGGTCGGGGCGAGTGGATTCGAACCACCGACCTCCTGGTCCCGAACCAGCATTTATCAATAACTAGGGGCATCGTCCGCCTTCCAAAAACCTCACCAAAATATGTTGCTCAGACAGGATTTCAAAATCGCCTTATAGGAGCACAACAGCCAAGCGGCTACACGTCACTATTGAGATCCGGAGTGTCGCAAGGATCGTCGGCAGGTAGGAGGCGCCCGTGGTCGGCGGGCGCCTAAGGAATATGAACCAAGGCCTGGAGATAGTAGCCGCCCGAGTTCTTCCCGATCTGCGGATTCGTGCTTATTCCAAGCGACTCACCGTTCTTGCCGGTGATCTTCAGAACCGCAGCGTCCTGCGGAACACTATGTGGGATGAAGGAAATGTCGCAAACCATGTTCGGCTTGAATGCCTTCCCTTCCCGGGGCTTCAGAGTAACTTCGAATATGCCGCTTTCAGGCACCACGACGATGGCTTGTTCGCTGAGGGCGCTGCTCTTATAACCGATGAAGTCATAAAGGAACGCCGTCAGTTTCGATCCCGGCGGCAGGTTAGATGCGCCCTTGAGCGTCAATGCTGGCGAGTACCTGCTGTACGCTCCGCTCGCAGCGATGTAAAAACCAGGTGCGGCCATGGCGTTGCTGGGTTGTGCATCTGAGCGGGGCAGCGTTGCCACAATCAGAAGTGCGGCTACAGTGGAGCCTACAAGAACTGGGAGCCCTTTCCGGCGCATCTTGTTGTCCGCTCATCGCCGCTTCGTAGCCATGCCTAAAATGTCGCAGGCTCCCACGCGATTAGCAAGCAGGGCCTGAACCGTCACAAGATCCGGGGACAACGCCAGACCTCCTGGTACGAGCCCAAGAGGTCATCGAAGTGGTCGGACAGCAAGTCCATCAAAACATGGCTGTAACGACCAACGGAGTCCGCATCCGGGTCGGACGTCGGGTCCAAAAACGGACCCTTTTTGGACCCTGATGTCGGATCATTATTCGGCGATGGTCGAAGTGGCCTTTCGGTGGCATCCAACGGACTTCTATGCGCACCGCGTCCGCGCGTCGTCCATCGAATTTGGTCCGCACAACGCAGCTTGGATCGACGCGCAGATCAGGCTCCTTTTCGAAACCGAGGACGATCCTGGCGCCGGATCATCTGCCATCAACATTTACGCAGGTGACGGTGATAGTGACCATATGTTGGCATTGGTCTCCACCGCTTTTATCCTGATCCTCCGGCCGGTGACGCGTTGAACATGAACTCGCATGGAGACGGGCTCACGCCATGAGGGAGCGTCTCGAAAATGGCATACGTCTCCCATAAGCGAGGCAGTTGCTCGGGAGAGACCAGATTGCCGCCATGAAGTGCGGCAGCCATACGGTCCAGGTACGCAGTCGAAGGGTCAATTAGGAACGTCCAAAACGCAGACTCGGACCGCAATGCTGCATTTAGCGCAGGCGATTTCCGTTTCGTAGCGAGAACTCGCTCCTCCTCATCTGCGGCCTGCGCCGATTGGCATAACTTGCCGGGGTCATCGACCCCAACGGTGACATCCAAATTTCGCGGTTGAGCGAGAGCGGGCTCAAATACTACGAATCCGGCGATCAGCACACCGGACAACGCTACAGCCATACGGCATATGTGGTTCGAAGCGCGAAGGCGAGTTTTCTTCACGGCTGATAAGAGTATGCCTGAAACGGAAACTGCGGCTCAAGGAGTGATGGCCGGTCAACTGTCGTCACTGAGAACCGGAGATTCACTCGTGCGGACCACACCCGTTTGCATTGCCAGACCTCCTGGTACAGGCGCAAGAGGTCTTGGAAGTCGTCGGACAGCAACTTGATCAAAACACAGCAACAACGACGGACCGAGCCCACACCCGGGTCACAGTAGGGTCCAAAAACGGACCCTGATGTCTTTGTTTCTTGTCTGTAAGTGATTGAAACGGTTGGTCGGGGCGAGTGGATTCGAACCACCGACCTACTGGTCCCGAACCCGATGCTGCTTTTTCAGCGAAGCTAATGAAAATACGCTGCTTCCAAGTTCTGTAGAATCAACCGGCCTTGTTGAAGCCTATCGAAACCTGTCGAGCTCTGTGGAAGCTGGGTGCTCTCGCAGCTACAGAATCATCTCCAGCGGCTACTAACCTGTCTTTCGCAGTTGACGGCTTTGGCGGCAGATAAGTCGTTCTGAATCAGTGGAGGGGTCTCAAAGGTCTCCACCACAAACGGCGGGTATCCGGAGAAGGCTTAGGGGAGGAAATCAGGCGGCGTGGAGCTTGGCCATACGCTCGTGGCGGAAATGATCGAGGATGTGAGAGCGGAAAAAGCGGCCCTTCGATTCTGCACTGAGGAAGGCTTGGTTATCGGCGGCCGTGAACTCGAAGTAGCGGTAGACCTGGCCGGTGTTGCGGAAACGCAGGTATGGTTGGTGCAGTGTGTCAGTGACTGTGTCACTCTAACTGCGTCCCTCAGTAAGACTTGCTGTCGGGACGGTGCGCGGGTCGGGCTGATGGTGGAAGCGGCTGTTGGCCAGGGGGGCGGCAGAGGCCTATGGGGCAAGGCAGGAATAGCAGTTGTGACTTGGACACTTTTGGCGGTGAGTTGGCAGGCAAAGCGGGAACCTTCGCGGCCGAGGAGTCCGCTTTAGGACTCCTCACAGTTGGCGGCTGGATGGGCGAACGAGCAAACGGAAACCGAGACGTCAATTCTCAGTCGGTATCCGATTCGCATGATCGACGACAATCACCTGCATCGGATACTTTTGCGCCTTGAGCTTCAGACCGAGTTGGCGATCGATGGCTTCGAAGAGCGTGAAACCGGGCGCGCCATCGGCCGGCACTAGCGCGTTGTTCGGCCGGTTGGTTGCGGGACCGGCTTGCTTTCCGGCATCGGGCGACCAGTGCAGCGCAAAATCATAGCTGCCCTTTAGGTCCGTCAAATCCACAACCGGGTGTTCCAGAATTCCCCCTGCGAGGTTGCGAACGGCGGCAGCAAACTGCGCCATCGTCGTGTTCTGGCAGAGATACGCGTGCCCCCCATCGGCATTGCCAAATCGACACGTGGAACGGGTGGTTGGGTCGGCTTCCTTGAGCTTCGCCTTGCCCGCGACCAGCGCGTAAATGGCGACCGGTTGCGCCTCGCGGTGCACTTTGAGACCGAAGCGTTGACCCAAGAGCGATTGCGCCAGTGTGCGGAGGGTATCGACGGCCTCAGTGGGCGCAGTCTTCGCCGAAATATCGAAGCGGTCCGATTCCACCCAGTGGTCGCCCCCTCGCACCCAATCGGGCTCGACGTTATAGGCGAAGGCGATCATATCCTTGAGTGTGAAAGCGCGCGCCTCGATGCGGCCATTCTCAATCCGGGACGCCTGTTTCTCGCCGGGCCGGCTGCGACGGATGCTCGCCACGTCGAACTCTGTCGGAGGCGCGCCCAGAATATCCCAAACACCTGGCGGATTCGGGACCGGCGTTCTATCTACTCGCACGATTGTCAGTACAGGCATGGGGGATGTCTGCGGCTCCACTTTGATACCGAGTTCGCGTTCGATGGAGGCAAACAGATGCGAGCTATTGCTTTCGCCGCCCGGTGGAAGCTGCGCGCGCGGGAGCCATCGAAGGGTGAAGTCGTAGACGCCCGTGAGGCCGGTGCGATCCACCACGGGGCGATCGAAGTACAGAGGCGCAATCCCGGGCAGTCCTTCGGCCAGAGACGGCAATGTGACGTGACGGCAAGCATAGGTGTGCATGTTCTCTTCCCAGCCGGACTTGCACTGGGGATCGCCGACCGCCGAACTCGACTTGCGCACACCGTGTTTTCCAGGGACCAGAGCATAGACCGGCATAGGTTTTTCCGCCTGACGGGTTTCGAGTTGGAAGCGATCGGCAAGGAGTTGCCGGAGCATCGCACGAGCGGTCGCGGGGGACGGGGGTCGGGCGGCCTTGGCGGTCACGTCGAAGCGGTCCGCATCCAGCCAATTCGGTCCTCCCACGATGCGGTCCGCGGGCAGATTGTATCCGATGGCGATTAAGCGTAGCAACGGCGTGGCTCGAAATTCCACTTTGCCGTTGGGAAGAAAAGCGCCGCTGCGCGCCGTTCCCGCCGGGCTCACGTGAACGTCAGCCGCCTGGAATGATTCCGCGGACGGAGGCGCCTGGCCGAGCGCAGTCGCACAGAGCCACAGCCCGCAGAAGATGATGATGAACTTGGAACGCATGATCTCTCCTTGAATGCCGCCGGTAGCGGCGTTACTTCAACCAGGCGGAGATCCATCCGGGATCGAACGATTTCCAGCACAATTGAAGACCGATGCCGCCGATTACAACCGCGAGCAGTACCCGCAGCCTGCCGGGCGCGATGGCGCCGGAAAGATGCGCACCAAACACGATGCCCACGAGCCCGCCCGCAACCAACTTCCCGAGGAGGGCTGCGCTGAATGTGCCGGCTGCGAAATACCACACTGCGCAGAGGGTCGATGTGAAGAACCCGAACCAGAGAGTCGTGCCGACAATTTGGGCGGGCGTCAAGTTGGTGAAACTCAGAAGAAGCAGAGAGCTCAGCGCTCCAGCGCCGGCCGACGAAAAAGCGACCTCGGCGCCAATTGCGGCCGCCGCCCAAGGCAGCCAGTTGCGCCGCTCACGTCGCAACGCACTCCGCCCGTGCTTTTTCGGAGCGCATGCGTTGAGGAGAGCCAGCCCAACCACCACAACCCCAATAACGATCGCGATCACGTGATCGTAGTGACGGGCGTTGAGCAACGACAGGCCAAGGACACCGGCTAGAGCGCCTGGAACGCCGCCCTTACAGAGGGCAGTGAGCGCCCGCCGGTCCGTCAAGCCGTGGCGCGAATAGAGCACGGCGGCGGGAAGCTTGATACACACCGTGAAGAGCAGCGACGTTCCGATGGCTACCGCTGGCGTGATGGGAAGACACAGCATCAGCACCGGTGCGGTGACCGAACCCGCACCAGTTCCCGTCAGCGCTACGATCACCGCAATGACAAATCCCAACAGAGAAGCCATCATCGGTTCAGCTCTCTGAGAGCCGATTCCTCTACCTGGCTGCGGCGAGAACCCCCGCAGGTCGGGCCGGGGAGTGCAGCGGCGCCTGACCCGCCTCGAGATTCTCGATTCTCGCCTGCAGGAGGCGGACAGCGCGGGTGAGGTCGGCAATCACTTGCCCTTGAGGGTCCGGCAGCGATGCATGATCGAGCCGATCCTGAGCGCTGACGCCTTGCCGTACCACGCGGCCGGGGATACCGACAACCGTGGAGTCATCCGGCACGGGGCGAATCACGACGGCGCCGGCTCCGATCTTGACGTTATTGCCGATCCGGACTGCGCCGAGCACCTTGGCGCCGGATCCGATGACGACGTTATTGCCAATAGTAGGATGGCGCTTGCCTCGTTCCTTGCCGGTTCCACCCAACGTCACGTTCTGGTAAATCAGAACCTGGTCGCCGATTTCGGCCGTCTCTCCGATGACGACTCCCATTCCGTGGTCGATGAAGAACCGGCGGCCGATCCGGGCGCCCGGATGGATCTCGATTCCCGAGATCAGACGGCCGCACTGCGAGAGAGCGCGGGCCAGCACCCTGAGTCCCGCCCGATGCAGCCGATGAGAGATCCGATGGAGCAGTATGGCGTGGAGTCCGGGATAACAGCAGAGGACTTCGAGCGTGGACCGAGCTGCCGGATCCTGCTCCATGATGGTTTCGATCTGCTCTCGTATCTGCCGGAGGAAATTCATTCTGTTACCCGTAAGCGTCAATACAGGCCGACACTGAGGTAGCGCTCTCCGGAATCCGGAAGGACTACGACGATCGTCTTGCCTCGGTTCTCGGGCTGTTTCGCCAAGCGCACGGCCACGGAGGCCGCTGCTCCACTGGAGATTCCGCCGAGTATTCCTTCGCGACGGGCCAGTTCTCTTGCGGTTTCCATCGCCTCGTCATTGGAAACGGTTTCCACGCGGTCGAGCATCTTCAGATCCAGAGTGTCGGGTATGAAACCCGCGCCGATGCCCTGGATCATGTGCGGTCCGGGCTGGAGGGGATACCCTTTCAGGGTCTGAGAGATTACCGGGCTGGCTTCGGGCTCGACTCCTACCGACACGATCTGTTTCTGCTGGGTGTGCTTGATATAGCGGGACACGCCGGTCAAAGTTCCTCCCGTGCCGACACCGGAGACGAGGATGTCGATGCGCCCGTCTGTGTCCTGCCAGATCTCCGGACCCGTCGTGCGGAAGTGGATCTCCGGGTTAGCCGGGTTCTTGAACTGGTGAAGCAACACGAAGCGCTCAGGTTCCTCGTCGTACATCTCCTGAGCCTTCGCGATGGCTCCCTTCATTCCCCGGGCGCCCGCGGTCAGCACCAGGGTTGCGCCGAACGCTTCGAGGATCTGACGGCGCTCCATCGACATCGTCTCCGGCATGGTTAGAGTGATCGGATAGCCGCGCGAAGCCGCGACGAAGGCGAGCGCGATCCCGGTGTTGCCGCTGGTCGGTTCGAGAAGCTCCTTCCCTGGCCGGAGAATACCGCGCTTCTCGGCATCCCACACCATCGCGGCTCCGATCCTACACTTGACGGAATTCGCGGGGTTCCTGCTCTCGATTTTCGCCAGCACGGTGGCGTTGCCGTTGGCGAGGTGGTTCAACCGGACCAGAGGCGTCCCGCCGATGCTTAACGAGTTGTTCGCGAATTGCATATAATCTCCTCCTCGTTTAGGGGATGATTGCCGTCTTCAGATGACCGTTGTGACTCATCAGGTGCCGCAGCACGTCGGGTAAGTTCGCGAGCGGCTCTTCCCGATTGACATACGCCGTCGCGGCGAAGTCGCCGTTACAAATCAGGCCGAGCGCCTTCCTGATGTACTCCGGCGTATGATGGAAACTCGCTTTGCAGGTGATCTCGGAATAGTGAAGGAGCGCCGTGTCGAGTGTGACACTGGCGCCTCCGGGACAGCCGCCAAAGAAATTTACGGTTCCCCCGGACCGGACCATCCCGGCAGCCCATTGCCACGTCAGTGGGCTGCCGACCGCCTCAATGGCCGCTTCTGCCCCCCGGCCGTTGGTGAGGTCCCGAGCTGCTTTGACCGGGTCGCAAATTCCATCCGCCATGATCAGTTCGTCGGCGCCCGCCGCTGCCGCGCGCTCCAGTTGAATCTGCCTGCGTCCAACGGCAATGACACGATGCCGGGCGAGTTTCGCCAGGCGCACGAACATGAGGCCGATCGGACCCAAGCCGATGATGGCTATGACCCCGGCGGTTTTCGGCGCGGTCTCGTCAAAGGCGCGAAGCACGCAAGCCAGAGGCTCGATCAGGGCCGCATCCTGATATCCGACATGCGGAGGAATGATAAACGTGTTGCGGTCGACGATGCGCGACGGAACGCGGATATATTCCGCGTACGCTCCATTGTTGAAGAGGAGATCCTCGCAGAGATTCTGCCGGTCCCGCTCGCAGAAGAAGCAGCGGCCGCAAGGCGCGGAGTTAGCCGCGACCACGCGGTTGCCGGGACGGAAGCGGGTAACTTCCTCGCCCACCGCGACGACGTCGCCCGCCATCTCGTGTCCAAACACGGCCGGCGGCACAATCATACGGGCATGCGATCCGCGCTGGAAGACTTTGACATCGGTTCCACAGGTCAGGGCGGCTCGGATGCGAACGAGGATGTCTCCGGGGTGGAGCGCTGGAATCCCGACCGGCTCCACCTGCAAATGCTCTTTTCCGTAGAGCACAGCAGCCATCATTTGTTCCGGCAAAACTGAACACCTCCGCGCGAGTCGAGTGGAGCTATGCCCGGCGTCCGATCAGACCGTCACCGTCTCTTGCAGCGGGGCTGCACCCTCGGACACCGGGGCAGAAACAAGCCGATGATCTCCCGCAATCTGAATGAAGTCGGCCATGGCCGCGAGTACGGCGGCCGTGGTGAACAGGTGCCGGTGATCGCGGAGCAGCACGCCGCAGGATTCCACATCGTTGATCTTCCAATCCTGGCTATTCCATGGAGTGAAATCGGTGCCGGCGGGGAGCCGGCGCATCTCGGTTGACGCCCAACTGCCGTCTTCGAGCTGGTGCTGGAGCAAGTATTTCATTCCGCTCAGAGCGGACGGCGGCGTTGGTCTTCCGATTGAAAGGCGCAGCAGAAGGCGGACGGCGTGCGCGGTCTCGAAGAAGGTGGCCTTTCCGACGGTCCGAAGGCCCCAGCATCCCTGTAGTTCTTCCCATCCCACGATTTCGTCGCGGATCATGCTCCGCACCTTGACGGTGCACATCTCCGGGCAGATCCGAAGTGCTTCGACGCCGTGAAACGCGGCAAATGTGCGACCTTCCCACCAGTACGGCAGCCATAGGGGCTTATTGCCGCGCACGTCCAGGAGGTACTGCAGGCCGCGCCGGATCGTGTCGCTTGGCGGAGCACCGGTTGCGTCGAACAGGGCGTTGGATACAACGGCGGAGACATCAGGCGAACTGGCCGTCCACGCTCGAAATGCGGGACCGGCAGCCTCCGGCAGGAAGCGTCCAAATCCGCCGTCCTCGCGCTGGTGCGCCTCGAGGAACGCAACCGCGGCGGGAGGGATTTCCGAGAGCATGCCCGCCGCTGCCAGGAATCGGATACACCAGGCGGTGGTCTCGGCATCGGCCGGCATCTGTGAATTGGCGGCCCAGCCGTTCTCCTGCCGCGATGCGATCAGCAGCCGTGCGACCCCCTGGAGGGCGGTCCGTACGGAGTCCTGCTGTATTCTCTCGCCGAGACCCAGAGCATGCCAGGTTTGCAGCGCACAGCCGACATAGGCGGAAGTCCAAATCTCGGGACAGCCATGAGGCGTCATGAAATCGGCGAAGCCCGAGCCTTTCTGATATCCGCTCACCACGAAATCCACCGCGCGCCGGGCGCTCTCCGCGACGGTGAGACTTCCGGCGAGGGTGTCTGGCCGATCTCCCGAAGGAACCAGTTGATAGGGCTGCCGGCTGTGCTCCACCGATAGAGACTGCAACTCGCGCCGGACGCTGCTCCGCTTTGCATGTACGATCAGCAAACGCCCGGTCAGGAATTGATCCCAGCGCCAGCACCCGGCCGACCGGGCGAGTGTTCTTGCTTCCTCGAGGTAGGCGGCCGCGCGATTCAGATAATCGAGCAAGAAGCCGGAGCCATAAATGTATCTGCCCAGGCGTTGCGCCTGACGATCGAGCGGCTGTCGATCCAGCGAATCGGCGATCCCGGCGCCCTCGCAGGCTTGCGTCAGGAACCACGTAAATCTCCCTTCGGTCAGGTCCGCCTTCCAGTCGGTCCAATCGTCCAACATGCACTCGACCAACCAGAGGCGGTCCAGCGAATCGTCCAGGGGTTGGACCAGCTCGTTCCGGCCGCCGATCGCGCAAAGTGCGCGAGTGATGATTTTGGACATGGCGCAGCGGCGCGCCACGACCCGAAACAGGTCGCTGTTGGAATAGTGTTCCGGTCCGCGGCGATGGTCGCGGCACTCCAGCAACACGGCGCCGGCGTGCTGCTCGTAGTATCCAACCAGCGCGCTCCAGGGCAGTTCGTACCCGCGGGCCGCTTCCGCCAACAGTTGCCAGCCGCGGGCCTGGTAGCCGTTCTGGGCGAGGATGGCTGAATAGGGCGGCCGTTCGCTCAGATCGACCAATTCGTCGCACATCAGAGCGTGCGAGAAGAAACAGAGGGCGCTTAACGACAACTGGCGCAACTGCTCGAGGCGGACGCCGGGCAGCGCATCGGCGAACAGAAACGGGAAATGCGAAAAGAAATTCTCACCTGTCGATATCAGGGTCACCTTGCGAAGGAACTTCGATGTCTTCAGATCGTCGTAACCCGGAATCTCCGCGCTGATCCTTTCGAGATCCGCCCATGCGCGCTGCCCCTCCATCACGAGCTCGCGATAGATCAACGCCGGGTCGGTGAGCTGCCGGCAACGGGCCGCTTCAGGTTTCATTGCAGACCTCCTACTATTTCCAGGCGTGCCGATGCGAACGCGCCGTTGTATTCGCGATTCAACCATCGCGCGACGCGATCATTGAGGATTGCCGGGGGCCGGGCGCCAGGCGGCAGACTCGCCAGATCGCCGAAGGACAACCCCTCCCCCAGTTCCACCTGCACGAAATCCAGGTACCCGGCCTTCTGCTGTTTCCAGAAATCGTTGACCGTAACGTCCATGAACGGCCCATCGGCCAGTCCCGGCAGTCGAACGTCGAACTCGACGACGCGCGCGCCGCGGGTCCAACGGCCGGCGGCATAGAAGGGCATTTCGGCGCTCCAGTAGCGGCGGATCTGCTGAACGCGACTCATTTCGAGCAGCCGCGGCAGGTTGTCGGATGCGAACTTGTCATAGTATGTCCAACGATCGGGCGCCTGGTTTCGGACAGGCTCCCACAGAAACTCATGCTCCGAGACGAAGGGCCGCATCAGCATCCTGACGTGGGCGCTCTCCCGATCGATACGGATGAAGACGTTGCAGGAAGCGACCGTCACCTCGGGAGCGTGGCGGGTCAGGAACACTCCACGAGGATGCTGCTGGTCTAACCCGAACACCGTAACCTGGCCGATTACGATCGCCGCGGCCGCCAGGGCCAGCCAGCCGGTATGCCGCACATAAGTTGGGCTGCCACCCGGGACGGGCGTCTGAGGCCGCCACCAAAGCGGCGTCAGGAGAACTGCGCAGAGCGCGAACAGGATCGGCGGAGCGCCGCTGCCGATACCGTGTCTCCACGCTCCGGTAACCATGGAGTAACCGGCCATGAGGACGATGAATGGCAAGCCCCACACCGCCGATGTCGCCCTCAGCCTGGAAAGATACCGCTCCGATCCGCTGACATCGATCGCCGAGGCAACCCGCCCGAGGAAGACCGCGGCTAGAACCAAAGCACCGGCGGCCAAACCGGTCTTCCATAGTGGCTGCATGACCGATGGAAGGCCGAGCCCGGCCAGCGCCTGACCGATCTCTCCGCGTGACTGCCAGGGCGGCGCCACTCCGGAACCGATGAGGACGGACACGGCCGCATCTATGCCGGCGAATAAGCCCCAGAATCGAGCGGCGCTCAGCGGACGCTTGCTAAAAGTGATCGGTATCAGTGTGCAGGCGACCAAGATCTGCGCGGTATACCCGGCGAGCAGCACGACCGAATCCTGCCATCCGGGTGAGCCATATGAGAAAAGGAAAATGGCGCGGCCGCTGGCGGGGGTGACCTGAAAGAACGGGAAATGGCCCCCCAATGCCAGAGCGGTCATTCCGTGGGCCAACTCATGCAGCAAGACGATTGCCTGGCCCGCGATGAAGAGCATGAGAGCGGACTGAAGCGCGATGTGAAAATACTCGCGCACCGGCGATTCTTTTTCCGGCGCGGCGGCCGCCGCTTGCCGCGGCGTGGCCGGCGTCCTGGCCGCCTCTTGCGGTGGCGCGGCCGGCGTGCCGGCCTTTCCCTGGGCGGGGAGCGTCACGACCATGCGCAGCATTTTGAATAAGAAGATGAAGAAGAAGAGAGAACCGGCCAGCTTACCTATGGCCAGTAGCGCCTCTTCGGGACTATGTTGCAGCGACAGCCGGACTCGTGCAATCAAGAATCCTAGCTGCCTAATCCGTTGAGGCAGGCTCCTGATGAGAAATGGAAGGCTCACGGTGATGCCGGCGCCCATCACGAACGCATAGAGACCCACCAGCATCTTGCGCCAACGCCCTGCAACTGTGGAAAGCGTCTTCGGGGCGGTTCCATGGCGCAGGAAGGTGAGGCATTCGCCCAAAAAGGTGAAGGCGCGCCGCTGGAGGTTGGGGAGTCCGCACAGGTCGACCAGTAACCAGTACCCATCGAACTTCATGATCGGATTCAGGGAAAACAGACACATGAAGTCCAATGCATAGATTCCAGTCGCAAAGTATGTCCGGCCGGTCAGGCGATGCAGAAGATACAAAGGAATAACCGACAGCAACTGGAAGTAGACTCCGCCGATATCGATCACCGCCCGCTGCTTTCCGGTCAATTTCCAGGCTCTCGACATGTCCGCGTAGAATCCCGGAAACATCAGGTACAAAGTGAAACCAATATCGCCTGGCGAACATCCGAAGCGTGTGCTGGCGGTCGCGTGGCCGAGCTCATGAAAGAGCATCGTCGCGATGGCCACCACATACGCGAGGCAGAGATCGGAGGGTGTGCGGGCGAAGGCCCGTATCCCGCGCGGCTCTCCGTAAAACGCGAAGTGAGCCCAAATGGTCAAGCCAAGGCCGATCGCGATTGGCAGAAGATGGAATAGCCAGACCAATCGCTCGGTAATCGGCTCCACACGCTGGTGGGATAAGAAGGGAATCCGCAGCGAGAAATCCATCTGCGTCACGCTCGCCTTGATCGTGATCTTCTGTGGAGCCGATGGCGGCGACACCGGATCCGCGGCGTCGCTTTTCGCAACCAAGCCATACGCTGCGAGCTTGTCGTTGATCAGACGGTTGACCTCCTCCGCCGTAATCGCGAGGGAGTATTGGCGCGCGAGCCGCTCGGCCACTTCCGCGCCGCCGGATCGGCCGTCGAGCAGACGAAGAAGATCCGCAATAAAGGCCGGCAGCAGGAATTGGCGGCCGTCGGCAGCTTTGGCGCGGAACCGCCCTTCGCCGGACCCATCCACGAATGGCATGAGTTCGACAGCCGTGCTGCGAAACACGACTTCTTGGCTGGCATCTATCGTGGTCTCAACCATAGTGGCTCACCAGTGGCGCTGTTATTTCCCTCTCTGTTCTCTTTGAACCGCCATCGCCCAAGCACCCGATTACGCGATCGGTGCATACGAGGTGCATGGAGTGTCGATCGGGCAGTACGTGCTGCACAGGGTTGGGCAGTAGCCCAATGGGTCGTTGCAGGCGCAATACACGCTGCAAAGGCTGGGGCAGTAGCCGTCGGGATCGAAGCAGGCGCAGTCGCACCCGATGTCCCAGATACAATACAGCGCCGTGGAGGGCCGGAACGCCTGCAGTTCCAGTCTGCTCTCCAGTTCCTCGACTGGGACGTTAGCCAAAACATTTTGGTTTACCATTTCAATTTGCGATTTCTTCATGACGATCACCTTTCCGCGAACCCTGATTCGCTGAGTTTTCATACGAGCGTTCGGACACCTGCCAGCGTACGAACACCACCTCCTCCCGCGGGGTTATGCCGGCGGACTGGCGTTGACATCGCAGAAGTAGAGGCTGCAGTCTGTGCAGGGGACATAGCCCCAGCAGGGAACTTCCAGCGAACAATCCGTGCACGGCGAGTACACCCACGCGCCATAGCAAGTGCAGTCGCAGCAGTCCGAGCAGGTCGCGTCCCAGCTACAACACAGCGCCGCCGCAGGCCGGAACATCTCCAGTTCCAGCCTGCGCTCCAGTTCTTCGACCGGAAGGTTAGCCAACACCTTCTGGTTTACCGTTTGAAGTTGCGGTTGTTTCATGAAGGTCACCTCAGCCGATCACTTGGTCTGCAGATAAGAGCTGCATGGAGACTCGCCCGGGCAGTACGAACTGCAAAGGGTGGGGCAGTATGAGGTGCACAAGTCGGGGCAGTAACCGACGATATCGTAGCAGGTGCACTCGCAGCAGTCCGAACACGTCGAGTCCCAGGAGCAACAGAGCGCCCCCGAGGGTCGCATGATCTGCAGTTCCAGCCTGCGCTCCAATTCTTCGACCGGGAAGTTAGCCAGCACGTCCTGGTTGATCATTTGAATTTGCGGTTCGTTCATACAGGTCACCTCTTCTCTTTCTCCTTAACCGGCCGCGATCAGCGGCCAGTTGACACCTCCCCAGAGCAGCGCCGTCACCCAATAAAGATGTTGCAATCCGGGCATTGAGACGGGCAGTACGTCCCACAGAATCCGCCCGCACAGTACGAAGTGCATAGGTCCATGCCGCATGCGCCATAACAACTGCAATACATGCCGCCGCAATACGAGCTGCACCCGTCGTCGCATGCATATGTCGCACCGTCACAACTGCAATCCGTGCAGAATTCGGGCGTCGGCATGCGAAGGATCTGCATCTCCAATCTTTGCTCCAGTTCCTCAACGGGCAGATCCGCCAACACGTCGCTACTGAGGGGCACTACTTGAGGCTCACTCATCTCCTTCACCGTTTCTCAGCCAGTTGCTACAATGACAAAGGCGTGCCGCAGTGACGGCGCCGTCCGCTGTGCCGAGCGGTCGATCGCTCATTCCTGTGGCCGTGGCCTTAATACCGACGGTGCACCATGGATGGTGTAGCGGCTGGTACCGGCCTGCGACACGCCAATCAGCCCATGTCAGCCGATCAGAGGATCGGAACGTAGGTGGTGCACGTGGATTGCGACGGGCAGTACGTACCGCAATAGCCGCCCGTGCAGTAACTGGTGCACAGAGTATCGCAGGTGTAGTTCGTGCACTGAGTGGGGCAGTTCGTCCCACTGCAGTATGTTCCGCTGTCGCATTCGCAGCCCCAGTTGGCCTCCGGCATGCGCAGGATCTGCATCTCCAGTCTCTGCTCCAACTCTTCTACTGGCAGATCCGCCAGCACGTCGAGACTCAACGGCACCATTTGGCGATCGTTCATCATGATTCACCTCCTCTTTTGGCTGGTTGCCACTTCCCAAGGGGAACCTGATTGCCACGGAGGACCCGTCCTGAAGGGAGAGGATCTCTCCGCGGCCGAACACTTAAGAATCGAAAGAAAGTTCAGGCACTGACTGCCACGGCGGGATCGGACGCCGGCGAAGGCGCAATCGCGGCTTGCCCGGACTGGAAGAACTGCCGGGCGACTCCAATGAAAGTGTCTTCGTAGCGATAGCACGCCGGGGACTGCAATCCCTGGCCGAGCGTAGCGGCCTGTCCGGCACAGCCTCCGAAATGGAACATGATGTACTTGCAATCCGCACACTTCGGAATCTCGGCGGGACAGCGCTGTTTCCAAGCGGTGGCGCGCTCGTTGTACACCGCGCCCGCAGCGGAGTATTGGCCGATCTGCTCATCCCGGGAGCCTACCGTATCCCAACAGGAGTAGATGGCGCCGAACGGATCGAAGATGTGGGAGTTCCCGGTGTTCGATCCGCAGTATTCCACGGTTCGAATGATGCCCCCCAGACCTTTCGCCACGTATCCCTTCAGCTTCTGCGGAAGCTTCTCGTTGGGCACCCAGAGGCGCCTGCCGGTTTCCCCACAGTCGCGCTGCGCCATGGTTCGGCGAACCTCGTCCAGCGACATATTCGGATACACCGGCAGTTCCTGGCTCTTATGCCAGGCGTGCCGCGGCGTCGCATAGATATTGCACTTGTCGGTAGCCAGCAGTTGGCGATCGTCGATGTCCTTCATGACCTCGTCCACCTGTCCCACCGCCTCCCAATCCACGTGGAGACGCAGGGAGACGGTGGCGCCACGTTCGATGGCGATTGTCACGTTGTTCAGGATGGTGTCGTAGGTACCCTTCGGGAAGCGCGGTCCGCGGCGCTGACGATTGTGAACTTCGCGCGGGCCGTCCAGGGTCACCTGCAGCCAATCGATGCCTTCCGGACCGAGCAACCCGGCGAAGTGATCCAACTCGACGGCATTGGTAATGGCCTTGAAGTGGTAACCCTGATCGCGCCCTTTTTTCATGATGTACTCGACCACGGGGCGCGTTTCGACCATCAGAGGCTCTCCGCCGAAGAAGGTGATGTTGATTCTCGACTTCATCGCCTCGAGGGTGTGGGTCGCGTCCACGCACTTTTCGAAGAGGCGGTCCATGGTGATGAAGACCGCGTCCGCCATCTCGGTGGACATGACGGTGCCGAGTGCGTGCTCACGGCCAAGCTCTTTGCGGGTCGACGATTCGTAGCAGTACGGGCAACGCATATTGCACTCATACGTGGGAATGATCATGCACCCCGGCCGGGATCCGGCGACCGCTAACTCATGGAAATGGCGCGCGATGTGTTTGACGTATTCGCGCTCCTCCTCGACCGTCTTCTCCGTGAGATATCCCCGGGCGATGAGCTGGTTCCAGGTTTCTTCTTCGATCGGCTCGTCGGCGTTGCCGTTCAAGGTCGCGCGCACTACCTCTTCGTCTTTCACGCACACGTCCGGCGCATCCGCCTTCCGGTCGAGGAGCAGCTTCACGACGGAGGGCTGGACCTTATCGACAGCTCCGGTATACCCGTGGAGCAGATAATACTCTTGCTTTTGTGGCAGATGCAGGTAGATGACGTAGTTGCTCGTTCGCACAAAAACACCTCGCGGGAACATGCGCCTCGACCCGGTTGTCCGGGCCAAGGCTCATGGCCCTTCTTCCATTGCTATTTGAGTTGAAGCGTGGTCCGTCCTCTAGGAACGGTCCGGATCAGGGGCGGGCCTGCGTTAAGGCACTCAGGGCAAGGGCCGTGGTCACGACGCGGTTGGTATCGTAGGCAAACCAGACCACCGTGTCGTCCAGACAGTATTGCCAGACCACCCGGTCGCAAGGCCAGGATCCGTCGGACAACTGACACTCCATTAAGAACCGTGCGCCGGCGGCGATACCACGCTCAACCGTGCCGGAGCTCGCGAGGCCGCTGAGGGCCAACGCGGTCTCATAAGCATTCCCCGGCTCTCCCCAGCTCCCATCGGCGTTTTGCGTCTTCCTCAGATACTCCAATCCGGCGGAACGCGAAACCGGAAGCATACCGCTTCTCTGCATCAGCTCCAGGAAAAAGCGGGTCGCGTAATACCGGCTCGGGTAGAAGTAACTGGGCCAGGACCCATCCTCGCTCTGGGCGGCGCGCACTAGCGGAACATTGATGCAGCCGTGCTCGTCACGCTGCCAAAGCAGAGAGTAGATATTCGCGCCAACCTCCGGGTGCACCTCGGCGTTGTTCCGAAAGCTCGGCACAAACGATAACCGGCCCGAGGAGTTACCTTGAAAGGTCGTAAACACGCCGGCGCGCGGCCGGTAGAATCTCATCAATCCATCGAGAGGCGCCGGGCGGCCCAGAAGCGCAAGTGTCCGCAGCGTGAACGCGGTGTCGTCGGCGTCCACCGGCGCCTCCCGGCAATAGCCCCAAACGTTGCCGCGGTCCTCCGCGGCGATCCGCGCGGTCACAAGTTCCGCCACCGTAGAGGGTACTTCACCAGCGGCCTGCAACGCGTCGATCACGAAGAATCCCGAAAATACATGTCCCGTTTCATGCACCGGACACGGAGAACCGTCCGAGGCTGTACAGGCAAGATCGTACGATCCTGCGACGATTCTCGCCGTCAGGAACTCGCGTGCGGCCGCGCAGCACTCCGAGGGGGAAGCCGTATTGGGGAGTGTCGATTGCATGGGTTTGGATCGGATCAGGCCGCGGCTCGTTTCTCCGAGCGGATGGCGGTCGATAAGGCGACAAACCTGGCGGCAAACGAATCCAGTTCGGCCTCATCCAGGCGAAACGACGATTTCATAACGCGATGATCGCCAAAGAGCTGCTCATCGCTGAGTTCCAGCCCTTTCTGACTGAAGTAGCCGCGGGCCAGCCAGGCGTCCGAGTCGCTGGGAAGGTCCACCCGAAATGCCAGAACGACAAACGGCGGAAGCCCGGCGCCACGGTGCGCAAAGTAAACTTGCCGGAGCTCGCGAAAGAAGTTCAGCGTCAGCGACAGGTCTTCGCGGGTGTCGCCGGGGTAGCCGACCATGGCTCCCACGACACAGTGAACGTCATTCGCCGCGCACGCCTTCACCAGCTCGACGGCGCCCGACAAATACGTCTGGTACTGAGCGAAGGTCGCCGGCCGCAGCTTGTTCATCCTCAGCAAGGTGTCGAAGCTCGCGGACTCGAGGCCGAAGTAGATTTTCAGACAACCCGAGTCCCTCATCAGCGGGACGAGTTCGGGTGTCAGAACGTCGACGCGCGTCGAGCATGTATATTGGATGCCCAATGGCGCCAGAGCTTCACAGAGGCCGGCCATCTTCGCATCCGTGACGGCAAGGATGGGGTCGGACAAATAAACGCTCGAGCTCGGATTTAGCCGGCGGAATGCGGCGATATCCTCGACTACCCTTGCATAGGGCTTCGTGCGATACCCCTTGTCCATCCTGGCTTCCGTGCAGTAACTGCAACGCCAAGGGCATCCGCGGCTGGCGTGGTACACGAAGATCTGATAACGCCTGGGGTCGTCGAGGAGCGAGAAATCGACCGGTGGCAGCGCGCTCAAATCCAGCGTAGCCGCCCGCCGGGTCGAAACGATGCCGCCGGCCTGCCTGAAGCACAGGTTCGGCACTGCTTCGGAGAATGGCTCGATGCCGTCCCCCAGCCGTGTCAAAAGCTCCACCATGGCGACCTCGCCTTCCCCAACGACGACTGCATCCACGGCGGCACACGATTCGAGAATCTGCCGGCTGTTGCAGGTCGGGAAGTATCCGCCGAGAATCACCGGGATCTCGGGATAGGAAGCCTTCATCCTCTCCGCCATGGAGACGGCTGTCCATGCGTCGCCGTTCGAGAGGCAACTGAAACCTACGATCCAGGGGGTATGCACATCAATCGCCGCCGATAAGGTCGACCAGGTAAAGTCGAGTAAGCTGTCGATCTCGCCTTGTTCCGGCGCCGAGTCCCCATTCGTCCGCCGATAGGCGTCGAGGACCTTGCACCGGAAGTCATGGGCCTGTACGTAGCTCCCCAGCGTCAGCAGTGAGTCCGGCGTGTACCCTGCCCATTGCAGGTAATCCGCGCGCTTCAAGTTGGGTACGCGTACGAGCAGCACATGAGTCGATTGTCGGCTGTCGGCCATGAGACGGTTCTCCGTTGGTCAAAACTCGATAGCCAGGCCTACCGTCGGGATTACGGGCAGAAACTGCCCTCGTCCTGCGGCGATGCTCCCCTGCGAGCGCACATAATCGGGGATGAAACCCCAATAACGGTAGTTGGCGTGGTTGGTGAGATTGGTCATTTCGAAATAAAGAGTAGTCTTCGAGCGCTTACGATAGAAGACTTTGTTGACGCGCGCGTCCAGACGAAAATAGGCGGGCAGGCGAGTTTCGTTGCGCAGATTGACCAGCGGGAAGTAGGCCAGCCCCCCGGAGATCAGCGGTGATCCAAAATACCCCGGCACGGGGAAATTGCTGCCGTATCGCGCGTTGCCGCTCAGGTTAATGGTCGGGCTGAGCCGGCAGCTCCCGTAAGCATTCACCGTGTGGCGCTGATCGAAATCGCTCCAGAAGTGCAGATTGGTAGCGGCGTCCACGTAGCGCGTGTAGCTGAGCGCGTAGGATACCCATCCCGAAAGACGGTTCGCGCTGCGCCGCTGCAGCACTACCTCAATCCCACGGGAATAGCCACGCAGCGAGTTCGAGAGGACCGGACCCAATTGAGGGAACAGCACCGGACCCGTGAGAGAGGCTGCCCGAAATTCGGTAGCCGGGGAGAATATGCCCTCCCGGCGCTCCCGATCGTACACCTCGACATGAACGCGTGTTTTCTCGCCAAACAACTGGTCGACCGCGAAAAGGGCTTGTCTGGTTCGCTGCGCGCGGAGGAAGGGAGTGCCGAATTCTCCATAGAGCTCGACTGGATCCGGGAACCGGGCGGATTCGCCGACAGCGGCCGTTAGCCGGGTCCGGGGCCGCACCGCCAGCGACAGCGCCGCGCGCGGCAGAAAGACGTCTTGCCCGGTAGCCGCGAAGCTGTCCCATCTTCCTCCTACGGTCAGGCTCAGCCGCTTGGCAAAAGCCCAAAACGACTCCTGCACATAAGCTCCGCGCTGTGTGGAGTCCTTCGAAAAGTTCGCTGTCTGGAGCAGAGCGGGAGAGAGTTGTTGGCGCACGTAATCCCAAGGCTCGTTCTTCCGAAAACTGTCACTGAACCTCTCGATCGCGAAGCCGGCTTCCAGGCTTGTCCAAGCGGCGAGCTGCCGGGTGAAGTCTTCGCGGAAGCCGGCGCGATTATAGTCGGAATGCTCCAGAATATCCAGCGCGGCATCCCGCGTCCGTGCGACCGCAGGCGTGAAATAGCCCTGCGCCTGGGAAACAGTCGAATGGCCGGGGGTCCAGGTCCACTGGAAGCTGAACAGATCGCTGCGGCTGTTCCCGTCCTTGAGACGGTCCACGCCGACTTCACCCTTCTGGGACTTGGAAATTCCGGTCGCGCCATGCACGGCGGTGAAGGCGAAACGGTTGGACTCGTTGGCGCGATATGCCAGGTCGCCGAAGACATCATAGAAGGCCAGCCCGAGGCCGCTGTCGCGCCCCATGATCAGGCTTACGTAGTCCTTGCGCGCGGAAACCAGGTACGTCAGCCGCTTGGATTGGGTCAGGGGCCCCTCCATCGTCGCGCTCGCCGCCACCAAGCTGAAATCAGCCCGATACGAAGGCCTTGCCGCGTCGCCGTGGCGCGTGTGAATGTCGAGGGCGGCCTCGGCGCCATCGCCGAACCGGGCAGGCAGGCCACCGCTCAAGAGCTCCATCGTCTCGACCGTATCGTTGTTGAACAGTCCCATGGAGGCACTCTCGCCACGGTCGTCCGGTATGGTGTGGAACGCGTTCTTCATCACGGCTCCGTTGACGTAGACCCCGACGTCCTGGCCACCGGCTCCGCGGACCGAAAACTGGCCGTACCAGTCGTTGGTCGCAGCCACACCGGGCAGGCTCTGCACTGCGCGGACGGGATCGTCGAGCATGACGGAGGAGAGATTCTTCAGCTCGGCGTTGGTGACCGAATAAGCCACACTCGCGTCCGGTTGGACGGGTGAGAACGGACCAGCCGAAACGGTAACGTGGTCGGTGTGCTTCAGCGCCTCCTGGCCGATGAGAAGTTCGAGCTCCGCCATTCCCGGCTGGATGACTACGCGTTGCTTCAGCAGTCCGTAGCCGACCGTGCTCACATACAAGTCGACCGGCCCCGGAGAAACACCATCGAGTTCGAACTTTCCATCCGGACCAGTGGAAGCCTGCTTGTTCTGGACTGGGACCGAGACCAAGGCCTTGGCGATCGGCTCCTGGGTTTTGAAGTCGATTACGCGCCCGCGGATCGTGCCGCCGGACGCGGATTCCTGCTGCGCGGCCGGCAGCGATTGCGCGCCGGTCGAAGCACAGGCGCAAACGATTAGGCCAAACCACATCAGTTTTGTCATTGCGGTTCTCCTGACAAGAACACCGGCCGCCCCTCAGTCGAGTCGCAGCAGATGGATAGAGCCGTTTGTGGTAACGGCGCGAACCAGGGCGCCGCCCGACCCGACATCGAACGACAGATCGACGCCCGAGGAGCGATTACCGCCCCTCTGGGTTACGGGGTAGTTCGTTTGGAGACTCCCATTTCGCGTGCTGAGCTCCAGGTGGGCGGAGTAGTCGTGTGGAAACTGCATGTCGACACCTCCGTTGATGGTCTGGACATCCAGTTTTTCCCCGGCCCATGAACTCCCCGTCAGAATAACGGTGAGGGACCCGTTATGGGTATCGCCCCTTACATCACCGGCCAGACCGGTGAGTGTGATGCCACCGTTCATGGTGCTGAAGCGGATGGTCCCGCTGACGCTGGAGATCGCTAAGTTGCCATTCCTGGTGACCAGCGAGAGATCCGCGCGCGCCGGCATTGCGATGTCGTAGGAAACCGACCAACCCTGGCAACTGGCAGGAGGCGGCCCGGAGGCGCCAACCTGGTTTCCATCGGTGGTTACCGTGATCTGGCCGATCAATGCGTCCGCCCGTGCCGGAGAGCCGGCCCAGGTTTGAACATGCACTTGAATAAGGACATCATCCCGGTCCGCACCGATCACGTGGATGTTGCCGTTACCGCCGTTCGATACATTCAGCGCGCCGGTGAAAGGCAGGGTTATCTGACGTTCATCGCCGGAAAATGTGTACTCGCAGGCTTGCGCGTCCGATGGGCGGTCCGCATCCTGCTCTGATTCCCTGCCGGAAGCCCCGTGCGCCCTGAGGAAAAGGCAGAGGGCCGAGGCCGTTAACAGTATCGTTGATCGCATTTGATCCCCCTATAGAGAGAAAACGAGGTGACTATCGTTTATACGGCCGCAAAAAAATTTACTCCGCAATGCCGTATTCAGGCACACGGCTCAACAGAGTTGCCAGATATCCCGCAAACGGAACCGTGCACGTTTCATAATCCGCAAGAAGGGCGTGGAATACGCCGGCCAGGCTTAGACCATTGGCCACGACGTAGGCAAAAGCCCAGTGCAGCCGCTGGGCATCTTCCGGAATGCCCCAAAGCCGGCCGCGGATCCTTTTGTCCAGCGCCCGCACAAGGCATTCATAAACATAGGTGACCGGGCGCTGGTACGTCCGCGCCGCCGGTTGCGAACGATCCGCTTCATAGAAGGCCGTGAGTTTCGGCTGGTGTTCGGCAAACGCTTCTTCGATCATCGGATTCACGACGGAATGTAGATATTCGTGGATATTCAGGCCGTAACTTCGCGCTCCCTCGCCCTCGACGCAATAGTAGATCCCGCCATACCTCGCGCCGATCGCGGAGAACCGCTGGCCCAGTGAGTTCGGCACGCTAACCACGGTGAAGGAGTCCTGGCGAGTCATTCGCAGATACGACCACAAAAAAGCCATTTCGGACTCCATCCGGCCCAGATCGTACCTCCTCAGCTCGCGAAGATAGTCGAGCTTGACTCTACTCCAGACCTCCGCCAGCCGCGCGGCTTGCCAGAAATCGTTGAGCAGGACCGGCAGACGCTTCATTTTTCTGGCGGCGGAACCATAGTTCATTTCAGACATGGATCGCGCGAAAGCGAACGGGTAATCCGGCGAAAGAGTCAAGGCCAAGTCCTGATACACAAATGCCGGCATATTCCATCGCACGAACTGGCGCCGCCATCCTTTCACCTTGTTCGGGTGCCGGCGGAGGTTGTCCGCCACTGCCCGCCGCACTCTGAGCCGGGTCTGAGTCATTTGCCAGCCTTGCGTTTCGTCGTCAAATCCCAATGCATTGGTGAAGGCCATGACCGCGAAGATGCGGCGGTCCGCCACGACGGCAAATCCCGGAATACAGAGGAATTCGTCCGGATGGCTTGAAGCCTCCGCCGCCGCCGCCCCGCATGCCATCGGTCCCGGCTGAGCGGCATCACAGGATCGCGACGTGGCGCGGATTCTGCGCAGGTGAATTCCAAAACTCATTATTGGAATTTTGGGTGAACAGGTCGGGCGGCAGCACCGTCTTTCTCGGTTTCGGCTCGACGCGGGAGGCGACCCTGTGGAGCCCCGGGGTGTTCAGGATCGCATCAAATGCGGGCTCGTCGTATTCCACGTGATCGAAATCGTGTGGGAAGCGCTCTTCTCCGATGGAGTCATAGAGCTGGTTGATGACCTCGGCGGGCTTTGCGACGAGCGAGTCGTAGCGAATGGCGATCAACCGGTCCGCCTGCTCGCTGAACCACGCCTGCCTCAGATTGTGCCAGGCCGTCCCAAAGAAACTTCCCCTGGTCATGGTCTCGATTCGCGTGTACTGATTGCCGAGATTCCCGTTCGTTTCCGGGAACATCCGCGATGCCAGCAACGCGTTGTGCTGGATCAGGCGCTCGACGCTGTCCAGGATCCACGCCGGATTGCGGATACAACAAATGATGCGCGATTCCGGAAAGAGCTCCGCCACGGCGGGCAACAGCCCACACCACGTCCGGTTGGTGTCAAAGACCACCTGGTTATCCGTTGTATCGCCGTAATAGCCGTCGACGATCCCTTTCAGCACGCGGCTTCGGTGGTCGTTGGTCACGAAGTACGCCAGCTCGGTCGTGCTCATGGCGCGCAACACGGCGGCAAACACCTCCGCCAGTGGGCTCGACATCTGAGCCCGAAACCTCGGGTTCTGCCGCAAGATCGCAGAGAGAAGGGTCGACCCCGCGCGGGGCAGGCCCGAAATAAAATGAATGTTCTTAGCCATAATTCCGTACCGTTCCATTCATGGTGTGGTTCACCTGGTTGTGAGCACGACGCCTCGTTGCCGCCTGCCCACGGCGTTCACGCTACGAAGCAAGCCGCTATGAATCAAGTCGACGTCGGTGCTGGTGAAAACCAGGTGGTGCCAGATCATCTCGTGAAAATCGGCTTCGTCCCAGTGCCTCTTCAGGATTCCGGATTCGGAGTGCCGGTCTTCACCTTGCATCGCATGAGCGAGCTCGTGCGCCAACACATAAGCGGCAGGCGCCCCGGTTTGGCTGGGATGCTGCGCGAGGAAGCACCTCACTCGATCCGCGTAAATCGTGACCTCCGCCGCGCCCGACGTGACCAGGCGAGCCATCGCCAGAGCATCGTGGCCGGCCGGCGCCGGAGCGTGCTCCACTGCGCGGATTGCGAAGGCAGGCGCGCCGTTATCGGCGGCGGGCGGTTCGCCAGTGCGCCAGTCGAGCCGAACGCCGATTTTCCGGAAGATCTCGGAGGCCGCCAGCCTGCCGGGCCCCAGCAACTCTGAAGATGCGGTTCGGTCATCGAGATAGATCGCTACATCCACGGTCTCCGGCGCGTGTGCCGGCACCCCGCCGAATGCCGCCAGCAATACGATCGTCAACATTTCTGTTTCCCGCGCCGGCACACCGCTACCGCCCAGCTCGGATGCAAGCGGACGCTGACTGAGCGGTGTAGCAACGTCACCGATACGATCAGGCAGTCGGGCCGTTCGCAGGTGAGCACGATTCCCTTGAGACCGTTCAGCGGCCCGCTGACAATCGCAACCTCTTGCCCGACTTCAGGGAATGAGCACCGGTCTGCTGCCAGCCCCGATTCCTGAATACGCTGGATATCTGCAATCTCTTCGTCTTCGACCGGTTCGGGACGATTCCCTATGCCGAGGAGGCGAATCACGCCGGGCGTGGTGAGCAGCGGGCCAACAATATTCATGCCGAAACGGCAAAACAAGTACCCGGGAAAGAGCGGTCTCTTTCGAGCCGTTGGGGAGGCTGGGGATGCGGGTAGAAAAATCTCATAACCTTTGTTACGCAGGATCGAGGCAGCGGCATCCTCCTTATTGGGACTGACCTGTACTGCAAACCAATGTTGCGCAAGAGTAGTGTCGAGCCGCATTCGCATCACCCCACGCCGGTGTTTCAGGCAGGCTGCCGCCATCCCGCTGTCCCGGGCGTCTTTGTCAGGACCGGGAGTAATTTCCCGGCTGAGGCGATCCTAATCGAATTGCGAATTCGCAACCAATACCCAAATACAGGTACGCGCCGACCGGGTGCGGCTCGTAAATGGGTAGTGAGCCAGTTTCGAAATCACCCACTTCCCGTATGTAACTGGCTGTAAGCAGCATGAGCGCCTGAGGTTGTAAAATAAGGGCGTGCCGGCCGAAGTGCAGGCGGTACGTCAGGCTTCGATATGGCGGTGGAGCGAATCCGGGTCATCTGCGCCGACGACCATCCGATCGTCCTCGAGGGTCTGCGCTCGCTGCTGTGCGCCGCTGGAGACATCGATGTCGTCGCCACCGGATCGAACGGACACCAGGCGATCGAGTTGTTTCAACAACACCGCCCGGATGTGACCGTACTCGATTTGCGAATGCCTGCGATGGGCGGCGTGGAAGCCGTCGAGGCCATCCGGCGCGCAGTTCCGGACGCCAAGGTCATCATCTTGACCACGTATCGCGGCGATGAGGACATCTATCGCGCTCTGCAGGCGGGCGCGATCACATATATCTTGAAAGACACATTGGTGGACGATCTGGTGCGGATCGTCCGGCAGGTGCATGCCGGCGACCGGCCCGTGCCCGAGGAGGTCGCGGCTGGACTGGTTTCGCGCGTGACCCAGCCTGTTCTGACCCGCCGGGAGATGGAAGTACTCGAATTTTTGGCGAAAGGACACCGCAACAAAGAGGTCTCCTTCGATCTGGGTATCACCGAAGAGACCGTGCAGGTACACGTCAAGAATATCCTGGCGAAGCTCGCCGTCCACGACCGCACCGAAGCTGTCATGGTCGCTCTGAAACGCGGCATCATTCACCTCGAATAACGACATCCGTACCCAAATCCAGGTATGGTAACCCCTCTATCATTGGGTGTTGTCCCGCATGTGACGCGACGATAGCATGGAATCGGCTAGCATTCATGAGGAGCATCGGCCGGCCGTCGCGCATTCTAGTCATCGAACAACATGCCACGTTGTTGGATGGACTCGTCAGTCTGTTGACCAGCCAGCAGGACCTCCAATCGGTCGAAACGGCGACCACCATGGAAGAAGCAAGAACCAAATTTGCCGAGACATCGCCGGACGTCACGATCATTGATGTCGGCATGCCGGATCAGGCTGGAATGGAAGTGCTGCGTGCTGTGCGGCGTAGCCGCCCGGACGCAGTGATCATCGCTCTGGTGTCCTATGAATGGGAGGATCTGGCGCTCGAGGCCGTTAAGGCCGGGGCGTCCGCGTTCCTGCCGAAAGACCGGATTCGATCGGAACTGGTTGACCTGATTCGCGCCAGCACGCGCGCCTAAGTAATTGTGGGGGCTCCGTTATGAGTTGCCTGGTGGGTGCATTCGATCCGTTAGCAAGGCAATCGTCAGCGCGTTGCGAGATCGCGGACGAAGCGCGTCTCCTCCTGCACTGCCGACCTGGACTGAAGTTGGGCGTCTCAGCCGAGCCCTTTCGGGTCGAATCTCTGAAACAGCTGTTCTGTTCCCGGCGAGGCAATGCGATCGCGTGGGACGGCCGTCTGGATAATCGCAATGAGCTCTGGGGGTACTTGGGAAAACCGGCCGATCTGGCAGCGGCGACTGACGCAGCGCTCGCACTCGCAGTGTACGAGGCCGGCGGCGAACCGGCGCTCTCGCGAATCGTGGGAGATTGGAGCGCCGCGATCTGGGACTGCCGTTCCCGCATCGTGATGCTCGCGAGCGACTTCGCCGGCGTGCGGCCGCTCTACTATGCCGAAGCAGGTGGCATTCTTTACTGGTCTTCATCGTTGCACAACCTGGTTTCCTGGATTAGCCCAACCGAGCTCGACGACGACTACATCGCCGAATTGCTCACCAGCGGTGCCACGATCGGGCGAACCCCCTATCGCGGCATTCTCGCCGTGCCGGCGGGTGGGCTCGTGCGGTTCAGTGAGAGGGGCACCGTCGAGGCACGGTTCTGGCGATTGAACCCCGGCAGGCTCATCCGGTTTCGGGACGAGGCGGAATACGCCGAGCAGCTTCATTGCTTGTTCGAGGAGGCCGTCCGCGTACGGATGCCTGCCGCGGCTCCCGTTCATTCTGAATTGAGCGGCGGCCTCGATTCCTCTTCCATCGCCTGCATGGCGGACCGACTGATTACGCAGGGCCGGGTGTCGACGCCGCGGGTGGTCGCGGTGCGGTACTCCCACGCCGGTTCGGAAGACGAGAAGTTCGCGCGTGTGGTCATACGTTCGCGGCAAATGGAATCGATTCAGCTCGATGTCGGAATGTACCCCTACGCCCAGAGGCAATCGGCCGGAGAATCCGCGCCCACGTGGTGGGTGGAACGGCATGCCGAGTTGGCGCGCCGGATGCACGCCGTGGGCTCTTCGGTTCTGTTGACCGGCCGGATGGGCGACTTGGTGATGGGTAACTGGCACGACGAAACCGACCGGCTGGCGGATCTTGTTCGAGCCGGCGCACTGATCAGCGCGTGTAAGCAGGCGCAAGCGTGGAGCAGCGTTCTGAATGTGCCGGTTCTGTGGATCTTATGGCGGGCAATTCGATTGAATCTGCCGTTTTTGCCGCCTCCAGCTGGACCGGTGGGAGCACTTCGGCGCGATGCCAGCAACTCGCTTTCGAAACGGACGCACGAACGCGCGCTGGATCTTCGGCGCCGGCGCCGCGGACGCTGGAGCGAGTCCCCGGCCGGCCACCGGCGGCACTTTGAAATGGCCAGCGAGATTCTGGAGAGCCGTGCCCTCGAAGTGCCGGGGCCGCTGTATCCGATCTTTTGTACGCATCCGTATGTCCATCGCCCCCTCCTCGAATACATGCTCGCGATTCCGTCTGAGGTCGCCTGTGGCATCGGCGAGCCGCGCAGACTGATGCGCCGTGCTTTTGCAAGCCTGTTGCCGCCGGAAGTGCTCCATCGCCGGTCGAAAGCCTCGTTTCAATTCGTTTTTTCCGACGCCCTCCGGCCATTGGCGGCCGAAATCCTTCAAGATCCACGTCGCGCGCTACTCGTTCTGCGCGGCTACCTCGAACCGGACTGCTTCGAAACGCGGCTTCGCAGATTCCTGAACGGCCTCGATTGCAATGAACCGCAGTTGCGGCATGTTCTGCTGGTCGAGTTCTGGCTGCGTTCCCATCTTGCGCTCAGACGAGCCGGAAGCTCGTCTCCGCAGCGAGTTGGGCTGCGTGCGGTTTAGGCCTCCCTCCCCAAAAACAGGTACTTCGAATTAAATGGATATAGTACTTGAATTTAAGATAGTAATACCCTAATATCTAATATATCAGGACAGGAGAACCACTAAGGTGGTTAGCAGTTAGTGCTCGGGGGGTTTCCGTGCGCAGTCAATTACTAGATCGATGGCGACGGCCTGTTATTTCCACTGACGATCGATTCGCGGTAGCCGCGGATGCCAACCTGTTGGAAAATGGGGGCCGGGGCGTAATTTTCCGCCTGAGCAACGGCCAGTTCTTCGTCGCCAACGGTGGGGCCATTTCGATGTGGCGAGACATCGCCGCCGGTCGAAGTGCCGCCGAGATCCAATGCCGGCTGGAGAAGGAATATGGAATTCCGTCTTCCGTGGCGCGCGCGGATGTTTGTGAATTTCTGTCCGAATTAGTACAACGCAAGCTGATGCAGCGCCGGCGGCCGATTCGAACGCAACCGGGACGGGTAATCGCCTGTTTAGCCGCTCTGATTGAGCTCCTCCGGTATGACCTTGAGATGGCGTTGGGGGGCTTTGGACGCATTCAAGCCGGACTCCAGCGTCATCCGGTGCGCTGGTGCGTGGATCCGGAAGGCGTAGAGGCGACCCTTGGAGCCGCGGCGGCCCTGGCATGCAGCTTGTATTGGAAACCCCCGCGCTGCCTCCAACGATCGGTAATGCTAGTTCGGCTCTTGAGACGGGCCGGCATTGCCGCCGAATTGGTAATTGGCTATCGGCCCAATCCGTTCTTCAGCCATGCCTGGGTGGAGGTCGGAGGCCGCGTCCTAAACGATTCGCCGGCTTATGCACGGCGCTTGGCGGTGCTTCACCGCGCGTGAAAAAAGTTCGGCCCCTTTTCCGTTATTCGACTCTGAAGGAGAAGACTATGTACGAAAAAGCTACCTTGTTATATGCCGGGATGGCGAAGTCAGTCATTCTGGGGATCAGTTTCATGGGCTCCGATCCGGACGGACATGATTTTCCGATCGATCAAGAGTTCGCAGAAGATATCGATATCGTCCATGACGAGGGGCTGGGAATTCAGTGAGCCTAACCGGTCGGTGAGCCCTTCAACTTGTTGCCCCGCCTGCCGAGCAGGAAGGCCAGGAGATGCCTGCGGGGGCGAGGTAGCGTCACACGAATCAGGGCCCCGGCCCCGGCTTGATTCGAGAAGGCGACCGTCGCACCCACCGCTTCGGCCCGCTCTCGCATGCCGGAGATGCCAAAGTGGCCCACGGGGCTGGACGGGTCTAGCCCCTCTTCGAATCCTTTGCCGTTATCCAGGATCTCGAGTCGAAGCTGGCGCCGCTCATACACCAGCATGGCTTCAATCCGGGAACCGCCGGAATGCCGTACCGAGTTACTGACCGCCTCCCGCCCGATGCGAAGAAGTTCGGCCTCGACCTCCGGTGAATAGGCGCACGGTTCGCCGCGGACTTCCAGTGAGAACTGTATCGCCTGTCCGCTGGTCAAACCGGCGCCGGCTTCCCGCAGTTTGGCGCTCAAATCGTGACTGGCCGGCGGTTTTTCGCGGAGCAACTGCACCGATTCCCGTGCTTCCCGTAAAGACGCATCCACGCTCTGACGCATCCGTTCCAGGTCCGACTTGGCGCTACCCGCCGAAAGCCGCCGGGAAATCGAATCGAGCTGCAGGGAGATTCCGATCACGTTCTGTAGCAGGGTGTCATGCAGTTCACGCGCGATCCGCGCGCGCTCGCTAAAGCGCTCTTCCAACCGGATCGCCAGTTCTTTGCTGAGCGCGTGCACCCTGGCGCGATAGGCCGCCCAGAGAATGCCGGCGATGGCAGCGGTGGCCATCAGCCGAAACCACCATGTCTGGTAAAAAGCCGGCAGCATAACGAACCGTACTGCATCGCCGCTGTCGGCGCAGAAACCGTGATTGTTGCATGCAGCTACCTGGAATTCGTACGATCCGGGCGCGATATTGGTGTACCGGGCCTGCCTTTGAACGCCCGCGATCACCCAGTCGCGATCAAAATCCCGCAACCGGTACCGAAAGCGGAGCCCCGCCGAAGACGTCAGAGAAGGGGCGGAATACCGGAAGACCAGCTCCTTCCCTTTAAGCTCCAAAGTCTGTCCGGTATACCCGACCGGTTCACCTTCCATTCGGATCTCGTCGACACTGGCTGCGGGCGGCCGGGCGGTACGGTCCACGCGTGAAGGATCCACGATGACGACTCCCTCTTCTGTCGCGAACCATAACGAACCGTCCACAGCCTTGGCCACCCGAGGCTGCGCCCACACCACCCCGATTTGAGGCCGGAAGCCGTCCGCGGCCCCATACAACATCCCCGGCATGGCGGCAGGCTCACCGTCCTTCTGCTTCGCAATATCGGCCAGAGCGAGATAGTAGATTCCGCCTTCGGTCGTTAGCCACAGTCCGCCTTGATCGTCTCCCGTGATGGTCTGAACACCGCCTTCCGGCAAACCCTGCACCGTCGTCCATGCCGTCCACACGCCGTTTCGGTAACGGCTCAGGCCGCCGCTGGAACCCACCCAGAGCGTTCCGGCACGATCTTCATACAGCGCTACCACGGAACCGGGGGCGAGGCCACTGGCGGCGTTGAAGACGACCGCTTCGTGGTCATTGATCAGGACAAGCGAACCATGGTAATACCCCGCCCATAGCCGTCCGGAGCGATCCGCAAGCAGGGCATAGATATCGTGCTGGGACGGCAGCTTCGCGATCCGGACCGGCTCGGGCATGCCCCCGGGGTCGATGGTGTAAAGGCCGCGCCGCCCATCCGACACCCAGACCCTGCCATTGGCGCCTCCGGTTGAGGCCGTCACTCGATTGAGAACATCAGGCGTGCGTGCCGGTACCAGAGTAAAGCGGCCTTTGGAACCCACCGCCAAGCCAGCCAAGGTCCCTACCCACACACGGCCCTGAACATCCTCGTAGACCGAGAGGATGAATGGATTCGGCAGGCCCTCGCTCTTCCCGATCTGTTGCACACCGGTCCGGGTAATCCGATTCAATCCTTGCGTCGCTGTGCCCACCCAAACCGAACCATCGCGGCTAGTCGCTACTGCGGTAGCCATGTCTTCCGACAGCCCGTCTTTTCTGGCTAAGGTCGAAAAGCTCGAATGCCGGAAGCGATCGAGGCCGGATCGCGTACCTACCCATATATTGCCGTCACGGTCCTTCATCAGGGCCTGAACCGCTGAACCGGAGAGGCCTTGCTCCTTTCCAAAACGCTCGATGCGTTCTCCCCAAATCCGCCAAAGGCCGTCGCTGAAGGTCCCGCCCCAGATCCCATCCTCGTCATCGGTGACAAGCGCGCGTACGGTCGTATCGCGCCATGCGGCGCTCGTGAGTACCGGCTCAAACTCTGCGCCTGTGAAACGCATAATGCGTTGAGGGTCGCTACTGGATACGAGGAGCCGGCCTTGGCGGTCCTCGCTTAGCGCGTAGATCTCTCTCCGGGGGGCAGTGGGAAAGTTATCGACTTTCCCCGCAACCAGGCGATACAAGCCTAATTGCGTGCCAATCCACAAAATGCCAGCCCGGTCCTCGAATAGCGCGTTGACGCCGTTGCCCGCGTTGAGGGCGAGGCCCGCATCCACAATTCCCGCCGGAGACCGGAGAATCCACAGGCCGCCCGCCTTGGGTCCGCTGCTCCCAGCCCAAACGGACTGTTTCGGGTCTTCGATCAGCGTGCGGATCCCATACGGCTTGAGGTCTATCCGCGACGCGTAATTCACCAGCGTCCGACCGGAAAGCCGGCTGATTCCCACTGCCGTACCAATCCACAGGCCGCCGGTCCGTGCCGCCGCCAGGCTGCGCACATCCTCACTTTGCAGCCCAGGAGTAGCCCAGCGCGCGAACGATTGACCATCGAACCGCCACAATCCCCGGCTCGTACCCAACCAGAGGTAACCGTCCGTCGATTGTGCCAAACAATTGATCGGAGGCAGCGTCACTCCTTCGCGCTGAGTCCAGACGGCATGTAAGTGTTCCGATAGATCATGAGCCGCACAAACCTGTCGCGAATTGACAATGCTGAGAAACGCGGCTGTCAGGACCGTATAAGCCGCTGTTCTTACCCGTCGGGCGACCGAGATGCCACCTGATGGAGCCCCCAGACTGACCATTGGGCGGAGTATAACGCATGGCGTTTCCGACCGCACCCGCGTCCTCCACGCGTCCTCCACGTTCGCTCCGCGTCCTGGCGTTGTGGTCTCCCCGTGTTTTGGAAACACGCACGAGTGGGAAATGATGCTGTCGCGCCTCTATCATCTGTGTCAGTAGCTGTGCTCAGATTCGAGCGAAACCAGGTCTTGCCATGTCGCGCTGTGTCAGCCGGAGTCGCGCCAGCACATGGATTCTGAGCGCAACCCACTGAAAACACGGACTATTTCTTCTCCCTGTCACGTCGGAGGTCGCGGGTTCGAGCCCCCTCCATTCGTTCCAAGCTTCTGAAGTCCATCTCGATGGCGACGTCTTGGTGGACGGGCAAGGGGCCATCGTTCTCGGAATTTCAATGCCCCGTACCAGCCGCGCCCCAAACGGTTCAATATTTCTCGAAATCTCTGTCGCCTTCTTCGCGAGAATAGCTTGCCGGCCAAAGCGATTGCGGGATTCCTGGATGCCCATTCCCTTTTTAGCCGGAACCGCAACGATGAGGCGGTGTGTGAGCTAGTGGGACAGGATTCCGCCGCGCTTGCGGATTATGCCGGTGCTGCGTCGGTGCTCGCGGTCCGATACTCGCATTCGGCGGTTGCGCAATTTCTCGCCGGCGACGCGTCGGCTCGCCTGGCGCGGTGGCCGGAAGCGACTGGGTCCTTCAATCGATCGTTGGCGTTGGACAAGTCCTTTGCGCAGGCGCTGATCGCGCGAGGCGTTGCGCTCGTATCATCGGGCAAGGTGCAGGAGGGCAAACAGGATCTGTACTCGGCTCTGATGTTGGACCCGAAGTCAGCCGAAGCCCAGGCGGCCATGGGTTGGACCCTGTTAAAGGAGGGGCAGTCTGCAACCTCTGCGCGCCGGTATTTCGCGGCGGCGGTACAGCTTTCGCCGGGTTACTCGGTTGCAGCGGCGGGCGAGGGACTTGCTGCTCTCGCTTCCGGCGAAGCGGACAAAGGGGCTGCCGAAATCGCCGGCGGACTCAGGGCGCGGAATTGCACTACGGCCTTATTGATTTCCAACTCACTGTTGGCGGCTGACTGGATCGAACGGGCCGCCGGCAAGGAAAGAGGAGCCGAGGTGCCTGGAACCGAAATTGTTGTTCGTCCCGAAATCTCAAAGGCCAACAAGGAATTGGCGTTGATATTTGAACGAGTTGGTAAGGGGGACCGGGACGCTTTTAACAAAGTCGTCCGAATCAATGGCGCGAATCCGGGAAACAAGTTTCTGGAGTCCAAGACGGAGCAAATGTTGGTGGATCTGAAGAGGAATGCTCCAAGAGAATTCGACTCCCGGATGCGCAATGCGCCCTCGGCGTATGATTTCACTCGCGACGGAGGCGCGGCGCACCAGATCCTCGATGCGCGCGCTATGCCGTAGCCTCTGCGGCGGCGGGCGTCTCCTTCGCCGTCAAAGGCTCGGGAATCCTAGCTGCTCCGACACCAACCTCTCCGCCAGCCGCAGATCGCCGAGTGCCGCTGCCAGGAAAATATCCGCCCTCGCGCCACGCTCCAATAGGAACCGCACGACCTCTGGCGAGTCGCCGATCAGCCATTGGGCCGGGGTCGAATAGTGGTCCTCGTCGAGAGCGTCAATCCGAGCCCCGCGATCCAGGAGCAGCGCCGCCACGGCCACCGTTCCCGCGCAATGCAGGGGAGTCCGTGCGTCAATCCCTTTAGCGTGGATCAGCGACGGGTCCGTCCAACATCTCTGCCACGTCGTCGGCCAGCCCAGACCGCGCCGCCTCATGCACCGCCTGGTCTGCGTGTTGCTCCATGACTCCAGTGTATGAGGGTTCGACGCCACGGACCCAAGCGCCTTCTCGTGTAAGAAGTCCCCGCGACTCGTGCAGAACCGTTTGCCAGAGAGCTCGGTACCCCGACCTCCTGAGGTGTTTTGAGCGGGTCCAGCAACGTCCCGCCGCAAACTGCTGATTCTATGACAGTTCCAGCAGGCCGACCCATTGGTCCCGAACCTGATGCGCGAATTTCCGCGAAGCTGCTGAACATACGGGCTTCCAAGTTCTTTAGAATCAAACGACCTTGTTGAAGGCTATCGAAATTTGTCGAGCCTTGTGGAAGCTGGATGCTTTCGCGACTACAAAATCATCTACAGCGGCTCCTAATCTATTAGGAGAATTGCGAGCGATTTCTTTTACCCCCCACTCCCGGTTAAGCACGAATGCGCGAATGAGATCGACATTCATTTCGACGCGGCGCGGCCATGAAGCACATCGAGAGAGGGACGTGGCTTAAGAACCTTGCCGTCAGGTTCGAAAAGCGACATTGGAGCCCACGTGGCTAGCGCAAGGTCGGGAGCCCACGGACGAATTCCGGAAATTGCCTTCTCGCTCTTTCCCCACTCGACGAGGTCGCGCAAGAAACTCGCTTGCCCATTCGGAGTTGCTGGATACCCAGCGATTGTGTCGTTCCACTTGAACATCCCTTCCATAGTCGCCGCGGGATAGCCAAACTCGGCAATGAAGACCGGACGGCCGAGTTCACGCTGTGCCGCTTTAGCCATGTCCTTGAACGCTTGCAGGCGATCCTTCGGGAACGCAGAAGAGGTCGGGTAATAAGAAACTCCCAGTTCATCCGCAGAGAATCCACCCTGCTTCATCGCTGTGAAGAATGCGACTGCAAACGCCGGCTGCGTCGAGGCAATTCCACTTACGTGAGTGCTGAAGCGTGCCTTTGGATCTATGCTACGAATTCCGCTAGCAACCGCGGCAAGCAGTCTTGCCTCATAAGGCCAGACGTGCTGCGCCAGCCAGTCGATGCGCCGGACCTCCGGCATCTGCATTAGGGCCTGAAACGTCATCTTGCCGATGGCCGGATCGACGGCATCCGGCGGTCGATACCAATCGGCGCCCCCTGCCGTGTCGTCGCAACTTCCTGGCACCGGCCTGACGGCCACGCCGGCAACTCCAAACTCGGTTTCGTTACCCAGATCCCAGACGTGCACGCGCACGCCGGTCGCAAGAATCTGACGTGACGCTGCAGCGCCGTATACCTGTAGGGCGGCCTCCATCCGATCAATGGTGAGCGAAGCCCAAGGGCCCGTCTGTTTGACCATTGGATAGTCGGAGAAGTCCGGCGCGGGCTGGCACCGGATGTCGCCATAAACGTTGAAGAGGCCAAGTTCGGGATTAAACGGGAGGTGGAGTGCGACCGCAATTCGCGCACGTTCCAAGCCACGATCCATACTGTGGTCGCCAAAACCGGTAGTGTACTTCTGCGTTGTAGCGATTCGCGCGTAAACTTCGTTGGAGCCGTGGTGGACGAATAATCGCTGAACGCCTTCGACAGTTGTCGCGGTAATGCCACCGTCATTGAAGCTGTGCCCGGACTTGAGAACGATCTCCGTGAATGGGCTCACGGACAGCGAAACGCGAAACTCCTGCGCAGGAGAGGCACTCGGAAGCAGGCAGAGCAACGCCAGCGGGACAAGAAATCGCACAAAGGCAAGTATAGCGAGAGGGCGATCATAACAGCGTTAACAGGCCCACGGCCAAGTTTACGGGGATGGCTTTCTTCAACGGAAGGCCGAGTGAACCCGCCAAGTATGGAAGCCGCAATTCCGCCCCGCCCAGTCCGATCAAACCTCCTGCCACGCCGACGTTGAAACCTACGAACGCATTTAGCGCAACGTGGCCTCGGCCGCCCTCGGATTTTCCATAGTGAAGGTACCATCCACCCTGCGGATCACGCCGAAGGTCGCCGGTCCTGACGCCAACTCTGTCCTGGAGCCATTCTTCCTCCGAAGGCGTACCCGACCACCTGGGGCGTTTTGAAGTGGGTCTAGCGAGGTGGCTTGTAACTTGCTGATTCTGTGTTAGTTCCAAAACCTCGACCCATTGGTCCCGAACCTGATTCGCGATTTCGCCGAAGTTATTGAAAACGAGGCGCTTGCAAGGGTAATAATATACTTGACTGACAGCACTTTTTCAGGTAGAGTTGTTCTATGGACAAAGCAGCAAAGACTCTACAAGAAGCGGTGGTCTTCTTTGCCGATTACCAGAACTGCCACGAATTCATGTCTAAGTTGCGGTGGCCGGACGGTACGGTGCGTTGTCCGCGCTGTGGGTCGGATAATGTCTCTTGGCTTCCCAACGCCGTTGTGTTCAAGTGCTACGAGAAGCACCCGCAGCAGAAGTTCTCCCTGAAGGTCGGGACCATCTTTGAGGATTCGCCACTACCTCTCCAGAAGTGGCTCCCAGTCATGTGGATGCTCGTCAACGCGAAGAATGGCATCAGCTCGTGGGAAGTTCACCGCGCCGTGGGCGTGACCCAGAAGACCGCGTGGTTCATGCTTCAGCGGTGCCGCCTTGCGATGCAGGACGAACTGACTGGAGGATCGCTCGGACGCGAAGTCGAAGTAGACGAAACCTTCATCGGCGGCAAGGCTCGCAACATGCACAAGGAGCGCAAGCGGCGTTACCAGAAGGAAGGGCGCAGCACTGGCGGCAAAACTGTTGTGATGGGCATGCTGGAACGTGGCGGGAAGGTCCGCGCCAGCGTGATTCCCGACCGCACGAATGCCAGTATGCAGCCCATTATCCGCGGAAGCGTTGACACCGGCACTCAGATCTATTCTGATGAGCACGGCGCCCAATGGCAGATGGCTGAGTACGAGCATGCGATGGTGAATCATCTTGAAGCATACGTAGATGTTGCCGATCATCAGAAAACGTCTTTTTTTGAGCATCATTCGGCAGGGCGTT
>CAZSQK010000044.1:0-61100 GCA_964608645.1 uncultured Solibacteraceae bacterium | reverse complement strand
TACGGCCGCAGTTCATGGCGGCAACGGCGGCGACGGCGGCACGGGCGGCGGCGGGGGCGGCGCGGCGGCGGGACCCGCGATCTTCGTCCGGCTGGGATCGCTGACGACCAGCGGCAGCACGGCGAGCGGCGCGACCGCTACGGGCGGCGGCGGGACCGTTCACGGCGGAGCCGGCACGGCAGATGCGACACCCGTCTTCAATTATGCGGGCACGGTGAATGGCTCGGCGGCCGCCGGGCCACTGCGCACCGCGTTGACGGGGGCGGCGCCGGCGGCATCCCTCAGCATCACGTCCAGCCATACGGGCAGTTTCATCCTCGGACAGGGGGATGCCACCTATACCCTGACAGTGACTAATGCCGCGGGGGCGGCGACCACCAACGGGACCGTGACGGTCACCGATGTTATCCCCTCGGGATTGATTCTGGCGTCCATGGCGGGAACGGGCTGGTCGTGTTTCTCGAACACCTGCACGCGCGGCGACGCGCTGGCGGCGGGCGCGAGTTACTCGCCAATCACCGTCACGGTGCAGGTGCGCACCAATGCGACTTCGCCTCAGGTCAACCAGGTGGGCGTGGCCGGCGGCGGATCTTCGAGCGCGGTGGCGAGCGACAGCACGACGCTGAACGGGCCCTTCCCGGTCCTGACGATCACCAAGACCCATGCGGGTAACTTCAGTCTCGGACAAAACGGGGCTACCTATACGGTGACGGTGAGCAACGCCGCGACTTCGCCGCCGACAAGCGGCATCGTGACGGTGTTCGAGACGATTCCCGCGGGGTTGACGATCGTGTCTCTGTCGGGCGCGGGATGGGACTGCCCGACCGGCGGGAACTACTGCCAGCGCAGCGACGCCCTGGCGGGCGGAGCGAGTTACCCTGCCATTATCGTCACGGTGAACGTGGCGGCGAATGCGCCGGGCTCGGTCACCAACCAGATCAGCGTTTCGGGAGGCGGCGCGGCGACCGCGACCACCACCGATCCGACCACGATCAACGGTGGCACCTGCACGGTCTCGGTGTCGCCCTCGTCCTTTGGCGTGCCCGGCACGGCCGGCACGTTCACGATGCCTCTCACTAACGGATCGTGCGGCTGGACGGCGTCTTCCAATGCCCCGTGGCTCACGCTCCCCGCGGCGTCCGGATCCACCACAACGCTCGCCGTCAACGTGGCGGCCAACACCACCGGCGGACAGCGCAGCGGCACAATCACGGTCAGCGGACAGGCGGTAACGGTGACGCAGGCCGTCAACAACACCGCGCAGATTCCGGCGCTGGTGTCGCTGAACCCGTTCCAGGGGAGCGGCGCGAACGCCACTCTCACACTCGTGTACTCGCATCCCAGCGGCTGGGCGGCCATCAGGAGCGCCGAGTTCATCGTCAATCCACGATGGGAAACCAGCGCGCGCGCCGGCGGATGCTACGTCAAGTATGCGCCGGGGACGGGACTGTTCACGCTCATCGGGGACGACGGAAACAGCGTGGCGGGCACGACCGTGGCTGGTTCGCCGATCAGCGTCTCCAACAGCCAGTGCACGCTCAACGCGGCGACATCGTCGGCGACCGGCAATGCGAACACCCTCACGCTGGTGGTCTCGCTCACCTTCAAACCGACATTCACCGGCCAGCGGCACATTTGGATGCAGGCGGTGGACTATAACAACCTCAGCACCAATTGGCTGGTTTATGGCGTCTGGTTCCCGACGCAGACGACGGTCAATGCGATTCCGTGGTACCGCATCTTCGATCCGTTCTCCAATTCGTACCTGTACAGCGCGGATCAGAACGAATACAACACGTTGGGCGCGCGCGGCTTCGTGCAACAGGGCGTGTCGGGCCTCGTGATGGACGGCGCAACCTCGGTCGGCAACGTCCCCAACATCGCCTGGTACCGCGTGTTCGTCAATTCGACTAACAGCCACTTGTGGACGTCGGACCGGAACGAGTTTCTGACTCTGGTCAACGCGCAGTCAGCATATGTGGGCGAGGGTGTGGCGGCATTCGTAATGCCGTACATCAACGCACAGGGCCAGGTGTCGCCGCGAGTCACCAATACGATTCCGTTCTATCGCGCGGCATTCCAGGGGGCCAACCTCCACTTCTGGACCTCGGATCCGGATGAATTCTTCGGGACCAACGGCAAGCACCTGCCCGCGGGTTATGTGGGAGAAGGCATTGCCTCCTACATCTTCCCGGCCAGCGGGGCGCAGTTCACCAGCAACGCGCCGGTCAGCAGCGCGGTCGAGGCGCAGGCGGAGGACGATCAAGCCTCTCCGGCTGTGGTGTCGGTGGTGAATGCGGCGAGCTATCACGCAAGCGGCTTAGTTACTCCTGGACAGGCGCTCTCGATTTATGGGCGGCGTCTCGGCGGGAGGGTGTTATTGAACGGCGCGCCCGCGCAAGTCATCGCCTCACAGGACAACGCGATCCACGTGGTGGTTCCGGAGGACCTGGCGGGGGCGAGCGAAGTCACGGTGGAAATCGAGCACCGCGGCCGCCGCTCGCAGCCGGTGAAACTGGGGGTCGTTCCGGCCAATCCGGCGATCTTCGGCAGCAACCAGTACGGGCGCGGCAACGCGCAAGCGCTCAATCAGGACGGCACGATGAACGACGCGCAGCATCCGGCGGCGCGCGGCTCGGTCGTGACGATCTTCACTACCGGCGTCGCGCTGGATCTGCCGATGGAGGCGCATATCGGCGGTCATCCGGCGGAGGTCGTTTCGGTCCACAAGTCGGGAACGCGGGCGGGAGTGATCGAGGCCCACATCCGCGTGCCCGAGGGAATCGATCCGGCGAACTTCCAGCCGGTCGTCCTGCACGTAGGCAATCTGTTCAGCCAGCCGGGAATCGGACTGGCCATTCAGTAGCGTCGTTCCTTTCTTCCTTGTCCGGGGGCCTCCTGCCCCCGGATTTTTTGTTTCCACCCGCAGTTCTCCATCCCACAGTTCCTTCAGCGCGGGGCTTATCCTAACACAACAGGGGCTCAATCACTTAAAGAGGTCCTGGACCTCACAGCGTCTACTAATCGGGCAATGTTAGAGTTAACACGGCATTGTTCGCGCCGCGCGGCCCAACATCGGCCGAATCAACTATGCGAGTCACCCGGTTTCCTTTCCTTGCAATCCTCTGTTTCAGCGCCACGGCCTTCGCCGCATCCGGCTTCGTTCCCGCGACGATCATCAGCCCGGCCAAGGGCTCCGTTTTGCCTGGGTCCGTCGTAACGTTTCAGTGGGAGCCCGGCGGCGGCGTATCGGATTACTGGCTGTGTGTCAGCAGCGTCGCTGTCGGCAAGTGCGAGATCTACGACATCCCGCAGAAGAGCCTGGATCAGGGCCCGAGTTACTCCCACACCCTCGCGGGTCTTCCCACCGACGGGCGCACGATTTATGTGCGGCTGTGGTCGCAAAACGCCGTCACGACGGACTGGTATAACATCGATTACACCTATGTTGCCGCGGGAGGAAGCTTCGTTCCCGCTACGATGAGCAGCCCGGTGGACGGCTCGGATCTTTTGAGCTCGACGGCCAGCTTCCAATGGACGCCCGGCGCGGGGGTTTCGGATTATTGGCTTTACATCGGCAACGCGGCAGTGGGCGGGTCGGAGTTGTATAACGCCGACCAGGGGACGAGCCTTTCGCACAGCATCTCCGGCCTGCCCGCCGACGGGAGCACGATCTACGTGCGCCTGGCGTCCAAAAATGCGGCCACCGGAAACTGGTTTTATGTGGATTACAGCTATGTCGCAGCGGGCCCCTTCGCGCCCGCTACGCTGATCGCGCCGGCGAGCGGGACAACCTTCATCAGCTCGACGATGAAGTTTCAATGGACGGCGGGAACCGGCGTGTCCGATTACTGGCTATTCCTCAGCAATACGGCGCCCGGCAATGGGGACATCTACAATGCCGAACAGGGGACGGCCCGATCGCGCACCGTGACAGGACTCCCCGTCAACGGCAGCCCTGTCTACGTGCGGGTGGGATCGAAGAATGCGGCTACAAATGCCTGGGTGTACCAGGACTACACCTACACGGCGTTCACCGCGACCGGCAACACCGTGACGTTTCTCGGCATCGACCAGCAGACCAGCGGGGACTGGCCCGGCGTGTACGGCCAGGATGGCAACATCATCGCGGGGAGTTCGGCCGTACAGCCATCCTACTCGACCTGGGACCCGCAGAATACCACTAATTCCGAGGCCTTCCAGACGTTTAGCCTCGATCCACGGGCGCTTCCGCAGCCGAAATACAACCTGGACCCGCTGGCGCGCATCGTCTCGCATCTCTACAGCCGACTGTATATGTCGATCAAAGTCACGGACGCCGACCATCAGCCCCACCGGATCGCCCTCTATTTCTGCGACTGGCAGCCGGGGACCCCGCTTCAGGCTTTCCCCCAAAAGCGATCGATCACGGTCCGGGCGCGCGACACGGACAGCAGCGCGATCCTCGACACGCGAATCCTCAACGATTACACGGCCGGTCTGTATCTGGTTTACAACTATACCGGGAATATTACTTTCCATATCGCGAACAACTACCCGCCCGTCGACACCGATGGACTCACTCGAGATCTACCGAACGGCAGTGTCACCGCCTTTTTCTGGGGCGGGCAGGGATTGCCGGCAAACACCACGCCGCCGTCGTTGAGTGTGGCATTGAGCCACGCCGGAAGTTTCCGGCAGGGGCAGACCGGAGCGACATACAATGCCGTCGTGTCCAATGCGGCGGGCGCTGGGTCCACAAGCAAACCAGTGACGGTGACTGAGACCGTTCCCGGCGGCTTGACGCTGGTTTCGATGTCCGGTGCCGGCTGGAATTGCTCGGCAAACACCTGCACGCGAAGCGACGCCCTGCCGGCGGGCGCGAGCTATGGATCGATCACGGTGACCGTCAGCGTGGCGGCGAACGCCCCGTCCGTCGTGGTGAATAGCGCGGCGGTGTCGGGAGGAACCTCGGCCACCAACCAGGCAAGCGACAGCACGACCATCACTCCGAGCCCGCCCGCGTTGAGCATCGCCAAGAGCCATACGGGGAACTTCACGCAGGGACAGACCGGCGCCGTCTATTCGGTGACGGTGAGCAATGCGGCCGGCGCGGGACCAACCGCCGGGACGGTAACAGTGACCGAGACCGTTCCCGCCGGATTGACGCTTGTGTCCATGGCGGGGACCGGGTGGACGTGCGCGGCGGGCGCGAACACCTGCACCCGCAGCGACGCGTTGAACGGAGGCAGCGGCTTCCCGCCGATCGCGGTGACGGTCAATGTGGCGGCGAATGCGGCGGCGCAGGTGACGAACCAGGTGAGCGTGGCGGGTGGCGGCTCGGCTACGGCCACGGCTTCGGATCCCACCAGTGTGAATAGCAACAACTGCACCGCGACAGTGTCGCCAACCGTGTTCGGCGCGGCCGGAACCGGGGGGACGCTGACGCTGACCTTCAACGGCGCCGGCTGCGGGTGGACCGCGACTTCGAATGCCCCCTGGCTGACGCCGGCCGCGCCGTCGGGAACGAGCGCGACGTTAAGCGTCACGGTCGCGGCCAACACGACCGGCGCGCAACGGGTCGGAACCCTTACGGTCGCAGGCCAAACCGTCACGGTGACGCAGGCAGTCAACAACACGTCGCAGATCCCGTCGCTGGTGTCGCTCAATCCGTTCCAGGGGACGGGCCTCAACGCCAATCTCACTTTCGTCTACTCGCATCCCAGCGGATGGGCGGCGATCAAGAGCGCCGAGTTCATCATGAACCCGCGATGGGAAACGACCGCGCGCGCCGGAGGCTGCTACATCCGATACGCGCCGGGCACGGACCTGTTCACGCTCATCGGAGACGACGGCAACAGCGTCGCCGGGACGACGATTCCGGGATCCACCGTGAACATTTCCAACAGCCAGTGCACGCTCAACGCGGCGAGTTCGTCGGCCACCGGCAACGGCAACAACCTCACTCTGGTAGCCGCCCTTACCTTCTCGCCGACTTTCACCGGGCAGCGGCATATCTGGATGCAGGCCGCGGACTACAACAATTTCAGCACCAACTGGCTGGTGTATGGCGTCTGGAACGCGACGCAGACGACGGTGAACGCCAACCCGTGGTACCGGATCTACGATCCGTTCTCCAATTCCTATCTCTACACGGCGGACAAGAACGAGTACGACACGCTGGGGGCGCGCGGCTTCGCGCAGCAAGGCGTTTCGGGTCTGGTGATGGACGGCGCCACCACCGTCGGCAGCAGTTCCAATATCGCGTGGTACCGCGTCTTCGTGGTGGCCACGAACAGCCACTTCTGGACGTCCGACCGCAACGAGTTCCTGAGCCTCGTCAACGCGCAGCAGGCATATGTGGGCGAGGGCGTAGCGGCGTTCGTGATGCCCTATATCAATGCGCAGGGCCAGGTCTCGCCGCGGGTGACCAACACGATTCCCTTCTACCGGGCGGCGTATCAGGGCAAGAATCTGCACTTCTGGACGTCGGACGCGGATGAGTATAACGGGACCAACGGTAAGCACCTGCCCGCTGGATACGTCGGTGAGGGGATCGCGTCCTACATCTTCCCGGCGAGCGGAGCGCAGTTCACCAGCAGCGCGATGGCGGCGCAGGACGACACTCCGGCGGTGGTTTCGGCGGGGAACGGAGTCGTGGCGCCGGGGCAGACGCTCTCGATCTACGGACGGCATCTCGCCGGCAGGATTTGGATGAACGGCGCGCCCGCGAGAGTCATCGCCGCGCGGGACAACGAGATCGAAGTGCTGGTTCCGGAGGATCTGGCCGGCGCCGCGGAGGTGACGCTGGAAATCGAACATCGCGGACGAAGGTCCGAGGCGGCGAAATTGGGCGTGGTTCCGGCGAATCCGGCGATCTTCGGCACGAACCAGTACGGCCGCGGGCATGCCCAGGCGCGCAACGCAGACGGCACGGCGAACGATGTGCAACATCCGGCGGCGCGTGGGTCTGTCGTGACCCTGTACACGACGGGAATCGGAGAGCTTCCGGTCGAGGCGCACATTGGAGGACGGCCGGCGGACGTCCTGTCGACCCGTATGTCGAGCACGCGCGCGGGGGTCGTCGAGGTGCAGGTCCGCGTGCCGGAAGGGGTCGATCCAGCCGGCTTCCAACCGGTGGTGCTGCACACCGGCGATCTATTCAGCCAGCCGGGAATCGGGCTGGCGATCCGGTAGGGCGCTTATTGCGCCAGGTGGATCACCAGCATCTGGCCATCGGAGTGGAAACTCGCGCCGGTCGCGGTCAGCGCTTCTTTGGACGGCTTGGTGGGCGCCAGCTTCGAGAGCTTCGCCACCAGGCCGGTGGCATCGAGCGTGGCGCCGACGTATCCCCGCTCCAGATCGATGTCGGGGTCGATTCGGTGGGTGATGCCGTTGTTGCGCGCGTCGCGATCGAACCCGATATCATGGGTGGCGGCGCCGACCCACAGCTCCTGACCCTCCACATCGAACGGCGCTTTCCAAAGGCGCAGGTGGTGGCGGCGGGCCGCCACTTCCAGGGGCTCTGCATGGGCCAAGCCGTAATCCTGGACCCGTCCGAAGAGCATGAGTTCGCTCATCGGCAGTTCCAGATACGCCTGCTTCAAAACAATGGAGAGGGCGCTGTGGACGATGGCGTCATTGCGGGAGCGGTCCACCTGAACCCAGCCGGCGGCCTCGAACGCCGCCAGCACTTTGCTCTGCGAGCCGACGATCAGGAAGTTGGTGTTGTCGCCGGCGTTGCCTTCCGCGTCCACGACGCGGCGGGGAATGCGATCGAGCATCTCCACGGTGATCGCCGGCAGCTTCTGATCGGCGCGCGCCACGGCTTCGGCGCCGCGCGATGTGAAGTCGATGTCCACCTGAAAGCTCCCGCCCGCCGGCTCGGACGTGTTCCGGTTCACCGACAGGAACAGCCGTCCGGGGCGGGTGACGCGCAGGGACTTGCTCGAACCGACGAGAAAGGGGATCGCGGCGTCGCCTGTCCCGATGCGCCCGATCAAGGCGCCGACGCCTGCATTATTCACCGGCAGCGACTTGACCAGATCGGTAAAGCCGCGGCGGATGCCATCCGGACCGGCGTTGCGGCCGCCGGACAGCCGCACGTTGCCAACCGCATCGAAGGAAACGACATCGTCGGCCCGCAGGTCCAAATTGGTGTCGGTCCAACCCTCCTGATCGGCCATCACATAGATCTGGCTGGATTGAGCGAAAACCGGCAGGCAGGCTAGCAGAAGTAGGGTTACAGCACGCATACCATCCTGGTATAATACCGAAATTCTCAGTCCGTCAGAGAGGGTATCAGTCATGCAACGCCGCCGGCAGTTTCTCCTGGGTGGGCCCGCCTTATTCCTGGGCCTCGATCCATTGCAAGAGGTCCTGCGGGGACAATCCACTGCCGCTCTGTCAGCGGCCAGTCAGAAGGCCGCGGATTTCTGGGTCAATGGAATGGGCGTGGAACCGGACACGATTCTGCGAGGCAACCGGCCGCGATCGCGGGCCTCGAGTGGACCGAGGGTGGGCGATTATGCACGCGAGCCGTTCTTCCTTTACTACGACCCCGAGGAGAAAGCGCTGCTGCCTGCCGAGGAAATCAGCCCCAAGAAGATGACGGCCGGCGGCAACCCGAACGTCCAATTTCAGATGATGCGCCTGCGGCTGAACCAGGACGATAATACGCATTTCAAGAACTACGCGTCCGGCGCCATTTACTTCGATTTTGCGCAGCAGTCGCTATCCGAGCAGCAGAAAGCGCAGGATTCGTCGACGGGCGACATGATCATGACGTTGGCGTCGTCCGTGTTCAGCGCGATCTTCCCGGACAAGTCGGCCCCGGCGAACGGCAAGGCGGCATCGGCGGCGAAAGCGGCCGATGCGTCGAAGGGCAAGAGCCGCGGACGCGCGGCGGGCGACACTGCCGCGGCGGCGCCCGCGGGCTCCGGCTCCACGGTTGCATTGCAAAAGGCCAAGCAGGCGCAGTCGATCGTGCTGCCCAACGGCACGGGCACAACGGCCTTCTGTTGTTTCGCCAAGGACAAACACAAGAGCGCGTTCGGCCAGTTCATCGGCGCGATCGCGCAATTGGGGGACGATTCCTCGGCCGCGAGTTACATGCAGTTGCTCTCCATTCCGGGGATTGCCATCACCGCGCTGGGCGCGGTGCGCAAGCTGGTGGGAAACTTCCAGGTGCAGGGAGGCGACCAGGAGCCGATCATCCAGAGCACCCCGATGGACCTCGCCGCCACCAGCCAGGCGCTGGCGCAGGCGCAAAACGCGCTCCGGCTGCGCACCGGCGACTACATCGTGATTCCGAAGGAACACGCGTCCCATATGAAATCGGAAATTGGCAAGTTGAAGGTGCTGGACGGCTTCCTGGTTCCGAAAGAAGCGACCTCGTTCGACGTGTACGACACATTCGCCAGCTCGGCGCAGCAGGTCAGCTATCTTTCTCTCAACGTTCGCGTCCGCGGCCAGGCTTAAGGAAGCAGGCATGCGCCGCCTATCGGCAATCACCGCGGCCATCCTATTGTTGACAGCAGGCGGGGGCGCCGCACACGCGGCAACGCGGCGGGCGCTCCTGGTCGGCATCAACGTATACCGGCCCGACCAGGCGATCCGAAGCCAGATCCTCCGGGCGAAACCCTCCATTGCGCCGCGGCCCCTGGGCGCCAAAGGCGACGCCACGTACTGGCGGTTCGACGATCTCGACGGCGCCATTAACGACCTGAAACTCGTGAAGGGAGTGCTCGAGAGCTTCGGGTTCGACGACATCGTCACTCTCTCGGATCAGGAGGCGACGGCCGATGCGATCCTCTCCGCCATGCAGAAGCACCTGGTCGACGACGCGCAGCCCGGAGACGTTCGCCTCTTCTATTACTCGGGTCACGGAAACCACGTGCGCAATCGCGCGACCGCGGAGCAAGGGGGCGAGGACCAGACGATCGTGCCCGCCGACAACTGGCGGAACGTTCCCGACATCCGGGACAAGGAGATCGCGCGTATCCTGCTGAAGGGCGTGCAAAAAGGGGTCCGCATCACATTCATTGCCGATAGCTGCCACAGCGGGTCGCTGGCGCGCGGCGGCTGGAATGGCCGGGGCAAGGCGCGGACGAATAGCGGGCGCGCGGCGCAGGGAGAAAACCCCCTGCACGAACCGGCCGCCGAGGATCCGGGTGAGATGAATCCGGCCACCGGCCGGGCGATCGATCCAGCGGAGTCGGGCGTCCTCACCTTATCGGCGGCGCAATCGAACGAAGAGGCGTTGGAGATGGACACGGAGGACGGACCGCACGGCGCTTTCACGTGGGCGCTGATGCGGTCTTTGCGGAGTCCCAAAGAGCCGATGGAAACCGTATTCCAGCGGGCGGTCGCGACGCTCCATGCCAACGCGATGGCCCAGGTTCCCGTCATGCGCGGACGGGGACGATCGTCGAAAGGCATCTTCGGGGAGGAGGGCGACGCCACGGCGGGAGTCACGGCAGTCGTGGAATCGGTGAAGGACCGGGAGGTGACGCTGCGCGGAGGCGCCGCCATCGGAATCTACCCGAAATCGATCCTGAAGAGCGCTACGGCGCCGGAGACCGCCGTGGTCGTGACGGCTGCCACGGGACTCTCGCGTTCGACGGGACAGATTCGGGGATCGGGAACGGTGCGGCCCGGCGATGTCCTGATTCTCGACCGATGGGCAGGCCCGTCGAACTCGCCGCTGATCGCCTATGTGCCCCCGGCCGCGCCGGCGGCGATGGTGGTTCGAACGGCGGCGGCGATGCGCGCGCTCCGCGACGACTCCACCGTCAAATGGCTGGAGGACGCGACTACGGATCGTCCGACGCACGTCATGAGCTGGAACGGGAGTTCGTGGATTCTCGAGAGCAACGGTCAGCCGGCCGACTTGGGACAGGCTCCGCAGGCGGCGGCGGTCCGGCAACGCCTGGGCGATGGCGCCCGGTTCCTGCTGCTGGCGCCGCCGACGGCCGAGATCGCGGCGTCGATCCAAAGCGGAAAGCCCAGCGGCGTTTCCGTACAAGCGGCGCGGCCTGCGAAGCGGCCCACTCCACCCTCGGGCACGCACTATTGGCTGGCCGGCCGGTTGAGCGGCGAGACTATCGAATACGCGTGGGTGCTGCCGGACGCCGGGGAAAAGAACGTCCGGGAAATGACGGGCGGGGCGTCGGGCAAAGCGGCCGGATACTTCGCTTTGCCGCTGCGCACCGACTGGGTGAGCGCGAACCAGGATCCGGGTCCGGCTCTGGCGCTGACGGCGTCGCGCCTGGCGCGTCTCCGGGCGTGGTTTACACTGCCGTCTCCGACCTCGCGGTCGAGCTTCCCGTATGCGCTGGGCTTTCGCAATGTCGACTCGGGGCGGTTCCTCGCCGACGGCGTCATGCGGGCGGGGGAGAAATACAAGCTCTACCTGCAGACCGACCTTTCGAACCTGCAGGGGGTCGAGTTGAAGCCTCGGTGGGTGTATGTCTTTGCGATCGACAGCCGCGGCCGGGGCCAGTTGGTGTTTCCGAAAGCCGGTCAGGGAAACGAGATCAATCGCAAGCCGTACGCGCAGCTTCATGAAGAGCCGTCCTTCGACCCGGCGATTCCACTGAGCGAGGAGCCCGCGGATCTGAAGGTCACGACGCCGTTCGGCATCGACACGTATTTTCTGCTGACCACGGAAGAGCCTCTCGATTCGCTCGACGCGCTGACGTTCGACGGCGTGCAAACCCGCGCTCCGTCCAAGGAATATGACAACCCGCTGACGGATCTCGTGCAGTCGGCGGGCTATGCCGAACGCGGCGGGGCGGCCCGTCCGGCGCCGGTGCGCTGGTCGATCGAGGCGTTCACCATCCGCAGCGTGGCCGAGGAAGGACGCAGCCGATGACTTTCCGCATCCTTGCCCTTTCGCTATGCCTCGCAGTCGGGATTTGCCGGCCATCGCAGGATGACACCGGCGGAGCGCCATTTTCCGAAGTGGACAAGACCGGCGCGAGCCTGCTCGCGAAGCGGGAGTTCGCCAAGGCGGAAGAGCTCTACCGCTCGGCGCTCGACCGCGCGCGGCAAAAGGGCGACCGATCGTGGACAGCAGAGTTCCTGCGAAGGATCGGCGAGACGCGCCAGCGGATGGGGGACTTCAAGGGCGCCCTGCTCTGGTACGAGGAGTCGCTGCCGATTCGCGAGGCGCTCGGCCAGAAACCGGAGACGGCGTACCTGCTGGTCGGCACGGGATTCGTAAAGGCGACACTGGGCGACCTGGAGGGCGCGACGGCGCGCGCGGAGCGCGGGCGGGCGCAGTACCACGAACTCGAGGACGTCCCGAATGAGAACAATGCGCTGACGCTGCTGGCGCAGATCGCCACGCGGCAGAACAACTTCGACAAGGCCGACCAGCATTACCGCGCGCTGCTCGCGTCCTACCAGAAGCTGGCGCTGCCCGCCGGAATCGCCTCCACGCATGCCGCGCGCGCGGACTTGTTCTTCCGGCGATCGCAGTACCGGGACGCGCTGGCCGAAGCCTTCTCGGCCGTCGACACGGCCAGCGCGGCGGCTCAGACGTTGCCGGCTGGAGACGCCCGCCGGACGCTCCTGACCACGCAGGCAAACGCCCTCGAGACGGCCGGCAACTTATGGCAGAGGATGGTGCAGAACTCGCGGGCGTTGGACAGCTACGAGGCGGCCTTGCGCATTCGACAGGAACTGCGCGACGAGGAGGGCGCCGCGTCCACCGCCACAAATATGGCGCCGCTGTTGATCCGTATGGGGAAGACCGGGCAGGCGATCGCCGCGCTCGATCAAGCGCTGACCGTCCGCCGCCGCCTCGGCAACCCGGCGAATACGGCGGCCACGCTGACGGCGCGCGCGCAGGCGAACCTTGCGGAGGGGAAGCCGGAGGAGGCGCGAAAGAAATACGAGGAAGCGCTCTCGCTCAGCCGTGCCGGCAGTAATACACAGGGAGTGGCGCTGTATCAGCTCGGTGTCATTGCGTTCGACGCCGGACGCCTGGAAGAGGCCCTGCAGTATCATTCCCGCGCTTTGGAAATCCGGAAAACGGCCGGCAATCCGCACGACGTGGTCCGCAGTCAGAATCAAATCGCTCTGCTCCAGGAACGGAGAGGAGATCTGGCGAAGGCCGAGGCGGCGCACGTGGAAGCGTTGAACGGCTTTGAGAAGCTCAGCCAGGAAATCTCCGACCCCGTTCAACTCGCGTCCTTTCGCGAGACGGCCGCGCAGTTGTATCCCGGGTATGCGCACGTGCTCTTCCGGCAGGGCCGCGTCGCGGACGCGCTCGGGGTCGCCGAGAGGAGCCGCGGACAGGTGCTGGCGCGGATGTTCGGCGCACAAGGCGCGAGTTTCCAGGAGAAGCTGACGGCGGAGCAGCGCGCCCGGTGGGTCGAAGCCGCGTCCGTGCTGGCCAAGGCGGCCAATCGTTTCCGGGCCGCGATCGAGCGGTCCGCTGCGGAGTCCGAACGAGCCGATGCCCATGCCGCGTGGCTGGATGCGAAGGGCGCCCTGATACGAACGCGTGACCGTCTCTTCTCCGAGAACCCGCAGTTCGCGGGCGGCGCGTCGTCGCAGGTCCGCGTTGCCGGCTTGCAGGAGTTGTCACGGCGGAATCCCCGCACTCTGTATCTCGAATGGCTGGTCGTGAATGCGAATGCGACGCTGCTCTTTTCGCTGCAGGCGGGAGAGGTCAAGGGACATCTGCTCTCAGCGGGGTCGGCGCAGTTGCGCCAGACCGCCACCGACTGGCGCACCTCGCTGCTGCTGGGGAATGGAAGAGGGCTGGAAGTCCTCGCGCCGGCCACCGGTCGAACGCGTCCGGAGCCAGAGTGCGCCAACGAGATGTTCCGGGCGATGGCGGGGCCGCTGGCGGAGACGCTGGAATCGGGCGGATGGAATCGCCTGGTGGCGGTGACCGACGGGCCGCTGCTGGACATTCCATTGGCGGCCCTGGTGACGAATCAGGGCAAACGTCTGATAGAGCGGTTCGCCATTACATCGGCGACCTCACTGCACAGCCTCCTGGCGGAACCGGATCGGCCGGCTGCCACGGCGGACCTGATGGTGGTCGGCGATCCGCTGGAGCCGGGCAAGGACCGGGCGGTGGTTCCCTCGGGCGACCGCTTCCGGCCGCTCGATCATGCGCGCGCCGAAGCGGCCGATATCGCGTCGCTCTTTCGAGGCGCCATCCATCTTACCGGGACGGCCGCGAGCGAGGCGCGCGTCAAGCAGCGTCTCGATTGCTGTTCGATTCTCCACTTCGCAACGCATGGAGTGCTGGATGCCGACGACGGCATGGATTCGGGACTTCTTTTGGCCGGCGAGTCCGGGGATGCCACCGAAGACGGCGTACTCCAGGCGTGGGAGATTGCCGGCATGCGGCTCCATGCGAAACTGGCGGTCCTGTCGGCCTGCAACACGGCGCGGGGCGACCGGCGGTTGGGCGAGGGACTGATGGGATTGGCGTGGGCATTCCAGGCAGCGGGCACTCCGGCGGTGGTCGCGTCGTTATGGAGTGTGGACGATGCGGCGACATCGGAATTGATGCGCGCGTTTTACGGAGAGTTGCGGAGCGGCGCCGGCAAGGACGAGGCGCTGCAAAGGGCGATGCTGAAGATGCAGGCGGGCGGCAAGCGCGCGCCGTATTATTGGGCGGGGTTCTCGGTCATTGGGAGGCCGGACCCGATTCGGTAGAGTTTCATGTTTCGAGGGGTCATGCGGTTCCTGGTATTCGGTTTGTTGAGTTTGCTGCTGTGCCTGCCATCGGCGGGCAGGGAGAATCCTCACGACGATCGAGGGGAATCCGATGGGCGGCCCAGCGATTGGGACGCCGCCCTGGACAGTCCCTTTTCCATGACCGACTCGATTTACGGCTTTCCAGGGTTTAATATTCCGGGGCTGCTCAGTTTTACGTTTCAAATCCCCCGTGTCGCCAACACGACGGCGAGCGACATCACCGCGCAATTGTACATGTCGAAGGGTTCCAAGCTGGCGAAGGATGGCATTCATCTTCTGCTTTCCGATGTCCGGGTGGCCATTACGGGTTGCACGCTCACCGTGAAGGCGGGATTCGATGGAGCGTTGTCCGGAGGATGTACTGTCAGCGCCGCGGATGCGGCCAGTTTGGTCTCGCTGGGCATCATTAATACGGCGATCACGACGCAGAACCTCATATGGGGTTTGGGGCCCGAAGCGAAGGCGCTGACGTTGCAGGCAAGCGGCGGCAACCTGCAGGTTAATCTCACGCTCGTCACGCCGCCGCCGGTTACGTGTACGCCGGTTTCCTTGAGCTTCTTCGTGGTAACGGGCGGAACAGCGCCGTCCCAGACCTGCGCGGCCGCAACGTCGCCGGGCGCGCAGACTCTGACAATCACGCCTTCGACGACTTCGGGCGGGAATTGGCTGACGGCGTCCGTGAATCCGGCAACCTCGCCAGCCACGCTGACCGTGTCGGTGAATGCAGCGGGCCGCGGTCCGGCCGTCTATGCGGGAAACGTGCACATCGACGCATCGGGCGGGGACAGCGCCGACGTGCCCATCCTGTTCACCGTCCTGCCTTCGACCGCGCAGTTCATTCAACAAGGCGTCAAGCTGGTGGCGGCCGATCCGCTGGGTGTCATTCAGCAGGGCGCCGCAGTGGCGATTTCCGGCAACGGCAACATCGCGGCAATCGGCGCTCCAGGAGGCTCCGGTCCGGGTGGCGCCTGGACATTCGTCCGCTCCGGTGGGCTTTGGACTCAGGAGGCGGCCAAACTAGTCGGTTCGCCCTCAACGAATACTGCAGCCCAAGGAACGTCCGTGGCTCTGTCGGCCGACGGAAATACCACTCTAGTCGGCGGCTCGTCCGATGCGAATGGCGTTGGCGCGGGCTTCCTCTTCACCCGCACCGGTGGCTGCGGGGGCGCCAAACTCGTCGGCAGCAGCGCCATCGGCGCATCGCGACAGGGATGGTCGGTCGCTCTCTCGAGCGATGGGGGAACGGCGCTGGTGGGTGGCCGGTTGGACAACAACCAAACCGGCGCGGCGTGGGTGTTCACGTGCTCCGCGGGACAGAGCAGCCAGCAGGCCAAACTCGTCGGAACCGGATCCATCGGAAAGGCTTTTCAGGGTGGTTCGGTTGCGCTTTCCGCCGACGGCAACACTGCCCTGGTGAGCGGCGAGAGTGACAATGGGGGCGCCGGAGCAGCTTGGATATTCACGCGCTCCGGCAGTGTGTGGACGCAGCAGGCGAAGTTAGTTGGCGCCGGCGCTGCGGGAAGCGCGTTCCTGGGCACATCGGTGGCGCTTTCCGCCGATGGGAACACGGCTCTCGTTGGGGGTTCGAACGACAACGGAAGCGTCGGCGCCGCCTGGGTATTCGTTCGCTCTGGAGGCGTCTGGACGCAGCAGGGCGCGAAACTCGTCGGCACTGGCATCATCGCCGGATTTGCCTCGCAAGGCGTCTCGGCCGCGCTCTCGGCGGACGGTAACACCGCTGTAGTCGGCGGCTCCGCCGATAATAATTCGGCTGGCGCGGCATGGGTCTTCAAACGATCCGGCGGCGTCTGGAGCCAATTCGGCAAGTTGGTAGGATCGGGCGCGATCGGAGCCGCTTCACAGGGCCACGCCGTGGCCATCTCCGGTGATGGAACGACGATCCTGGCGGGCGGCAGCTTCGACAATAGCAGCATCGGGGCAACGTGGCCGTTTATCCTGTCCGGTCCCGCCCCGGCTATGACGAGCGTGAGTCCGGCGCAGGCCACCGCCGGAGGGGCCGGCTTTACGATCACGGTCAATGGCAGCAACTTCCTGACCGGAGCGACCGTGCAATGGAACGGAACTCCGCTCACGACGACCTTTGTGGGCGCCACGCAGTTGACCGCATCGGTTACCGCCGGGCTGATCGGAACCGCGGGCACGGTCCCCGTTTTGGTGAAGAACCCGGAGGGAGCGCCCTCGAATGCGGTCACCTTCACCGTGATTCCGCCGCCCACGTTCCAAATCGCCAAGACGCACGCCGGCAACTTCCGCCAGGGACAGAACGGGGCGCAATACACTGTCGCCGTGACCAATGCCGCCGGCGCCGCAACTTCCAGCGGCCTTGTCACCGTGACCGAGACGGTTCCCGCGGGCCTGACGCTGGTCTCGATGGCAGGAACGGGGTGGACGTGCCCCGCTCCCGGCGCGACGTGCACGCGGAGCGACGCGTTGAACGGCGGGTCGGGCTATCCTCCGGTCACCGTGACCGTGAATGTGGCCCCAGGCGCGGCGGCGCAGGTGACCAATCAAGTGAGCGTCTCGGGGGGTGGATCGGCAACGGCTTCCACGACGGATCCGACGACGGTGTCCTGCTCCGCCTTCGCGACGGGGACTTCCTTGGGAGCCGGCGGGAACGGCGGCGCCTTGACGCTGACATTCAATGCCGCCTCGTGCGGGTGGACGGCGGCGTCGAATGACGCGTGGCTCGTGCCGGCCGCGGCGTCAGGCACCGGCGCCACACTGGGAGTGACCGTCGCCCCCAATACCACCGGCGCCCAGCGCACCGGCACTCTCACCGTCAGCGGCCAGACCGTCACGGTGACGCAGGCGGTCAATAACAACTTGCAGATCCCCTCGCTGGTGTCGCTGAATCCCTTCCAGGGCAGCGGGGCCAATGCGAATCTGACCTTGGTCTACGCCCATCCCAGCGGGTGGGCGGCCATCAAGAGCGCGGAGTTCATCGTGAATCCCCGATGGGAAGCCACATCCCGATTGGGCGGGTGCTACATCAAATACACGCCTGGCTCCGGACTGTTCACGCTCATTGCCGACGATGGCAACAGCGTGGCCGGGACCACCGCTGCTGGCTCCGCCAGCAACATCTCCAACAGCCAGTGCACGCTCAATGCGGCGAACTCCTCGGTGTCCGGGAATGCCACGACACTCACCGTCGTCGCGTCGCTCACGTTCAAACCCGCCTTCACCGGACAGCGGCACATCTGGATGCAGGCGGTCGACTACAACAACCTCAGCACCAACTGGCTGGTCTATGGCGTCTGGTTCCCGGCACAAACGACGGTGAATGCCGGCCCCTGGTATCGCGTTTACGATCCCTTCTCCAATTCATACCTTTACACGTTCGACAAGAATGAGTACGACATCCTGGGAACGCGCGGCTTCGCGCTGCAGGGCATTTCCGGCCTGGTGATGGACGGCGCCACCACAGTCGGCGGCGTTCCCAATATCGCGTGGTACCGGGTCTATGTGAATGCGACGGCCAGCCACCTCTGGACGTCGGACCGGAATGAGTTTTTGAACTTGGTCAACGCGCAGCAGGCATACGTGGGTGAGGGCGTCGCGGCCTTCGTGATGCCCTATATCAATGCGCAGGGCCAGGTATCGTCGCGGGTCACGAACACGATTCCGTTCTACCGGGCGGCGTTCCAGGGCAAGAACCTGCACTTCTGGACGTCGGACGCAGATGAGTTCAACGGGACCAATGGCAAGCACCTGCCCGCCGGGTATGTCGGAGAGGGCATCGCGTCCTATATCTTCCCCGCGAGCGGCGCGCAATTCACCGGCAGCGCGATGGCGGCGCAGGACGACGCTCCGGCGGTGGTTTCGGCGGGGAACGGAGTCGTGGCGCCGGGGCAGGCGCTCTCGATCTATGGGCGCCGGCTGGGCGGGACGGTGCTGTGGAACGGCGCGGCTATGACGGTGATTGCGGCGCGGGACAACGAAATGCAGGTCGTGGTTCCGGACGAATTGGCGGGCGCGCCGGAAGTGACGCTCGAAATCGAGCATCGTGGACGGCGGTCCGAGGCGGTGAAGTTGGGAGTGGTTGCGGCGAACCCGGCGATCTTCGGCACGAATCAGTTCGGCCGCGGCCACGCCCAGGCGCGCAACCAAGACGGCGCGGCAAACGACGCGCGGCATCCGGCGGCGCGCGGGTCCATCGTCACGCTGGACACAACCGGTATCGGAACGCTGCCGGTCGAAGCGCACATCGGAGGATGGCCGGCCGAGGTCCTCTCAACCAGAGCCTCCGCGGCGCGCGCCGGGGTTGTCGAAGTGCAGGTCCGCGTGCCCTACGGCGTCGATCCGGCGGACTTCCAACCCGTGGTGCTACACGTGGGCAATCTGTTCAGCCAGCCTGGGATTGGGCTCGCGATCCGCTAAGCGCCGCCGCGAATCGCCCCAGCGCCGGCGCGAACTTCTCGCCGCTGGCGGCGAACCCGATTCGGAAATGCGCGGGCATGCCGAAACAATCGCCGGGCGAAAGCAGGAGCCCATGACCCAACATGCGGCGGCACAACTCGCGGCCGTCGCCGCCATCGTGCAGCCATGGGAACGCTGTCATCCCGCCCGCCGGCCGAACCCAACGAAGGAGATCGGCATGGTCCGCCATCAGCCGGTCGAGCAGCGCGAGATTCGCCTGCGCCACGCGGCGCGCGCGCCCGTAGATGGCCTCCCGCTGCCGCACCGCAAGCGCCGCCAGCCGCTCGCCGAGCGCGGTGTTCGACACCGTGAAATAGCTGCGCGCCGTGGTGAACCGCTCGCGGCGCGCACGGTCGCGCTCCACGACCCAGCCGGTGCGCAGGCCGCTCAGGCAAAGCGCCTTGGAGAAATCGCCGAGCACAGTGGCATGCGGCAAGCGGGCCGCCGACCGCGTCTCCGGCCCGTGGTAGATGGGATGGTAGACCTCATCGCTCACGAAGGCGACGCCCCGTCCGGCGCAGAAATCGTGGAGGCTCTCCATCTCCGCGTCCGTCAGCACGGCGCCGGTGGGATTGTGCGGCGAGTTCACCAGCAGGAATCGCGTGTTGCCGTCGATCAGGCCTCGCACCTCGTCGAGGTCGACGCGAAACGCGTTCTCCGCCCGCAGACGATAGCTGCGCACTTCGATCCCGAGCGACGCCGCCAGGGCCCGGTTGGCCGGAAACGCCGGGTCGGGCAGGACAATGTTGGCATCCGGCTCCGCGGCGTCGTAAAACAGTGCGAGCAGCGCTTCCGACGCGCCGGTGACGATCTGCACCTGCTCCGGCTCGACGCCCTGCATGCGCGCGATCTCTTCGCGCAACTCAGACGTGCCGCGGGGACTCGTGTAGCTCAGCGGCACATCGAGGAATTGCCCCGGGTCGGCGTCTTCCAGTGCGAGCAGTTCCCCGAGGGTCCAGACCGGACCGGTGCTCGAGCCCAGGTCAAATTCAATGGGCGGATCGGCGGAGAATTTCTGCGCCAGCCATTCGTCCAGGAGAAAGGGGGCAAGCCGCATAGATACAGGATACCGGTTGCCAGCGGCGCTACGGTGTATCCTCTTGAGAATGCTCCTCTACTCGATCACGATCTTCCTGTCCGCTTTCCTCTTGTTCGAGGTGCAGCCGGTGATCGCGAAGATGATCCTCCCGTGGTTCGGCGGGACGTCGGCGGTATGGAGCACTTGCATGTTGTTCTTCCAGATCGTGCTGCTGCTCGGGTATCTCTATGCGCATCTGCTGCATCGCAAGCTGGGGCCGCGGCAACAGGCGATCGCGCACTCGGTGGTCCTGGCGGCGAGCCTCGCGGCGCTGCCGATCCTGCCCAGCCCGCACTGGAAGACGGCGGGCGTCGAACAGCCGTCGCTACGGATTCTGGCTCTCCTGGCCGTGACGGTCGGACTGCCCTATTTCCTGCTCTCCTCGACCAGCCCCCTGCTGCAGGCCTGGTATGCGCGCAATCACAAGGAAGGCATGCCGTACCGTCTGTTCGCGCTGTCCAACTTCGCGTCTCTGCTGGCGCTGTTGAGCTACCCGGTGCTGATCGAGCCGAATCTGCCGAACCGCATCCAGGGGCTGGCGTGGTCTGTGGCATACGTCGCGTTCGCGATCGTGTGCGCGTTGACGGCGTGGCGCGCCGCGGCGCAGCCCGCGGTCGCCTTTGTGCGCCCCGAGGAGGGACGGGCAGAGGATACCGAGCCCGCCTGGGCGCTGCGTCTCCTTTGGCTGGGGCTTGCAGCCAGCGCCTCGGTCCTCCTGCTGGCAGTCACCACGCACCTGACGCAGGACGTCGCGGCGATCCCGTTCCTGTGGATCGTGCCGCTGACCGTTTACCTGCTGACGTTCATCCTGTGCTTCGAGACCCCGCGGTTCTACCTGCGTCCGGTGTTCCTGCCGCTGTTCCTCGTGTCCGTCGCGTTTATGGCATTCCGCCTTTGGCCGGGACATTGGAACGTCCAACAGCCCGTGCTGCAGACGGTCGCGAATCTCGACAGCCGCTGGATCATCGCCTCGTTCGCCGCCTCGCTGTTTGTGTGCTGCATGGTTTGTCATGGCGAACTGGCGCGGCTGAAACCGCATCCGCGATATCTGACGGGGTTTTATGTGACGGTGTCGCTGGGAGGCGCGATCGGCGGCCTGTTCGTCGGACTGGTTGCGCCCAATCTGTTCCGCGCGTACTACGAGTTCCCGATCGGACTGGGCGTGTGCGCCGCCGTGGTGGCGCTGGTCCTGTTGCGCGCGATCTGGGAGTGGCCGGCGCCCCGGCGCATCGCGGGCGCGGCCGCGCTCGCCGCGACGCTCGGCGTCTCTGTCTGGAGCCTGGCGATCATCATGCGCGACACCGTCAAGGGCTACCGGGTGGTGGCGCGGAACTTCTACGGGTTGCTGCGCGTGTACGACGACGGCAATCCCGTCTTCGACGAGACGGCGGCCCGCAAGCTCGTCCACGGCGTCATCAATCACGGGCAGCAGATGCTGCGCGAGGAGTATCGCCGCGAGCCGGTGACCTACTTCTGCCCCGATTCCGGCATCGGCCGGGCCATGCGGGCGACGGAAGGCGCTCCGCGGCGCATCGGCATCCTTGGGCTCGGCTGCGGCACGCTGGCGGCCTATGGCCGGGCGGGCGACACCCTCCGCATCTACGAGATCAATTCGCTGGTGCTCGATATCGCGAATCGCGACTTCAGCTATCTGCGCGACACCGCGGCGCGGGTCGAGGTGGCGACCGGCGACGGCCGCCTGGTGCTGGATTCCGAGCCGGAGCAGCAGTTCGACGTGCTCGTTATGGACGCGTTTTCGGGGGATTCCGTGCCGGTGCACCTGATCACGCGGGAGGCGTTCGAGCTGTATTTCCGGCGCCTCAAGCCGGGCGGGATCCTGGCCGTGAACATCACGAATAAGTATTTGGACCTGAAACCCGTGATGGAACGCGCCGCGGCTGCCCTGGACAAGGTCGCACTGGTGTACCGCTATGAAGCGCCCGACGACAGCATCCTGTGTTTCGATTGCACCTGGACGCTGATGATGAACCGGGCGACGGCCGACGCCCATCCGGAATTGCGGGAGAACGCCGTCGAGCTGCGTCCGGAGAGGCCGTTCCGTATCTGGACCGACGACTTCTCGAATATGTACAGCATCCTCAAGTAGGCGGGCAGGCTACTGCTTCGCCGCGGCGAGCTTTTCCAACTGGTCCAACTGTTTGCGGACGGTGGGGGCGTCGGAGGCTCCGGGCGCGATTTTGAGGTACTGCTTGAATTTTTCCGTCGCGCCGGTGTAGTCTTCCTTCTGCGCGAGCAGCACGCCCAGCAGCCGGATCGTCGAAGGATATTGCCGGCGCGTGTCGAGACGCTCGGCTTCGAGGGCGCTCTTCTCGGCGGCTTCGTAATTCTTCAGGAAGTAGTTGGAGATCGCGTTCAAAAAGTGGGCCTGGGGGTAGTCGAAGGAATCGAGCTTGACGACCTTTTCGGTGAGGTCGGCGACCTGCTGCCACTTCTCGCCTTTCCACTCCAGGACGGCCAGTTCCATGTACGGCGACACGAATTTAGGATCGGCCTTGACCGCCTCCAGGTAGTAGCCGTGGGCCATGGCGGCGTCGCGGGCGGCGGTGAGGAGGCCCAATTCGTACCAGGCGGTGGCATACCGGGGATACACCTCGACCGCCCTCTCGAAGTTCTTCACCGCATCCTCGGGCTTGCGCTTCTTCAGGGCCTCCATGCCTTTGTCATACGCCTTCTTCGCGTCTTTGGGCGCGGCCAGCGATACGGCGCTGACGGTGGTTCCCTCGGTCGGCGAGAGCCGGTGCAGCAGGATGGTGCCGATGTCCGGCGGATCCATCGGCCGGCGATTGGCGAGACTGATCGTCTGCGAGCGAAAGCCGACGAGCCGCGCGCGCAGGTCGCAATCCATGAAGCGGTTCTCCGACGCAATTCCGCCGCGCATCGGACTCGACTGGCCGAGGGAACTGCCGCCGAGCGTGTCCATGCTGCCGGACGAAGCGGCCGAGGAGAAGCCGGTCATATCCTCGCTGGCATCGTGCAGCACGCCGTTGTTGCGCGCGCCCAACTGGATCGAGAAGTAGCCGCGGCTGTCGGTGTAGCCTTCCGAGTGGGGAGCGCCGCTGCAGACCCGCTCGATGACGACGCTCTCCGTGGGCGGCGTGCCGTCTTCCAGCAGGACGCGCCCGCTGACAAAGATCGGTTGTTGCGGCGTCGTCTGGTTGTTGGCGGGTGGAGGCGTAGTGGTCGTCGGAGGACGGGTCGTGGTGGGCGCGGTGGTCGTGGAACCGGTTGTGGTGCTCGCTCCCGCGCCGGCTCCGCCGCCGGTGGTCGTCGCCCCTGCGCCGCCGCCTCTCTGGCCGAATGCGGGCTGCATCATGAGACCCGTGGCCGCCACAAACAGGCTGAACCGGACCATTACGTGCGGAGACATCGATCCTCCCTTGCTGCGGCCTATTATGTCACAGGGTTTCGCCGCCAATTGTTAAGTCCCGCCCGGTTGACTGATACAATGGCGCGCAGGTGCATATGAGAAAGCTCGTGTTCCCCATCTGCGGCGCCCTCTTCCTGCTGCTCGCCGGCTGTTCCGAGCCCACCAAAACGGCTGAAACCAAGAAGGAGCCGGAAAAGGTGGAGCCGGCCACCGGCCAAAGCGCTCTTTACAAGATGTACCAGGTGGCCCGGTCGTGGGCGCCCGACGCGCAGGTGCTGAAGATGAACAGCATTCTGCTCAGCGAGGTCCCCACCGTGCCGCCGGGCACGGCCGCCGCCTGGCAGGCGACATTCACCTCCGCGGCGCGCAGCCAAGCGAGGTCGTTTACCTATTCGATCGTGGAGTCGCAAGGCAACCTGCATAAGGGTGTGTTCGCGGGATTGGAGGAAGGCTGGAGCGGCCCGCGCGGCACGAACGCGCCATTCCTCATGCTGGCCGTCAAGATCGACACCGACGCCGCATACAAGACCGCGCTGGAGCACGGCGGCGCCGACTACGACAAGAAGACTCCCGGCAAACCGATCTCGCTGCTACTGGAGAAAGTCGCCAAGCATCCCGACCCGGTGTGGCGCGTGATCTGGGGCGAGTCGGCGGCGACGTCGAACTTCTCGGTATACGTGGACGCCTCCACCGGCGAGTTCAAAGAGAAACTCCACTAGATGCGCGCCGCTCTCGTGGTGCTGGCCGCGGGGTCGCTCTGGGCGCAAGCGCCGCAGCAGCGCGAGGCGCGGGAGATTCTCGAACAACTCATCGGCATCAACACCACCGACTCCCCCGCGGGCGACAATACCCGCGCCGCCGAAGCCATGGCGGCCCGTTTCCGCGAGGCCGGCTACCCGGCGGATGATGTCCGCGTGCTGGCGCCTGTGCCGCGAAAAGGCAACATGGTGGCGCGGCTGCGGGGCTCCGGCGGCGGCCGGCCCATCCTGTTCATCGGACACCTCGACGTGGTCGAGGCGTTGCGCACCGACTGGTCGTTCGACCCCTTTCAACTGCTGGAGCGGGACGGGTTTTTCTACGGACGCGGGACCGCCGATATGAAGGGGGACGACGCGGTTCTCGTCTCGACCTTCCTGCGCCTGAAGCGCGAAGGCTTCCGCCCGTCGCGCGACATGATCGTGGCGCTGACTTCCGATGAAGAGGGCGGCACGGCCAACGGCGTGGACTGGCTGGTCAAGAATCACCGCGAGCTGATCGACGCCGAATACTGCATCAACCCCGATTCGGGCGGCGGGCACATCAAGAATGGCCGGCATCTCTACATGTCGGTGCAGGCGGCGGAAAAGGTCTTCCTGACGTTCAAATTCGAGGCCACCAATCCCGGCGGCCACAGTTCCCGCCCGAGCAAAGACAACGCCATCTATCACCTTGCCGATGCCCTCGGACGGCTGGCGAAATTCGACTTCCCGGTGCGCCTGTTCGACGTGACGCGCGCCAGTTTCGAGCGCGCGGCGAGTCTTTACCCCGGCCAGCTCGGCGCCGACCTGAAGGCGGTCGTGCAGAATCCGAAGGATCCGGCGGTGACAGGACGGCTCTCCGCGCAGCCGTTGTGGAATGCGCAACTGCGCACCACGTGCGTGGCCACCAAGCTCGCGGGCGGGCACGCCGAAAACGCGCTGCCGCAGACGGCGTCCGCGGTGGTGAACTGCCGGATGCTGCCGGTGGACAACGCCGACGAGGTGGAGAAGACGCTGCGCGGGGTAGTCGCCGATCCGCAGGTCAAGATCACGGTGATGACCCCCGCCCAGCCGGTCGAGTACAAACCGATGAGCCCGCGGGTCATGGCCGCGGTGACCGCCGCGACTGCCAAGCTCTGGCCGGGACTGCCCGTCATTCCGACGATGGACACGGGCGCAAGCGACGGCATTTTCCTGATCGTAGCCGGAATCCCGACGTACGGGGTCAGCGGACTGTTCAACGACGAGGACGACAATCGATATCACGGCCGCGATGAGCGGATTCTCGTGAAATCGTTCTACGACGCCCTGGAATTCATGCACGCCCTGGCCCTGGACCTCGGCCGATAAGGTAAGAATCCGCACAATGGACCGCCTCCTGCGGCTTCAATAGGGATGAATGTCCGTCTCCTCACCTTTCTCGCGGGCTCGGTTTTGTTCGCCGCGGATGAGCAACGGCTTGCGCTGGTGCTGAAATCCCAGACGGATTTCGAGCGCGTCTTTTTGCCGCCGGCGCCGCAGCTTCATGACACAAACGCCTGTATTCAGACGCAGGCGTCCATGATCCCCATCGCCACTCCGGAGGAGCTGCCGATCTTCCGTTTCCGCAAAGCGTATTGCACGCTGGCTCAGGCGTCGATCACCGGCGAGGCCGCTTCGTACTCGCAGGCGGCCGCGGAGTTCGATAAGAGCATCGAAGCGTGGCCGGGGCGGAATGCGTCGTTCGGGAAGAAGCGCCCGCCGGAGCCGCTCCCGGCGGCGCTTCCCGTCCTGGCTTCGATCGCGCGGCTGAAAGCCGGAAACGGCGACGGAAAAGAGATCGCGCCGGCCGTAACGGCGCATGCCTGTCCGGAGAGCGTGATACCAGCGGCGCGGTGCGACGCCATCCTGCAAACGGGACGCGAATGGCTGGGATGGATGGCCTTACGACACGAGGATATCGATGCCGCCGCGCTCGGGTTCCCGCCAGCTTCTCCATGGGCCAACTGGGTTGCGGGCAAGCAGGCATTCCGCGGCCGCAACTACAAGGAGGCGGCCGCCGCGTACCGGCGCGCCGTCGACGGGTGGGACGCGCAGGCGCGCGCGTCCGAACCGCCGTTGTTGCAGCGACTGTCGCCGCCTGCCGATCTCAGCGACGCATATGCCGAGTTGGGCGGCGCACAGTTCCTCGCGGGTGATTCCGCCGGCGCCATCGCCACCCTGAATCAGGCGATCCGGCAGGATTCGACGAACGCGCGCGCCCTGTTCCTGCGGGCGCGGGCGAAGGAGACGGCCGGGCAGACCGCCGCGGCCATCGCGGATTACAGCTTGGCGGCGCGGAACGCGCTCGCGAAGTCCGAGGATCAGTCGGGCGAAGCGCATCTCTATCGCGGCATTTCACTGTACCGGCGCAAGGAATACGCCGCGGCCGAGGACGAGTTCGCCAATGCGCTGAACGTCGGGATATTGGGGGCGGCGAGGGGCGACGCGGCAGCATGGCGGCGGCTCGCGGCGGTGGCATCGGGGAGTTGCGGAGAGGCGCGAAAGGACCTGGAGGACTCGCTGCCGGCGGCATCGCCGTATTTCCCCCGGGACGAGGCGCGGAAGGCCATGGCGGCCTGCGCCACGGCTACGACGGCGGCCCAATCCATGCGGGTGAAGTGACCGGCGGGGTGTGCTACAGTTCAGGGTACGATGGCATCCCGAAGCGTCAACAAAGTCATTTTGCTGGGCAATCTCGGCAAGGACGCCGAGACGAAGTTCACCCCGTCCGGGGTGGCCAAAACGACCTTCACGGTGGCGACGAATCGCCGTTGGAAAGACCAGCAGACCGGCGATTGGAAGGAAGAAACCACCTGGCATAACGTGGTCCTGTGGCGCTCGGAGAACCTGTCGCCCTACCTGTTGAAAGGCAAACAGGTGTATGTCGAAGGACGGCTGGATCATCGAAGCTGGGAAGATCCGCAGGGCCAGAAGAAGTACTTCACGGAAGTCGTAGCGGACGAAGTGATTCTGCTCGGCGGCCGTGGCGGCGACGGTCCGGGTGGCGGCAGCGGCGACTACGAGCAGCGCGAGCGCCCCGTGTCGATGCCCCGCTCCGCGCAGCGTCCGGCAGCCCCGGCGGCGCCCGCCCACGAGGAGTTCAATCAGGGCATCACCGACGACGACGTGCCGTTTTGACTCGGGTATTTGGGAGAGCATCCAGTTTCCGTTAGATTTCTGTCTTTTCCCCGGTCTTGCGGGATTTGTTTTTGTGCGGCGCGAATCGCGTAGGCCGTAAGTGGAGCGATTTGCGCCGCACAAAAACAGCCGCGGATTTGGACAACGTGGACGCTTCACGGGCTGGTGGGAGGGGGCCTGGTGGGTATCACCGTCACTGACCCCAAAGGATCCCGCCATCAAAACGGCCACGTGCTAAGCTTGCGAACGCGATGGGAATCGGCATGGTCCTCATCCTTTGGGGTGTGGTCCGCCTGACCGGCGCCACGATCGGTTCAGCAATCCTGCCCCGCTTCGCGTTCTATTTCACTCAGGGAACGGTCCAGCGCTCACGACGGCTGATCTGGGCAATACGCCTGTTTCCCTTCGCGTGTCTCGGATGGGCAGGCGGCGTTTTCGTCTTCTACGCTGTCGTGAACGAAATGGCCTTTCACCGCGATCCGGGCATCGGAGACGGTTGGACGTGCCCGCTGCCAAACGGGTACGCGATCGAGATGATCGATGTAACCGACCGCGGATTCGTTTACAATCCGAGGACGCAGAAGATTAGTGGCGTGGTCGCCGCATCGAACGATGCTCTGGCCGATGTTTGCGTGCTGCAACTCGCAGGGCGCTACATTCTTGGAGGCGCACCTTGCCAAAGCTATGAGGACCCAGGTCCAGAGGGCCACGGCAAGGTGCTCTCGTATTTCATGCTCGACACGGCAACCGGAACACACACCGAATTCCCCACGTTTGATGCCCTGCGTGCGGCAGCCGCTCCGCTGATGGTTCAGATCAAGTTGGAGCCCATCGGTGTCGTGTACGGAAGGTTCCGGTTTACCTGGTTCGATGCGGTGGCTGCGGCTTTAATGTTCGGCGTCCCACTCTTGTGCGCGTGGGCGCTTTTTCGGCGCATCGTGAGAATTCGAAAAGCCGGAGATATGCGCCCAGAGCCGGCCTGATTCGTCGGGGGATTGGGGACGCAACAATAGCGACCGTGAAAAAGGACTACAAAGACAAGCAGGGTCAATGCCTGGCTTTCGCCGGCCGAGGCCGACATGTAGCGCTACTTTCGAGTCACGCCACTTTCCGTGCACCAGCTGGTGCTCACACTGGAGGCCAACGGCTTCATTGGACGTATTCCTGGCCGAGGCCGGTCAATCCATCTCCTGATCCCACGCGAGCAGTTGCCGGACCTCGAGTAGGGGGCTGCAAGTACAACAGCGTGTGTAGCCCCTTCCTCTGTTTCGGCTTCAAGCTCGCAACGTAACCCGCGATCTCGGTCGCGCCGCCTTTCACGAAGAAACAGGGGCAGTATCTGGCGTTCATTTACAACTATTCGAAGATCCACGGCCGGGCGCCGGCGGAATTGGACCTCCAGCGGTACTTCCAGACCACGCCGCCGTCCGTTCACCAGATGATCAAGACGCTCGAACTCAGCGGCTTCATCGAACGAACTCCCGGGCTTGCACGATCCATACGGTTGCTCGTACGGCCGGAGCACTTGCCGATGCTGGAGTAGGGGAATTGCGATCGGCAAAACGGTTCAAAACAACCGTTTTCGCCAGGCAGGGGACACGAATCATTCACGTCTGCTGGCGTAGCGCCGCCATCGGGTCCATTCGCGATGCCCGGCGCGCGGGAAGGTAGCTCGCGGCGGCCGACGTCGCAAGCGCCACGACAGAGGCCAGAATCAGCGTCAGGGGGTCGCCCGGCTTCACGTGGAACAGCAAGGACGACAGCAGGCGCGTCAGGGCCCATGCGCCCGCCCAGCCGAGCGCCAGCCCGCAAGCGGCAGCCCGCAGGCCATCGGCGAGCACCATTCGCAGCATGTCGCCGTCTTCCGCGCCGAGGGCCATGCGCACGCCGATCTCGTGCGTGCGCTGGGTCACGCGGTACGACATCACGCCGAAGATCCCGACCGCGGCCAGCGCCAGCCCGGCGGCGGCGAAGATCGCCATCAGAGTCGTATCGAAGCGCTGCGGCGCGATGAATTCGGCGAGGTTCTGCTCCATCGAGCTTATCGAAACCAGCGGCTGTTCCTTGTCGACGGATGCGACGGCTCGCTGCAGCGAGGGGACGAGGCGCTCCGGGTCTCCGGCGGCGCGCACGATCAGCGCCCGCGGCTGCAGCGCGGTGGAGCGGAATTGCGCGAAAGGCACGTAGATCTCCAGCATGGAATCGCGCAACGGCCCCGTGTGGCGGGTGTCGCGCACGACGCCGGCGATGGTCATCCACGGCATCGGACCGTTCTTGCCGGTAGCGCGAATCTGTTGGCCGACCGGGTCCGCCGATCCGAAAAACTGGCGGGCCAGTTTCTGATTGACGAGCGCCACCGGCGGAGCGCCATCGGCGTCGCGGGAGGTGAAGGCGCGTCCATGGTCCAACGTCATGCCGAGGGTCGAAAGATAGTCCGCGTCGCCGGGCCGGAATTCGGCCTCCAGCCGCTCGCCGGGATCGGCGGCGCGTCCGAAGATCTCGAAGCTTCCACCGGCCGAGCCGCGCATCGGGACGCCCATGGTCGCGGTCGCCGAGAGGACGCCCGGCACGGCGCGGACGCTCTCCAGCACGTCGTTCAGAAATCGCACGTATTGACGGGGGTCCTTGTACCGCGACGGGGGCAGCGCGAAATTGGCGGAGAGAACGTGCTCTGTGCGAATGCCGAGGTCCACCGCCCGGATGGCGTGCAGGCTGCGCATCAGCAGGCCGGCGCCGGCGAGCAGGACAAACGCAATCGCGATCTCCGCGGCCACCTGCGCCTGGCGTAGCACGCGGCGGCGGCCGCGCGCCTGGAGCGTCTCGCGGAGACTGGCGCGCGAGATTCCGGCAGCGGGCGCCAAACCGAACAGGACTCCGGTAAGGATGGAAAGCGCGCCGCTGAAGGCGAAGACGCGCCAGTCGAGGCGGACCTCGTCGAGGAGTGGGAGCGTCCCGTGCGCCAGCGCGACGAGGGCGTCTCTGCTCCAATAACTCAAGAGCAGCCCGCCGGCGCCGCCGAGCAGCGATAGAAGCAGCGTCTGGGCGAGCAGGTGGGCCATCAGCCGGCCGCGGCCGGCGCCCAACGCCGAACGGATAGCCATCTCGCGGCGCTGCCCTGCGGCGCGCGCCGTCAGGAGGGTCGCGACGTTGATGCACGCGATCAGGAGGAGAAAGCCGACCGCGCCGGCGAGCGAGAGCAGCGCCGGATTGAGCCGTCCGGCAATCCGCTCGTGAAGCGAAATCAGGCGCGCCGCCACGCCGTCCGCGGACTGCCGCGATCCGTTCACCCGGCCCCGCGCCTGCTCGAGGGTGACACCGGGCGCGAGCCGCGCGAGCACCACGAGGAAACGGTCCTTGCGGACGGACTGTGCCGCATCGAGCGGGAGAGGCAGCCACGCATCGACCCGGATGCTTGCGCCGATCGGCGGCAGAAACGTCTCGGGCATGACGCCGATGACACGGCACGGAGCGCCTTCGACCGCCACGGGTCGGCTCTCGAGGTCCGTGGCGGCGCCAAACCAGCCCCGCCAGAAACGCTCGCCGACGATGACGGCGCAAGCGGCGCCTGGCCGCTCATCCTCCGGCAGAAACAGGCGGCCGCGCGCCGGTTGCGCTCCCAGAATCCGGAAATAGTCGCCGGTCACGCGCTGCGCCTGCGGGCGCTCGGGCCAGGGTCCGCCGGAAAGGGTTACGACATCCCAAGCCCAGGCGCCAACGCCGGCGAACAGCGCGGTGTCCTTGCGCCAGTCGAGGTATGCCGAAGCCGAGGCGGTGTTCCCTTTTCCGTTGGGGCCGGTTTCCCACAACGAAACCAGCCGCTCCGGCTGCGGATAGGACAGCGGCCGCAGATAGACGGCGTTCATGAAGCTGAAAATCGCGGTGCTCGCGCCGAGCCCCACCGCGAGCGTTAGCGCGGCGGCGAGAGTGAATCGCGGATTGCGCCGCAGGGTGCGAATCGCATAGAGCCAGTCGTTGGCGTGCATGGCATCCCTCCCTCTTGAGAAGAGAGTACCGCAGTCAGCCCCTGCGGATCTCCGAATCGATGCGGTCGACGAAGCGATAGAGGGCGAGGCAGGCGGCAAAGAGGATCGCGGAAATGATCGCGCCAGGGATGGCGGCGCCGCGATGCCCGGCCAGATAGGACTCGAGGCTGGCGGAGAGCAGCCAGATCTGCACAATCAGCAGCAGCACGATCAGCGCCATAGCGCCGTCGATGGCCGTCAGCCCTCGATTCTGCGGCGCGTTGGGATTCATGCCTGTTCTCCTTCGATTCCGATCGCCACGAGGCGGCCGCCGTCCATCCGCAGCGCCACGCGCGGCAGGGGCCGCTGCGGCGGTCCCTGCAGAACGGCGCCATCGGCGGCGGAGAAGAAGCCTTGATGGCAGGGGCACGCGAGCCGGTTTTGTTCCCGCTCGTAATAGACCGCGCACGAAAGGTGTGTGCACTTCTGGCTGAACGCGGTATAGGAATCGGCGCTGCTGCGCACCAGGATGCACGGGTCGTCCGCGGTGGGATATGCGAACATCTTCACACCGCCGACGGAAATCTCGCCCTCCGCCGCGACCGTTTGCCGGGGATAAGAAGGCGTTCGGTGAAACCACGACCGGGCCAGAATCCAGAGATTCCCCGCCAGCATCCCAAAGCTCGTCAAGGTCAGAAATTTGGCGAACTGACGGCGGTTGACATAGCGCTCGTCCGCGCTGAATACGGAGAACTCGTCTCGCCACAGCGGAGCGCTAGAAGCCTTGCGGAACCACTTCATTCTCTCCCTCCCACGTGTAATCGGCGACGTCGATGGCAATCGCATCCGCATCCGACGGGGCCATCATGTAGACCTTCGTTGTAATCTTCTGCAGTCCGAACCAGAATGTGTTGACCGGCTTCTCGCGCCGCGTCGCGGCAATCGTTTCGGGCGTGACATAGGCGAGCGCCTGACTGGGACAGACCGTGGCGCACATCGGACGCTTGCCGACCGACGTGCGGTCATAGCACATGTCGCACTTCATCATCTGCTCATATTCGGGGACCAGCTTGGGAATGCCGAACGGGCACGCCAACACGCAATTGGAGCATCCGATACAGCGCGGCTTGAGCGACGATCCGACGATCCCGTCCTCGTATTTCTTGATCGCGTCGGCCGGGCAAACTTGCGCGCAGGTCGGATTGTCGCAGTGCCAGCAGACGTAGGCGGCGGTGGCGATGGTCTCCCGGCGGTCCACGAAATCGAAGTTGATCATGGAGATCCCGCGGTGTGTGTCGCACTCCTCGCAGGCCTTCAGACACGACTGGCACCCGATGCAGCGCGAGGGATCGACGAAGAACTCCATCCCGAACATTACGCGCCGCCTCCAACTTTCTCGATTCTGCAGGCGGACACCTTGTACTCCGGAATCTTGCTGCGCGGATCGAGCGTGCGATGCGTCAGTCGATTCGCGCTCCGCTGGTCCGGCCAGTGATACGGGATGAACACCGTGTCCGGACGGATCGTGCGCACCACCTGCGCCGGCAGGGTGATCGCGGAACGGCGCGTGGTGATCGACACACGGTCTCCGGTTTGGATTCCGTGCTGCTCCGCGAGCCGCGGATGGAGTTCGAGCCTGGGCTCGGGATACTGATCCACCAGAGCTCCGATGCGCCGCGTCTGCGTGCCCGAAAGATACTGGCTCACCACCCGGCCCGTCGTGAGGAACACGGGAAACTCGGAGTCGACCGGGTCGCCGCTCTCGCGCCATTCCAGCGGCATGAACCGGGCTTTGCCATCGGGATGGAAGAAACGTCCACCTTCGAACAGCCGCGGCGTGCCGGGATGATCGAGCGTGGGACAGGGCCAGAATACGCCCATCTGTGCGTCGATCTTCTCATAGGTGATGCCGAAATAGTCGGCGACACCGCCGCGCGACGCCAACCGCAGCTCTTCGAAAATCTCGCGCGGTTCGCGGAAGGGAAAATACTGGCCGCGACCGAGACGGCGCGCGAGGTCGCAGATGATTTCGGAATCGCATCGGGCATTCCCTGGCGGATCGACAGCCTTGCGGATGTGGATGACCCGCGCTTCCATGCTGGCCGTTACGCCCTCTTCCTCTTCCTGCAGGCTGCCCGCGAGGACGACATCGGCGTGATTCGCGGTTTCCGAGAGAAAGAAGTCGATGACGCCGAAGAACTCGAGCTTGTCCAGCGCTTCGCGCGTGAAGTTGGCGTCCGGCAGCGACACCACGGGATTGAAGCAGATCGACAGGAGTCCTTTGATTTCGCCGCTGTGGACCGCATTCATGATCTCGACGGCGGAATAGCCCGGTTGCGGGAGATCTTCGGGCGCGATCCCCCAGACCCGCGCGACATGCTCGCGCGCCGCGGGATCGGTGAGGCTTCGCTGCCCCGGCAGTTGATCGCACTTCTGGCCGTGTTCCCGCCCGCCCTGTCCGTTCCCCTGCCCGGTTACCATGACCGGACCGGCGCCCTCCCGGCCGATGTTGCCGGTGGCGAGTGCGATGGCGACCACCGCTTCGCAGTTCTCAACGCCTTTCGAGTGATGCTCCAAGCCACGCGCGTGCAGGATCATTGCCCGCCGCGATTGCCCGATCCAGTGCGCGGCGCGTTCGATCGCATCGGGCGCCACGCCGGTCACTTCCGCGGCGCGGCGCGGATCCCATGCCGCGGCAGATTGCGCCGTTTTCTCGAAGCCGGTGGTGTGGGCGGCGATGAATTCGGCGTCGGTCAGGCCGTCGCGGATGATCACGTGAAGCATCGCCAGCAGCAGGGCCAGATCGGTTCCGGGCCGGACGGGCAGGAACAGATCGGCATTGCGCGCAATGGGCGTGAATCGCGGGTCGGCTACGATCAGCTTCGCGCCGTTGTCGCGGGCGCGCCAGATGTAATCGGTGGTAATCGGAGCGCACTCGCCAATGTTGGCGCCGATCACCATCACGATCGCGGCCTTGGGAATGTCGCTCCACGGATTAGGAGCGCGATCCACGCCAAGCGCGCCTTTGTAGGCTGTCCCGGCGGAGACCATGCATAAACGGCCGTTGTAATCGATGTGCCGCGTGCCCAGCGCCACACGCGCGAATTTGCCGAGCAGATAGGCCTTCTCCGTCGTCAGCGATGCGCCCCCATACACGGCGACCGCGTCGCGCCCGTGTTTTTCCTGCAACTCCCGAAGACGTTTCGCCGTGAATTCGAGCGCCTCGTCCCACGTTGCGGCGCGGAAGCCGTCGGGAGTGCGCAGCAGAGGATCGAGCAGCCGGTCGGGATGGCTGCCCTGCATGTACCGCTTCACACCCTTGGGACACAGCATTCCGCGATTAAACGGGAACTCCTCCCAGGGCTCGAAGCCGGTCACGCGATTGTCCCGCACCTTCAGTTGAATGCCGCACTGCTGTCCGCAGAAGCAGCAGTGGGTCTTCACGAGCTCGTCGGCGCCGCCGCGCGAATCGTCGTGCCACCCTCCAGGGGGAGTGTAGTTCAAATGCGGGCCGAAACGATCGGCTAACTCTTCAGGCGGGCGCGGCGGCCTAGCCACGGGCGGACTCCTTCGTTCGCATTTGGGCGACGGACAACGTCTTTCGCTTGCACGCGGGGCACAGTTCCTGCCAGGAGCCTGCCGGGCCGGGCATGGAGTAGTCGAAACCCACCTGGGGCAGAACGGAGCGCAGATCGTCGATGTGCATGCGCGAGGCAAAGCGCTCGCCGCAGCGCGCGCACGCGGCGCCCGGACCGCGCAGGCCCGCCTCCTGGTAGAGCTTGACTCCGAGTTGCGCGGGCCGCTGGAAGATATGGAAGAACTTCCCGAACGGCAGATAGAGCAGCGCCGCGATCACGGTGACGGCGTGCAAAATCGCCAGGAAACTGTACGATGCGCCGCGCATCCATTCCTGCGAGACCGTGAGCGCCAGGCCGGTGATTGAGATGGCGAAGAGGAGGATCAGCGGCAGGAAGTCCATGCCGAACTGCTGCACGGCGCGCGCGCCCTGGTCGGTCATGCGCCGCCACAGCGACAGCGCGATTCCGGCCAGCACGAGCATCGCGGAGATATCGAGGCCATGGAACAGCAGCCAGGCGGCCACGGTGTGCAGGCGGAATGTGCCGGCCGGGAACCCGAACAGATATACAACATATGTCAGCTGATCGCCGCCGGCCGTGCGGAAGTGGATCCATCCGAAGACCAGCGGAAACGTGATCGCCACCGCGAGCAGGCAGCCCCAGAAGAGGCATTGGTGCATCCACCAGCGCAGGCGGGAGCGATGCGCGATAAACCGCTGCGCAACGAGCTGGTGCACCGCGTGCACGGCCACGCGACCCATACTGCGAACGATATCCTGCCGCCGGAAGAGTTCCCATCCTCGATCCCAAAAGACGCGGGTGGGTGGCTTCTCCAGCCAGACGTTGTAGTGATACACGACGCCCCACATCGCAAAAACGACGGCGAACGTATAAATGACCAGCGCCGGGTCGAAATTCTGTAAATTGCGCGAGCCCACCACAATGGAGGCGACCAGAAGCGCCGTCCAGAGGGTCGCCCAGGCGCCCGCGCGGAGACGGTCGGCGGTGCGCCGCAAGCCTGCGGGCAACGCCAGATCGAGCGCCTGCTGGCGCGGCACGAAGACTCGATGGTTGGCCCACCATAACAGCACGGCCACTGCCGCAAGCAGGACAAACGCGGGCCAGATCGCGCCGGTGCGGTTGCGGAAGAACGACAGCAGAAGCGGCGGGAAAAAACCGCCGACGCCTCCCAGGGCGCCGACAAGACCAGTCACCGTGCCGGTCTGGTTCGGAAAATACTGCGGCACGAGTTTGAACACCGCGCCGTTTCCGAGACCCAGCAGGGCCGCGCACCCGAGCGCGCCCACGGTAAAGGGAAGCATGGCAGGCCAGGCCAGCAGGAGCGCGAATGGGGCCACACCGGCCAGAACGGCTGATAGGACCCGCGCCCCGCCGATGCGGTCGGACAGCCAGCCGCCCAACGGACGCAAGAGCGTGGCCAGGACGACGAAACCGGCGGCGCGCAGACCCGCGCCGACCGGCGCCAGCCGAAACTCGTCCTTGAGCAGCGTCGGCAGGCAGATCGAAAAGGCGACAAAGCCTCCGAACGTGAGGAAGTAAAAAGCGGCCAGCAGCCAGGAAAGCGGTTCGCGCGTCAACACCTGGAGCATCGCACCGGCCCCAGGGCGCGGACGGCCGGGTTGGGCGGGAGCATTCCGCGCCAGCAGCGCGAAGGCCGCGGCCCATACCACCAGCAGCACCGCGACGCCATCGAATACCGCCGGCATTCCGACTCGCGCGGCGATAACCGGCCCCAGAGCAACCACGGCGGACTGGCCGATATTTCCCAAGCCATAGACTCCCAGCGCGCTCCCTTGCCGTTCCGCGGGCGTCCAACGTGAGACGTATCCCACACCAATCGCAAACGAAGATCCGGCCAGCCCCAGCATAAAGGCCACTGCCAACAGCGCGTGATAGCTCGTCTGCTGCGGCGCCATCCATACTGGCACGGCGACGGCGGCCATCAGGATCGGAAAGACCGCGCGTCCGCCCAGAATGTCGGTCGCGATCCCCATGGGGATTCGGGCGAGCGAACCAAGGAGCACGGGGACCGCAATCAGCAGCCATGTGTCCCAATCGCTCAGATGAAAAGCCTCGCGGAACCGGGGCGCAAATGCGCTGATCAGGCCCCAGGCCGCAAAACAGACCACAAACGAGATCGTGCCGAGGGTGACGTGGCGGCCGTTGCCCATACCTTCACGCTACCAGCCCGGCGCCGGCGAATGAAAGCAGACGCTTGGAGAAATACGTTTTCATCGGTCCCCAACGCGATTCCCGCGCAGTCAGGAATTCTTGACCATCGTGAGCAGCATCACGACCTCGGTGCGCGCCTGGATGCCGTGTTCCAGTTTCGGGGCCATATAGACAAACGTCCCCTGCGCTTCTTGCGACTCGCCGCCGAGGTTCAACAGCGCCTCGCCCTTCAAAAACGTCAGCATCGCCGGAAACGGGGCGGTGTGCGCCGAGAGTTCCTGCCCGGCAGCGAAACCGAAGAGGATCACCTTTGTCCGATCGTCGTTTTGCAGCGTCTGGCTAAGGATGCCGTTCTCGGGAGTCTTCGCCATTTCCCGGAGGTCCCGAAGGTAGATGTAAGGGTCGGTCATGACTTTATGATCCTCCCGGGAAGCGATTCTGCATGAATAAAGGTGAGAATCTCCTCCGGCCGCCCACACTAGTGGTTGGGAGAGCTATTGGGTATGACGATGCGCATGGCGGTGTCCTTGCTGGCGCTGGCGGCCGCCGCGGCTGCGGGCCAATTGGGCGGTAAGGCTCAGTTGGTGGGCGGGACCCTTTCCGGGATTCCGGGCGGCGCGACAGGGATGGTCCGCACCGCCGATGCGGACGCCTTCATCTTCGAGACCGCGGGGTCCACTTTGCGCATCCCGTATTCGCGGATCAATCTGGTCGAGTATGGCCAGGATGCCAGCCGGCGGGTCGTGCTCGCGTGGGTGATCTCTCCCATCTTTCTGCTCTCCAAGTCGCGCAAGCATTTCATCACCCTGGGCTATACGGACGAGGAAGGCAGGCAGCAGGCGGTCGTGCTCCGTGTCGACAAGGGGCTGGTGCGCCCGGCTCTGGCTGCGCTCGAAGCCCGCACGGGCCGCAGCGTGCAGTATCAGGACGCGGAAGCACGCAAGTTCCGAAAAGGATAGGCCCGGGCGGCCCGGCGTCTGCGATGATTGGATTGCCGAGCCTGCATGAGGTCCCACCGCCCGCATCCCCTCTACTGGTTTCTCGCTGTCGTGCCGGTCACGATTGCCGTTCGCTACGCCCTGCCCGAACGCCAGACGCTCATTTTCGCGCTCGCCTGCGCCAGCATGATCCCGCTGGCGCGGCTTCTCAGCGACGCCACCGAACACCTCGCGAACCACATGGGCCCGACCCTCGGGGCGCTCCTCAACGTGACGTTCGGCAATGCCGGGGAGCTGGTGGTTGGCTTCTTCGCCATGCGGGAGGGCTTCGACCGGGTGGTGAAGGCTTCCATCGCCGGGTCGATTCTGGTCAACCTGCTCCTTACTCTGGGAGCTTCCATGCTCGCCGGGGGCATCCGGCACAAGACGCTGCGGTTTAATCCGCTGGCGGCGCGCGCGCGCAGCACCATGCTGATGCTGGCGGCAATCTCGCTTGCCTTCCCCGCCGCATACCACTACTTCGCGGGGCCGAAAGCGGCGGGCCGCGAGGCCAACCTCAGCCTCGAGTTCTCCGTGGTCTTGCTGATTACCTACGGCCTCGGTCTGTTCTTCACCCTGCACACCCACCGCAGTCTCCTGATGCCCCCTGAGGTGGCGCCGAACGAACCGCCCTCGGGGGGCATTGGGCGCCCGTTCGTACAACTGGCGGTGAGCGCCGCGTTCGTCGGATGGATCGGCGAGATCCTGGTCGGCTCTCTGGAGGCGGCCTCGCAACGATTCGGCCTCAGCGATCTCTTCGTTGGACTGGTAGTCGTCGCCATTGCTGGCAACGCCGCGGAATCCACCGCCGCGGTGCGGGCGGCATTGCGCAACCGGATGGACCTCTCGGTGGGAATCGCGATCGGCAGCAGCATCCAGATCGCCCTGTTCGTGGGGCCGGCGCTGGTCATCGCGAGCCACTGGCTGGCGCCCCAGCCGGTGGATCTGGTTTTCGGACCGATCGAACTGCTGGCCATGATCGTCGCCATCGCGATCACCATGCAGATCGCCGGCGACGGGGAATCGCACTGGCTCGAAGGCGCGCAGCTCATCGTCGTCTACGTGCTGCTCGCCGTCACGGTGTTTGCGCTGCCGTAGAAATCAACGGCCGCTCGATCCGAAGCCGCCTTCCCCCCGCCGCGATTCCGCCAGCGCGCCTTCCACCCACTCCACCGCCTCGTAGCGGGCCACGATCATCTGCGCGATGCGGTCTCCCGCGTGAATCGTATAGGGCTCGCGCCCCAGATTGATCAGGATCACGCGGATCTCGCCGCGATAGCCGGGGTCGATCGTGCCGGGCGCGTTGGGCATCGTAATCGCGTGCTTCAGCGCCAGACCGCTGCGTGGACGCACCTGGGCTTCGTACCCTGGGGGCAGTTCGATGGTCAGGCCGGTCGGCACCAGCCGCGGCGCCTGAGGCTCCAGCGTGACGGTTTCGACGGCGCACAGGTCCATGCCTGCATCCTCGTGCGGCCCGTGGGCGGAAGCGGGCAGAACGGCGGCCGGGTGAATGCGCTGAATGCGGATTTGCATCTTGGTTATGATAGCGTCTTGACCACCACCAAACGCGTCATCGCGGTGGCGCCCATGCCGCCGGAGAAGAGCGCTTACGCGCTGGCCCGGTATAGCCGCTCTCCCGATTCGATTCGCGACTCCATAGCCTGGGTGCGAAGCCACGACTCGCAGAAATTCCTGGAGAGTTTCTACTTCCAGTACGGCCACGCCTCCATCGCCGACCTCGGCCACACGGTGCTGTGCTTCGAGGGGATCTCCGAGCTGGCGGCCACCGAGATCGAAGAAGAGCCGCTATGGGACGGCCAGGCCAAGTCGTCGCGGTACCAGGACTTCTCGCGGTCCGGATTCATTACGCCGCCGGAACTGGCCGGCGGTGACGCGGCAGCCTATCGTGCCGCCGGGGAGGCGCTGCTGGCGGCATATGCCGAAGTCAACCGGCTCGCTTTCGACTGTCTGGCGGAGCGCCTGCCGCGGCCCGCCGACATGAAGCCCGACGCCTACCAGCGGAACATTGCGGCGCGCGCCTTCGACGTCGCGCGGTACCTGCTGTTCTGGGGAGTCCCGACCAACGTCGGCCAGGTGAGCAGCATCCGCACCATCGAGAAGCAGATCCGCCGTCTCAAGGCCTCCGAATATGCCGAACTGCGCGACCTGGGCGACGAAATCGCGCGCGCCTGCGCGGCCGACCCGGACTGCGTGTGGGACGCCAACGCCGCCGCCGAACCCTTAGCGCCGACGCTCGCACGGCACGCCGATCCCGACGAATATGCCGTCCGCTCGCGCGACAACCTAAAGCAGTGGGCCGAGCAGAACCTGCCGGCAGCCGCCGGTGTCGAGCCCGGCCGCGTCGACCTGCTGCGCCCCGCGAACGTCCCGGCGGACATTGCCGCGACGTTGCTGTACTCCGTCACCAACCGCCCCTTCCGCGAGCTGTACGGGATGGCTTGCGGCTGGAGCGAGCGGCAACGGGCCGAAGTGATCGATGTCGCAATGGAGGGACGCGCGCGCGAGGAGATTCTCGGGGGCTTCCGCGGCGGCCTCTACGCCTACGATTTCGTGATCGACATCGGCGCGTACCGCGATCTCCACCGCCACCGCCGCTGCCAGAAGTTCCGCCAGGCATATTCGGGCGGCCTCGGATTCGACACGCCGCAACTGGCGCGCGACGCCGGCGCCACGGACGTGTATGAAACCGCCATGCGGGCGGCCCTGGAGACGATGCATCGGCTGCCCGCTCCGGCGTCCCACTATCTGCTGCCGTTCGGGGCGAGGTCGCGATTTCTGTTCAAGATGGATTTCGCCGAAGCGGAGTACATTTCGCGCTTGCGAAGCGGCGTGAAAGGACACTTCAGCTATCGGGAGATCGCCTGGGAGATGAAGGTCAAAATGGATGAGGTCGAACCGGAACTGGGAAGGCTGATCCAGGCGACACCGCCATGGATCGAAGATCCACTGCGGCGCTGACAATGCGCCCACGGATTACCGCAGGTTGAACTTCTTCATCTTGTAGCGCAGCGTGTCGCGGGTGATGCGCAAGAGGCGTGCGGCCTGGGTCTGATTGCCGCTGGTTTTCTCCAGGGCTTTTGCCAGCAGACTGCGCTCGTTCTCCTCGAGGGAGAGGCCGTCGGTCGGAATCTCCACGGGCGCGGCGATCGGGGACGCCGACCCGTCGGGGTGAGAGATGGCGATCGGCAGGCTGGGCGGCGTGATCAACGCCGATTCCTCCAGGATCATGGCCCGTTCAATGGCGTTTCGCAACTCCCGGACATTGCCCGGCCAATCGTGCGACAGCAGCAGGCGCGCCGCGCCGTCGTTGACTCCCTCGATACTGCGCTTGAACTTGCGATTGTAGTGGTCGATGAAGAAACGGGTCAGCGGCAGGATGTCCTCAGCCCGCTCGCGTAAGGGTGGAATCAGAATTTGAATGACGTTCAGGCGGAAGTACAGGTCCTGGCGGAACGCCCCTTCCTTGACGGCTTCCCGCAGGTTCTTGTTGGTGGCGGCGACGACCCGCAGATCCAGGTGGATGTCTTTCAGGCCGCCGAGACGCCGGAAGGTCTGATCCTCGAGAACGCGGAGGAGCTTCGCCTGCAGCATCAGGGGAATTTCGCCGATTTCGTCGAGGAACAAAGTGCCCTTGTCCGCCAACTCGAAAATGCCTCTTTTTTGCGATCTTGCGTCGGTAAATGCGCCCTTTTCGTACCCAAATAGCTCACTTTCGAGCAAAGTTTCGGGGATTGCGGCGCAATTTATGGCAATAAATGGCTCCGCCTGACGGATGCTCTGGTAGTGCAGGGTCTTGGCGATCAGGTCTTTACCGGTCCCATTTTCCCCTTCCAGCAGGACGGTGGTGGCTTCGCTGGCAGCCACCCGCCGCACGAAGTTCATCACGTCCCGCATGGCCCCGGATTCGCCGATCACTTCCCGCTTCTGCGGCGCGGCTTCCTCGGTGATGTCCTTGATGGTGGCGACGACGCCGGTGAGCTGGCTCTGTTCGTCGAACATCTGGTTGGTGCGCATCACGACCAGCCGTTCCATACCGTTATCGGTGTGGAGGCGGACGGTGGAATTGGGAGCGGAAGGCGCTTGATTCAGGCCCACCAGGACGCCGCACCCCGGTTCGCACAGGGAGCACTTGAAGATATCCTGGCAATGCTTGCCGAGCATTTCCTCGGACGTAAGCCCGAAGAGCTTCTCGGCGGCGCGGTTGACGCCGGTGATACGGAATTCGGGGTCATAGAGAATCAACGCGTCGGAAAGCTGGTCGAAGACCGATTCCAAGACGCTGGCGCTCTGCCACCCTTGGGTGAGCTTGGACATGGAAGTGGCTATTTCCCCCTCAGTATAGCAAGCGGGACTCTGCGCCAATTGGCCCATGAGGACGCCTCTTTCGCGGGGAATTACCCCCAACTGAAGCGGGTATCCATCGCAAAGCCTTCACTTAAATCAAGATAGCGGGTGGTGATGCAATTGCAGATTTGCGGCTTGGAGGCATCATGTCCCGTTTAAAACTTATTCTGCCCGCGGCGCTCGTGCTCGGCGGGTTCCTGGTTTGCTCGACGGCCTCGTATGGCAAGCCGGAATTTACGAAGGCGACTAAGAAGGCCTGCACGTTCTGCCATGTCGATGCGCAGAAGACCCCCAAGGAATTAAAGGCCCCCGGGAAGTATTACCAGGAGCACAAGAGCCTGGACGGGTACGAGGAGAAGAAGTAGGCCCGTGACGGCGGAGGCCTGGAGTCGCCCATGATGCAAACGGTTCAGCTTTCCATTGCCGATGGCCGTTACGAAGCCAAAGTGCGGGAAGCGTTGGCCCACAGTTGCGCCTGGCATGTCGAATCCGTCAAGACCCCGGATGCAGCGCAGGAATGCGTGCTGGTCCTGGACGAGGCGGCGTTCACGCGGCTTTTCCTCCCCATAACGAATCCGGAGCGGGTGGTCCTGATCACCCGCAAGGATCCCCAAACGCTGTCCGAAGCCTGGGAGGCCGGGATCGTGTCGGTGGTGTCGGAGTCCGACCCGCTCAGCACCGTCCTGCTCGCCATCATGGCCGCGGGCTTGCGTGTAGCAAAATGCAGCAGTTTCAGTGGAATTTCCCCCAGTCACGACGCCATGATTGCGCCACTAGCCCCACAAAATCGGACATACGGATCGAAACGTAGTAAAACTCAATAACTTACAGGGCACCGGCGGTGGACTTTTGCGTGCACTACCGTTCATTCCGGGAAGGAGAGGCGCAACATGGAACGCTCTTTGGCAGAATTGGAGTCGATTGTTCGCAACCGGATTTGTCACGTTTGCACGGAACGACTGGAGAGTGGGGAATGCGGACTGGAGAAGCCGTCCAGTTGCGCGCTGTTTCAGCTTTTTCCGCAGGTGGCGAAAGCCATTCAGTCGGTGCGGAGCGACGACATTCAACTGTATATCGAGGCCATCCGGCGGAACGTGTGTTCGGTCTGCGCGGAACAGGCCTCGGACGGCTCCTGCGAGACGCGGCAAGAGGTCCGCTGCGCGCTGGACGCTTACCTGCTCCTGGTGGTGGATGCGATCGAGGAAGCCACGGGGAGGACGTTTGACCGCAGGCGGCTGGGATTCAGTGGAGACAGCGGGTTTCGCATTCGGCCGGAGATTCGATTGTAACTTTCGGGAGGTGTTATGAACTTCGATTTACGTCCGTTGATCGCGTTATGGGGATTGTTCGCGATTTCGGTCCTGGCGCTGATTGTGTGGCGGAAGACGGTGTCGCGCAACGAAGACGACAACCTGCATGTTTTGCACACGGAGGGCGTGCCGCAGCAGGCGGCGGTGGCGCAGAAGCTCGAGTTGATCGATAAATGGGGCAAGATCGTCACGGCCGTGACGGTGGCCTTCGGCCTGTTAATCGCCGGTCTTTTCGTGATCCAGACGTGGGTGCAGACCTCCACGACTGTTCCCGGAGCGTAACCGTCGATGAAGAAGAACCGGGCACTTTCCACGGGTTTACGGCTCGGTTCTGCCCTTATTTTATTTCTTTGGGCAGCCGCCGCGGACGTCCAAGCCGCCGATTGCGCTTCCTGCCACGACCAGGCGGGGAAGCTGGAAAAGAGCGCGCACACGGGGCTGCCTTGCGACACCTGCCACGAATCGCACGACAAGTACCCGCATCCCCCCGGCGTGGCGAAGCCTTCCTGCACCGCCTGCCACCAGGACCAGGCGGGCGATTACGCCAGCGGAGTCCATGGACAGGAACGCAAGCGCGGCAACGACGCGGCGCCCGATTGCGCCATGTGCCACGGCAGCGCCCACGAGTTGCTCGCCCCCAAATCGCAGGTGTTCCGCACGGCGGTGCCGGACACCTGCGCCATGTGCCACACGCAGATCGTGGAGCAGTACCGCGCCAGCGTCCACGGCATGGCGATGGCTCGCGGCGTCACGCAAGCGCCGCTGTGCACCGATTGTCACGGCGAGCACAAGATCATGAAGCCGAGTAATACGGCCTCGCCGGTGAACGCAAACCATATCCGCGACACCTGCGGAAGCTGCCACGCCGACGTGCGCCTGACGAAGAAATTCGGGCTGCCGAACGATCGCGTGCTGAGTTTCGATTCCTCGTTCCACGGCCTCGCCGCCAAGTCCGGCTCGCAGACGGTGGCGAACTGCGCGAGCTGCCACGGCGTCCACAACATCCTGCCATCGAGCGACCCCAAGGCGATGACCTTCGCGAAGAACCTGCCGGCAACCTGCGGGCGGTGCCATCCGGGCGCGGGAACGCGTTTCGCCATCAGCCAGGTGCATGTCGTCGAGGGCCATGCGGAGCCAGCAACGCTGCGTTGGATCCGCGAGTTCTACCTGTTTCTGATTCCGGTGACCATCGGCCTGATGATTCTGCATAACGGCGGCGATTGGCTGCGCAAGCTCATGCTGGCGCGATTCTCGCGCAGGCCGGCAGCGGCGCCGCGGGGAGGGCCTGCCGGGAACGGACACGACGTCCGGATGTTGCCCTTCGAGCGCGTGCAGCACATGGTCCTGGTTCTCTCGTTCTTTACCCTGGTATGGACCGGCTTCGCCCTGAAATACCCCGATCAGTGGTGGGCCCGCCCGCTGCTGCTCATGGAAGGCGCCCGCTCGGTCCGCAGCCTGATTCATCGTGTTGCGGCCGCGGTGTTCATGGCCGTCTCACTCACGCATCTCGTCTCGCTGATCGCCAGCCGCAAACTGCGCGAGCACTGGAAAGAAATGCTGCCCAACGCCAACGATCCGCGGGAAGCGCTGGCCAACTTCGCGTACAACGTCGGATTGGGCGAGCGCAAGCCCGCGCGGTCGGCGCACAGTTACGTGGAGAAGGCCGAGTACTGGGCGGTGGTCTGGGGCGCGGTCGTCATGATCGCCAGCGGCGTGCTGCTATGGGCCAATAACCTGGCCATGAAGAACCTGCCGAAGTCCTGGCTGGACGTGGCGACTTCCGTGCATTTTTACGAGGCGGTGCTGGCGACTCTCGCCATCGTAGTGTGGCATTTGTATTCGATAATTTTCGATCCCGACGTCTACCCGCTCAACACCGCATTCCTCACCGGGGTTAGCGTAAAGAAGAACGAACACTCCGGAGAGCGCGCGGCGCACGCGGGAGACTGACCGAGAACATGACACCTGACAATCCGAATCGCAAGGGCGCGGGATGGCTGTCCCCGGTCGTGCACCTGGCTAATAACTGGATCAGCCTCACCGGCGTTGTGATTGTAACCACGGCCGGCATTTTCTGGCTTTTTTTGCTACCGATCACGCTGCGCGGCGGGACGGAGAACCCGTACCTCGGAATTCTCGCCTTCCTGACGATCCCGGCGCCGTTTTTCGCCGGGCTGGCCATAATCCCGCTGGGGATCTGGATCAAACGGCGGCGCGAGGGGCGTCACGCCATTTATCCGCCGGAGTTTCCTCCTCTGAACTGGCAAAACGCCGAGTTGCGCAAGCTGTTTTACTTTGTCGCCGCCACCACGATTCTGAATATCGCGATCGCCAGCCAACTGACGTATGGGGCGGTGGGGTATATGGAATCCGTCACTTTTTGCGGGCAGACCTGCCACACCGTGATGCAGCCCGAGTACACGGCCTATCAGAGCTCGCCGCATTCGCACGTGGAGTGCGTGAAGTGCCATATCGGACCGGGCGCCTCGTGGTTCGTGAAGAGCAAGCTCTCGGGCGTGGGCCAGGTGTTCGCGGTCACCTTCAAGACCTATCCGAGGCCGATCCCGACTCCCGTGCATAATCTGCGTCCGGCCCGCGAGACGTGCGAGACCTGCCATTGGCCGCAGAAATACGGGCAAGACCGCGTCCAGGTGGTCAATAAGTACGCCGACGACGAGACGAACACCAACACCAAGACAGTGCTCCTGATGAAGATCGGCGGCGGCAATCACGGCATCGGGATTCACGGCACGCACCTCGGCCGGGTCAACGGCGAGGTGGTGATCCGCTATGGCCACACCGACGAGGCGCGGCAGAATATCCCGTGGGTGGAGTCGACCGTGAACGGCAAGACAACGGTCTATGCGACCGCCGACGCGAAACCCGACGGCGCCGGCCTCGCGAAGCGCGAAATGGACTGCATGGACTGCCACAACCGGCCTTCGCACGCGTACGATCTGCCCGACCGCGCATTGGACCGGTCGATGGCCAACGGCCTCATCTCCGCGGCGCTGCCTTTCGCGAAGAAGAAAGGCATGGAGATCCTGAAAGCCAACTATATGACCCGCGATGAGGCCGCGCGGAAGATTCCAGCCGCGTTCACCGATTACTACCGGCAGAGCCAGCCGGCGGTATACGCGCAGCATATCGCGGACGTGGACGCCGCGGCAAATGAGGTGCTGGCCATCTGGAACCGCAACATTTTCCCGGACATGAATGTCACCTGGGGCCGTTATCCGATCAACATCGGACACACCGATTACCCAGGCTGTTTTCGTTGCCATGACGGGTCCCACGCCGCCAAAGATGGCGCGTCGATCACGCAGGATTGCAACGCTTGTCACAACCTCCTTTCCATGGACGAGGCCAATCCGAAAGTGCTCACGGACCTGGGAATCACGGAAGCGAAGAAATAGGGCCAGGCGAGGTTTTTAGGGCAAGAATCGTATTTGTAGGCACAAAACTCGGCGTTCCCGAGTACAATAAACCAACCCAAGCCGATCCCTTGGCGCCGTTTTAAAGTCTGGGAAAGGCTGGAATGTGGGAGGTTCGAGTGTCATTTCTCCGGATTGCACGGGCGCTCTGTGCCCTGACGCTGCTCTGCGGCTGCCTTTGCGGCCAAACCACAACCGGCACCCTGCTCGGAATCGTCGCGGACCCGGGCGACGCTTCCGTCCCCGGAGTGCGCGTCGAAATCAAGAACGCCGCGACCGGCGCGGTTACGGCGACGACGACCGGGGCGGAGGGCATCTTCCGCTTTAATAGCCTGGTTCCCGCAACCTATAACCTGACGATCAAGCCGGCGGCCGGTTTCAAGACTTACGGACAGTCCGGAATCGAAGTCACGGCCAGTGAAATTCGGGATCTCGGCAAGATCACGCTAGCGCTTGGCGCGATCACGGAACAGGTGTCGGTCACGGCGGCGGCAACGCCAGTGCAGACCGCCTCCGGAGAGAACTCGAAGCTCGTGGACAGCGCCCAGATGAACGGCATCACACTGAAAGGCCGCGATCTGTTCGGCCTGCTAGTGATGCTGCCGGGAGTGCAGACCACGCAGCAGGACACGACCAGCGAAAACTCCATCGGATCGGTGCGCATCAATGGGGGCATCGCCGGCCTGGCGAATTTCACCGTGGATGGCATTTCGGACACCGACACGGCGAACAACACCACACTGCACTTCGAGCCCAACATGGATTCGATTGCCGAGATGCGAGTGCTCACCGCCAACTACCAGGCGGAGTACGGCCGCAACTCGAGCGGCACGATCAGCGTCGTGACCAAGAGCGGCAGCCAGCAGTTCCACGGGAGCGGATGGACCAACAAGCGCCACGAGATGTTCAACGCCAAGAGCTTTTTCCAGAACTTCAACGGCCAGCCGAAAAGCGTGTACCGCTTCTTCGTATGGGGCTACAGCATCGGCGGCCCGGTGTACATCCCGAAGCTCTTCAATACGGAGAAGAAGAAGTTGTTCTTCTTTTTCTCGCAGGAATACACCAAGCAGAAGCCGGCCACGCAGAGCGGGTATGCCAATGTGCCGACCGTGGCGCAGCGGGCGGGCAATTTTGCCGGCTATACCGACACCAACGGCGTGCCGTTTGCTCTGACCGATCCCAGCACCGGGACTCCCATTCCGAACAACAACCTGGCGGGGCTGACGGCGCTGAATCCGGCGGCGGCGAAGGCGGGCCAGTCGATTCTCAACTTCCTGCCCTTGCCGAACATCTGCGGGCACTCCGGCGTCGATCCGAGCGGGTGCATCCAGGACGCGCAGTTCGGGACCCAGCAATACGCCCGAAACTACTACTGGCAATTCAATGAGTCGCATCCGCGGCGGAACGACACGCTACGCGTGGACTACAACGTGACATCGAAGCTGAACGCGTGGGTGCGGTATATCAACGACTACGATATGGACTACACCGGGGGCAACATCGCGTTGAAGAACTCGCAGGGCAACTGGGTTCCCTGGTCCAACGAGCACCCGAATCCCGGGCACGGATATGGAGTCGGGATCACTTATACGATCAGCCCGACCATGGTCAACGAGTTCACTTTCGGCAAGAGCTACAACTCGTGGGATTACTATGCGCACGACCAGTCGCAGACCGATCGCGCGATGATGGCGAATCCGCCCTCGTTCAATAATTTCGCGACCGATCCGCTCTTCACGGCCGACGGCAAGAAGCAGAAACCGGCCGGATTGGGAACTGGCGCCATTTTCTACCAGACAGCGGTGCCGAACATCGCCTTTGGAGGCGGCCAGGAGCCGAATGAAGCCGGCTTCAGTCCCAGTTGCAGCGGCCAGTGCCCGTATACGAACTGGAACGACATCTACAGCGTCAACGACACGCTGAGTAAGGTGTGGGGAGCGCACAACGTCAAGACCGGTTTCTATTACGAGAAGACGGGCAAGGTGGAAGTCGGCTCGGGCAGCCAGGGGTCTTACCTGGGCAGCTACAACTTCGCCAGCAGCACGGCGATGCCATACAACACGCAAGACGGCTTTGCCAACGCCTATCTCGGCAGCTTCAACAGCTACAGCGAAGGCGGCCGGTCGATCGGCGACTTCTGGTATTCGGAGGTCGAAGCGTTTATTCAGGATAACTGGCGAGTCAGCCGGCGCGTGACGCTCGATTTCGGAATTCGCTTCAGCCACGTGCTGCCCACGGTCAATCTGAACAACAACAATGCGGCGTGGATCAAGGCCAGCTACAACGCGGCGCAGGCGGAACGGATCTACCTGCCAGGCTGCACGGTTTCGACGGCGGCCCGAGCCTGCCCGACGGCGAACCAGGTGGCAGTGGACCCCAAGACCGGATACACGACGTTCTTCGCGCTGCAAGGCACCCTCGTGCCGCCCTCGGTGGGCGGGTATTCCACAACGCCGAGCGCGACGCCTGGGATGGAAGTAGCGAATGGCAAGAACCAGAATCTTCCGCTGGAGATGTACACGCACGCGGCGATTATTCCCGCGGTCCGATTCGGCGCCGCCTGGGACGTTTTCGGCAATGGCAAGACCGCCATCCGGGCGGGCTTCGGACAGTTTGTCAACCTCACGGACAGCCACTTTGCCCAACTGGCCTCCGGCAATCCGCCCGTGACTCTCAACCGGACCATTTACTACTCCACCATCGACAAGGTTCCGAGCTTCGCGAATGTCGCGGCGATTACGCCGATCGCGTCGCAGGCGACGGTCGGCAGTCAGCCGGTCCAGACCAACTACAACGGGACCTTCATGATCCAGCAGAAAGTCCCGTTCGGCACGGTGGTCGAAGCGTCGTATGTGTTCAATCTCAGCAAACATACGTGGGTCTCTCACCAGCTCAACCCGGTGGCGCCATACGCGGAATACAATCCCGCCAACAATAACCCGACGGTGGATTATCTGCCCGCCAACACCAGCGGCAAGGCGCTCAGCGACAACTACTTCCGGCCGATGCCCGGTCTGGGAGCGATTACGTCCAACGACCTGTCCGGCAATTCCAGCTACAACTCGCTGCAAGTGGCGGTGCGGCGCTCGATGAGCAGGCATCTGTCGTACGGGCTGGCTTACACCTTCTCCAAGACGATGTCGGCTTATGGCGGGTATCCCAGCGGCGCGAGCCCGTACTTCACGGATAAATTCCGCAACTACGGTCCTTCCTACCAGCCGACCCCACACGTGCTTGCGGTCAACTACATTTACGAATTGCCGAATCCGGGGCAGAAGTTGAACTTCAAACCGCTAGGCTGGGTGACCGATCATTGGGCGATCTCGGGAATCACGCAATGGCGCAGCGATATTCGGGTCGGCGTTCCGGGCATTTCATTCTCCGGGACCACGACCACCAATCCGCAAATGAACTGGACGGGTGGGGCGGAGGGAGCGAGAATGCTGGTGGTCGGGAATCCCCAGCTGCCGGCGGGACAGGTGTCGTTCGCGGGCAGCACGCCGCTGGTGCAGGCGCCCGGCGCAAACGCCAGCGGCACGCCCGGCAACCAGATCCTCAACGAGAGCGTCTTCGTCATTCCGAATCCGTGCAGTTGGACGCCGGGACCGACGCCCCAGCAGGGAGTGGGACAATCGCTATCGTGTTACGGGAACGCCGGAGCCGGCAGCCTGATCCCGCTCCCGGGCACGCGCATGTTCAACAGCGACGTCACTTTCACGAAGGTCTTCCCACTCCGCAGCGAGAGAAGGCAGTTCATGTTCCGGGCGGAGATGTACAACATCTTCAACCATACGCAGTTCACCGGAGCGAATATCACGCCCACGTACTCCTGGCCGCTTTGGCAAACGGGGGTCTTGCAGCAGACCAATGCCAGCCTGGGCCGGTATACATCGGCGGCCAATCCGCGGCAGATGTCTTTGTCGCTGCGCTTCCAGTTCTGAGGAAGCAACGTCACATTTGAGGGCGGATACGCGCCAGGCTCACCGCGCCAGGCCGCCAACGCCACCGGATTATTCGTAGCGGAGTGCGACCGCCGGATCCACGCTTGTGGCCCGGCGCGCCGGGATATAGCTGGCCAAGAGCGCGACCGCAGCCAGGAAGGCGGCCACTCCGAGGAAAGCGATCGGATCCAGCGGACTGATCCCCATCAGCGCCTTCGAAGCGGCCGCCGACACCACCGCCCCCAGCGTCGCGCCGCCGATTATCCCGGCCACGACCGGGCGCATGTGGTCCGCCAGCATCAGGCCGATCACGCTGCGCCGCTCCGCCCCAAGCGTCATCCGGATGCCGATCTCGCGCGTCCGCTGGCTCACGGAGTAGGTCACCACACAGTAGATGCCCGCCAGCGCCAACAGCAAAGCCAGCCCTCCGAGAACGGCCGCCACCGCTGCGCTCACCTTCACCGGCTGCGCCTCTTGTTCGACGCTGTCCGCCAGAGTGCGAGTGGAAGCCAGCACCGCCGGGTCGAGCGAACGCACCATCTGCTGCACGGTCGACGCCGACAGGAAGTCCGGTTTCGGACCCTTCGTGATCACGCTGAGATAGGCCGTATTCTTCGGCCCCAGCGGCGCATAGAAAACCGCGCCGTCTTTTTCCCAGAGGTGGATGCTGCGCGTATCTTTGACTACACCGATCACCTGCACGAGGTCTGCTGCGGAACTGCGTGCGCCGTAAGCAAATCGCCGCCCAAGCGGGTCCTGTCCCGGCCAGAATCGTCGCGCCATAGCCTCGCTCATCACCGCTACGGGGTCGCCGCGCTCTGCCTCGGCGGCGGTAAAGGTCCGGCCGCGCGTTGAACGAATGGCCATCGTATCGAAATAGCCCGGCGACACCACGTAGAAGTTCATCGAATTGCCCTGATCCTCCGCCTGCCCCTCGAGACGCACGGTTGTGACCATTACCCCGCCAAACGGCGGGAGCACCGTCACCGCACTGCTCGCTCCGGGAACACGATCAAAATGCTGGCGGAGCCCCTCCTGGAACGCCGCGGCGCGCGTGACGTTGTACTTGTGAGCGCGCAGGTCGAGAGTTGTGACCATGTAGGTATCGAGGCGAAGGTTGTCGCTGAGGGTCTGCACGCTGACGATCCCGCGAACCAGCAGCCCGGTGCTCAACAGCAGCGCCATCGAAACCGTCATCTCCACCGCGACCAGGGCGCTTCGAAGCCGCGCCTTAGAGACGCGGCGTCCCCAGAACGCGCCCTCGTCCTTCAACGCGCTCGCCAGATCGGGGCTGGTGGCTTGGAACGCGGGCAGCAATCCGAACATGAGGCACGCCGCCGCCGAAAGCAGCGCCGTGTAGAGCAGCACATTGGAGTCGAGGCTGAGATCCAGGCGCGGCACGGTCATCTTTGTACGCAGCACGGTGTATCCGATCTTGAGCGACCACCGCGCCAGCAGGAGTCCGAAGCCTCCGCCTGCCAGCGCGATCATGGCGCTCTCGGTCAGAAGCTGCCGGATCACCCGGCCGCGCGATGCGCCCATCGAGAGCCGCACCGCGATCTCGCGCTGCCTTGCCGCGGCGCGCGCCAGCAGCAGGTTTGCCACATTCGCGCACGCCACCAGCAACACCAGCGCCACAACCAGCAGCATCACCACGCCGGCTACAAGCAAGATGGGGCGCGCCTCCGGATTGCCGAAGAGCGTACCCGCTGCGACACTCACTTCCGTGATTCGGCCGGGGAAATTCTTGTCCATTTGCGCAGCCAAGACGGCGAGATCCGCCTGCGCCTGGCGCGCAGTGACGCCGGGCTTCAACCTGGCTGCCGCGCTCAACCAGGCAAACTGCTCCGCCGTCCGGAAGTCGCGCGGCTCGGGAGCGACGCCCGGCATCACCTCGGCCTGCATCGCGAGCGGCAACCAAACATCCGGAGTCTTGGCGCCGGTCCCTAGAAAGTCCGCCGCCATCACGCCTACCACGGTGAGCGGCGTCTGATTCAGACGGATGATGGTTCCCACGACTGCCGGATCGCCGCCGAAGCGCCGCTGCCAGAACGGGTAGCTCAGGACCGCGACTGCGTTCGGCGCCGCGGAATCCTCCGGCAGGAGGATGCGTCCCGCAGCCGCACGCCCGGACAACATCGGGAAGTAATCCCCGCTTACCAGATAACCGAAAACTGTCTCCGGCGGAGTGCCGGCAAGCGCCAGTCCCTTGGCCGCCGCGAACGCCGCCACGTGCGCAAACACGTGATTGTGCTCCGCGTAATAGACCAGCTCGGGATAGGAGAGGAAATGCAGATTGCCGTGCATGGAGCGCGAGAACCGCCCGTGGAACGATTCCGAGATAGACACCATACGATCGCCATCGGGGATCGGCAGCGGACGGAACGCGACCTGGTCGAAGATGGTGAAGCAGGCGGTGTTCACCCCGATTCCCAGCGCCAGCGCGATGATCGCCGTCGCCGCAAACCCGGGACTCTTGCGCAGCGTGCGGGCGGCGAAGCGCAGATCCTGGAAAAACACCTCGAGCCATATCCACCCCCATGCGCCGCGTGCCTCCTCTTTCACCAGCGCTACATTGCCGAAGTCGCGCCGGCTCGCCCGCACCGATTCTTCCCGCGACGCGCCCTCGCGGACGCGCTCCTCGGCATTCAGCGCGAGGTCGTGGGCGATCTCGTCATCCAGGTCACTCTCCCGCTGTTTCCGCTTCCAGAAGCTCCACATGTTGCCCTCCTCGCTACCTTCACAGGCAGGACGCGGCTTTACGCCGGCCGCATCACGCGCGCGATCGTCCTCACCAGCAATTTCCACTTCGACTGCTCCGCGACGAGTTGCTTCCTACCCGACGCCGTCAGCCGGTAATACTTGGCGCGGCGATTCATCTCGGAGGCCTTCCACTCCGCCGCGATCAGGCCCTGCCGCTCCAGGCGGTGCAGGGCTGGATATAGCGAGCCACGCTCGATTTTCAACAGGTCCGCCGAACTGTGGCGGATCGCCTGCCCGATCCCGTGCCCGTGCTGCGGACCCCATTGGAGGGTGCGCAGGATCAGCATGTCCAACGTTCCCTGGAGCAGCTCGACCTGCCTACTAGAAGACATTCTGGTAGAAGAGTATATATAGAAGAGCAGCCGCTTGTCTACTAGATTGTCTGCTAGACGCATTCCGCCGCTGTGTGTGACTCGGGGGGCCCACCTGGAGAAGCAGGCGAGGGACGGCATGCCGTTCCGACTGGTGGCGACCCCACGGCTTGCGGCACGGTTGACGAATTCCGCAACAGGAATTAAGATGTGTGTGTCTGAATATTCGACAGAAACTCTGAATGATGCTCTTGCGAGCGTTGACCCTGGTGGCGGCGGGCCTGCTGGCGACCACCTCCCCGGCGCAGGAAAAACCGCTGCCCGGGTCCAAAGAATGCCTCGATTGCCATGACGCAGGCCGCCGCACCGGCAGGCGGGAGCCCGGCATGCCGCCGCCGTTCGATGCGGCGTCGCTTCGCGCTTCGCCTCACGCCGGGCAGGAGTGCACGGGCTGCCATAGCGACGTCGATTCCAAGAAGCTGCCCCATGGCGATAAGCTGGCGCCGGTCGATTGCTCGGGCTGCCACCCCGACGAACAGACACAGTTTGCGGCCAGCCTGCACGGCAAGGCCTCGGCGCGCGGCGATAAGCTGGCGCCGCAGTGTAAGTCGTGTCATGGAACCCATACGGTCAAGCGCCCCTCGGCCGTGGGCTCGCCGACCTCCACCGTCGAGGTCCCCAAGCTGTGCGGCCAGTGTCATCGGGAAGGAACCACCGTCTCCGAAACGCGCAACATCCCGCAGGCGAACATTCTCGAGAATTACATGGACAGCATCCATGGCCAGGGGCTGTTCAAGAAGGGGCTGACCGTCACGGCGGTTTGCACGAGCTGCCACACGGCGCACGGCGTCCTGCCGCACAACGATCCGCAATCGTCGATTGCCAAACAGAACATCGCCAAGACTTGCCAGAAGTGCCACGGGCAGATCGAGATTGTCCACCGCAAGTATATCCGTGGCGAGTTGTGGGAGAAGCAACCGCACCTGATTCCGGCATGTGTCGATTGCCACGAGCCGCACAAGGTCCGGCGCGTGTACTACCCACAGGGGATGGCCGACCAGGACTGCCAGCGCTGTCATGGCAATCCGGAGTTGAAGACCGTCCGCGGCGGCAAGACGGTTTCACTGTTCGTCAATCACGGCGAACTGGAAGGCTCGCGGCACAAGAAGGTGGCCTGCGTACAGTGCCACACCGGGGGCACGCCTTCGGACGAGCGCGTGTGCCGGACCGTCACGGCAAAAGTCGATTGCTCGATCTGCCACGCGGACCAGGTCGCCCAATACAAGCAGAGCGCGCACGGGCAGTTGACCGCCAAGGGCAGCCCCGACGCGCCCGAGTGCCGCGATTGCCATGGCACGCACGGGATCCTGGGGCGAACCGAATCGAACTCGGCGACCTTCTCGCGGAATGTGCCGGCGCTGTGCGCGAAATGCCACCGTTCCGGACAAAAAGCGGCCGCCCGCTACACGGGCAAGCAGGAATTCATCGTCGAGCATTACCAGGAGAGCATCCATGGCAAGGGCCTGCTGGAGGCGGGTCTGACCGTCACCGCCAACTGCGCGGATTGCCACAGCGCCCACCTCGAACTTCCCGCCAGCGACCCGCGGTCGAGCGTCAACCGGAGCAACATCGCCAAGACCTGCGCGAAATGCCATCGCGGCATCTATGACGTGTTCGTCACCAGCGTGCATGCGCCCGAATCGCACCCCAGCGCCAAGAAGCTGCCGGTATGCAGCGACTGCCACTCCGCGCACAGCATCCAGCGCACCGACCAGTCGGACTTCCGGCTGCACATCATGGATCAGTGCGGGCGCTGCCACGAGAAGATCACCGAGAGCTATTTCGAGACCTACCACGGCAAGGTGTCGAAACTCGGATACCTGAAGACCGCGAAGTGTTACGACTGCCACGGCGCGCACGACGTGCTCCCGGTGACCGACGCGAAGTCGCGGCTCAGCCGCGCCAACATCGTCAAGACATGCGCCAAGTGCCATAACGGCGCGCACCGGCAATTCGCCGGATATCTGACGCATGCCACGCATCACGACCCGGTGCGCTATCCCATCCTGTTCTATACCTTCTGGGGCATGACGACGCTGCTGGTGGGCACGCTGGTGATCTCCGGCGCCCATACCGCGCTATGGCTGCCGCGATCCCTCGCTTATCGCGGAGCGCTGAAGAGGGAGCACGTCCTGGAAGGCAAGGTGTTCGTGCGCCGCTTCCGGACGTTCGAACGCAACCTGCACCTGACCGTGGTCACCAGTTTCCTGGGGCTCGCCACTACGGGCATGATTCTGAAATTCTCGTACGCGCCCTGGGCCCGCTTCGTGGCGCGGCTGCTCGGCGGGTTCGAGACCGCCGGCTGGATCCATCGGCTCTGCGCCGTGGCCACATTCGGTTATTTTGCGACACACATCTGGGACATGATCCGGCGGAAGCGCAAGGCCGGCGTCTCCTGGCGGCAGTTTATCGCGGGTCCGGACGGCATGCTGTTGAACGGCCGGGACTGGCGCGAGTTTCTCGGCTCCATCAAATGGTTCGTCGGGAAGGGGCCGCGTCCGGAGTATGGCCGCTGGACGTATTGGGAGAAGTTCGATTACTTCGCGGTGTTCTGGGGAGTGGCGGTGATCGGCGGCACAGGTCTGCTGCTTTGGTATCCGGTGTTCTTTACGCGCTTCATGCCCGGATGGATGGTGAATGTCGGGACGACGATCCACAGCGACGAAGCGCTGCTGGCCGTCGCCTTCATTTTCAGCGTGCATTTCTTCAACACGCATTTCCGGCCGGAGAAGTTCCCGATCGACACGGTGATTTTCACCGGCGGAATGCCGTTAGAGGAGTTCAAGAAGGATCGTCCGCGCGAATATCGGGAGATGGTGGAGAGCGGGGACTTGGAACAAAACCTGATGAGCGCGCCCGAGCCGCTGGCCCAGAAGCTCTGGCGGCGATTCGGATTTACGGCGCTCGGGATCGGCATGGCGATCATCGCGCTGATCATCTACGCCGCGGTGTTCGCGTACCGGTAGCGCAAGCCTACGGCGAATGCCGGCAGGGCAGGCCCCAGGCTTGCGCTACGAGGCGCCTAGAAATACAGCTTCAGCGCGAACTGCAATTGGCGCGGGGAGTTCGCCAGGTCGCCGTTGCTGCTGAGGTGGCCGAATGTGGTCGATTGCAGCGACGTCGAGCCGGTCCCGAAGCGGACGCGGTTGAACACGTTGAACGCCTCGGCGCGGAAATCCAGCCGCACCGCTTCCCGGATCGGGAAGCTCTTGGCGAGCGACACGTTCTCGGTGAAATTGGGGAACTGCCGCGCTTTGGGGTTCAGGCGCGTTTCATTGCCAATTCCGTTCAGGGCCGTGCCCGTGCCTTGAATCGGGAACGGGCCCGTGCCGTACGGCACGAAGCGATTGTCCACCTGCGGGTCGAAACTGCCGCCCTTGGTGGGCGCAAACCACCCCTCGTAGGAGTTGACATACGCCGGCGTGCGGCCGTTGTTGATGGCGCTCGAGAGCGAATAGCTGGTGCCGACGCCGATGGGCGTTCCGCTGCTGTACAGTTCCACCGCGCCGACGCGCCAGTTGCCCAGCACATAGGCCGCCGGGCCCTGTTTCAGCCAGGTCTTGCCTTTCCCGATGGGCAGCTCGAAGACTTCGGAGAACTTGAAGTTGTGCGTGACGTCATAGGCGCCGATCGATTTGTCGAGGCGGCGGTTAAAGAAATCGGCCGCGGCCGATCCGGGCCAATAGCTGTCCGAATCCGTCAGCAGCTTCGAGAAGACGTACGAGGCATTCAGCGTCAGGCCGTTCGACGAACGCCGCTCCAGGCGCAGGATGCCGGCATGATACGTCGAGTGGCCGCTGTGGTCGCCGCCGCCGTCCAGCGTGTTGATGTCGGCGTATTGCGGGAACGGCTTCAGCGCCTGCGCGACCGTGCCACGGCTGCCCCACAGCGTCGAGAACGCGCTGAAGGGCGCGCGGACGCCGGACGCCACACCCGCCGCGGAGGTGATATTGGATGTCAGTACGGGAATCCCATACTTGTCGATCATGCTGTACGGAATCTGGTTGGTCTTGAGCAGTCCAGTCTGCAGGTGAGCTCCCATGACGCCGTTATAGGACGCTTCGAGCACCATGCTGTTGCTCAACTGATGTTGAATCGAGAGGTTGAAATTGTAATTGGCCGGCGGACGCGTAGCCTCGTGCCCCTGCCACCATGCGGGACTCGCCCCGTTGGTGACCGAAGGATTCACGAACGGCGGCGCCGTCCAGGGCGGCAGGCCGTTCTTTACGAGGAAGGTCGGCTGCGTGCCGTTGCTGCTGTTATTGAAACTCTGGGTCAGCGTGAATCCCATGTTGTGCGTGGAGCCGGTGACGGTCGTAATGGCCGCGTAGGAGATACCGACGCCGCCGCGAACGACCGTTTTCTGGTTGGCGGAATAGGCGAAGCCGAAGCGGGGTCCGAAAGCTTTGAAGTATGTGTCGGCGAGGGTGCGGGAGCCAACCCGGCCGTTCCCCGATCCGGCGAAGAGCACGGCGCCGGGAATGTTGTCGGCCGCCGGATTCGGCGTCGTGGGCGAGAAATCCGCCCAGCGATCCTCGAGGCCGGTCGGGGGCATTTGGGTCTCCCAGCGCAGGCCGAGATTCAGGCTGAGCTTGCTGCTCACGCGCCAGTCATCCTGCGCGAAGCCCGCGAAATACGGCCATTGCTGTCCGATGAAACGGATGGTGTCGAGGCTGCCGCTATCGGCCCAGCCGAGCAGCATGGAAGCGATCGGACTGCCGCCGGCGGTCGCGAAATTCGTGTCGCCGCCGCGTCCCGTTTCCGTGAAGTTGTACCCGACGCAACCCGAGACGCACTGGCGGCCGAAACCGTTGTAGTGGCTCAACTGGTACATGCCGCCGAATTTCAGGGTGTGCGCTCCCTTCACCCAGGTGAAATCGTTATTGAACGAGTAGACTGTGTTCTCGGAGCCGTTGTTCGCCGGGCCGCCCCATCCGCCATACCCGTTGCTGAAGGTGAAGTTCACCAGGTTGAGGCTGCAGTCGGGCACGTTGGTCAGGCAGAACTTGTTGCTCCAGGGCGCCAGGTACTCCTGCGGGGAGTCGTGATTCTGCCGCCAGTTGTTGCCGCCCGCGTAAAAGTGATTGAACTTGGTGGGGCCGAACGTGTGGTCCCAGCTCATCCGGAAGACGTCGGAATTCTGGTGCAGGTCGTTGTAGTTAGTGTAGAGGAAGGGGAGTGTGGACGGTCCGTCGGGTCCGGGCACCTGCGATTCGCGGTCATAGCCGTAATATCCCGAGATGCGGTCGTGCTCTCCGAAGACGTGGTCGCCCTTGATGCTGAATTTGTTGATGGGGTTGACCTGCGTGCCGTTGGAGATCAGGAAATTGTTCTGCACATACTGAAACGTCCCGGGCGCCGCGCCATTGTTCGGCTTCAATGCTCCCGCCGACGAAAACACGCCCAGCGCTTTGACGACCTGCGGATCGAACATAGCCGACGGGATCTGATTGCCCGGGAAGGGAGTGCGAGTCACAGTCCCGGTGGAGGAGATCACCTGGGTAGTCGGGTCGTAAATGGGTATCAGTTGGTTGCTCGAGTTCACCCATTTGCTGAAATCGCCGTTGAGCATTTCGGGCGTCGGCACAGAAGTGGCGCTCGAAGTGGCGCCCACGCGATTGCGGAAGCCTTCGTAGGCAAAGAAGAAGAAGCTCTTGTTCTTGCCGTTGTAGATCTTCGGCAGCCAGATCGGACCACCGATACTGCCGCCGAAATCGCTCTGTTTGTAGATGGCGCGAGGGATTCCCGCGGTGTTGCTGAAGAACCGGTTGGCGTCAAAGGCGTTGTTGCGCAGAAACTCGTACACCGAGCCGTGAACCTGGTTGGTTCCCGACTTGGACGAGAACGTCATCACACCGCCCGAGGCGTGGCCGTACTCCGCTTTGAAGCCGTTAGTGTCGACGGCGAACTCCGTCACGGCTTCGAGGGAAGGCGCGTTGGACGAGACCCAACTCTGGGACAGCGCGCGAGTCGTATTCGTCGAGACGCCGTCGAGCGTCGTGCCGTAGCCGGCAGCCTGGCCGCCTCCCAGAATGAACCCGTTGTCGCCGCCGAGATTCTTGGACTCGGGAGTGAGCACCGCCAGATCGAAGGGATTGCGCAGGGTTCCGCCGACAACCAGGGGCAGCTCGTCGACCATCTTATTGGTCACGGTGGAGCTCGTCTTGGCGTCCGACGTCTGTAACTGGACGGCGGCGGCCTGCACCTCGATGGTCGTCTTGGTTTCGCCGGGCTTCAACTGCGTGTCCACGCGGACATTGGCGGAAGCATTCAGGGTGATGCCGTTACGCGCCTCGGAGGAGAAGCCTTCGCGCTCCACGCGAACGTTGTAGCGGCCGATCGGCAGGTTGGGAACGGTGAAGTCGCCGGTTTCTCCAGCCACGGTCGAAACAACCTCGTTCGTGGCCATATTAGTGATGATGATCTTGGCGCCGGGCATGGCGGCACCGCTCGAATCCGTAATCGTGCCGGAGATCGTTCCGCGCTCCGACTGGGCCCACATGGCCCCGGCCAGAATCAGCGCGCAGATCGCGGACGCGGCAACCTTCCTGAATCGTCTCATTTACTCCTCCAAAGACACACCTGGGCTTGGTGGGTATGATTCTATCAGAGACTGCGGAGACTGGCGGATCCCAGAGCGTCCCGTGTCGCCGCAAAATGATAATGTCCTATTTGCGCAAAGTAGAAATGTCCTATTG
>CAZSQK010000043.1:0-63856 GCA_964608645.1 uncultured Solibacteraceae bacterium | reverse complement strand
CGAAGAAGTGCTGGAAGGTCACGGAGCGGTCGACATAGGGGTTGAGCTTCTGCTTATTGATGACGTAACCGTTGCCCGCGAAAACCAGGCTGGCAGTCACATCCAGCGCCTGCAGCGGAGGCGTTCCGCGCCCTCCGGCCGGAACCGTCCAATCCTTGCCATACTCGAGCGCTGCCGGACCGGCCGGAGCCCCGCCCGCTCGTCCGGCGCCGCCGCCCCCGCGCCCACCGCGCCCCGCCGGAGCCGTGACCGACGCCTTCGTCTCCTCCGCAATCACCGACTTGCTCACCAGTTCGAGCGGCATGAAGTACGGCTGTAGCGGACCGTCCGTCTTCTCCTTGCTCCCGCCCGGCTTGAGTCCCCATTCCGCCAGGTGGCTCGCCACATACAGCGCCGCCGTATCGTACCCGCGTGACGGCAGGTTGCGGCCCTCGAGCTGGTCCGACGCCAGAAAATAGAGATAGATCTTCATCTCCTCGGCGGTGATGGAGTCCGCATTGCCATACCCCGCCGGCGCGGAGACTCCGCCCTTCGAGGCGTTCGATTTCGATTGCGGCGCTCCGATGACCACGGCGAGCGCAAGCAGTGATAAACAAATAGCTGGAACCAGTCGGCGCATTAAATTCCTCAAAGCTGTGGCATGCTTAGATCCGAATGCGGAAGCGTGCCGTCCTCCCAGTATCGCTGATTTTCGCCTCTCTTTATGCCGCGGCCCCCGCCGTCGAAACGTGGCGCTTCAACCGCCTGGAATCCCTCGGAGGACATCCCACCACCATCCTCGGCCATCCCAAGCTCATCGGGAACGCAATCGAGTTCAACGGCGTCGACGACGCTCTCTTCCTCGACGTCCATCCGCTCGCCGGCGCCGCGGCCTTCACCTGGGAAGTCGTCTTCCGCCCCGACCCCGGCGGCAAACCCGAGCAGCGCTTCTTCCATCTCCAGGAGCACGGCACGCAAACCCGCCTCCTCTTCGAAATCCGCGTCATCGGAGACCAGTGGTGCCTCGATAGCTACGCGGACTCCCCCACCGGCTCGAAAGCGCTGATGGATCGCGCCAAACTCCACCCCTTGGGAAAGTGGTACGCCGCCGCCGCGGTGTACGACGGCCATTGGTATCGAAACTACGTCAACGGAATCGAACAGAATGCCGCGGAAGTGACGCTCAGCCCGCAAGGCGCCGGGCAGACGTCGGTCGGAGTCCGCATCAACCGCGTCGACTACTTCAAAGGCGCCGTACGCCTCGCCCGCTTCAGCCGCCGCGCGCTCACACCGAAGGAGTTCCTGAAACCGTAGATGCCCTCTTTTCCGACCTGTTAACCTATAATTTACGTCTTTATTGCACACGGCCCCGGGGCTCAACGCGTCTGTTGACCCTGGCGCCAGTGCGCCCATAACGGAGTTCGCATGTTCAATCGTATTTTTGGCCTTCTAGTCCTCGCCGGCGCGCTGCACGCCGACACGAAACTGCTTCGCTTCCCCGATATCCACGGCGACAAGATCGTCTTCACTTACGCCGGCGATCTCTGGACCGCATCCGCCGCCGGCGGCACGGCCACCCGGCTGACCGCCCATCCCGGCCTCGAAGTCTTCGGCAAATTCTCGCCCGACGGAAAGTGGATTGCCTTCACCGGCCAGTATGACGGCGACGAGCAGGTCTACGTCATGCCGGCCTCCGGCGGCGAGCCGCGGCAGTTGACCTTCTATCCCGCCCGCGGACCTTTTCCTCCGCGCTGGGGCTACGACAACCAGGTTTACGGCTGGTCGAACGACGGCAAGCGCGTCCTCTTCCGCAGCCTGCGCGACGGTTGGTTCCCCGGCTACAGCCGTCTCTATCAGGTCTCGATGGAGGGCGGCCCGGCGGAGCCGCTGCCCATGCCCGAATCCGGCGCCGGCGCCTTCTCGCCCGGCGGCAACCAGATGGTCTACTCGCCCCGCGCCCGGGATTTCCGCACCGAGAAGCGCTATAGCGGCGGCCAGGCGAATCAGCTCTACATTTTCGACGTGGAGACTTACGCCGCCAAAAAGATCAGCGAGGGCGAGCGCGCCAGCCGCGACCCCATGTGGATCGGCGACACCATCTATTACGACTCCGACCGCGATGGCCACTTTAACCTCTACGGCTACGACGTGAAGGGCGGCAAGACCACGCAGCTAACCTCCAACAAGGTCTACGACCTCCGCTGGCCCAGCACCGACCGCCAGAGCCGCATCGTATATGAGCTGAACGGCGGCCTCGAGATCTTCGACGTCAAATCCCGCAAGAGCGCGCCGGTCTCGATCACGGTTCCCGACGATGGCCTCGCCCGCCGCCCCGCGCGCGTCAGCGCGGGCAACCTCATCGAATCGGCGTCGCTGAGCCCCAAGGGCGAGCGCGTTCTCTTCGGCGCGCGCGGCGACATCTTCTCCGCCCCCGTCGAGAAGGGCCCCGTGCGCAACCTGACCAATACGTCGAACGCTCACGAGAAGTGGCCCCGCTGGTCGCCCGACGGCTCCAAAGTCGCCTACATTTCCGATCGCAGCGGCGAGGAAGAGCTCTGGATCGTGGCGCAGGATGGCGCTTCCAAGCCCGAACAGATCACCACCGGCGGCAAGGCCTTCCGCTACTTTCCCGAGTGGGCGCCCGACGGCAAGCGGATCGTCTTCGGCGACAAGGATGGCCGCCTTTTCGTCGTCACCGTCGAGGATCGCAAGCTGACCGAGATCGCGCATTCCACCCGCGGCGCGATCCTCGATTACCGCTGGTCCCCGCGCGGCAACCACCTCGCCTTCAGCATGAATCACCCGAACGGCTTCGGGTCGGTCTACATCTGGAGCGCCTCCGACGGCAAGACCCACAGCGTCACCAGCGAATATTTCGATTCCGGCATCCCCGCCTGGGACCCCGAAGGCAACTACCTCTACTTCGTCAGCAATCACGATTTCGCGCCGCTGATTTCGTCGGTCGAATTCAACTACGCCACCAATCGTCAGGCCGATCTCTATGCTCTGGCGTTGCGCAAAGACGTCAAGAACCCCTTCCCGCCCGAGAGCGACGAAGTCACGATTGCGAAGGACGCCGACGCCAAGAAAGACGACGCCAAAAAAGACGACGCGAAGAAGGATGACGCCAAGAAGGACGACAAGCCGAAGGACCTGGTCATCGACTTCGACGGACTGGAGGCGCGCGTCGCCAAGGTCCCGGTCGAAGGCAACAACTTCGGCAACCTCGCCGCGAAGAGCGGTTACCTCATCTATTCCGTCAATCCGGCGTTCTATTACGGACGGCAGGCGGACACCAAGTCCTCCGTCCGCATTTATTCGCTGAAGGAGCGCAAGGAAACCACTCTCATGGAGGACGCCGGCAACTTTGTCCTTTCGCCCGACGGCTCCAAGCTCCTCATCCGCGCCGCCGGCGGCTTCTCCCTGATGGACGCCACGCCCACCGGCGCCGCGGCCAAGAAGACCGTCTCCACCGCGAACCTGTACGTGGACCGCGTCCCCGCGCAGGAGTGGGCCCAGATCTTCGACGAGGTGTGGCGCCGCTATCGCGACTTCTTCTACGCCCCCAATATGCACGGCTATGACTGGGAGGCTCTGCGCCAACAGTACAAGCCCCTGCTCCAGCACGTGGCGCATCGCACCGACCTCAATTACGTGATCAGCGAGATGATCTCCGAGCTGACCGTACAGCACGCCTATATCGATGGCGGCGACATGCCGCTCCCGCCGCGCCCCCGTGTGGCTCTGCCCGGCGCGCGTTTCGAGCTCGACAAGGCTTCGAACCGCTATCGAATCGCCCGCATCTTCCAGGGACAGAACGAGGAGGAGATGTACCGCTCCCCGCTCACCGAAATCGGCGTCGACGCCAAAGCCGGCGATTTTGTCCTCTCCATTAACGGCCAGGAACTCACCGGCAAGGACGACCCCTACCGCCTCCTCCGCAACGCCGCCGATAACCCCGTCGCGCTCATGCTGAACGCGAAACCGTCCATGGAAGGCGCGCGCGCCGTCTCCTTCCGCCCGATCACCGACGAGAGCAAGCTCGTCTATCTCGACTGGGTCGCGTCCAATCGCAACAAGGTCAGCGAAATGACCGGCGGCAAGGTCGGCTATATCCATGTCCCCGACATGGGCGCCGATGGCATCCGCGAGTTCATCAAGTGGTATTACCCGCAGATCCGCAAGGAAGGGCTGATCGTCGACGTCCGCGCCAATGGCGGCGGCAACGTGTCACGCATGCTGATCGAACGCCTCAGCCAGAAGGTCCTGGCGGCGCAGTTCTCGCGCACCGTCGATCAGCCGCAGCTCTACCCGAACGCCTTCGCCGGTCCGATGGTCGCCATTCTCAACGAGAATTCGTCGTCCGATGGCGACATCTTCCCGGCCATGTTCCGCGAAGCCCATCTCGGCCCGCTGATCGGCAAGCGAAGCTGGGGCGGCGTGGTCGGCATCACCAACCATGGCCAACTGCTCGACGGCGGGACGGTCAACGTTCCCGAATTCGGCTTCACCAACGCCAGGGGCGAGTGGATCATCGAAGGCCATGGCGTCGATCCCGACATCGAAGTCGACAACGATCCGCGCGCCGTCATTCAAGGCAAGGACCCGCAGCTCGAGCGCGCCGTCGCCGAGGTGTTGGCGCGCATGAAGACCAGTCCCGGCAAACTGCCCGCGCGCCCGGCCGATCCCGTGAAGCTGAAGTAGCAAGGCCCGAAGCCGGACTGCCTTCTCTCGCACGGTGGCGCCGCAACTGCCCGGTCTTCCTCGTGATCGAACTGATTCCTCCCGCTAACGAGCGGGACCACCACCTCGGGGCCCTGGACGCCCCCAACGTTCTTGTCCATTACGGCGATTACGAATGCCCCGATAGCACCGCCGCATATCCCGTCATTCAGGAGCTTCGCAAGGAGCTCGGCGCCGGCCTTTGTTACATCTACCGTCACTTTCCGCTCGTCCACATTCACCGTCACGCCGAAGGGGCCGCGGAAGCCGCCGAAGCCGCCCACGCGCAGGGCCGCTTCTGGGACATGCACGACGTTTTGTACGCGAACTCTCCCGATCTCAGTTCGTCCGCGATCGTCCACTACGCGCGGGAAATCGGGCTCGACGCCGATCGCCTCGCCCGCGACCTCCGCCGCCGCCTCCACGCGCCTCACGTGCGGGCCGGCATCGAAAGTGGCCGCCAAAGCGGCGTCAAGGGCACGCCCACGTTCTTCATCAATGGCGTTCGCCACCACGGCGCCGCCGATCTGCATTCGCTCCGCGACGCCGTCAAAATCGCCAGGTGAGCCCCGGCATGCGCCGGCCGGTTAACACTCCCGCTCCCCATCGCGTCTTTCCACCAGATCGATCCCAAAAGGAGGGAACAATCGATGAGAAAGACGCTTTTCGTAGCCATGGCCGCCTGCGCGGCGCAACTGTTTGCGGGCGGGTTTTTCCTGCAGTTGGGGAATCCCGACGCCAGCCCCGAGGCGAAGAATGCCAATGCCGTGCTCGTGATCAAGGCCGTAGGCTGCCATGATCCCGCGAATGCCACCGTCACGGCCACCGCCGTCGGCACGGTCGGCGGCAAACAGCAGACGATCCCGCTGCAACTGACGAAACTCAAGGAGGCCGGGACGTTCGCGCTCACCCAGCAGTGGCCCCGGGACGGCAAGTGGGTCATTGAACTGATTGGCCGCAATGACGAGCAATTCACCAACACGCTCGTGCCCGCCGGCCCTGACGGCGTCGACCGGCTCCATGCGAAGTTCAACATGAAGGCCTTCTCCAAGGCGGACGTCGCATCCCTGTTGGACTGACTCGGCCCGCTATGATAATGCTGGTGCAGGCGGAAGTGAGCGAAGATCGCCGCGACGAGGATGAAGGCCTCATCGCCGCCGCGGCGCAGGGCGACCGCGTGGCCTTCGGCCACCTCTACTCCCGGTACGCGCGCATGGTGCATGGCATCCTGTTGGCGCGCGTGCCGGCGGGTGACGCGGAAGATCTCGTGCAGGACGTCTTCATGTCCGCCATGCGCCAGTTGCGCGTCCTGCGCACGGCGGCGGCCTTCCGCGGATGGCTCGCCGCCATCGCCCGCAATCGCGCCATCGACTACTTCCGCGACAATCGCCACCGCGCCGATCTGGACGAGCAGACCGTGCGCGAAACAGGGGTCGCGGCCAACCAGCAGGCGTTCGAAATCCTGGACCTGATCAGGACGCTGCCGGAGGCCTATCGCGAAACCCTGATCCTGCGCCTCGTCGAAGGAATGACGGGGCCCGAGATTGCCGCGCGCACCGGGTTGACTCCCGAATCCGTGCGCGTGAATCTGTGCCGGGGAATGAAAATGTTGCGGGGACTGTTATGAGAGAAGATTACCTGTGGGACCGTTCGGGGCCGCCCGATCCCGAGGTCGAACGCCTGGAACGCCTGTTGGCCCCCCTGAGCTATCGCGGAGCGCCCGCCGCCCCAGCGCGAAAGCCGTGGCGCGCCATGGCGGCCGCCGCCGCCGTCGTGCTGGCGGCTGCCTCGTTGTGGCGGTTTGACAACCCGCCCGGCCCGAATACGGGCTGGGAAGTGGCGCGGCTCGACGGCGCGGCGCAGGTCGGCAATCGCAGCGCCGAAAAGTGGATGGCATTGCGAGCCGGCCAAGTCCTCCGCACCGCGCCCGATTCCACCCTGATGCTCGAGGACAACGCGGTGGGCCGCATCGATCTCGGCCCCGAATCCGAGATGCGCGCCGCGCCTGACCGCCGTTTGCAGCTCAACCATGGCACGCTGCACGCATTCATCTGGGCGCCGCCCCGCCAGTTCACCGTCGATACGCCATCGGCGCGCGCGGTCGATCTCGGCTGCGAATACACCATCACTGTCGATAAGTCCGGCGACGGGCTGCTCAAAGTCGCCATGGGATGGGTGGCGTTTCAGCACGACCGGCGCGAGTCCTTCATCCCGGCGGGCGCGCAATGCGTCACCCGCAAACGCGCCGGCCCGGGGATCCCGTACTACGAGGATGCGCCGCCCGCGCTCGCCCAATCGGTCGCGAGCTTCGAACACGGCGATTCGGCCGCGCTCGATGGCATTCTCGCCGCCGCCCGTCCCCGCGACGGTCTCACGCTTTGGCATCTCCTGACGCGAGTCCCCGAGCGCGACCGCGGACCGGTCTTCGATCGCTTCGCGCAGCTTGTCAACCTGCCGCCCGAAGTCGAGCGCGCCCGCGTGCTCGCCAGGGATCCAGAGATGATCGACCTCTGCTGGAACGCGCTGGAGCTCGAGCATACCGATTGGTGGCGCGGCTGGGAGCGGAACTGGACCGGCCGTTAGAGTCAGCGCGCCAGCAGCAGCAAATACCCGTAGACGACGGGCAGGGTGAACAGCGTGCTGTCGACGCGATCGAGGAAGCCGCCGTGGCCCGGAAGGATCGTGCCGCTGTCCTTGACGCCGGCGCCGCGTTTCATCGCCGATTCCGCCAGGTCGCCCAATTGCCCGGCGATGTTGGCGAGCACGGTGATCGCGATGGCGTGCGGCAGGGCGATTCCCGGGATGAAGCGCATCAGGTAGGCGCCGCCGAGGAGCACCGAGGTCGCCACCGATGCGGCGGCGCCTTCCCACGATTTCTTGGGGCTGACGCGCGGCGCCATTTTGTGCTTGCCGAAGCGGCGGCCCACGAAGTAGGCGCCGCTATCGCCCACCCAATTCAGCATCAGCCCGTACATGAGCCAGTGCGGGTTGATCTCGCGCAGGGGAATGGCGCACTTCCAGCAGCCGAAGACGTAAACGACACCCGTGATCAGCAGCGAAGCGCGCGGTAGGGCCTTGCTTAGGTCGTCCATGCGCATCACGTCGATCAGGACGAGGATGGCCACGATCGTCAGGTAGAGCCAGGCATCGCCGCGCCAGGCGAACAGGAGATAGCCGGCGGCGGCGCCGGCCAGCCCGGGAGCGCCGAACCCGTAGGCGGCGGCGATCTCATCGTACTCGCGGTAACAGAGGAAGGCCACCGAGAACAGCACCGCCAGGAAGATCCAGAGGTTGGCCCAGAGAACCACGTAAACGACGACGGGGATCAGCGCCAGCGCGGTGAGGACACGCTTCATGACGAGCGAAGCATGGGAATGAGCGCTTCATCCAGCGGCCCGCTTTCGGGTTGGACGGCGCTAAGACCGCCATAGCGGCGGTCGCGTTTCTGGAAGTCGAGGACGGCTTGCAGGAGATCGGTCCGCGTGAAATCCGGCCAGAGCGTGTCGGTGACGTACAACTCGGCGTAAGCGATCTGCCACAGCAGGAAATTGCTGATGCGCATTTCGCCCGACGTGCGGATCAGCAGGTCGGGATCGGGACATGCGGCGGTATAGAGGCTGGTGGCGATGAGATCTTCGTCGAGTTTGAGATTGCCGAGGCTGCCGTCGAGGCGGGCCATCTCGAGGATGGAATTCACGGCGTCGACGATCTCCGCGCGGCCCCCGTAATTGATGGCCAGATTGACGAGCAGGCCGCGGTTGGCCGATGTGGCGTCGATGGCGGATTCGAGTTCGCGCCGCACCTGGTGGGGCAGGGCTTCGAGCCGCCCAATGGCCTGCAGGCGGATGTCGTTCTTCTGCAGCTCGGGGAGCTCCTGCTTGAGGTAATAGCGGAGAAGCCGCCACAGCGTCTCGACTTCGTGGCGCGGACGCTTCCAGTTTTCGACGGAGAAGGCGTACAACGTCAGCACCTTGACGCCGAGGCGGGCGCAGGTTTCGACGCTGGAACGGACGGGACCGATTCCGGCCTTATGCCCGGCGACGCGGGGAAGGCGCCGGCGGCTGGCCCACCGGCCGTTGCCGTCCATAATGATGGCGATATGAGCGGGTACGCGAGCCGGGTCGATAGCTCCGGCGATTTCCCAGTCCTTCTCCCCTGGCCGGAGAGCTTCCAATAAGGCCTTCATGAAGTAATTTCTTATGGTACACCATGGCGCGGAGTGCTTTGCGGCGTTTGTGCGGCGGGCTAGGAGCAGCGGACTCAGAGCACTCGTTGACCGGCTACGCGGGTATCGTAGCCGCCCAGGCCTTCCAGTTCGCGCCGGAAATTCGACCGGCTCAACGTGTCGAGCAGGTTCTGGATGCGAGGCAGTTCCAAATGCGGTTTGCGGATCGCGAGATCGTATCGCTCGGTCACCAGCGGAATGAAGTGCAGGCCGAAGACGCGCGCCACGGCGCGGGTGGCCACGCAACCATCCACCATGCCGGCCTGCACTTGCCAGGCGGCCGGGAGATGCCCCGGGGCCAATCGGTCGTAACCGCGCACGCTGCCCGGCGCGATTCCCGCCCGCTGCAACCGCGCGTCCAGCAGAGCGCGGCTTCCCGACCCGATCTCCCGGTTGACGATGACGACATCGCCGCGGGAAAAATCTTCGATTCCCCGGATGCCTTTCGGATTGCACCCGGCCGTCACGATGCCCTCTTCCCAAACGGCAAACGCGATCACCGCCACCGCGTTCCTCGGAAACAGCCGGCTGATCTGCGGCAGATTCGAATCGCCGCTGTCTTCGTCCCGTAGGTGCGTGCCGGCCACGTGAATGCAACCTTCCTTCAAAAGCAGGAGCGCCTGCGAACTGTTGCGGTGCGCCAGCACCAATTCGATGCCGGCGGCCTGCACATGACGGGAGAGCACGGAAATGCCCGGGTCGCACCCGGCCACCAGGATCCGATCCGTAAAGTCGTCTTCCTCCTGAAAGATCTGAACGCGGGTTGTCCCTTTGCGCCCCGGTTTGTCCGCGACCACGGCATCCGTGGCCGGGAAATACCAGGGAACGGGAGAAGGGGCCACCGCCATCAGGCGCTGTTCCACCTGGCACAGTTGGACCGCCTGACCTTCCTGCGCCCCGGCGGATCCGGGCAACAGGGTCGCCGGCTCCGACCTCAGACGCGGAGCCGGATCGCTGCCGGGAAGAGTAAAGAGCTCTTCGACGGTGGTCTCCAGCGCCCGCGCCAGGCGCAGAGCGACGGCCGTATTCGGAACGTACGTGCCGGCTTCCATCGCATAGATGGTCTGCCGGCTTACGCCCGCGCGTTCGGCCAGATGGATCGCGGATAAGCCGCGCTTCCGGCGAAGCGTTCCCAGACTGGTCTCGATTTCGCGCATCCGTCTGTCGTCATTCTAGCCGCTCGTGGAGCAAGCATTCCTGCCTGCGCTACGATTTGAGAGACGCCATGTCGATCGAGAAGCGATACTTCACATCGGCCTTGAGCAGCCGCGCGTAGGCTTCGTTAACCTTCTGGATCGGGATGATCTCAACATCGGCAGTGATGTTCTGCGCGCCGCAGAAGTCGAGCATCTCCTGGGTCTCGCGGATCCCGCCGATGGGGGAGCCGGAGAGGCTGCGGCGTCCGAACAGCAGGTCGAAGGCGGACACGGCGAGAGGCTTCTCCGGCGCGCCGACGAGGGTGATGTTCCCGTCGCGGCGGAGCAGTTGAATATAGGCGTTGATGTCGTGATCCGCGGAGACCGCGTCGAGAATGAAGTCGAAGCTGCGGGTGTGCTTTTGCATCTCGCCGGCATTGCGGGAGATGACAACTTCGTCGGCGCCGAGGCGGAGGGCGTCGTCTTTTTTGTTGGGCGAGGTCGTGAAGACCACAACGTGGGCTCCGAGGGCATGGGCAAACTTGACCCCCATGTGGCCGAGTCCGCCAAGACCCACCACGCCGGCCTTCTTGCCCTTGCTAACGCCCCAGTGGCGCATGGGCGAGTAAGTGGTGATTCCCGCGCAGAGCAGCGGCGCGGTTCCGGCGAGATCGAGATTAGCCGGCACGCGCAGGACAAAGCGCTCGTCGACGACGATGCTGTCGGAATAGCCGCCATACGTGACGCCTCCGAGGTGCTTGTCGGGGGAGTTGTACGTAAGCGTGACGTTCGGGCAGAACTGCTCGAGCCCGGCCTGGCACTCCGGGCAGGATCGATCGGAATCGACCATGCAGCCGACAGCGGCGAGGTCGCCGGGCTGGAACGCCGTCACCGCGGAGCCGGCGGCGGCGACACGGCCGACGATCTCATGGCCCGGAACGCACGGGTAGACGGTCGGCATGACACTCTTCCACTCGTTGCGGACCTGGTGCAGGTCGGAGTGGCAGACGCCGCAGAACAGGATCTCGATGCGGACGTCGTGTTCGGCCAGGTCACGACGCGGGATCGTAGAGGAGGCTAGCGGCGACGCCGCGCCGGCGGCGGAATAAGCTTTCGCGGTGTACATGGATTTTTCCTTTGGATTCTTTAACGGCCGGTCAACTGCTCCAGGTGTTCGGGGTAGCGGGCGCCCTGCACTGTGACAGTCGAGGCCGCGCTCTCGATTTCGCGGAGATCTTCCGGCGTCAGTTGGACTGCGGCGGCGCCGAGGTTCTCCTCGAGCCGGTGCGGCTTTGTAGTCCCGGGGATCGGAACGATCCACGGCTTTCGGGCGAGGAGCCATGCGAGCGCGATCTGAGCGGGCGTCGCGTTCTTCTGTTTCGCAATGCGAGCCAGCAGATCGACGAATGCCTGATTGGCTTTGCGCGCCTCGGGGGAGAAGCGAGGGACGATGTTGCGGAAGTCCGAGCTGTCGAACGTGGTGTTCTCGTCGATCTTCCCCGTGAGGAAGCCTTTGCCCAAAGGGCTAAACGGAACGAACCCGATGCCGAGTTCCTCGAGGGTGGGCAGTACTTCCGCTTCCGGCGCGCGGAACCACAGCGAGTACTCGCTTTGCAGGGCGGCAACCGGCTGCACGGCGTGCGCGCGGCGGATGGTCTGCACACCCGCCTCGGAAAGGCCAAAGTGCTTCACCTTGCCGGCTTGAATCAGTTCTCTTACGGCTCCGGCGACGTCTTCGATCGGCACGTTCGGGTCGACGCGGTGTTGGTAAAAGAGGTCGATGGCATTGGTCTTGAGGCGCTGGAGCGAGGCGTCGGCGACCTGCTTGATGTGCTCGGGGCGACTGTCCAGGCCGGCCTGTTTGCCGGTGCCCGGGTCGAGTTTGAAGCCGAACTTCGTGGCGATGACGACTTGCTCCCGCATGGGCGCGAGGGCTTCGCCCACGAGTTCTTCGTTGGTGAAGGGTCCGTACACTTCCGCGGTGTCGAAGAAGGTGACGCCGCGTTCGACGGCCGTGCGAATCAGCGAGATCATCTCCCGCTTGTCCGCGGCCGGACCGTAGCCGAAGCTCATTCCCATGCAGCCGAGCCCGAGAGCCGAGACTTCCAGGCCGGATTTTCCGAGTTGACGTTTTTGCATCGGTGTTTTCTCTCTTTTTCAGGGTAGGGCCGGCGGCCGTGGAGGCGATATCCCGATCCTCCCGATTTGTTGCCTATTCCTCTTGCCCCTGTTGACCCACGCACAGCGGTAGGAGTTATTCTGGGATAGATGAGAAACCGCGGCGGGGTGGCGTCTCCGTTACGAGATGGGGCGCAGGAATTGCGGAAGGAGCTCGCGCGCAGGATTGCCTTGTTCATTGGCCAGGCAGAGAACCGGGCAACCGGAATTCCGGGGCTGACGCTGCACCGGCGGACGTCGGTCACCGCTCCGTGCTCGATGACGTACGAGCCGGGCGTGACCGTGCTCGTGCAAGGGCGGAAGCAGGTGGAACTCGGGCGAACCACGTTCTTCTACGACCCGTCGCGATTCCTGTTGACGTCGGTCGATCTGCCGGTGGTCAGCCGCGTGATCGAGGCGAGTGAAGCGGCGCCGTGCCTGGCGATGTCGCTGAAACTCGAAATGCCGATGGTCCGGGAGCTGATCGGCCGGGAGGAGATTCCCGTGACCGAAGCGCCGGCTGACAGTCCCGGGATGGCGACGGGTGAGACGACGGTGGAGTTTCTGAGCGCCTGCTGCCGGCTGGTGGACCTGCTGGATTCGCCGCAGGACATTCCGTTTCTGAGTGGGCTGATTCAACGCGAGATCGTCTATCGAATCCTGCGCGGCGCCGGCGGGGCGCGGCTGCGGGCGATTGCCACGCAGGGAGAGCAGAGTCACCGGACGGTGAAAGCGATCGCGTGGATCCGCGCAAACTATGCGCGGCCGCTACGGGTGGAAGAGCTCGCGGAAATCGCGGGGATGGGCGTCTCGACGCTGCACCATCACTTCCGCGTGCTGACCGCGATGAGCCCCCTGCAATACCAGAAACAGCTTCGACTGCAGGCGGCGCGGGGACGCATGCTGCTGGACGGTCTGGACGCCGCGAGCGCGGCATTCGAGGCCGGCTACGAAAGCGCCAGCCAGTTCAACCGCGAATACAGCCGTTTTTTCGGCCAGCCGCCCATGCGGGATATCCGGGCGCTGCGCTCTCCCGGCGCTCCGCAGATGGAATTGGCGGATAACCGCGGTCAGCGCCCGGCCAGCAGCGCCTTCGCCTCGGCTTCGGGAATCTCGCGCACGTAGACGTTGCGGAAGCGCACCTCGGAGCCGTGCGTCTGCAGTTCGATCGATCCCGACGGGAGAACCGGCAGTTTGCGATCGAAGAAGTTATCGAGCACCTGGCCAACCACCACGTCCTTGCCGTTGAGCGTGACCCACACCCGCGTGCCGGCCATCTTGACGGCCATGGTGTTCCACTGCCCGATGGGGTTATCGGCTTTCACCAGCGGCCATTTTCCGGGATTGTCGTCGTTGTCGTTCCACAGGCCGCCGGAGCCCTTGCCTGCTCCGTTGCGCTGCTCGCGCGGGCATGCCGGATCCCAGATTTGCACTTGAGGGTAATCGCGCAGATAGATGCCGGAGTCGCCGCAAGGCTGCGTCAACATCCATTCCACGCGAAACTCGAAGTCGCCGTACGGCTTTTCGGTGGCGAGGTGAACGCCCTTGCCGTCGGAGACCAACTCGCCCTTCGCGGAATCGGCGCGCCAGTGCAGGTCGCGGTCGGCGTTCCACTCGGCCTGCTTGGCGGCGCGCTCCTCGGCTGTAAACTTCGCCTCGACGTAGGGACTGAAGACTCCTCCGCCGCCGGGCCGGCCGCGCCATCCGGTCAGGTCGCGGCCGTTAAACAGGTTGGTGAACCCCTTGGGAGGCTGGGCCGACGCCGGTCCCACCAGAAGGCCGGCCACCGCCAGGACGGCGCCGCTGACAAACCAATCGATGCGCATTGTCCTTCGATTATATGGCGGCGGGCCCGCTTTGTACGCTACGGCAACAGGGCGGCGCTGACGATCGTGAAGCCGCCGTCGGCCTGAGCGCTCCCGGTGGCGCTGACTTCGATCAGATAGGTCTTGCCCGCGGTCACGGGAATATCGGCCGTCACCATCTGCCAGGTCGTCGTGTCGCGGCGATGCTGAAAGCACCCGATCTCGTTGGCGTCCACGGCCTGTCCATCGTAGACCGCGGCCACGAAGCCGGAGTTTCCAAAGACGTCGTACCGCTCGGCCTGCACTCCCAGGTGGAGCGTGCCGGACGCGGCGGGCGTCACTCGCCACCACGCGGATTTGAAATCGGCGGATTGCGAGCAGGAATGAACCGGGTCGGCGGCGTTGGCGGTCATGAGTCGGGTATCCTCGATCCCTACGTATGGCAGCAGCGCGATGGTCGCGGCGGACGTGTTCTCGTCGTTGCGCGAAACGGACAGCGCTCCCGTTTGGGTCACGGCAACCTGCTGGTCCTGCACGAAAACCGTTCCGGTGCGCGTGAGGGTGGTGGTGTTCATCGGAACGGCGATGGTCACCGTGCCGCTTCCGGCGCCGCTGGCGGGAGATTTCACGCCAAACACCGAACCGCCCGGGAGGGCGACCCAGCGGCAGCCATCGCCGGTCTTCAGGTCGAACGGCACGTTCGCTCCGTAGGCGGGACTGGACACCTTGTTGCCGGAAAGCGTGTACTGGCAGGGCGGCGCCGAACCGCTCAGCGGAATCCGCCAGACGCCGCGGCCCGTGGTAAAGGCGAAGAGGTAAGTCGGGCCGGTGGAGCGGTCGAGCGCCAGGTTGACAATCGGAGTGTTGACAAAGGGAGTGTCCTCGCGGGCCCAACTGAGGCCGCCATCGACGGAGACGAAGACGCCCAGGTCGGTGCCGGCGAAGATGGTCGAATTGTTTAGCGGGTCGACGAGGACGGAACTGACCGGCGCGTCGGGGAGGGCGGAATCGCCGCTGCCGTCGCTGCCTGTCCACGTCAGGCCGCCGTCGACGGTTTTGTAGATGTAGTTCTGCGTGCCGCTCTTAAAGGTGGCATAAGCGGCATAGGCAACGTCCGGGGTGGTGGGGTCGAACGCGATGGAGGCGACGAAACCGGAGCGCGGAAGAGAGACATCCCAGACAGTGGTTCCGTCGGCGGCGGTGGCGTTCGTATTGCGATACACGCGGCCCCCGGATGTCCCGATCAGGACGCGGTTGGAGTCGGCGGCGGACACCGCGAGGGTGCTTACGCCGCCCGTCGACGAGGACAGAGGCGCGCTGGCAGGGGACCATGTGGCGGCGGCGTCGTCGCTGCGCCAGACGGTCAGGCCGCCCGTATACAGACGGTTGGGGTTGGTTGGGTCGAGCACGAACGGGGGGATGAACTGGAAGTTCGATGAGGATTCGGTGATGCCGCGAATGGCGGAAGTGAAGGTCACGCCGCCATCGGTCGATTTCACGAGGCTGAGTCCGGAGAACTCGTGATAGACCACATTCGGGTCGGCGGGATTGATGGCGATGTAGCCGCCGTCGCCGCTCGCGATGGTTCTCCACTGCTCGGAACCGAGAGCGTCGCCGCCACGAACCGTGCCATTGTCCTGCGCGCCGCCGATGTACCACTGCCCGGCCGGATACGCCGCGCCGTGATGGAATTCAGTGACATTGAACGTGTGGTTGAGGCTCTTCCAGGCGACTTTGGTGGAGTAGGGCGAGCAGCCGGCGCGGTCGCCGGTGGCCACCGGATCGTTGGCGTTGTCGGTATAGAAGATTCCGCCGTCGCTGGTATTGAAGAGGGTCTGATTGGTGACGCCGTCGTAGGCGGGGTGAAAGACCAGGCGGTGATTGTCGGCATGAGGGCCTAGCGGCTGTCCCGTTTCCCAGAAGCCGGCGATGCCCCAGTTGTTGCCGCCATCGTCCGACCGGAAAACGTCAATGCCGCCCGCCCAGACGCGGTCGGGATTCACGGGGTCGACTACGAGAATGATGTCGAGATAGCTTTGGCCGTGCGAATCCCCCGCCGTGCCGCCGCAGGCCTTGCCGAACGTGGCGTTGGGATAGGACAGGATGGAGACATTCGCGAGGCTCGAATCGGTGTTCTGCACCAGCGGCGTCCAGGAGTCCGGGTCGCCGTTGGAATCGGAGCGGTAGACGGCCAGCAGGGCATTGAGGAACGTGGGATTCCGCGGGTCGACGCTGCTCAGCAGGGCATAGACGATGCTCTGATTGGAAGGCGCGACGGCGATCGAAGAGCGGCCCATTCCCGGCGCGGTGAGCACCTGGGTCCACGCGCCCGCGCCGGCGGCGTCGGTGTTGCGGAAGATGGCGGACGGAGGCGTGTTGTTGCGGCCGCAGGAAGCGAAAAGGGAATCGGTCGGCTGGTCGGTGCGGATGATGATCTGCTGGCATCCGCTATTGGGCGTCGCGCGCTCCAGGGAGCGCGTCCAGGTTGCGCCCGCGTCCGGGCTGAAGAAGACCCCGGTCTCGGTGGCCGCGTAAACGTTGTTGCTGTTATTGGGGCTGACCAGGACTTCGTTGACGAAATAGAAATTGTTGTTGGCGGTGCCGGGGAGTTGATTCCACGTGACCCCGCCGTCCGTGGTCTTGAAGATGCCGGCGCCGCGGCGCGCCACCGATCCGGTCGGCTCGCCCGTGCCGGCGTACAGGGTATCCGGCGCGTTGGGATCCATCGCCAGGGTGTCGACGGCGAGGCTGGGGATGAGGTCGGTGAGTGGGTTCCAGTTTTTGCCGCCATCGAGGGTCTTCCAGACGCCGCCGCCGCTGGTTCCGGCGTACATCACCAGGGGATTCTGTTTGTTGATGACGAGCGCGCGGGTGCGGCCGCCCACATTGCCGGGTCCGAGGGGGACCCAACCAGTCGAGGCGGGCTGCGAGTACGCGTCGTGAGGCCGGAGTCCGGAGACGAATCCGCCGCGGGCGATGGAGTGCGTGCGCATGCGGCTCAGCGCCTCGCGTTGCGCGAGGTAGCGCTCCGTGGGCAGGTTCTTGCCGTCGGGGGCGCGCTTCAGCAGATAGAACGCCGCGGCCTCTTCGGCCTCGTCGGCGCGATCGGGTTCGTTGGCGATGACCGGCGCAGCGGGCATGGCAGGCGGCTGCGGAGAGTATGCCGTGTGAGTCCTGGCGCAGGACACTAACAAAACGCACAATCCTAAGATTGGCGCAACGCGAGGCGACATGGTGGAGATTATAACTAATGGCGCCCCCGCCGGGGCGCGGCGCGATGACTGATATGCTACAGGCGAACGACCTATGAAAGTGCACATTCCCGACGACGCTCCCGCCGTCCTGCGCCCCAGCGCCGCGTGGCCCGGGCTCGCTTCGCGCGCCGGGCTGGAGCACCATGACACGCTCCCCGCGTCGGAAGACGCGCTGATCGACCGCATCCGCGACGCCGAGTTCGTGCTGAACATCCGCTCCTCCGTCAAGTTCACCGGCCGCGTATTCGACGCCTGCCCGCGCCTGCGGCTGATTTCGGTGTGGGGCACGGGGACGGATCACATCGATCTGCCGGCGGCCGCGCGGCGCAACATCGCCGTCACGAATACCCCCGGCGTCTCGGCCATCTCGATCGCCGAACATACCTTGGCGCTGCTGATGGCCGTGGCGCGGCGCATCCCGCAAGTGGACTCCGCCGCGCGAGCGGGCGGCTGGCCTCGCGGGCAATCGGTCCAGCTCTTCGGAAAGACGTGCGGCATTATCGGACTTGGGGCGATCGGACGGCAGTTCGCGCGCCTCGCAGCCGGCTTCGGCATGCGTGTGATTGCCTGGACGATGCACCCCAGGCCCGGAGACCCAATCGTGGAGCTCGACGAGCTCTATCGCACGAGCGATGTAATCAGCGTACACCTGCGGCTGTCGCCGCAGACGGCCGGGTTCCTCGGCGCGCGCGAATTCGGGCTGATGAAGCCGTCCGCGATCCTGGTCAATACGGCGCGGGGCGCGATCGTCGACGAAGCGGCGCTAGTCGACGCGTTGATCTCCGGCCTCATCGCGGGCGCCGGGCTCGATGTCTTCACGGTCGAGCCGTTGCCTGCGGGCCATCCTCTGACGCAGCTATCGAACGTCACGATCACTCCGCACTGCGCCGGAATCACTCCGGAAGCGCTGGAAGCCGGGCTGCGTCTCGCGGTCGAGAATATCTGGTGTTTCGTAGAGGGCCGGCCGCAGAATGTCGTTTAATGTCTAGCCCAGGCGCCGGTGGAATCAAATCCAGCGCAAGCTGGCCGTGGCGTTCTTTGCGACTTAGCGGCTGTGCTGATCCCCCTATCCCTCCAGAATCGCGACCGCCCGCACCGGCGCCGCCGTCGTGTTGACCCACTTCACCGGAAACACCGACAGTTGGAAACCGTGCGGCGGAAGCAGTTCGAAATTCGACATGTTCTCCAGGTGGTAATATTCCCGCTCGATCATGACGCGGTGCGCCTCCCAGAATTGTTTCCGCTCGAACATCGCCCACACCGGCGGGTCGAAGGTGACCGCGTCGGTGCCCATCATCTTGATGCCCTGGTCGAGCAGCCAATGCGTCGCCTCGCCGGTCATGCCCACATGATCGGTAAGGTACGCTTCCGTGTGGTTGATCTTGCCCGCCCCCGTGTGGATCAGGACGATGTCGAGCGGCTTCAGCGTGTAGTTGATTTTGGTCAGTGCGGCTTTGACGTCGTTGACGCTGACGCCCGCCCCTTTCGGTAGATGCCGGAAATCGAGGACCACTCCGTCGCCGTAACAGTACTCGAGCGGAATCCCCTCCGGCCCCGGCGCGTCATCCCGCATGTGCCGCAGCGAATCCATGTGCGTCCCGATGTGGTCGCCAATCACAATCAGGCAGTGCGCCGTGAGCCAGTCCACGCCATATTTCGCGGCGCCGATCCGTTCCGCGAACTGCTTCCACGTCTCGTACATCACGAGCGCCGGCCGGACGACGCGCGGAAAAGTCACCATATCGTTATGCACCGGCATGCTGAGATCGATCAGTTTTCTGGGCATATCATTGCGTAGCCGTAATTCCCCCATCCAGATACAAAGTCTGCCCCGTCACGAAGTCCGACGCCGCGGACGCGAAGAAAAGCACGGCATTGCGAACGTCTTCCGGTTCGGCGATGCGGCCCAGCGGAATCCGCCCGACCAGCGCGCTGTAAAACGCCGGGTCGGCCAGCATGTTCGCCACGAGCTCCGTGCGGACGAACGTCGGAGCCACGATGTTTACATTGATTTTGTGCGGCGCCCATTCGGCGGCCAATTGTTTGCACAGGATCGCCAGTCCGCCCTTCGCGGCGCAGTACGCCGCATACCCGCGGCCGCGCAGCCCCAAGTGGGTGCGCACCGAACCGATGTGCACCTGCTTGCCGCCGCCCTGCGCAATCATGTGCCGCGCGGCCGCCTGCGCCTGGAACATCGCGCTCTTGAGGTTGGCGTCGACGACATGGTCCCATCGCTCCTCGTCGAAATCCTCCGCCTTCGCCTCCTGGTTCAAACCGACGCAGTTGACCAGAATGTCCAGCCTCCCGTAATGCGCGGCGATATCGTCCACCATCCGCCGCGTGTCGGCCACCGAAAGCCCGTCGAACGGCGCCGCGTATCCGCCCATGGAACTGGCGCACTTCCTGGCCTTTTCCGCATTATGGCCCGCCACCGCAACCTTCGCGCCGAGATCGGCCAGTCCGCGGCTGACCGCCGCGCCGATGCCCCCATAACCGCCCGTGACCAGCGCGACCTTGCCGTCGAAGCGAATCATTTACCGACCCAGCCGCCGTCGACATGGATCGATTGGCCAGTCAGGTAGCTCGCTTCGTCGGAAGCGAAGAATGCGACCACAGTGCCGATCTCCCGCGGCTCGCCGGCGCGGCCCACCGAGATCTGCGAGAGAATCCCGGGCAGCAAGTCCGGCCGCTTCATCACCCATGCCGTCATATCGGTGTCGATCAGGCCGGGGTGGACGCAATTGACGCGAATTCCCTGCGGCGTCATCTCGGCCGACATGTTGCGCGTCAGCGCTTCGAGGCCCAGCTTCGTCGGCGCGTAGTGCGTGCGCCCCGGCAGGACTTTGCCCGCCTGGATAGAGCCGATCATGACGATACTGCCCTTGCGCCCCTCGGCGATCGCGCGGCGGCAAAAGACCTGCGAGCACAGCCATTCGCCGCGCAGGTTCACATCTACCAGGCGCGTCCACTGGTCGTCCGTCAAGTCGAGAAACGGCACGATGGTCTCGATGCCCGCATTGTTGACGAGGATGTCGATGGGCCCTAGTTCCTGCCACACCTGATCCACCATCGCTTCGACTTGCGCGCGATCGGCGACGTCGGCCTGCACCGTCATGGCGCGCCGTCCCTTGCACCGGATAGCGGCCGCGACGTCTTCCGCCGCCGGGCCGTTCGCCACGTAATTCACGGCGACATCGGCGCCTTCTTCCGCGAAGACCTCGGCGATCCCCTTCCCGATTCCGCGGCTGGCGCCGGTAATCAACGCCACTTTCCCTTTCAGTCTCACGATTCTAATCCCCTCTCCTCAGACTTCGATCCAATAGGCGCTATGCGTGGTTAGCGGTTGCGCGGGAAAGCTTACCCATCCTTCTTTCCATTCGAACGCAACGTTCTTTTTTTCCGGCACGAGCGAAACCCGTTTCGGACGGGCGCTCGACCGCAATCGAACGTGGATTCCTTCCACTGTACCGGCGGAAGCGCTCAAAAGGTGCAAAAAACGATCATTTTGGCGCCAATTTAGGGCAATTTCGACGTCAAAATGCGCATTTTCGAGTAGAATTTGACGCGTTTCGGGCGGAAAAACCCGCCCTAACAACCCTGCGGCGACCCTTCGCAGGGCCGGCGTCCGATTTTGATCATAGGCGCCGAATAATTCAACACAGCAGTAGATTGCCTGCCCCTTCCCGAACCGGTTGACCGTGACCGCGGGTCCTTCCGGTTTTTCGGCGGGCGCCTGACGAATGGCCGGCGGCACGAGCTCGAGCAGTGGTTGGGCAGTGGTCGCCTGAATCCGGAAGTAGGGACCGTTGACCTGAATGTCCATCTCCTGCCGGAGAAAGGCGCGCCGCACTTCGGCGCGGCCGAGGTTGCGGATGCCGAGGACGTCGCTGAGCGACCAGTCGGTCTCGCCGGTGACGATCAGCGCGCCGCCTGCTTCGACGAAACGCCGGATCGCGGCGCATTCCGCCGCGCTCAAAATACGCTGCTCGGGGAGGATGAGGACTTTGTATTCGCCGAGGGTTTCGACGAGCGTCTCGCTGTTCAGAATGCTGAACTGCAAGTGCTCTTCGGCGAGGACTCGATGGGCGCCGGCGACGCCGGTGGATGCGGGGTTGCCGATCCATTCGCGCGGCGGATTCACGGGCAGCGCCGCCCACATGGACTCGGCCGACAGCAGGACGGCGATCTCCTTCACGGGAGCGCAGCCGCGGATGTATGGTTCGAGCGCGGCGGCGCCGGCGTTGACCTCGCCATACACTTTGTAGACCGCCGGGTCGGGGTTGCCGGAGGGATAGCTATCGTCGCCGAAGTACGGGCGGCCTCCGTTCGCGAGGAGGATAGCGGCCTCGCGGCGGAAGGTCTCGGCGTCGCGCAGGGAGTAGTCGCCCCAGCCGTTGCCGCGGGTGGTCATGCAACTCCAGTTGTCGACGGCTTGGGTGGAGAGGTAGCGGGCTTCGAGCGAGAAGTCGGCGGCGAGGACTCGGCTGTACGGCGGCACGGGCTCCCAGACGAGTTGCCGCAAGGAGGCTGGCGGCTTTACAGGGTTGTGCGACACCCAGACGTGGTTCGTCACGAAGGCGAGGCCGGGCTTGAGGGCTCCGATGACCCGATCGGCGTAGCGCGCGCCGCTGCGGCTGAGGAAGCGGTAGTGTCCGGCGCCCGGCTGGTCCTCTTTGCACCACTTGCACTCACAAACGCCGCGGACGAATTTGCCGAGGACGGAGTCGAGGAAGAAGCCATCGACATCGTAGAGCGAGACGATTTCCTGGAGTTGCGGGATGTGGGCTTCTTCGACCCAGGGGGAGTTGGCGCACATCTGGCCGGGAGGCGCGGTGCGAAGCCAGTCGGGGTGGTCTTTGGCGGCGCGGCGGTCGGGTCCGACGGAGACGTAGGCGAGGACGCGGATTCCGCGCTGTTTGAGGGCGCGGGAGAATTCGCCGGTAAAGTCGCGCTTGAGACCGGGATGGACGACGCCGAGTTTGGTCGGGAAATACGAATAGCCGCCGTTGCAGATGGCGAAGATGCTGACCATCTGGAAACCGGCGGAGTGGAGGATGTCGGCGGCGCGCCCGGCGTCGAAGTTCTCATAGGGGTTGGGAACTTGCGCGAAGTGGGCGTCGATGTGGAGCTCGCGGTAGATGCCGGCCAGCCATGGGGGCGCGGCGGGACGGCCCCACATCGGGGACGTCGCGGCGAGTTGGAGCAGAGTGCGGCGGGTCATCGGGGGAGGGGGAGGGAGAAGACGTAGTAACCTGCGGACGCAGGGTTGCCGGGGGACCATGCGATCGAATCGGCTCCGATGTTGTCGAAGACGCGGCCGGCGCGGGCGCAGAAGGCGATGTATTGGCGGCCGGCTACTTCGTAGACTGCGGGGATGCCTTCGGGATTGGCTTCGAGCTCTTTTTCCCAAAGCACCTTGCCGCTGTCTTTGTCATAGGCGCGGAGGGTGCGGTCGGACCATGTGCCAATGAAGATCAGGCCGCCTGCGGTCACTACGAGACCGTTGCGCGTGGGGTGGTAGCTGCCGGTGGCTTTGATGCCTTTCGCGGCGAGCGAGGGGACTATGCCGAGCGGGACCTGCCACTTGATCGTGCCTTCGTTGAGATCGTATGCCGTCAACTCGGACCATGGCGGGCCAATGGCGGGGAGACCGTTGCTCGCATTGAGGGTGCCATACGGCGTGAAATAGCGCCGCTGGCCGGGGGGTGGCGGAGGGAGGTTGGAGGCGGGGAGGGCGCCGGCGGCGGGGTTCGCCAGGTAGGCGGCTACGGCGTCGAGGTCCTGTGCGGAAATGACGATCTCGTTGAAGGCGGGCATCTGGCCGCGGCCATTGCGGACGATGGTCCGGAAAGCGTCCGAGCGTGGGGGCAGCGTCTCGCCGTGACAGCTCTCGCAGTTCTGTGCGTAGGCGGCGTGGCCGCGCTGTTCGACGGTCGCGCCTTCGGGGACGCGGAGGCGGGGGCGCTCGGAGAGGATGTGCATGGTGGGCGCATCGTGCGAGCGGACGAAGAGCCAGCCGTTGGTGGGATCGGCCGCGGCGCCGCCCCAATTGCTGCCACCGAGCTCGCCCGGCATGTCGATGGTGTTGCGCGTGGCGGGCGGGGTGAAGAGGCCTTCATTGCGGGCGTTCTGAAGGATTTGGCGGAGGCGCGCCTTGTCGGCTTCGTCGATGTAGGGGTTGATGTCGGCCTCGGTGAATTTCTGGCGCGTGTAGGGGGGCGGCCTGGTGGGGAAGGGCTGGGTGGGGAAGGAGACCTCGCCGGGGACGTCGGTCTTGGGAACGGGACGCTCTTCGATGGGCCAGAGCGGCTCGCCGGTGACGCGGTCGAACACATAGAGGAAGCCGAACTTGGTGGGCTGGGCCACGATGTCCACCATTTTGCCGTTGTGCTTGACGGTGAGGAGCTTGGGGCCGGTGGCGAGGTCGTAGTCCCAGAGGTCGTGATGGACGGCCTGGAAGTGCCAGAGACGCTTGCCGGTGCGGGCGTCGAGAGCGATCAGGCAATCGCCGAAGAGATTGGCGCCGACGCGATCGGCGCCATAGAAATCGTAGGTGGGCGAGCCGGTAGGAAAGTAGGCAATTCCGCGTTTTTCGTCGATCGCGATCTCTCCCCACGTATTGTTTCCACCGATGTATTTGTAGGCGTCCGGAGGCCATGTGTCATAGCCGAACTCGCCGGGGCGCGGAATGGTGTGGAAGATCCAGACGAGCTTGCCGGTGAGGACATCGTAGGCGCGGAGATCGCCGAGGGCTGAGCCGTAGCTCTCGCCGGGGGCGGAGCCGAGGAGGATCAGGTTTTCGAAGACGCGGCCGGGGGTGCCGGTGGCGTTGCCCTGCGGACGAAAGTCGCCGGTGCGGAGATTGACGCGGCCATCGGCGCCGAAGGTGTTGATGGTGACGCCGGTGCGGGCATTGATCTCCTGGAGGAAGCCATTGACGGAGAGGATGAGGCGGCGGTCGGCGCCGTCTTTGCTCTGCCAGTAGTTGATTCCACGATCGGTGGGGCGTCCGTCGGTGGGGTGGGTCCAGACCGGTTTGCCGGTGGCAGCGTCGAGCGCGACGATAGCGTTGTTGGCGCCGAGGACGTACATCGTGCCTTCGACGATCAGCGGGTTGAAGCCGAAACGGCCGGAGTTGCCGGGGACGGGGTGAAACCAGACCTGTTCGAGTTTGGCGACGTTGGATTTATTGACTTGTTTCAGGGCGGAGTATTGGAGATCGTCCGGGCTTCCGCCATAGTCGGACCAGGTGGTGTAGCGGGCCGGGGTCTGGGCACCGAGGATGGCGGCTATGCCGGCAAGAATGCCGGCATAGCAAGCGGAACGGTTGCTCCACGTAGAGCTCATTTGGGGAGCGCGAAGACGTAATAGCCTTGCGCTTCGGGCTTTCCGGGGTTCCATGCGATTCCGTTGTAGGAGCGGCCGTTGCCGGCGAAGAAGGCGACGTATTGGCGGCCGCCGGCTTCATAGACGGCCGGGAGGCCATCGGGGTTCGACGGCACTTCGCGTTCCCAGAGGACCTTGCCGTTGTCCTTGTCGTAGGCGCGCACCATGCGATCCGAGGCGGTGGCGATGAAGATGAGGCCGCCGGCGGTGACGATGGGGCCATTGCGTGTGGGCCGGTAGCTGCCGGTGTCCTTGATGCCCTTGGCGGCCAGCGACGAGATCGTGCCGAGGGGCACGCGCCACTTGATCGTGCCTTCGTTCAGGTCGTAGGCGACGATTTCGGACCATGGCGGGCCGATGGCGGGAAGTCCGTTGGCGGCGTGCCAGAGCGAGCCGAAGGGTCCGTAGTAACGGGTTTGGCCTTCGGGCGGAGGGGGGACGTCGGTGGCGCCACGCAAGGGAGCCCCGGCGGCCGGATTCGCGGCGAACGCGGCGATGGCGTCGAGAGTGGCGGCGCTCATGGTGTCCTCCGAGAAGGCGGGCATTTGTCCCTGCCCGGCGCGCACGACTTTGCGCAGGACGTCGGAGGCGACTTTGGGCGGCGTGTTGCCGTGACAGCCGGCGCAGTTATTGCTGTAGAGGGCGAAGCCGCGCTGCTCGGGCGTGCCGTTGGCGGGAACCGTGACGCCGCGGCGTTCGGCGAGTTTGGTGGTGGAGGGCGCATCGACGGCGCGGACGTAGAGCATGCCGGTCTGCGGGTCGCCGGCCGTGCCGCCCCAATTGGAGCCGCCTAGCTGGCCGGGGGCCTGGATGAGGTCCTTGAAGCCGGGCGGCGTGAAGAGGCCTTCGTTGCGGGCGTTGCGCATGAAGGTCCGGAGACGCTCCTGCTCGGCCGCATCGACGTAGGGATTGATGTCCTTTTCGGTGAAGTGCAGGCGCGAGTACGGCGGAGGCTTGGTGGGAAAGGGCTGGGTGGGCCAGGAGTGCTCACCGGGCATATCGCTCTGCGGCACGGGGCGCTCCTCGATGGGCCAGAGCGGCTCGCCGGTGACGCGGTTGAAGACATAGAGCAGGCCGAACTTGGTGGGCTGCGCGACGATATCGACGGGCTTGCCGTTGTGTTTGACCGTCATCAATTTGGGCGCGGCGTTGGGATCATAGTCCCAGAGATCGTGATGGACGAGCTGCTGGTGCCAAAGGCGCTTGCCGGTGCGGGCGTCGAGGGCGAGGAGGCAATCGCCGAAGAGGTTGGCGCCAAGGCGGTCGGCGCCATAGAGATCGTAGGTCGGGGAGCCGAGGGGGAAATAGGCGATGCCGCGCTTTTCGTCGACGGAGATCTCGCCCCAGGCGTTGACGCCGCCGGCGTTTTTCCAAGCGTCCTTGGGCCAGGTGTCGTAGCCGAACTCGCCGGGGCGCGGGATGGTGTGGAAGGTCCAGACGAGCTTGCCGCTGAGAACGTCATAGGCGCGCAGATCGCCGGGCGGGTCGCCGTAGCCTTCGCCGGTGGCGGAGCCGAGGATGATGAGGTTCTCGAAGACTTTGCCGGGGGTGCCGCTCTGGATGTTGCGGATGGTCTTGGGATCGCGGCCGAGGCCTATGCGGAGATCGACGCGGCCATCGTTGCCGAAGGACGGAATGGTGACGCCGGTTTTGAGGTTGATCTCCTGGAGATAGCTGTTGGCGGCGAAGATGAGGCGCTTGTCGCCGCCGTCCTTGCTCTGCCAGTAGTTGAAGCCGCGGTCGGTGGGACGGCCTTCGACGGGGTGGGTCCAGATCTGTTTGCCGCTGGCCGCATCGAGGGCGACGATGGCGCTGTCCTTGCCGACGACATACATGACGCCGTCGACGACGAGGGGGCTGAAGGCGAAACGGCCACTGGGGCCGGGGGCGAGGTAGGACCAGGCGGGCTCGAGCTTGTTGACGTTGGCGCGGGTGATCTGCTTGAGGCCTGAGTACTGCATGGAGTCGGGACCGCCGCCATAGTCGGACCAGTTGCGCTGGGCGTAGAGAGGCAGGGCGAGGAGGATCGCGGCTAGAAGGGGGGCCATCGCTGCCTCACGGTCGCGGCTCATTTTTTTCCCACCTTGGCGCTGGGGGTGGCGTCGGCATCGAGGTCGCCGAGGATGTATTGCATGGCGGCGAGGACGTGGCTGGTCCAGCGGGGGTCGGTATAGAAGGTGTTGGTGTGGCCCAGGGGCGTGAAGTAGGTGCGGCCTTTGCCGTAGGTTTTGATCCAGGCCAGACCATAGTCCTGGTCCGGACGCGTGCATTCGGGGCAGAAACGGTTGGCGGTGGCGCGGTCGGACTTCTCCACGTCGATGCTGAGAAGGACGTGCTGCTTCTCGCGGGAGTAGGGCGAGTAGACCGGGAACTGGTAGAACTCGTCGGTGTGTTCGAAGGGGGCTGTGCCGAAGCTCTTGGTGAGCGGGCTGGAGGTGTCGTCGATTTTGATCACCTGTTTTTCGGTGTGATGCGCGCCCGCCCAGCCGCCCATCATTTCGGCGAACTCGGGCCAGTTGTTGTTGGCGAAGGTCACGGCGTGGTGGCCGCCGATGCCGCCGCCTTCGCGGACGAAGCGCAGGATGCCTTCACGGACTTCGGGGTCGTTATAGACCATGCCGCAAACGTTGTTGAGCCAGATGGCGTCGAATTCCTTGATCTTGGGGTATTTGAGGAGGTCGAGATCGTTGCTGAAGGTGGGCTCGAAGACGCCGGTGTTCTTGGCCATCAGCTCGAGCATGTAGTTACCGTGCGGGATGCTGGAATGGCCGGAGTACATCTGAATGTCGGTCACCAGGACTTTGTGTTTTTTCTTAGGCGCGACAATGGCTTTCTTGGGAGAGCCGGCTTCGATCTGTCTTTTCATGTCCGCGTCGAGCAATTCGGGGCCGCGGATCTTGCCGGGGGGCGTGTCGAGCATGGCGCGGACGCGGGCTGCCATGGCGGGCCACATGGCTTTCTCGAAACCGGTGAGGGATTTCTGGAGATCGGGGTACGAGTCCACTACGCCTGAGCCGTGCACGACGATGGTGAGCGGCTTAACGCCGGCCTTGTAGGCGGCGAGAAAGAATTCGGAGGAGCCGCCGTTGCTGCCGGCGGTCACATACATCAGGCGATCGGGGGATGCCGGGAGGGCGCCGGCGGCTTCGGCGGCGATGCCGATTCGCTTGCTTCGGCCCTGCAAAGCGGCGGGCGAGGCTTTCAGGAGGGCGACACTGACGCCGAACTCGTCGGCGAGTTTCTCCAAGGCCACAGGGTCGCCCGACGTGACGATCAGGGGGATATTGACGGCCTTGGCGAACTCGAAGTGCTTGCGCTGGGTGGCCTCATCGCCGAGGTTGTCGATGCGGTAGGCGAAGATCGACTGATTGTACTCCTTGAGCCGGCGGAGGACGGCGTTGCGCTCTCCGGTCTGGAGGCGGTAGTCGAATGGTTTGGGGACCTCGGGGCTGGTGCGCTGCGTGTTCGTCATCTCGATGCCGGTGACGCCGAGGGTGTCGGCTTTCGGCAGGACTTCCGAGAAAGTGGATTGCCTGAAGTGAGCGGCGGGGATGGCGACGCGCCAGCCGAACCAGATTTTTTCATCGGCGGCTCCGACGCGGATCGTGCCGAGGCTCGATCCGGAAGGACGCTGGGAAAGGTTCGGGATGGCGGGGGCATTCTGGTTTCCGCCGCCGCCGCGGCCTGCCTGGCCGCGTCCGGCGGCGGGGGGCTGCTGGGCGGAGAGGAAGGTCGCGCCTGCAAGGAGGGTGATGACGATTCGGTTCATTTCTTTGAGCCTTTCGGAAGAGCGAAGACGTAGTAACCCTGCGCTTCGAGTTTGCCCGGCAGCCAGACGGCCGAGTCGTTTGGCGGCGGCGCTTCGCCTTCGGGAATGGAGCCCGAAGCGCAGAAGGCGATGTACTGGCGGCCGCCGACTTCGTAAACAGAGACGAGCCCTTCGGGATTCGCCTCGATGGATTTTTCCCAGAGAATCTTGCCGTTGTCCTTGTCGAACGCGTGGAAGGTGCGGTCGGCGGAGCTGCCGATGAAGATGAGGCCGCCGGCGGTCACGGCGGGGCCGTTGCGATGGACACGCTGCGCGTTGCCGGTGTCCTTAATCCCCTTGGCGGCGAGAGCCGGCACCGTGCCGAGGGGGGCGCGCCATTTGATGGTGCCGTCATTCAGATCGTAGGCGACGATCTGGGACCACGGCGGGCTGATGGCGACCATGCCGTTGGCGGTGCGGAACATAGCGCCGAGCGGGCCGGTGTAGCGCGTGACGCCATCGGGCGGCGGCGGCAACGGCGTCTGGAAGCGGCCTCCTCCGCCGCCACCGCCACCGCGGCCGGGATTGCTGAGGAAGGCGGTGAGCGCGTCGAGCTGATCGTCGGTGATGTTGTCCTTTTCGAAGGGGGGCATCTGTCCCATGCCGGCGCGGACGGTGCGGCGGATGCGATCGGCGCCGAGATCGGCGGTGCGGATGACGGTGACTTTGTCCATGGAGCGGATGCCGGCGGGTTCGGGCTGGCCGTGGCACTGCTCGCAATGCTCGACGAAAAGGGCGCGGCCGCGCTGCGCGGGCGATCCGCCGGCGTTGCCGCCACCGCGGGCGCCGGGCTCGCGGAGCGTGTGGAAGCCGGGCTGATCGGCGGAGCGGACATAGAGCATGCCGGTGGCGGGGTCTGCCGCGGCGCCTCCCCAATTGGCGCCGCCGAGCTCGCCGGGGGTCGAGATCTGGTTGCGGCCCACAGTCATGGGGGTAAAGATGCCTTCATTGCGCGCCTTGCCGAGAATGTCCAGGAGACGCTCACGCTCGGCGGCGTCGACGTAGGGATTGAGATCGCCGGGGCCGAACTTGAGGCGCGCGAAGGGCGGCGGCTTGGTGGGGAAGGGTTGCGTGGGCCAAGACTCTTCGCCCGGGACATCGCTCTTAGGGACCGGACGCTCTTCGATGGGCCAGAGCGGCTCGCCGGTCACTCGGTTGAAGACGTAGAGGAGGCCGAACTTGGTGGGTTGGGCGACGATATCGACCATTTTGCCGTCGTGCTTGACGGTGAGGAGCTTGGGCGCGGTGGTGGGGTCGTAATCCCAGAGATCGTGATGGACCACCTGGTAGTGCCAGAGGCGCTTGCCGGTGCGAAGGTCGAGTGCGAGGATGCAATCGCCGAAGAGGTTGGCGCCTTTACGATCGCCGCCGTACATATCGTGAGTGGGGGAGCCGAGGGGGAAGTAGCCGATGCCGCGCTTTTCGTCGACGGAGATTTCGCCCCACGTGTTGACGCCGCCGACGTAAGTCCAAGCGTCTTTGGGCCAGGTTTCGTAGCCGAATTCGCCGGGATGCGGGATGGTGTGGAAGGTCCAGAGGAGTTTGCCGGTGAGGACGTCATAGGCGCGGAGATCGCCGGGCGCGGAGCCGTAGCCTTCGCCGGTCTGGGAGCCGACGATGATGCGGTTTTCAAAGACGCGGCCGGGAGTGGCGCTGGGCCCGCCGAGGACGCGCGGGCTACCGACGCGCATGTTGACGCGGCCGTCTTCGCCGAAGGTGTCGATGGTGACGCCGGTGCGGGCGTTGATCTCGCGGAGGTAGTTGCCGGCGGCGAAGATCAGGCGCCGGTCGGCGCCATCCTTGCTCTGCCAGTAATTGATGCCGCGCTGGGTGACGATGGGCTCGTCGGAGGGATGAGACCAGACCTGTTGGCCGGTGGCGGCGTTGAGGGCGACGATGGCGTTGCCGCGGCCGAGGACGTACATCGTGCCATCGACGACGACGGGATTGAAGCCGAAATTGCCGCGGTGATCGGAGACTTTGTAGGTCCAGGCGAGCTCGAGTCCGGCGACATTCGACTTATCGATCTGTTTGAGCGCGGAGTACTGCATGGAATCGGCCGCGCCGCCGTAATCGCTCCAGGTGGTGTAAGGCTTTTTGGGGGTTTCCGCGCCCAAGAGGATCGCCGCCAACCCGGCGATTGCAACGAAGGAGCCGCGCTTGTAGGTCATGTTCAGGTCCGGAACTTGTAGCCGAGTTTTACGAGATACGCTTTGCTGGCGCGGGCGGTCTCGGTGGGGGTCATTGGCGCGTTGGGCGACGGGTCGAGCTCGACCATGATGTTGGCCTGCTGTCTGGCGTCTTCGAGCGCGTTCAGGATGGCGGGGATGTCGACCTGCCCCATGCCGAGGGGGCAGTAGCCGGCATAGTGCTCCCAACCTTTGTAGTCCTTGAGGTGCATGTGCTTGACGATGGGGAGGAAGTGTTTGATGACGGCGGCGGCGTCCTGGCCGCCTTTCTGCAACTGGCCGGCGTCGGGGGCGAACTTGACGTGGCGGGTGTCGCACTTCTCCATGACGTAATAGGTTTCGTCGCGCGTTTCGACGGCGGTGCCGGTGTGCTGGTGGAGGCCGGCGCCGAGGCCGAGGTCGTTGAGAGCCTTGGCGGAGTCATTGAGGCCGGAGACGATGGCGTCGCGGTACTGGTTGAAGTCGTAGCCTTCGCGCTTGACGCCATTGACCTGGATGGCGGCGAAGGTTCCGCCGTAGGTCTTGATGACTTTGCCGAGGCGGATGACGCCGTCGAGACTCTCCCTGGCTTTGGTGGGGTCGGTGACGTTAATCCGGATGTAGCCGGAGGTGAGGGGGAGTTTGTACTTGTCCATGAGAGGACGGAGGGCGTCGCGTTTGTCCCAGTCTTCGAGGACTTCGGGGAAGGTTTCGAAACCGTGGTAGCCGAGAGTGGCGATGTCCTTGACGGCGGGTTCGAGGGTGGCGCTGGCGTCGGCGCCGCGGGGGAAGGTTCCCCAGGTGATGCAGGTGTGACCGATTTTGAGGTTGCGGGGAGTAGCGGCGTGGAGCGCGGAAGCTCCGGCGGCTAACGCTGTAGTGAAGTCTCTGCGGCTGATCATCGTCGCCCCTTGGGCCTGTTGCGTATAGCGCAACGGGCTCTGCATTTAACGTGGGGGAATGCTATCAGGGGTGTGGGGCAGGCGTCAAGGGAGAAGGGCGTTTCCCGTGAGGATCGATGGTTCGAGGGAGAACACGGTCTGAGGGGTCGAAGTCCTCTTGAATTTCTGGTGGCTTCCCGTCACGGATCATTCCGCCTCGTGGGTCGCGGCATCGGAAATGGGGGCGCTGACATGGACCACCCGGTCTTCCCCAATTGTTGCCTTCGGATTGAAGGACGTTCGCGTTATGGCGAAACATCGACTGTTCGGCGATGGCCGCGTCTTGGATGCGTATGGCATACATCATCCGAAGAGGCGGACACTTGATCGCAGTGGCATTCGGGGTTGCCAGCATCGCGTTCGCGATCAAGCGGTACAAAAGGTACGGAGCCTGAAGCCGAGTTCCTCCGCCCGAGCCAGATGCGACGAGGATGGCGAAACGAGAAGTCGTTCGCCGGCAGTAGAATTTCCGTCGTGGCCGGAGCGGGAGAACGGATGCGGAAGCCGTCAACCAGAGGGTATTGGGAATTTCAGGCAGTTGGGGATTGGCTCCGTGGGGCAAAGTCGAGGTCGTTGGCCCTAACTCAACAAAATCGAAGAAGAGTTTTCTTGGGTGCGATCAAGCCCGGCCATCTCTGGAAGCCCAATGCGGAGGCGTGGCAAGTTGTTGATTTTCCAACCCGAGACAAGTCGCGCTGTTGCGACGATCCGAACTGGTTCCTGTTTAACGTCCAGAGAATCGGATAAATCGGAGCGTCCGTTTGGTCTACTCCAACGTGAGATAGGGGACAAAGCCACGGCAGCTGGTGGATCAACGCAGGCGAGGTCGTGGCTTTTGAAGCGCAGTTCTCAACCGCGTTTAGAGGGCGCCGCGCTCAGGCTGTCGCGCGTATCAGTTCGGGAGGCGTCTTGCTGTCTAGAAGATGCACCGCTCCGGGTGCTCGTCTCCCTCTCCCCTTTGACCCACTGAGGCCACTTTTCACTTGTCGACGCGGACGTCTCCAGGAACCGAATATATGCATCTCCGTGCAGTGGTCGCATTTGCCTATCTTTTGACATGATCTGTTCTCACCTCTGCTTGAAGATTGAGTATACCTTTCTTGACGCCAGAACCTCCCTCTGCAGGTACGATGACGGCGCCATCGGAATTCGCGGCTTCGAATCGCGGCGAGGTTTCCAATCGTGGACCTTCCCCGATTTCGTCTTTCTCTCGATTGGATATCCGGCGCTCAGCAGCATCGAAAAGAGGTCGAAGAATCGTCTCGGCCCCACACCGATGAACGGTTCAAATGGCACACGGAGATCTCTTGTTCTCATGCCGGGCTTTCGGGCGACGGCATCTTCAACACGTATCGAGTCTTCGTGAAGTGGTGCGGCCTGGCTCTTCGCGTAGGGCTCGATGTATACCACCCGTCGTATTCCGGCCGCGACGATATGTCTTGTGCAATTGTGGCAAGGAAAAGTGGTCGTATACAGAACGCCGCCCTTTGCGCTAACCCCGCTGCGTCCGCAAGAGAGCAGCGCATCCATCTCTGCATGAACAGCACGCCCGAATTCAGTGATGTCCCAAAGGAGGCTGCTTCGAAGTACAGCATCAGCTGAGGGTTGCCCCGCTTCGGGGCTGGCGAGCAGTTTGCCTTTGCGCAGACGGTCGATGATGTCCTTAATTATCTCCGCCTTCCGCATGTCGTTGGAGTCTTCCTTGCGAGCGTGGTCGCGGTGATCGGGCTCCTGTCCTTCCCAGTACGATCCACCGCCCGCCGATGGGACCTCGTTGCAGCCTACGGCAATCAGATCGCCCTGCGAATTTAGAATCGCGGCTCCCACCTGCCGGCCAAGCTGCGCTGAACGGAGGGAAGAGGAATAGGCGTGGTACATGCCAAATTCGTCGTGCGTTGGCGTGGTATAGGGATAGCCGAAAATGAGCTGGAGGAAGCGGCGCAATTCCTTCTTGAAACGGTCGCTCTGGAGTTCGACGAACACATCCGCTCGGTGAAAAGTATCTCTTGTTCGCTGACCGAAATCTTTGTCTTCGTCTTCCAGATCGCGACGGATCAGCCTCGCGGCTTCATCCTTTGATACATCGCGTTCGTCCATCAAGAAGTCGAGCCTTTCCTGCTCGGTAGCAAACACACCGACGAGGAAAAAGCCTGTTCCATAGATGCGCCTTAACGTCTCGACCTCTTCAGGCCGCTTTAGCGAGAGGATGATATGCGCAACTCTACTGAACGGCTCCGGCTTGTCCGATGCTGCGCCTTTGCGGGAAGAGGCCAGACGGGACGCCGCAATCAGCGCGAAGAAATCGCAGCGATCAGTTTCCTTCCTGATCTTGTTCCCGGCATCCATGTGATCCTTGAGTCGGCGGGCCTCAGGACGGACCGAGAGACGAAGCTGGAGATTGAGTGACTTCGCGGTTTCCGAGATAAAACTACTCACCTTCAATACGTTCGCTCGGTATCCGAAAGTGGGGAGCGTTCGGACAAGGAACTCGCTGATTTTGCTGTAGTCTGCACCAACGGCGCACACGACGCCAATCACGACCTCTGCGTCTGGGTACTCCAGCGTGAAAACTGATGCATCCTCCGCATCGTGGGGCATAGAACAAGTGCGTCTACAATTGTTTCGCCAAGCGTATAGCTTATCACCAGGCCAGCATCGTCGGGTGTCCTTCGCGACTTTATTGAAATAGATGCGGTGGCGGATGAGGATACGCTTGTAGGCAGCCTTCTTGGTGCTTGGTATGCCGACCTTGCGTCGGCCAACGTTGCCGACGTATTCGGGTCCGAGCGGCGGAATCCCTAGAGCCTCCATCTCATCGCGGTCGTCCCCGTTCGCGATGATCTCGAACTGGTCGGGGTCGTACCTATCTAAGAAGGTGATCGGTACCCCCATGACGTCCTCTTGACGCCGTCCATCATTGGTATCCCGGTCTTCGTGTTTTCCTATGTCGTGCTCGCCTCCTCCGTCGTAAGGGGACTTCGCTCGCCATAACGACGTGTCGTCAATTTGTCATCATCTCGGGCCAGACGCGAACAGAGAAGGGGACGCCGGCCGGCAAGGATGGCCGGCGTTCCTCGACGATGCACGAGCGGTTCCCGGAGCGGCCGGTGACCCGAACCGTCGACTGCGAGTGGGTCACCTGGTAGACCGTCTGCGCGCCATAGTGGGCCTGCAGCGCTTCGGGACGCCAACCAGCGGCGTCGACGATGCGGATGGCGCCGGAGGGATCGATGAGAACGCCGACATCGGCGTCTCCATGGATGGCGGTGTCGAGGATCCGTTGGGCGTCGTTCCAGAAGCGGCTCACGCTCCTGCTTATCGGACAGGGATTGCCGATTGTGAGCACTTGCTAAACTGGAACTTCCAAGACATGACAGGACTGTACGCGCGGTGGATGGATCAGTGGGAGCGGAAACTGGCAATGCGGGACACCAACCGCGTCGTGCGGCCGTTTGAATGGGGGACGAACTGGCTCCATGGCATCGGCTTTCCGCACTGTCCCGCCGAAGCCAATGGGAATGCGGCCGTGTGTGTCGGCCAATTCGTGACGGATGCGCTGGCGGACTCCGACCGGTTCTTTGCCTTCGAGCCGCCGCGGGACTACCGGCTGGACGGGAGCCACCTCACCTTTACGAGCCCCGTGAATACGCCGTACCCGGAGAACAACACCGTTCACGGCGAGTGGTTTCCGGCGGCCAAGGCAAAGGGGCGCGCGCTGGTGGTGCTGCCCCAATGGAATTCCGGGCCGGATGGCCACGTAGGCCTGGCGAAACTGTTGAATCGGTTTGGAATCAGCGCCTTGCGAATGACCATGGCATACCATGCGGAGCGCAAGCCGGCCGAGCTGCAGCGGGCCGATTACCATGTTTCGAGCAATGTCGGGCGGACGATCCATGCCTGCCGCCAATCGGTGATCGATACGCGGGCTTGCGTCGGATGGCTGCTGCGGCAGGGATATGAGCGCGTGGGGATTCTGGGAACGAGCCTGGGGTCGTGCGTGGCGTTCATCGCCACGGCGCACGATCCGCGGGTGCGCGCCGGCATTTTCAATCATGTCTCGATGTACTTCTCCGACGTGGTGTGGACGGGACTCTCGACGCAAAACGTCCGGCAGGGCTTTCAGGACGAGGTGAGCCAGGACGATCTGCGACGGTACTGGTCGGTGATCAGCCCGGCGAGCTACCTGGACCGGCTGGCGGGAAGGGATCTGCCGGCCCTGCTGATTTGGGCGCGTCACGACTCGACATTTCTGCCGGTTTATTCGCAGCAGGTGCTGAAGAGCTTCCGCGACATGAGGTTACGGCACGAGATCTTCGAGCTGCCCTGCGGCCACTATACAACGGGCCAGTTTCCCTTCAAGCTGATGGATGGCCTGGCGATGTGCCGGTTTGCCGCCCGTCACCTGTAAGCCAAACAATGCATTGAGCTTACAATCACACTTCCGGAGCCGGATCTTGACAGAAACGGGGCTTGCGTGGGAGGATGATTGCATCACTGGAAAAGGAGGTGGTCCAGAAAATATGGAAAGTAGCAAAAGACCGCGAGAGGTGGCCGACTGTTGACGTCGAGCCTCTAATGTAGCCGACCCTGCCCAGTATCAGGGTCACAGTTCCTGTGGACCGGCTGCCTCTTGCGTCAGCTTCAAGCCTCAGGTTTTTCGAAGGCTACCGCCCCCGTGATCCGCAAGGGTCACGGGGGTTTCATTTTTTGTTATACTGAAAATCTCGAAAGGAATCCCCGTAACAAGATGAAGGTCGGTATTCACCCCGCTTACAACGAAATCAACGTAATCTGCGCCTGCGGCCATACCTTCAAAACCCGCTCCACGCACAAGGGCGATATCCGAGTGGAAATCTGCTCTTCCTGCCACCCGTTCTTTACCGGCCGTCAGAAGTTGATCGACACCGCCGGGCGGGTCGACCGGTTTGAGAGGAAGTACAAGGCGACGCGCGGAAGCAAGAAGCCTCAGCCTACGGCATAGGCAAAATTCCAGTTCCATAAAAAAGGCCCGATGCCTGGAAGTCCAGCATCGGGCCTTTTTCGTTTCCGGCGGAGGAGCTTACTTCTTGCCTTCCAGCTGCTGACGGTGTTTGCGCTGCTCGTCCTGATCTTTCTGGTATTGCTCGTAGAGGGGGAGTTGTTCGGGGCGCAGAATGGCGCGAACGGAGTCCTTCTGGTTCTCCCAGATCGTGTGGCCTTCCTCATCGCCCTTCTTTTTCAAGGTGTGAAACTGCTGGCGGGTGTGATCGTAGATCGCGTTCAGCCGGGCAACCTGGTCGTCGTCCAGTTTGACTTTCTCCCGCATCTCGTTGATTCGCCGCTTGCGGACCTCTTCCGGGTCCATCCGCTGCGGGCGGGCGCCGGACGCACCGCTGCTGCTGACTGTGTTCACCATGTAGAGGCGGTAGGAGACCGCGCCGACAAGGGCGCCGCTCAGGAACACGAGAATCAGAGACAACAGCGCGGACCGCTTATTCTTGAGCATGAGTCCGATCACCGTCCGGTGTTTGCCGGATCCAGGTGGACGGGACCGACGATGTCGGGCGCGTCGAGGGCATTGGCATCCGCCAAAGCTTCGATATAGCTCTGCGACGTATACCCGTTGGTCCGGGGAATCGACATGTAAGCGCCGAGCACAATCGAGAGCGCGACGGCGGCGGTAACGAGGGCATTCGCCATCCGGCGGAAAGAGAACGTGTAGGTCTGGCGTGCTTCAATCTGTTGCCAGAGTTTGGGCATGAAGTTCGCGCTGGGTTCCCGATCCGGGCAAACACTGGCGAACTCGCGGAATAATGCGTCGAGTCTTGCGTCGTCGCTGCTGCCGTGTATAGGCTGCATGAATACCTCTACCTCTACCCAAACACCGGCTTTCGCCGCTCCCCTACTTCTTTTCCTTCTCCGCCGCTCCGAACGCCTTCAGCACCCGCTGACGAGCTCGAAATAACCGGACCTTAAGAGCATTTTCGTTGACCTTGTAGATCTTTTCAAGCTCTTTTAACGAAAGTCCTTCCACTTCTTTCAACATCAGCAGAATTCGATCCGCCTCGGAAACCGACCCGAGGAGAGAATCGACGGACTCGCGCACCTTTTTCTGGTGCTGCACGTCCTGATCCGCCTTGCCGCCCGCCATGGCATCGGCCAGCATCACCTGCTGCTCCGACAGGTCGGACATGCGGAACTCCTGGCGGCGGCGCAGCTTCCTCAAATAATCAAAGGCCGCATTCACCGTCAAGCGGTACAACCAAGGTTCAAAGACCTTTTCTTCCCGGAGCTGGTCGAGCGAAAAATACAATCGCAGGAATACTTCCTGTGCGACATCCTCGACATCCTCCGGCCGGGCGATCAAACGGGTGATCGTCCCCAGAATCCGCTTTCGATAGGCCAGTACGATTTCGTTAAACGCCGCCCCGTCACCCTTTTGCGCGCGCTTGATGAGCTCGAAATCAACCAGCATGCCGTACCGTTATGAGCGGCACGCGAAAGCCCAATTGCTTCGAAAGGATAGGCGTGCCGGCAAGTAGACAGGTTACAAGGCTTTGCGTGGAAACGCAAAAGGCGCCAACGCCTATCTTTGGATCTCGACGCAGCGGCCACAGGCGGATTGCGCCCGGAAAAGCAGAGACCCTCCCAGCTATTGGATTGACCATCAAGATATTTATTATCAATAAGATGTGTGGCGTGTCCCGGAACAGTACGGCGGATGGTAGCCTGAGGTATGGAGTTCTCACAGTCGATCTTCGCCGCGCGATTCAACCTTACGAAACAGGATCTGGAAGGATACCTCGGGGAGGCTCTATCCCACGGGGGGGACTATGCCGATCTCTATTTCGAATACCTGCTGACGAGCTCCATCAGCATCGACGAATCGATGGTGAAGAGCGCGTCGCAGGGGGTCTCGATGGGCGTGGGAATTCGGGTGATTGCCGGAGAGCGGACCGGATACGCCTATAGCGACGACCTGTCACCCGAGAAGATCCGGAAGGCGGCGCGAGTGGCGGCGCATATCGCGGCGGGGCCGAGCAAAGTGGAGAAATTCGGCCTGAACGAAGGCGCGCGGCACAACCTGTATCCAGTATTGATCGCGCCGACGGAGACCGCCTTCGCGGAGCGCGTCGAACTGGTGAAGCGCGCGGACCGGGCGGCGCGGGCGTACGATTCCCGCATCTTCCAGGTGCAAGCGTTATACGCGGACAACCTGCGCCACGTCATGGTCGCGACCAGCGAGGGTGTCCTGACGCTGGACCGGCAGCCGATGGCGCGCATGAGCGTGTCGACGCTGGCGCGGCACAACAGCGGCGCACCGCAGCGCGGGCATGCGGGAGGGGGCGGCCGGGTGGAACTCGACTTCTTCCTGAAGGAGAAGACGCCGGAGCACTTCGCCGCGGAGGCGGCGCGCGAGGCGATTGCGATGCTGGACGCCGTGGAGGCCCCGGCGGGGGAAATGACGGTGGTCCTGGGGCCCGGGTGGCCGGGTATCCTGTTACACGAAGCGGTGGGCCACGGGCTGGAGGCCGATTTCAATCGCAAAGGCGTCTCCGCGTTCAGCGGCCGGATCGGTCAGAAGGTGGCGAGCGAGTTGTGCACGGTGATCGACGACGGGACCATCGGCAGCCGCCGGGGGTCGTTGAATGTGGACGATGAAGGGCACGAGACGCGCCGGAATGTGCTGATCGAGAAGGGCGTGCTTCGCGGCTACCTGCAGGACAAGCTATCGAGCACGCTCCTGAATACCGATTCGACCGGCAGCGGACGGCGCGAGAGTTACGCCCACATTCCAATGCCGCGGATGACCAACACATTCATGGTGGCTGGAGAAAGCGAGCCGGAGGAAATTATCCGTTCCGTTCCCAATGGGCTCTACTGCGCCAATTTCGGCGGCGGCCAGGTGGATATCACGAGCGGCAATTTCGTGTTCTCGGCGTCGGAAAGCTACCTGATCGAGGACGGGAAGCTGACGCGTCCGGTGCGCAATGCCACGCTGATCGGCAACGGCCCCGAGGCTCTGAAGTACGTGAGTATGGTGGGCAACGACCTGCGGTTGGACGAAGGCATCGGGACGTGCGGCAAGGAAGGGCAAAGCGTGCCGGTGGGGGTGGGAATCCCCACGATCAAGATCGATCGGATGACGGTCGGGGGCACGGCGTGAGCCAGAACCATCTGCTCGAACTCGCGCAGGGCGTGGTGAAGCGCGCGTTGGCGCTGGGCGCAACGGACGCGGAGTGCACGATCGCGGAGGGGGAGGAGTTTTCCGCCAACGTGCGCATGCGCGACGTGGAGAATCTCAAGGAGGCCGGTTCGCGCGGCGCCGGCCTGCGGATCCTGCGGGGGAAGCACACGGGCTCGTCTTACACGTCAGACCTCTCGGCCGACGGGATCGAACACCTGGTAAGGTCGGCGATCGAATTGGCGGATATCACCACGGAGGATCCGCACGCCGGTCTGCCAGATGCGGACGAGTTCGGGTCCATCGGCGGCGACCTGGGGCTGTACTCGGCGGATGTGGAAACGCTGGAGACGCCGCTGAAGATCGATACGGCGAAACGGGCGGAGGAGGCCGCGCTTTCCGCCGATCCGCGCATTTTCAACTCGGAAGGCGCGTCCTTCGACAATCACACGGGACGCCATATTTTCGCCAACTCGCGGGGATTCTCGGGCGAGTACCGGTCGAGCTACTGCTCGCTGAGCACGGTGCCGGTTGCGCGGGACGGCGAATCGATGGAGCGCGACTACTGGTATACGATGGCGCGCGGGTTCGCCGGTCTGGAGGCCCCGGAGCTGGTCGGACGGACCGCGGCAAAGCGCGCGCTGCGGCGCTTGAATCCGGTCAAGGTGGAGACGCAGAAAGTCCCGATTCTGTTCGACCAGAACGCGGCGCGGTCGCTGCTCGACAACATCTTCGAAGCGGTGCACGGGATGTCGGTTTATCGACAGGAGTCGTTTCTGGCGGGCAAACTCGGCGAGAAGGTCGCCAGCGAGCTGTTGACGGTGGTCGACGACGGCACGATTCCGGGTCTGTTCGGGACGTCGCCCTTCGATGACGAAGGAGTTCCTTCGCGGCGGACGGTGGTGATCGACCGCGGGGTGCTGAAGAGCTACCTGCTGAACACGTATGCGGCGCGGAAGCTGGGGATGAAGACGACGGGGAGCGCGGCGCGGGGTCTGGCAGGGAATGCGGGAATCGGGCACGGGAACTTTTATGTCGAGAAAGGCGTCCAATCGCCGGAGCAACTCATCGCCGGAGTGTCGAACGGGTTCTACGTGACGGAATTGATGGGGTTCGGCGTAAACGTGGTCACCGGCGATTACTCGCGCGGCGCGGCCGGGCAGTGGATTCGAAACGGCGAGCTGGCATTTGCCGTCTCAGAAGTGACGATCGCGGGCAATTTGAAGGATATGCTGCTGAGCCTCGAGGCGGTCGGGTCGGACCTGCAGTTCCGGGGATCGGTTGCCTCCCCCACGCTGAAGATTGGAGAGATGACCGTTGGCGGCAAATAAGACGGCAATTGCGGACAAGCGGGTTGCAATCCCACCGGCCGCGCTGGTCGCCGGAGCGGCGTTGCTGGCGGGACTGGCCGGCTTTCTCTACTTGAACCACGCGGCGAGCCGTCCTCCGGCGGCTCCGCCGCCCTTGACGGGCCCGGCCAAGGACTATGTGCGGTATTTGCGTTTCGTGTCGGCTGACGGGCAGAGGCCCGAATCGCCGCAGATGACGGCGCACGAGAGCTACCTGAAGCAGTCGGTGGTCGAGATCACCGGCAATATTCAGAATAACGGCGACCGGGTGCTGGAGGTCGTGGAAATCAACTGCGTATTCTATGACGCCTACGGGCAGGTGGTCCTGCGCGAGAGGACGCCGATCGTCACCAGGAAAATGGGTAAGCTGGCGCCGGGAGAGACCAAGGCTTTCCGGCTGGCATTCGACAATGTTCCCGAGGGATGGAATCAGGGAATGCCGGGGATGATCATCGCGCGGATCGATTTTTCGTAGCGGCCTCTTCAAAGCGCAGATCGCGCCTTAATATCGAAGACACCGACAATCGAGTACGGTAGTCTGGAGCTATGGGGAAAGGTCTGGACTTTTGGCGCCGTCTCGGCGGCATCGAGAAGACCTTTCTCGCCCTGGCGCTGCTGTATGGAATCGTCGTGGCGACGGGGCGCGCGCCGCTGATACAGTCGCTTCTGGCGGTCACGGCTACCGTCGCCGGGCTGCTCAGTTTGTTTCAGGCGGCGCGGCGCGCCATCCGCAAGGCAATCTGGAGGCTGCGCAACCGGCTGATCGCGGCGTACCTGCTGATCGCCGTGGTGCCGGTGGTGCTGATTCTGGCGCTGGTTGGGCTGGCGGGATATGCGCTGATCGGCCAGATGGCGGTGTATCTCATCAACACCGAATTAAGGCATCGCGAGGAAGCGCTGCTGCGGCAGGCCGCGGGGCTGGCGCAGTTTCCGGTAGGCGATCCGGAACGGGGTATGAACCGCTTCGTGGCGGTCGTCCGGAATTCGTTTCCGACGTTCGAGCTGTTGGCGACCGGCGCGCGCGAACTGCGGTATCCGGAAGCGGCCGGACTGGCCCATCCTCCCAAAGCCTGGGCGGCGCGTGTGCACGAACTGGTGTTAAAGAAAGATGGCGGCGAGGAGCGGCTGTACGCCTGGGCGCACGTCATCGTCAGGGGCGAAGAAGTGACGGTGCTGGCGCGCGTCACGCATGACGTCCTGGCGGCGATGGTGCCGGGGCTGGGAGACGTGAATTTCGTGCCGCTGATGGGCAGCCCTCAGACCTCCCACATTCCGCCGCCGAAGAACGCGTTCGATTTCAAGATCCGGGGCTACATGCCCGTGACGGTGCCGCGGTGGGAGTCGCCGGACAGCCAGCAGGGACTCCTGCTGGTGGTGGATAGCCGGGTGTCGACGGTGCTCGGCATGGTTTTTCAGAATGTCGATTGGGCGGAGAAGGCGCTGGCCGTATTTCTGGCAGTGGGCGTGCTGTTTTTCGCCGTCGAGCTGGTGTCGCTGGTGGCGGGTGTGCGGTTGAGCCGCACGATCACCGGCGCGGTGCATGAGCTTTACGAGGGCACGCGGCACGTGAAGGAAGGCGACTTCTCGTATCGCATTCCATTGAAGGGCAACGATCAGCTGGCCGAATTGACCCAGTCGTTCAACAGCATGACGGGCAATCTGGGACGGCTGATCGTGGTGGCGAAGGAGAAGGAGCGGCTGGAATCCGAGCTCGCCATCGCGCGGGAGGTGCAGAATCAGCTCTTTCCGAAGGACGTGCCGTTCACCCGCACGCTGGAGCTCAAGGGCGTCTGCAATCCGGCGCGGATGGTGTCGGGGGATTATTACGACTTCATGGCGCTGACCGAGAGCTCGCTCGCCTTCGCCATCGGCGATGTGGCGGGAAAGGGCATCTCGGCGGCCCTGTTGATGGCGACGATCCAATCGACGATGCGCACTCAATTGAGCGCCACCAACGGCGCCGGGCCGCGGCATTTCTCCACCGCGGCGCTGGTGTCGACGCTGAACCGGCAGCTCTATGCCACCACCGCGCCGGAAAAATATGCGACGTTTTATTTCGCGCTCTACGACGACCTGACGCATACGCTGTCGTACACGAATGCGGGCCACCTGGCGCCGATCCTGCTGCGCGGCAACACGATTTCGACGCTCGATTCGACGGGCACGGTGGTCGGCGCATTTCCGGTTGCGCGGTACGGCGAGAAGCACGTGCAGATGGAGCAGGGCGACATGCTCGTGGCGTACACCGACGGAATTGTCGAACCCGAGAATGCGTACGGAGAAATGTTCGGCGAGGATCGGTTGAAGGAGCTGTTGTTGAAGTACGCGAACGTCGATTCTTCCGAGATCATCGCGCGCACCATGGAGGCGGTGAATGTCTGGACCGGCGCCGGAGAACTGCAGGACGATATGACCATGGTGGTGGCGCGGCGTCTATGAAGGTTCTGACCGCGGCGGAGATGCGGGAGGTCGACCGGCGGACCATCGAACTGGGGATCCCCGGCATTGTGCTGATGGAGAATGCGGCTCACCGCGTGGTAGAGGCCATGGCGGAGCGTTTCGCGCCATTGGCCCGGCAGCGGATCGTCGTGCTCTGCGGGAAGGGCAACAACGGGGGCGACGGTCTGGCGATCGCGCGGCAGTTGCACACGCGATTCCGGCCGGCGGCGCTCGACGTCGTGCTGCTTGCGCCGCCCGAGGAGCTGAAGGGCGATGCCGCGGCGAACTACCGGATGCTGCTGGCTTGCGGCGCGGCGGCCGCGCGCGAGATTCCGGCTTCGGCGCAATGCGCGACGCTGGTCGTGGATGCGCTGCTGGGGACGGGAATCGCGGGGCCGGCGGCGGGGCGGATGCTGGAGGGCATTCGCGAGATCAACCGCGGCTTCCCGTTGGCAAGGGTGGTCGCAGTCGATATTCCTTCGGGCCTGCCGAGCGACACCGCGACGCCCACGGGCGAGTTCGCGCGGGCGGATTGCACGGTCACGTTCACCGCGCCCAAAGTCGCGCACGCGTTGCCGCCGAATTGCGACCATATGGGGGAGCTGGTGGTGGGCGCGATCGGCAGCCCGGCGGAGTTGTATGACCACGTATGGCTATCGATGCTCGAGCCGGCGATGTTTCGGACGCTGCTTGCGCCGCGGCCGCGCAGCGGGCACAAGGGCACATTCGGGCACGCCCTGATTGTGGGCGGTTCGCCGGGAAAGACCGGCGCGGCCGCGATGGCGGGAATCGCGGCGCTGCGGGCGGGAGCGGGGCTGGTGACGGTGGCCTCCGACGAGCGGGCGCTGCCACAGATCGCGGGGCATGCTCCCGAATTGATGACATCGCCGATTGAGGATTCGATGTTCGAAGGCAAAACCGTGATCGGGATTGGGCCCGGCCTGGGACCCCGCGCGGCGGAGGTGGCGAAACAGACGGCTTCGCTCGCGGTCCCGCTGGTGGTGGATGCCGACGCATTGAGTTCGGACTTGCGCAGGCCGGGCGGGCAGCCGACGGTGATGACGCCGCATCCCGGAGAGATGGCGCGGCTGACGGGGAAGCCGACCGCAGAGGTGCAGGCGGACCGGGTAGGCGTCGCGCGGGCGTACGCGCAGGAGCACGGCGTGACGCTGGTTCTCAAAGGGCAGCGAACCGTCATCGCGTTGGCGGACGGCCGCGCGTGGATCAACCCGACGGGGACGCCGGCACTCGGGACGGGCGGGACCGGCGACATCCTGACGGGGCTCATCACGGGAATGCTGGCGCAGTTTCCAAAGCAGCCTGACGAAGCGGTGGCGGCCGCGGTCTACCTGCACGGGTTGGCGGGAGAGCTCGGGGCGCGGGAACTGGGAGAGAAGAGTCTGATCGCGACGGATATTCTGAAGTATCTCCCCGGGGCAATGGAAGCGTGCGCGAGCGCATAGCATGCACGTCACTTTCTCAGAGGCGGAGACTATCGAGCTCGGCATGCAACTGGCGCGGTCGCTGCCGCGGCGCGCGGTGGTCCTGCTGATCGGCAATCTGGGAGCGGGGAAGACCACGCTGGCGAAGGGGATCGTGCAGGGTCTCGGCGCGGCCGCTCCCGACGAGGTCTCCAGCCCAACGTTCACGCTCATCCACGAATACGGCGAAGGGCGGGTGTATCACATCGACCTGTACCGTCTGGAAGAGCCCCGGGAGGTGGCCACTCTCGGGCTGGAGGAGTTGTTCGACCGGGACGCCGTGGTGCTGATCGAGTGGGGCGAGCGGTTTCCGCAGCTTCTGCCGGCCGATCACATCGAGATCCGCATCCGCGCGGGCGACAACGAAACGAGGGAGATCGAGGTCCGATGAGCAAACAACCGTGGGCGCTGATTCTGGGCGCGAGCAGCGGGTTCGGCGAGGCGACCTCGCTCGAGCTGGCGCGAGCGGGGATGAACATCTTCGGGGTGCATCTGGATGCCCGCGACAAGCTGGCGCGGGTCGAAGAGCTGCAGGGGAAGATTCGCGCGCTGGGGCGGGAGGCGCAGTTCTTCAACGTGAACGCCGCGGACGATCAGCACCGCTTCGACACCATCGAGTTGATCCGCGCGCGGCTGGGAGGCGCGCCGCCGGGGACCCTGCGGGTGCTGATGCATTCGCTTGCGTTCGGGACGTTGAAGCCTTTGGCCGGCGCCGAACAGATCGTCTCGAAGAAGCAGCTCGAGATGACAGTCGACACGATGGGGCATTCGCTGGTGTATTGGGTGCAGGACTGCCTGAAAGGCGGACTGTTCGACTGGGGCGGGCGGATTTTCGCGATGACGTCGGCGGGCGGCGCCCGTGCGATCCCGAATTACGGCGCGGTGGGCGCGGCAAAGGCGGCGATCGAATCGCACATCCGCCAGCTTGCCATGGAGCTGGCGCCGGCGGGCATCACCGCGAACGCGATTCTCGCCGGAGTCACCGACACGCCGGCGCTGCGGCTGATCCCGGAGTATGAAACGATCATGAAGATCGCCAAAAAACGCAATCCGCATCATCGCCTCACGACCCCCGAGGACGTGGCGCGCTGCATCGTGGCGCTGTGCCATCCGGCGACGTATTGGATGACCGGTAACACTCTGCACGTGGACGGCGGCGAGAACATCGTAGGATAGAATTGATGACCGACGAGTTGCCGTGCCTCGACCTGCTCGAGGCGACGCCGCCGATCCTGCGGGGCCTGATGGCCGAAATTTCAGAAGACGACGCGCATTGGAAGCCGGGCGCGGACCGTTTCTCGATCGCGGAAGTGCTGGCGCATCTTTCTCACACCGAGGCGCACTGCTATCGCATGCGCGTCGACCGTTTTCTCGCCGAGGAGCTACCGGAGTTCGAGCCCGACGACGCGCAGATGCACCTGGAGGCGTACCGCAATACCGACCCGGAAGAAGACTTCGGGCACTTCGAGGAGCAGCGGGAAACGAACGTCGAGTTCCTGCGAGGGTTGCCGGCGGAAGCCGGAAACCGCAAGGCGATGCACCGGGAGGCGGGCGAGATCACGCTTACGCAGATGCTGCACGAATGGGCGATGCACGATCTCGGGCATGTGCGACAGATCGCGGAGCTGGTGCGGGCGCGAAGGTATCTCGCCGGCGCCGGACCGCTGGGGAACGGCTACCAACTGAAACCATGACGATGCGACGAATCCTGCTGGCGCTGTGGTTCGCGGGCACGCTCGCGGCGCAGACTTTTATTCAGATGTCCGATCCGCAGTTCGGGATGTACACCAAGAACGCGAACTTCGAGCACGAAACGGCGAATTTCGAATTCGCGATTGCGACCGCGAACCGGCTGAAACCGGCGTTCGTCGTCATCACCGGGGATCTGATCAACGAAGCCGGAAACGCGGCGCAGGCGGCCGAATACCATCGCATCGCCGCCAAGCTCGATCCGGGCATCAAGCTCTACGCCGTCGCCGGCAATCACGACGTGCAGAACGAGGCGACCCCGGCGTCCCTGGCGCGTTACCGGGAACGGTTCGGGCCGGATTACTACACGTTTCAGTCCGGCGACATCACGGGAATCGTGCTGAATTCGAACCTCGAGAAGGGGACCAAGGATGTGCCGGAGGAAGCCGCCAGGATGGAGGCGTGGCTGAAGAGCGAGCTCGACAAGGCGAGAGCGGCGGGCGCGAAGCAGATCATCGTTTTCCAGCACATCCCGTTTTTTCAGAAGGATGCGAACGAGCCTGAGGTGTACAACAACGTGCCCGTCGAAACGCGGGCGCGCTATCTCAAAATGCTGCGGGATTCCGGCGTGAAGTGGATATTCGCCGGTCACCTGCATCACAATCTCGAGGCGCGCGACGGCGACCTGCAGATCGTGGCGACGGGCCCGGTGGGGATGCCGCTCAACGGCGCAAAGTCGGGAATGCGTCTGGTAGCGGTCACCGCAGGTGGCGTCTCGCACAAGTATTACGAGTTCGGCGAGCTGCCGGAAACGCTGGAAATGAAGTAGTTCCAGCCGCGGCCGGCAACGGCACGCAACATGCCCATGCATCGTCGAGATGGGCTATCGCCGGGTAACAATTGCATTCCTGCTGACAACGACACTGGTATGCGCTCAGGCGCAGCGGCGGCCGGTGAAGACCGCGGGCACGGCGCACCGTACGGCGCAGCCCCGTTTCGACGCGGCGGTCATTAACGACGCAAATCAGGCCGAGCTTCGGCCCGGCGCGAAGGGGTCGGCCGTGGTCCGCGCGCAGATCCTGCTTGACCGGGCGCACTTTTCCTGCGGCGAAATCGACGGCGACTTCGGCACGAACCTGGAGAAGACGGTCGCGGCGTTTCAACAGGAGCGTCAACTGCCGCCGAGCCGGTCGGTGGACGCCGCCACATGGGCCGCGTTGAACGAGGATCAAGCGCCCGCGCTGCAAAGCTATACGATCGCGCCGGCGGACGTGAAGGGGCCGTTCCAGCCCATTCCCAAGGAGATGATGGATCAGGCGCAGTTGCCGGCGCTGGGGTATTCGTCGCCGCTCGAAGGATTGGCGGAACGCTTTCACGTGGCTCCGGCGTTATTGCAGGCGCTCAACCCGGGGGCCGACTTCGGCGCCGCCGGGCAGGTATTGATCGCCCCCAACGTCATCACGATGCCGCCCGGACAGGCGGCGCGGGTGGAGGTCTCCAAGTCCGAGAGTGCGGTGAAGGCATACGACGCCGCGGGCCGGCTGCTGGCGTTTTACGTCGCGACGATCGGAAGCGAGCACGATCCTCTCCCGATCGGCGACTGGAAGATTCGCGCGGTCAGCCGAAATCCGGTATTCCATTACAACCCCGACCTGTTCTGGGACGCCAAGGCGGAAGACGAGAAGGCGACGATCCACGCCGGTCCGAACAATCCGGTCGGCGTGGTGTGGATCGACCTCACCAAGGAACACTACGGGATTCATGGAACGCCGGAGCCCTCGCGCATCGGGCACACGACATCGCACGGCTGCATCCGGCTGACGAATTGGGACGCATCCGAGTTAGCGGCCATGATCAAGCCGGGGTTGCCGGCAATTCTCAAGGAGTAACGAATATGCGTGCAAGAGTAGTGGGCGCTTTTGCCGTTGGTTTCGCGATCGGAGCGCTCTGTGTGGGCGCCGGGCTATGGGGCACGGGCAGAATCAACGCGGCGTTACCACCGTGGAAGCGGGTCGTGGCGGCGCAGCCCGACGCGCCCGCCGTGCCGGATATGAGCAACGCCGCCAAACTGCCGGAGACGCCGGTTCCTCCACCGGAAGGGATGCCGCCCGCGCCGGTTGAGGGGTCGGCCGACCGCGCCGCGGCGAGTTCGCCCGGAACTACTCCGACGACGGCGCCGGCTACGCTGCATCCGGGGCCGGAATTGCATCTCGCGATGCCTCTGGTCGGGGTGAACGCCAAGAGTTTGACCGATTCGTTCGGCGATGCGCGCGACGGACATAAACACGAAGCCCTCGATATGGCGGCGCCGCGCGGAACTCCGGTGGTGGCGGTGGCGGAAGGCAACGTCGCCAAATTGTTCACCAGCAAGCAGGGCGGGTTGACAATCTACCAGTTCGACAACACCGGGCAGTATGCGTTTTACTACGCGCACCTCGATCATTACGCGCCAGGATTGAAAGAGGGAATGTTGCTGCGCAAAGGCGACACGCTCGGCTACGTCGGCACCACCGGCGACGCTCCGAAGAATACGCCGCATTTGCATTTCGCGGTGTTCAAGCTGGGGCCGGAAAAGAACTGGTGGAAGGGGACGGCGCTCGATCCGCTGCCCATGCTGCAGTAGCGCGCGAGGCTCTCAGCCGACGAGCGCGCGCACCACGATCCACGATTTCTCGACCGCGGAGAGGCGCACTCTTCGCGTGAAAACGTCATAGTCCTTCCGCTCGATGCGCTCGAGCAAGCGGGAGTAGATCGAGATCAGGGCCAGGAGCGAGGCCCGGCTGCGCGGGTGGATCAGGTCGAGAAGAGGCCGGGATTCGTCATAATACCGGCGGGCGCGGGCGGCCTCGAAGCGCATGAGCCGCAGCATGGCTTCGCCGCGATTGCCGGCGCGCAGATCGTCCTCCGGCACACCGAAACGGCGGAGATCCTCGGCGGGGAGATAGACGCGGCCGCGCTCCGCGTCTTCCCGGATATCGCGCAGGATGTTGGTGAGCTGGAACGCGACGCCGCATTTCTCGGCGAGCGGGAGCGCGCTCGGGGTGTCGAAGCCGAAGATGTGGATGATCGTCATCCCGACCACCGACGCCACCTGGTAGCAGTAGCGGTAGAGCTCGTCGAAGGTCTCGACGCGGCGGGGCTCGAGGTCGGACGCGACGCCGTCGATCATGTCGCGGAAGTACTGATGCGGAATGCCGAAGCGGCGGACGGTGTAGTGAAAGGCGGGCCAGACGGGGTGTTCGCCGAATCGGCCGAGGAGCGCGTCCTCCATTTCGGCGCGCCAGCGGTCCATGGCGGCGCGATTGGCGCCCGGCTCGTCGCTGAGGTCGTCGCAATAGCGCATGAAGGCGTAGATCGAGCACATCGCCCGCCGCTGTTGCGCCGAGAGCAGGACGAACGAGTAATAGAAGTTCTTGGCGCGGCTGCGCGCCACACGCCGGCAATACTCGTGGGACTGGGCGAGAGCGTCGCTCATGCGGCCCGCGAGAAGGCTACGCGCGCCAGCGACCCGAGCAGCAGGCGGACACGCTCGGATTTGGAGATCGCCGGCCGCGACGCGAGCACGTTGTAGCCCTGTTGTTTGATTTTCTCGAGCACGCGCATGCCGCCGCGGCTGAACAGGTCGATGTCGAGAGCGAGGCGGCGGTCGACTTTTCCCGCGAGCGGCAGACCCCGCTCGAACAATTCGGCCGCCCGGGCCACGATCTCGCGCATGACCGCGGCGAACGCCGGATTGAACCGGCGGGCGTAAAGATCGTCCACCGCGTACCCGTGGCGCGCCATCACGTCGAGAGGAATGTACACGCGGTCCTTGAGCAGATCGACGGTCACGTCCTGCCAGAAGTTGGCGAGTTGCAGAGCGGTGCAGGTGGCGTCCGAGAGATGCTGGCGCTCGGCATCCGAGTATCCGCCCAGATACAGCACCAGACGTCCCACCGGGTTCGCAGAGTAGCGGCAGTAGGCAAACAGGTCGTCCCACGTCCGATATCGCGAGACCGTCTGGTCCTGAATGAAGGCGTGAATGAGATCCGCGAACGGCTGGCGAGGAATGCCGTACTTGCGGATGGTCGGCAGCAGGGAGACGAACACCGGATGGGAAGCGCGGCCCGCATACAGAGCGTCGAGCTCGGCGCGCCACCAGGCGAGGAGACGGAGGCTTTCGGCGGTGTCGCCGATTTCGTCGCCAAGATCGTCCGCCCAGCGGCAATAGGAGTACACGTTGTAGAAATCCTGGTGCAGCCGTTTGGGCAGCAGGAAACTGACCACGTGGAAGTTCTCGTAGTGGTGGGTGGCAAGCCAGCGGGTGTAAGCGCTGGCCTCCTCGGGAGTATAGACCTTGCGTAGCTCGTCCTGCGACTTGACGAAATCGACAGGCCCCAGGAACATGCAATCCTACGGGAGAATCGCCGTCTTGAGGTGCCCGTTGTGGCTCATCAGGTGGCGCATGACTTCGAGCAGGTTGGCCAGGGGCTCCTCACGGTTCACGAAGAAGGAGGAGGTGATATGCCCCGCGCAAACCAGGTCGAGCGCCTTGCGAATGTATGCCGGCGTGTGATGGAAGCTGGCCTTGCACGTGATTTCGGAATAGTGCAACAGCGCCGTATCGAGGTGGACGGTGCTTTCGTTGGGGCAGCCGCCAAAGAAATTCACGGTTCCGCCGCGGCGGACCATGTTGACGGCCCACTCCCAGGTTTCGGGCTTGCCCACGGCTTCGATCGCGATATCCACGCCGCGTCCCTGCGTCAGATCGCGCGTGGCCTTGACGGGGTTGGCTTCGTCCTTGGCGACGATCAGTTCATCGGCGCCCAGCGCGGCGGCGCGCTCGAGTTGGGTTTCCCGCCGGCCGACCGCAATCACGCGGCATCCATACAGCTTGGCGAGTTTGACGAACATCAGCCCGATCGGTCCGAGGCCGATGATCGCGATATTGTCGCCTTCGCGCGGCGCCGTTTCCTCAAAACCGCGAACCACGCAGGCCAGCGGCTCGATGAGCGCGGCGTCGTGATATCCCACATTGCGAGGGATGAGATACGTATTCCGCTCCACGATGCGGGCGGGAATCCGGATGTATTCCGCGTAGGCGCCGTTGTTGAACAACAGGTCCTCGCAGAGATTCTGTAAGCCGCGCCGGCAGAAAAAACACTCGTCGCAGGGCGCGGAGTTTGCTGCGACTACGCGATCGCCAATGGCAAACTGAGTGACACCCTCTCCTACCGCAACTACGTCCCCGGCCAATTCGTGCCCAAACACAGCGGGGGGAACAATCATCCGGGCATGGTAGCCGCGGCGGAAGACCTTCACATCGGTTCCGCACGTCAGCGCCACTTTCACCCGAACGAGGATGTCGCCGCTATCGATTTTGGGAACGGCAACCGGCTCTACCTGCAAGTGCTCCTTGCCGTAAAGCACGGCGGCCATCATCAGGTTATTCACTATGACCACCTCTGTGGCTGAACGATTATTTTCAACGATTTAGGTCCCGGATGCAATGCCAAATCAAAACCTGAACGGATTTTAACCAACGGCAACCGGTGGGAGATGAGCTCCTCCAACGGCAATTCGCCGCTAAAAACGAGGCCCGCGGATTCTTTTTGCAGGTCGACGGATGCGCTGTAGCACCCAAATAAAATCCGCTCACCTACACAGATGTCGGCCCCGGACGCTTCGATGCGTTCCGTCGCCGAGGTCTGTGCGAAAAGAAGAATTTTCGCGCCGGGACGGGAACAGGCGATGGCCTGTTCGACGATACCCGGGACTGACGCGGCCACGATCACGAGATCGGCGCCGCGGCCATCGGTCAATTTCCGTACCTCGGCGGCGACTCCGGCCGGCCGCGGATCCCAGGAGAAGTCCGCGCCGCAGCGGGCAGCGATGCCGCGACGCTCCGCGATGGTGTCGGTGGCCGCGACGCGCGCGCCGGAGCGTTTGACCAGCATCGTGAACATCAGCCCGATCGGACCCTGCCCCATGACGACCACGAAATCTCCGGGTTGGGGATCGGCCTGCACGACCGCTTTGAGGCAGGTGTTCAGCGGCTCCACGAGCGTGGCGCGCTCGAAGCTGACGCCATCGGGAATTTTCTCGACGCCGCGTTCGACGATCCAGTCCATCACCCGGACATATTGCGAAAAACCGCCGCCGGCGGGTTCGAACCCGGCCGTGATGCCTACGCGCTTATAAACCGGACACTGCGCGAAGAGCTTGCGGTGGCAGTAGAAACAATCGAGACAGGGAATGTGATGGAAGGCCACCACGCGGTCTCCGGCGCGGAACCTGGTGACTCCGGCGCCGACAGCGGCGACCACGCCGGCGGTCTCGTGGCCATATACGCGCGGCGGCGCCAGCAGGTTGTATTCGATCTTCTTGAGGTCGGTGTGGCAGATGCCGCAGGCTTCGACGCGCAGCAGAATCTCGCCGGGTTGGATCGCAGGGGTCGGGATCTCTTCGACGCTGACGACGCTCTCGCCGCGGTAGACCGCCGCGTGCATCATCTCCGGAATGGCGTTCAGACTAAAATCGGCAACCGACAAAAAATTCCCCCAACGCTTCCGCGGCCCGAACGCACCGGCTTCGCAGCCGGAAGAGTTCCGGTACCCGGAGGGCAGGACGACGCAAAGCTCCCCGTAGAATAATCATTGTATCGAAGTGGCCGTCCGAACGCAGGGCTCGATTAAAGTCGTTCGCTAAAGTTTCGCCTGCGAGGTCAGTGACGGCGCGGACACAATAAAACGGGACGCCTCGTTTGGCGGCGGATTCGGCCACCGCGGCGGCTTCCATTTCGACCGCGCTCGCACCGGATTGGCGCAGCAGGCGCTTCTCCCCGGCGGTCTGTGCCACATGATCGATGGACGCGATGACGCCGGCCAGAGCGGCTTGCGGACGCAGCATCGCCGGGGATTGCGGGACGGCCGTGGAACCGCGATCCGATTGCAGGACGTGGATTCCGGTTCCGACGAGCACATCGGCGACCTTCAATCTTTCGTCCAGGGCGCCGCAGAAGCCGGTGCTGACGATGGCCTCCGGGGCGAACCGTTCGGCCGCCTCGACGGCCGCGGCGGCGCGTTTCCAGCCGGCGCCGTTGGCCACGAGCAGCGCGTCACACGAGCCAATTCGCGCCGACCGCGCGAAGTCCACCGCAAAGTTGGCGGGTTGCACGCCGGCTGCCCGGGCGAGGAGACCGCGAAATTCCATCGGGTCGGCGGCTACGAAAAGAACCTTCATGCGGCGTGCGCCTTGGCGTCGCGGAACCACTCGACGGCGCGGCGCAGGGCCGCCTCGGCGGGGCCGGGCGAGAAGCCGAGCTCGCGGCGCGCCTTCTCGTGGGTCACCCACATCTTCTTGCGCGCCATACGGACGGCTTCGAGCGGCACGCGCGGCGGCGTGCCGGTGAGGCCCGCCCAAGCCGTGCTGCAGGCTCCCGCGCAGTACGCGACGGCATAGGGAAGGCGGACGGACGGCGCCTTGCGGCCGGTGATCGCGGCGAGCATCCGCAGGATCTGCGCGAGCGTCAGATTCTCCGAGCCCAGGATATACCGCTCGCCGGGTCGCCCCTTTTCACAGGCGAGGAGGTGGCCTTCGGCGGTGTCCCGCACATCGACGACGTTCAGACCGGTATCGATGAACGCGGGCATGTCTCCGTTCAGAAAATCGACGACGATTTTGCCGGTGGGCGTAGGCTTGACGTCGTGATCGCCGATGGGCGCCGTCGGATTGACGATGACGACGGGCATCCCGTCCCGCGCGCATTCGAGGGCCGCTTCCTCGGCCAGGAACTTCGAGCGTTTGTAATCGCCCGCCATGTCCTCGAGGGCGACCGGCGCCGTCTCGTCACCGATGCCGCCGGGCGGGATCCCGATGCAGCCCACGGTGCTGGTGTATACGACACGCGCGGCGCCGGCGCGGCGGGCGGCGGCGAGCAGGTTGCGCGTGCCATCGACGTTCGAACGGTAAAGATCGCGCGGATCTTTGGCCCACAGCCGATAGTCCGCGGCGACGTGGTAGACAATCTCACAGCCGGCGGCGGCGCGCTCGAGCGAAGCGGCGTCGCGCAGGTCCCCGGTGACGCATTCCACGTCGAGCTCCGCGACGCGGCTGCCGGGCCGGACCAGAGCCCGGACCGGCCTCCCGCGCTCCCGCAGGAGCCGGGCGACGTGCCAGCCGAGAAATCCGGAAGCTCCGGTGACCAGCGCGGGTTTCATGATCGCTCGACCGTAAGACGCCTTGTGGACTCAGCCATTAGCGCGCGCCTTCACGTAGGCGGCCAGCGCGAGCAGCGGAAAGTAATCCTTATACAGGTGGTAGTTCAGGTAAAACACCTTGGGAAAGCCCGTGCCGGTGGCGAGCTCTTCCCGCCAGCTTCCATCGTCACGTTGCGTGTCGAGGAGGTGTTCGATGCCGTGCTGCACGCTGAGACTGTGGGCGTCTCCCCCCGCGATCAATCCGAGGATGGCCCAGGCGGTCTGCGACGGCGTGCTTTCCGCGGCCGTGAAGCTGCCGTTGTCATAGCTGGCGCAACTTTCGCCCCACCCGCCATCGGCGTTTTGGATGGAGCGAAGCCATTCGCCGCCGCGCAGGATGTGGGCTTCGCGATCGCTTTCGCCGGACGCGGCCAGGCCGCGCAAGGCGAAGCACGTGCCGTAAATATAAGCCACGCCCCAGCGGCCGTACCAGCTTCCATCCGGTTCCTGATTCCGCACGAGCCACTCGACGCCCCGTTTCACGGCAGGATGTCCGCCGCCGAGACCGTGCGCCGCGAGCGCCTCGAGGACCCGGCCGGTGATGTCGGCGCAGGTCGGATCGAGCATCGCATTGTGGTCGGCGAACGGAACCGTGCTCAGAAAGTTCCAATTGTTGTCGGCGTCGAATGCCGCCCAGCCGCCGTCGCGCGATTGCATGGCGAGCAGCCAGTCGAGCCCGCGCTTCTCGCAAGCCTGCTGCGCGGCCTTATTCGACCCCGCGGCGTCCGCCAGCGCGAGCATCACCATCGCCGTGTCGTCGATATCCGGATAAAACTCGTTGCGGTATTCGAACGCCCAACCGGAAGCTTCTGTTTTGGGGCGCTTCACGGACCAATCGCCTTTGCGGCGGATCTCCTGGGTCAGCAGCCAGTCGGCCGCACCCCGCAGGGCCGGATGATCGGGCTGGCTCTGCGCCAGCGCGTATGCGCCGATGCCCGTGTCCCACACCGGCGAGAAGCACGGCTGGAAAAAGAAGCGCTCGCCGTCGTCGACGCACAGCCGCTCGAACTGGCGCAGCGCTTCGGCGCGCACGGGGTCATCGGGAGCGAAGCCGAGGACGTCGAGCGCCATGACCGAGTACATCATGGGCGGGTAAATCGCGCCGAGGCCGTCGGAGTGACGCAGCCGTTCCAGCATCCAGGCTTTGGCCTTCCCGATCGCGCGGCGGCGCAGCGCCTTCGAGCCGCGGCGCTCCCACCATTTGAGAAACCCGTCGACGCTCAGAAAAAAATTGTGCCAGGTGAATGCGCGGCTATCGCGGTGAAAGCGGGGCGAACGGTCCGGAGCCCATAACTCGTCGAGATGGAATCCCTCCGGCGTCGGACGCCGTGGATTGGCGGCGTGGACGATGGAGAGCGAGACCACAATCGCGCGCGTCCAGGAGGACATCTGGCACAGGAAATCGAGCGGCAGCAGCACGACTTCGGGTGGAATGCTGGGGCAGTGCTCGCGCGGGTACAGGTCGAAGAGGCTGAGATTGACCTTGACGTAGCTGTTGGCCGACTGAATCCCTCCGAGCGCGAGGATGCGATCGCGCAGGCGCGCCATGCGACGATCGTTCGCCGGAACGCCGGCGAGCTTCAATGCGACATACGCCTTGACCGAAGCGCTGACCTCGGAAGGCCCGCCCACGTAGATGTTGAAGCCTCCATCCGGAAGCTGGCGGCGGAAAATGGAGCGCACCGCCTTGTCGATCCGCTCGCGGCTGGCCGGCGCCCAGCGTCCGTCCACGGGAGGGTAAAGCCAGAGCTGGAAGAGGATGAAGTCGGATTCGAGGGTCGTGTCGGCCGTGAGCTCGGCGCACCAGTGGCCGTCGGGCGCCTGCAAGGCAGCAAGATAGTCCGCCGAGCGGCGCATCGCCTGCGCGGCCGCCGGCGCCAGGGCATTCCCAACCTGGATCGGCGCGCTCATTGGATGGTGATGGTGAGTTCGGCAGGGAGGGAGAACCGCACGTCCTCATCCACCAGTTCGATCTCTTCCATCTGGCGAAACCCGAAATCGCGCAGAAAATCCATCAGTTCCTGAACGAGATGCTCGGGCGCCGACGCGCCGGCCGTCACCGCCACGTTGCGGATTCCGTCCAGCCACCGGGGATCCACGTCATTGCAATCGTTGACCAGATGGGAACGGACGCCGATGTTATGCCCGACCTCGACCAGCCGTTTGGAGTTCGAGCTGTTTTGCGAGCCGACCACCAACAACAGATCGCAGACCTCGGCCATGGCCTTCACCGCCATCTGCCGATTCTCCGTGGCGTAGCAGATATCCTGGGCCGGCGGGCCCTGCACCAGCGGAAAACGCTCCTTCAGCCGGCTGATGATCTCGCGAGTTTCATCGAGGCTGAGGGTGGTCTGCGTGAGATACCGGACGCGCGTGGGATCGGGCAACTCCAGGCGGTCGACGTCATCGACCGTCTCCACGAGGTAGCTGCGGTCCGGCACTTCGCCGAGAGTGCCGATCACCTCGTCGTGATCTTTGTGTCCGATGAGCACGATGCTCGAGCCATCGCGCGCGAAGCGCACCGCCTCCAAATGCACCTTGGTGACGAGGGGGCAGGTCGCGTCGATCACTTCCAGGCGGCGGACTTTGGCCTGTTCGCGGACGGCCGGGGAGACGCCATGGGCGCTGAAAATCGCCCGCGCCCCTGCCGGCACCTCGTCCAACTCCTCGACAAACACCGCGCCGGCTTCGCGAAGCTCCTCAACCACATGCTTGTTGTGCACGATCTCTTTCCGCACATAGACCGGCGGGCCGTACAGATCGAGCGCGATCTTCACCACATCGATGGCCCTGACGACCCCGGCGCAGAAGCCGCGCGGCTTCAGCAGAAAAATCTTCTTGTCCGGGCCGTGATTGGCCGCGAAAGGCTTAAGAGGCATAAGATCGAATGGTTTTGATTATAGCAGGCGCGGCTTTGCGCTCGCCTTGTGGCAGACTGGGGACTGATGATCGAGTGGGTGGTGGCGCAATGCGCGGAGGACGTTTCGTTACGCCTGGCGGCGACGGACCGCGGACTGTGCGAGATTCATTTCGATGTCCGCGGATCGGGCGATGCGCCGGCCGGCTCCTCAACCTCAGCAAGTTTGATCCTCGAGGAGTCCGCCCGGCAGTTACGCGCTTATTTTGCCGGCGCCCTCCGCGAGTTCTCGATTCCTCTCGATCCACGGGGGACGGAGTTTCAGATGCGCGTGTGGCGGCAGCTCGAAACGATCCCGTTCGGGGAAGTTCGGAGCTACGCGCAGGTCGCCGAGGCGGTCGGCGCGCCGCGCGCGGTGCGGGCAGTGGGGGCGGCCAATGGAGCGAATCCTCTGCCGATCGTGGTGCCGTGTCATCGGGTGATCGGCTCCAGTGGAAAGCTGGTCGGCTATGGCGGCGGGCTGGCGCTGAAAAGGAGGCTTCTCGACCTCGAAGGCTGTAATATGGTTTTGTTCCGCACCTAAAGAGGGGGAAAAACAGGGAACCCGTGGGCGCCATACGACGATTGATGAAGAGAATTCGCGGGAGCGTGCCCGATTCGATCCTGCGTTACCTGGCGGCCTTTCTCGGTCTCGCCCTCATCACCGCTATCACCTCTCTGCCGATTCACTTTCACGTGGCCCGCAACCCGGTTCTGGGGGCCGTTTTGTGGCTCGGATTCTTTGTCGTCATTCTGGGCGCGGCATGGCTCGGCTACGGGCCCGGGTTGATGGTTTGTATCCTGACTACTTTTGTGGTCAGCCGGCTGATCGCTCCGGCGGGCCGTAATCCGTCGCCGAATTTCACGCAGCTGGCGATCATCACCGCGATTTCGCTGCTGGTAAGCCGTGTGGCCGACGTCGGACGGCGGCATGAGGCCGTTCTGCGGCGCGCCGCCACGGACCTGGAGCAGCGCGTCCGCGAGCGAACCGCCGAGGCGGTGGAGGCCGCCAACGCCGTCCGCGAGCAGGCGCAATTGCTGGAATTGGCTCACGACGCCATCCTGTCGCTGGACTGGAACGGCGCCATCCGCTTCTGGAGCCTCGGCGCCGAGCGCATGTACGGCTGGTCGAAAGCCGAGGCGATCGGCAAGATCTCGCACGACTTGCTGCACACGGTCTCGCCGGAGCCGTTTCACGATATTAAACAGCGGCTCACGACCGCCGGTCACTGGGAAGGCGAATTGCAGCACACCCGGCGCGACGGCGCCACGCTGCTGGTTCTCAGCCGTTGGGCCTTGCGGCGCGACGCGGACGGGCGGCCGGCAGGGTTGCTCGAGATCAACACCGACATCACGGAACGCCGCAAGATCGAGGAGCAGCTCCGGCACACGCAGAAACTGGAAAGTCTCGGTGTGCTGGCCGGCGGGGTGGCTCACGATTTCAACAATCTGCTGACCGGCATCCTCGGGAATGCGAGCCTGGCGCTCGACGGCACGCCGCCCCATCATTCCAACCGCGTCCTTCTCGAAGAAGTCATGCGGGCTTCCGAGCGCGCCGCCGATCTGACACGCCAATTGCTGGCCTATGCCGGCAAAGGGCGATTCGTGATGCGAATCGTAAACCTCTCCGCCCTGGTGCGCGAGATCAGCGGTCTGGTGCAGACGTCTATCCCGAAGACGGTGCAATTGCGGCTGCAACTGGCCGACGACCTCCCGGGTGTGGAGGCCGACGCCGGCCAACTCCAGCAGATCGTCATGAACCTTGTCATCAACGGCGCCGAAGCTACCGGACCGGAAGGGGGCACGGTGCTCGTCCGCACGGGCGTCCAGCAGGTCGACGAGCAGTACATCGGCACTCTTTCGGCCGACGGCGACCACCTGCGGGCCGGTCTCTACGTGTCGCTTGAAGTCCACGACACCGGCAGCGGTATGGCGCCTGAGACGCTCGCCCGGATCTTCGATCCGTTTTTCACGACCAAGTTCACCGGGCGGGGCCTGGGACTTTCGGCGGTGCAGGGAATCGTCCGGGCGCACCATGGGGCTCTCAAGGTCTACAGCCAGCCGGGACAGGGGACGACGTTCAAGGTTCTGTTTCCGGCGTCGGGGAGTGTGGCCAGGGAGGCCGCGGCTCCGGCCAGCGGCGACCTGGCAGGTCAGGGGACGATCCTGATCGTGGACGATGAGGAGATTGTCCGGCAGACTGCCAAACATACGCTGCAGCGTTATGGCTATCGGACCATGGCCGCGCGTGACGGGGCCGAGGCTCTCGACCTGTTTCGGCGGGCCCCCGAACGGATCGCGCTCGTGCTGCTGGACCTGAGCATGCCGGTCATGAGCGGCGAACAAACGCTGCGCGAAATGCAGACGATGCGGCCCACCGTGCGGGTCCTGTTGACCAGCGGCTACAACGAAGTAGAAGCCGTCCAGCGATTCTCCGGAAAGGGACTGGCCGGCTTCATTCAGAAGCCCTACACCTCCGTGGCGTTAGCCGAGAAGGTGAAAGAGATTCTGACCTAGCGAGCTCGGGTTCGTAAGCGGTCTTTTGGCTCTAGACGCTGGCGGGCGACCCGGTACGGGCCATGGCCAACAGCTTGTCGTCGAACTCGAAGCCCGCGGTGCGCGCTTTGTGGTTCCGGGTGTACCAGCGGTAGGTGTCCTTCAGACCGGTTTCGAAGGGCGTCAGCTTGATCTTCAGGACTCGGGTCACCTTGCCGATATTCTCCGTGATCGGCGCCAGGTCGTAGTATTCGCCGAAATAGTAAGGCTCGTCCATGGCATTGCCGCCGGCCTGCGCGATGACGTCGCGGGGAATCCGCACCAGGGTAGGCTCGACATTGGCGGCTTTCGCCAGCTTTTCCACCAGCTCGGCCTGGGTTACGGGCTTGGGGTCACCGATATTGAACGCTTCCCCGACCGCGCGCGGCTCCTCCATCGCGCGCACCATGGCTTTCACCAGGTCGGTGACAAACGCGAATTGCATGAGACGGTGGCCGTCGCCCGGAATGATGATCGGGCGGCCGGCGCGCAGGCGGTCCCAAAAGAACTGCTCCCGGTAGAAGGGACTGTTCGGGCCATAGACGAACGGCGGACGGAAGGTGACCACCGGAAGTCCGCTTTGCGAGTGCATGCGGAACAGCAGCCGCTCCGTCGCCGCTTTGTTCCGGACGTATGGATCGACGTGGTAGCCCGGCGCGAGCGGGTCGCTCTCCTTGTGGTTCAGACCGTCGCCGTATGCCGCCACGCTCGACATGAAGATATATCGCGAGAGGCGATCGCCGGCGGCGCGCACGGTGGCTTCCACCTGTTCCGCCGTGGTCCCCCGCTCCCAGTCGTAGACGTTGTCATAGACCACCTCGAAGCGGCGGGTGGAGAGGGCCTCTCGCACGGAATTGGGGTCGTTCCGATCCGCCATGATGTTCTCGACCCGCCTGCCGAAGTCGTGCTTCGGTTTGCGATGCAGGATCGAGACTTCATGGCCGCCCTTCACCAGTTCCTCCACCAATTGGCGGCCGATGAACAGGGTGCCCCCGATAACCAGTACTTTCATATGCTCCCAGAAAATGAGACGCGCCGGGGCGGGAATTCGTGTCCCTTCGATCCCCCGCGTCTTTCAAAAGATACTGCGATTAATCGTAATATTCCAGGCCCAGATGGGTGATCAGGTCCTCGCCGCGCATCCACCGCAGTGTGTTTTTGAGCTTCATCAGCTGGATGAAGATGTCATGCTCCGGGTAAACTTCCGGAGCATGGAGCGGCCCCTTAAAGTAGAACGAGAGCCATTCTTGCACCCCGCGCATACCGGCGCGCTGAGCCAAGTCCAGAAAAAGGACGATATCCAGCATCAGCGGCGCGGCCAGGATCGAGTCCCGGCACAGGAAATTGACTTTGATCTGCATCGGGTAGCCCAGCCACCCGAAAATGTCGATATTGTCCCACCCCTCTTTGGCGTCTCCACGGGGCGGGTAGTACTCGATGCGAACCTTGTGGTAGAACTCCTTGTACAGGTCCGGGTACAAGTCCTTTTGCAGGATGTATTCGAGCGCCGACGACTTGGTGACTTCCTTCGAACGGAAGGAGCCGGGATCATCCAGCACTTCGCCGTCGCGGTTCCCGAGGATGTTGGTGGAAAACCACCCGTTCAACCCCAGCAGGCGCGACTTCAGGCCGGGCGCAATCAGGGTTTTCATGAAGGTCTGGCCGCTCTTGTAATCCTTGCCGGCCACCGGGACGTTCATAATGCGCGATAGTTCGGTCAGCGCCGGCATGTCCGTGGTCATGTGCGGGGCGCCGTTCGCGTACGGAATGCCGCTCTTCAGGGCGGCGTACGCATAAATCTGGCTGGGCGAGATCTCGGGATCGTTATTCTTGAGGCCGCATTCGAAATTCTTCAACGAGGCATGGACTTCGACAGCTTCGTGGTACACCTCGGTGGAGCCGCACCAGATCATGGCCATCCGCGACACGCCGGTGCGCGCCTGGAATTGACGAATGTCGTCCATGACCATCTCGGCGTAATCCATCTTGGAGCCGCCCGTTTTCACATTGGGCCCCCGCAGCCGCTTTACGAAGCTTTGGTCGAAGACGCCCTTCATGGGCTTAATGGCCGAGAGGGGCTCTTTCACCTGCTCCAGGAGAGTCATGTCCAGCACGCCGGCTTTCACCGCCGCCTCGTAGGCGTTGTCCTCGAAAATGTCCCAGCAGCCGATCTCCAGGTCTTCCAGCTTCGCCAAAGGGACAAAATCCTTAATCGCCGGGCTTCTACCGTCGGTGCGCTTACCGAGCCGAACCGTTCCCAGTTGGGTCAACGACCCGATGGGCTTGGAAATTCCTCGCTTGATCGCTTCGAGTCCTGCGATAAACGTCGTCGTTACCGCGCCCATGCCGGGTACGAGAATCCCCAGCTTGCCCTCCGCGGGCGCAATTTGGACGTTGTCGGGATTGGGCAATCGCATTCTCCTTATGAACCGAAATGCTATAATACCAGCTTCATGCGAGACCGCGCGACGGCTACCCTCACTACAGTTGTCGTTGACGATGAACAGCTTGCGTGCGACGAACTCTCCTACCTCCTCAGGGATTTTCCTGAAATCGAAGTGATCGCCACGGGTTCCAACGGGTTGCAGGCGGTCGATCTCATCCAAAAACTGGAACCGGAACTGGTGTTTTTGGATGTTCAAATGCCCGGGCTGGACGGCACCGGAGTAGTCCGGCGGCTGCGGGAAAAGGAGATCGATCCGCCCCACTTCATCTTCGTGACGGCCCACGACCACTACGCGGTGGAGGCATTCCGCCTGGAGGCGATGGACTATCTCCTCAAGCCGGTCGACAAGGGCCGGTTGGCGGAGACGGTCGAACGCGCGCGGCGGATCATCCAGGAAAAGAAGGCTCCGGAACCACCTCCGGTCTCGAAACCGGCTATGGCCCCGCAGCGAACCAAGCTGCTGGTGCGCTCCAACAGCCGCCACTTCATCGTGGACGCGAACGATCTGATTTACGCCACCATCGACAATGGCCTGATTACGTTGGTGACTGCGGCTCTGGAGGGCCATTCGACCTACCGCACGATCGAGGACTTGCAGGCCAATCTCGATCGCGACCTGTTCTGGCGCGTCCACCGATCGTACCTGGTGAACATCAACCGGATCAAGGAAGTTGTGCCGTGGTTTAAGTCGAGCTACCAGTTGAGGATGGACGACAAGAAGCACACCGAAGTGCCGGTCAGCCGGGTGCAGACCCGCCGCCTGCGGGAATTATTTAAGCTCTAGCGCTGGCCTTTCGGCCAGGCGCAGCGGCAATCTGTCTGCGCCGCCTCGGGCGCAACCCAGCTACTGCGGCCGCATCCAGATATCTTCGAGGACGCTCACGGACGACGTCAACGTCTGGCTCCCGACCGTCAGCCGCACCATATAAGTCCCCGGCGCCACCAGCGCGCCGCCAAAACCACCGCCGCCGAAACCGCCGAATCCGCCTCCCGCACTGACGAACGGCACGCCGGTCTGCGCCGGGCCACGCCCGCCCCC
>CAZSQK010000042.1:0-64175 GCA_964608645.1 uncultured Solibacteraceae bacterium | reverse complement strand
CCGGCGGTGGCGCTGGCCGTGGACCGGGTGGAGGCGGCGGCGGGCGCGCCGCGGGCGGTCCGGGTGGACCGGGCGGACCGGGTGGACCAGGTGGACCGGGCGGTCCGCCCCCGCCGCGTCCCGTCGAATCGGCGAAGCGTCAGGCCGACGATCTCAACAAGTACGGCGCGATCGTCAAGAAGTTCGGGATGAAGATGCTCGTCCACAACCACTCCGGCGAGTTCGAAATGCAAGACGACCACAAGCAGACACAGTATGACGTCCTGCTCGCCGAGACCAACCCGGAACTGGTCGCCATGCAGCTCGATATCGGCTGGGCCGCCGTCGCCGGCCAGAATATTCTCGAGATGTTCGCCCGCCACCCCGGGCGTTTCGAGCTCTGGCACGTCAAGGACGCCAATGGCATCCGCAACGCCGATCCTCACCTCAGCCCCTCGCAGCGCCAGCGCGCCGCTAAGCTGGTGCCGGTCGGATTGGGCGAAGTCGACTACCGCGCCATTTTCGCCGCCGCCAAGGTCGCCGGCATGAAGCATTTCCTCATCGAACAGGACAATGCCGCTGAATGGGGCGATTCTATGGCCGCCGCTCGCGCGAGCTTCCAGAACCTGACCAGGATCCTGTCGTAGGAGAACTCACTTCCGCAAAGCCGGCCCCGCCACCGGCAGCTTCGCGGGGTGCGCATGATCGAGGACCGACCACATGAAGTCCCCGCTCATGCGCGCCTGGTTGTGACAACTCATGCAGCCTAACTGCGGACGGCCCTGGTCGAACGTCTCCATCGTGACGTTGGCGAATGCCGACGTCGCGCCGAGCCCCGGAAACGTGTTCGAGATGTCCCCGTTCTGGCTCGCCGGAACCGGCACGGACTGGTCGCCTTCCAACCGCGGCCATTGCGTCACCACGAGCTGGTAATACTGCCACACCGTATCCTTCAATAGCCGCTCGTACAGCAGGTTGATCAGGTTCGTCTTCGGATGGATCGAGCCGCCCGGCGCTCTCGTCACGTTAAACGGCTTTACCGGCTGGCGCGCCAGCGGGACCAGCGCCAGCGGATTCTCCGCTGGCAGGCCGGCGTCCTTTCCATCGTTCAAGGCGAACTTGCCCGGAGCGTTCATGCGCGCCGGCGGCACGCTGTCCACCTGTTCGAACGACGACCAGATCCACTGCGGCCGCGACGGCGTCTTCTGCACAATGTGCAGCCCCACCAGCCCGACCGTCACCTTCGAGCATCGCGCGCCGCCCGCCTCCCGCACCGTCGCCGTGCGCGTGTAATACCGTTTTCGCTGCTCCGCCGAAAACCCCGTCATGTCGATCCACGCCGCCTTGATCGCGATCGACCCATTCGGAAACTGGACCACGGGCGTCGCCGGCCGCGGGCTCGGGACCTCCGGCAGCGCGCTCCTCAGATACAGCTTGTGGCGCACGATGTGTTCGAACTCCGTCTGGTTGTACAGAGTCATATACCGGAGGTAGCGCCCATTCTGCGCCGCCAGCGGACCCACCAGCTCCCCCGCGCCCGCCTGCCCGATATCGTCGATCCCATTGCCTGACGCAAGAATCAGGTCCCCGAACCCCGGGGCCGTGCGGCACGCGTTGTTCTCTGCCCCGTCGTACTCGTCGAAGCTCGCCCGCGGCGCGGTTCCGTTGTCATGGAACACCTCCCACAACGGCTTGTAGGTCTCGAACACCCGCGGCCCGGCGTCCCCGATCGTCTTCGCCGGGTCCGCCATTCCACGGCGCCCCGGCAACGCGGGCCAGATCATCGCCACAAAGGAGCGCCACGAAAACTCGTCGAAATACTCGATCGGCACGTCGCGGAAATTCCTCGGAATACACACGTCGGCCGGCGCTGCCGGCGACGCCACGGAAGCGGCCGGATGCTCCGGGCACACCTGCGCGGCGGCGGAAAGCGCCAGAAACGCGAATACCAGGGACTTCGAGACCATTGGAGTAGATTATAATCTCTGCCATGTACTCGAGACGCGATTTGGGGAAGCTGGCGCTTGCGGCTGTGCCGCTCGCCTCCGCGTTCGGCGACGCCGGCGTGCGGATCGGCGCGACGACCTTCAGTCTGCGGGAGCTGCCGCACATCCCAGGCAAAGACGCCGTCGACGACGTGATCAAAGGCCTGCAATTCGCCGGAGTCGCCGATATCGAACTGCATTCCGCCGACACCGAAGCCCCCGCGCCCGACAGCCGCCTGCCTGCGCCGGCCGGCCCGTCCGTCTACGGAGGCCCCATCAAAGACGTCTCGCCCGAGGAGGCCGCAGCGCTCCAGAAAGCGATTCGCGAGAGCTTCCGCAAATGGCGCCTCTACACTCCGCCCGCCTACTATCAGGCCATCCGGGCCAAATTCGACGCCGCGGGCATCGCCCTCTATGCCTACACGATGAACTTCGACGACCGTTTCACCGGCGAAGAGATCGACGGCGTGTTCCGTCAGGCGAAGACGTTGGGAGTGAATGTAATCTCATCGACCGTCACCCTCGACGTGGCGCGCCGCCTCGCCCCCGCCGCCGAGAAGCATCAGATGCAGGTCGCCCTCCGCAATCTGCCCGAAGGGCTCCCGCTATCGGACCGCTTCCGCGTGTCGCTCGACATCTCGCGCCACGACGACCCCGTCGGCTTCCTCAAAGAGCACCACGACCGCATCACGCACGTGATCGTGAAAGACCGGACAAAAGCGACCGGCGCCGCCGAGAAATTCGGCGAAGGCGACACGCCGATCAAGCCCGTCCTGTCCTACCTGAAACAAACGAAGTCCCCCATCCGCGCCTTCGTAGAGTACGAGTACTTCGGCCTCGGCGCCGCCCCCGAAGAGCTGAAGAAATGCCTCCTCTACGTCCGCTCCATCCTCGGCTAACGTGGAGCCAAACCTCCGGTTTGCCATGCCAACATTCGTGCTGGCATTCTCTGCGCGTTTACACGATCCCCCGGATCACGTCCCCCTGAATCTCCGTAAGCCTCTCCCGCCGGCCCTGATGCAGGTACGACAGGGCATTTTGCTCCAGCCCCAACTGGTGCAGCACCGTGGTATGGATGTCCCGCAAGTGATGCGGCTCCTCGACCGCCCGCAGCCCGATCTCGTCCGTCGCCCCGACCGCCACTCCGCCGCGGACCCCGCCGCCCGCCATCCACATCGTGAAGCCCGTGTTATTGTGATCCCGCCCCTTGCCGTTCTCCGCCTCGGGCGTGCGTCCGAATTCCCCGCCCCACACCACCAGTGTCGAATCGAGAAGCCCGCGCTGCTTCAGATCCTTCAATAGCCCCGCAATCGGTTTATCCGTCTGGGCCGCCATGCGCACGTGATTCTCTTCGATGTCCTCGTGCGCATCCCACTGCGAGATCGCCGGACCGCCGGACACCACGACCACCACGCGCACGCCCTTCTCCACCAGCCGCCGCGCCAGCAGGCACCGCCGCCCGTAATCGTCGGTCACGGCGTCGCCCACCCCGTACAGCTCCTGCACATGCCGCGGCTCCTTCGCAATATCGAACACCGCCGGAGCTTCCGTCTGCATCTTGAAGGCGAGGTCGTATGTATTGAGCCTCGCCGCGAGCTCGTCGTCCCCCGCCGCCATACGAGCACGATCCAACTCGCGGATCAGATCGAGCGTCCTGCGCCGCTGCTCCAACGACACCCCCGCCGGCATCTCCAGATTCAACACCGGCTTCTTGCCCGCGCGAAACACATTCGGCTGAAACTGCGCCGGCAGGAACCCGTTCGTATAGACCGGCTGCCCCGCCTCGATCGTCCCGCCGGGGTCGGGCATCACCACATATCCCGGGAGCGATTGGCTCTCCGACCCGAGCCCGTACATCACCCACGACCCCATGCTCGGAAAGCCCGGAATAATCCGGCCCGTGAAAAGCTGATATTGCGCCGCGGAGTGGACGAACGCGTCCGCCTGGCACGATCGGATCACCGCCAGATCGTCCGCGCAATCCGCCGTGTGCGGCAACAGGTCGGAGATCCACAGCCCGCTCTTGCCGTACTGTTTGAACGTCCGCTTCGACCCCAGCAGCTTCGGCTCGCCCTTGATAAACTGCCGCTTCACCTCCCCGAACTGCTTGGGACGCGGCTGCCCGTTCAGTTGGTTGAGCAGCGGCTTTGGGTCGAAGGTCTCCAGGTGGCTCGGTCCGCCCGCCATGAAGAGGAAGATGACCGATTTCGCCTTGCCCGCCGCCGCCCGCGCCCGATCCTCACTCAACATCGCCGCGAACGCCAGGCTGCCGAAGCCGCAGAAGGCGTCCGTGAGGAACTCGCGGCGGTTACGCGTCGGTCTGCAATGCTCGCTCATAGATATAGAAAATCGTTGACCAGAAATAACGACAGCGCGAACTCGCTGAGAGGGCCGTCCTGAAGGTACCGCAGCGCCGCTTTACGCTCCGCCGCCTCCGGCGCCCGCCCCAGCGCCAACTGAAACGCGCGGTCGATCTGCCGTCCGCGATCGGCCCCCGCTTCGCGCTCGATCCGTTCCGCAAAAGCGCGCGCCATGGCATTCGAGAAATCGCCGTTCAGCAGCTCCAGCGCCTGTGGGGCGTGCGTGCTTTGCTCGCGGCGCGCGCAGCTCAGCAGCGTGTCCGGCGCGTCGAAGACCTCCAGGAACGGCAACCGCAGATTCCGTTTCTGAAACAGGTAGATGCTGCGCCGGTCGAACTGCTTCGCATCCTCGTTGACCCGCCACTGCGCCGGATTGTAAATCAGTTTCACCAATTCCGGCTGGATCGGCACGATCACGCTCGGACCGCCGCCCTGCCGGTTCAGCCGGCCGCTCACCGCCAGCATCGCGTCCCGCAACTCCTCGGCGCTCAGCCGCCGCCGCGACGTGTCCCGCTGGTATGCCTCGCTCAACAGGATCACCCGATGCAGCGGCTTCATCTTCCAGCCGCCTTCGACGAACCGGTTGGCCAGCCAGTCCAGCAAAGCGATGTTGCTCGGCCGCGTCCCCATCCGCCCGAAATCGTTCGGCGTCGCCACGATCCCCGTTCCGAAGTGATGCTGCCAGATGCGGTTCGCCATCACCCGGGCCGTCAGAGGATTGTCGGGGTCCGTGATCCACTTCGCCAGCGCCAACCGGGGCGACGGCGTCTCATCCGGCCACTCCGCCGACCCATCCGGCAGCAGGATCCCCAGCGGGCGCATGCCGACCCGGTCGCCCGGCTGCGAAGCGTCCCCGCGAGCCAGCACGTGGACGGGGATCGAATCCTTATCTTCGACCGTCTGCAGCACCGGCAGGGGCGGCAGCAGCTCCGCTTCCTTCCTCGCGATCTCGGCTTCGATCTCCTTTCGATCGGGCGCCAGCGGCTTGAGCTTCTTCTGCAGCGCCTTCAACTCCGCGTCGATCGGCGCGTTGTGCTTTTTCCACGCCTCCTGCTGCTCGGCCGTCGCCAGGGGAATGTCCTTGTGCTGCGTCCGCGAGAAGAACGCCTGCATCCGGTAGTAATCCTTCTGCCGGATCGGGTCGAACTTGTGATCGTGACAGCGCGCGCAGCCGAGCGTCACCCCCAACACCCCGGACCCGATCACATTCGTCATCTCGATCAGGATCTCGTTCCGGTTATACGCCGCGTCCTGATTGCCCGCGTTCTTGCGCAACGGTCCCAGACGATGGAAACCCGCCGCCACGAGCATCTCCTCATTCTTCGGATCGATCTCATCGCCGGCCAGTTGCTCGCGCAGAAACTGATCGTACGGTTTGTCCTCCCGGATCGAGCGGATCACGTAATCGCGATACCGCCACGCCTCCGACCGATGCGTGTCGTATTCGAAGCCATCGCTCTCCGCGAAGCGCACCACGTCGAGCCAGTGCCGCGCCCACTGCTCCCCATACTCCCGCGAAGCCAGCAGCCGATCGACCAGCCGCGGCCAGGCGTCGGGCGAGCGATCGCTGACAAAGCGGTCGACGTCCTCCGGAGAGGGCGGCAGACCCGTCAGGTCGAAGTACACCCGGCGAATCAGCGCACGGCGGTTTACCGGCGGTCCCTGCGGGTGAAGGAAAGCGTCGATCGGATTGCCCGGACCGGGCGGCGCCACCTGTGCGCGCGGCTGAAATGCCCAGTGTCGGCGCTCCGCGGCGGTATATGTGTCCGAAGCCGCGCTGATCCCCGCCAGCGCCAGCACGAGCCCGATTCGAAGCATCCCGCGTTCGATTATATCTTGTGCAGAGCGATCAGCGACTTCGTCCAGCCGCAGACGCGCTCGTGGATCACGCGGGCGCCCGGGAACAGCGCCCGCAACTCCCCTGCCCCCAACAGTTTCACGTCCGAAAGATAATGTTCCAGGTAAAAGCGCCGCCGGTCCGGCGTGACCGGCGTTACCACCGACCAGATCGAGCATCGTGGCACAATGGCGCGCTGCCACGAGCGTGGCAGCCAATGCACAAACGGCGTCAGCAAGTGCTGTTCCACGGGAAACCAGCGGTTCGGCGTCTGCACCCAATACGACCGGCCCACCCGCGCCACCTCGCTCGCGAATCGCTCCTGGCTGCTCCCGTCTCCCACATGCTCGATCACCGAGTTGCTGAACACGATGTCGAACGCGCCGTCGCGGAACGGCAGCGCCCGCCCGTCGCCCGCCACCCAAGCGGCCGCGCCCCGTAAATCGTCCTTCGCGCGCGGCGTGTTAAGCAGCGTCACCTGCGGCCGCTCCGCGATCAGTTCCCAGCAATCGGGCGTGCCGCCGATATCCAGAATGCGCGTGCCGGACGAAATTTGGAACTCCCGCAGGAAGCGTTGCATACGCCGCCGGCGGAAACGAAGCGAAAGAGCGGTCAGCATTACTCTTCGAACTTCAACTCGCGAGCCTCGCGTTCCGCCCCGGTCCGCGCCGCCAGCGACCCATACAACTCGGGCCGGCGCGCGGCCATCCACATTCGACCCGTGCTCGACGCGAGCAGCGCGGGCTCGAGATCCGCCACCACCATATCGTCGTCCGCCTTTCCCGTCTCCGCCAGAATGCGGCCGTACGGGTCGAGGATCATCGCATTGCCGGTGCGAATCTCATCGTCGTCCACCCCGACCCCGTTGCTGAAAATGAGGAAGAGGCCGTTGTCGTGCGCGCGGCTGGGAAGCCAGCGCATCAGCCAGCCGCGCCCTTTGTCTCCCGCCAGTTCCCGCTCGATGGCCGCCGGCTGCGCGCGCCGGTTCTCCCACAGCGCGCGATCGATGGCCCCCATGAGGAGCGGGTTCCTGGTGCGGCAACCGCCGGTCTGGTGCGGCGCAATCAGAATGTCGGCGCCAAGCAGAGCCGTGGCGCGGACATTCTCGATCAGGTTGTTGTCGTAGCAGATCAGCACACCGGCGCGCCAGCCCTGCGGCAGATCGAAAACCGTGTACTCGCTGCCTGACCGGATCGCCTCGTGTTCGAAGGCGTGCAGCTTGCGATGCCGGTGGACGCGCCCGTCCGGCATCGCGACCACATACGCGTTGTAGAAATCGCCCTCCGGACTCCTCTCGATCAGCCCCGCGCCGATGACCATCCGATGCCGCATCGCCAGCCCGGCCAGCTCCTGCGTGGACGGGCCGTCCGGCACGGGTTCCGCCAACGCCGCCAACTCCTGATACGAGAGCCGCCGCAGGAACCAGTATCCGGTGATCGAACACTCCGGAAACACGGCGACCTCTACGCCGCGCCGGGCGGCCTCCTCGACGAACCCGCCAATCTTCCCGAGGTTCGCCCGCCGGTCGCCGGAAACGGCTTCGAACTGAACAGCGGCCGCTCGCAGTGAGGTCAAATGCAGGCTATCCGATAAAAATGGTTGCCTGAACGTTCTCCGAATCGAGCGCCTGCCCATTGTCCAGCGAAGTCAGAATATCCACCGGATACTCGCCCTTCGTCACAGTCGTAGGCAGCGTCATATTGACTTGGTACAGGCCGGCATAGCCCGGGTATAAGCCCACGAAGAGCACTTTCGCCTGCGCGTCGCCGATGTAAATGGCGATGGGATTAACGAGCGTGGACAGTGGATTGCCCGGGGCCGCGGCGCCCGCTATGCCCGCCGGGTTGACCGCTCCCATGGCGTTCATTGCCATGACAACTGTCTCACCCGCTTTGGCCGGATTGGAAGCCGTCACCGCCGTACCATCCAGGTGCTGGATCTTGCCCGCATTGACGCCGCTCTGGTCCTGCGTATACAGGCTGGGCGAACTGCCGCCGCTGTAGACATTCACCTTGTTGGATTGCGCCCCGTTGTTGACCACCTGCAGCGTGTCGAACGACCCGTCCGTCGGAGCGGTAAACGGCACGATCACGGAAGCCTGCGTCGCGCTGACATAATAGAGCGGCGCCGCCGTGCCGTTGATCAGCACCTGCACTCCGGCCAGCGTGGTCGGATAGGGGAAGCTCGACGCCACCGCGATCGAAGCCGGGCCCAGCCCCGAACCATACAGCGTCAATACCTCGCCCGGAGCCACTTGGGAGGTAATCGGCACGTTGCTCGCGCCATTCACGACTCCTTGCGGATTGAGGAAAACAGTCGAGCCCGCCGGCGCGGCCATAGCCGGCGCTTTGAGATAGACGGTCAACAGGTAATTCGTCCCCGCTCCGGCGCCGATCGCGATATTGCCGTTCGCTCCAATGGCGTATGCCGAATCGCTATAACTCGCGATCCCCGTTGTGTCGAACGGAAAAGTGTCGGAATAGGTCAGATCGTACGACGCAAACCCATCGGGATTGGTCCGCTGGTGCGCAATCTCCAGGTTGCCGGACGCCGCTACCTCGGTCGCCGATCCCTGTCCGCTGTACAGACCGTTGACAGTCGGGTCCGTCGATCCCTGATAGTTCTCCAGGTACGAATTCCAGTAAAGCCCGTTTAACGCGGTGGCGCCACCCGTCTTGACGCCGATTTCCATGTCATAGCCGGTGGCCGACCCTGCGATGAAGAAGCTGCCGTCATTGGCTACGTACAGCACCTTGGTGCCCGAGAGCAGCGCATTGGCCGCCGTGGTCCCGGCCGGAGCCGGAAGCACCAGCGTGCCGGTTCCGTTCGCGGTTACCGTATAGGTCGCGGCGGGACTCGTCTGCGTGGTCGCGACGTTCTTCAGGCCCTGTGACGTGCCTTTGACCGTGACATCTCCCAAACCGCCTTTTCCATCGGCCGACATCGAAAAGAAGGTGTCGCGGCTAGCCGTGAAGTCGCCATTCAGAAACTCCATGCTGGCCACACGATACGTGCCGGTGAGCGTCGCCGCCGACGCGCTGGTCGCGGCCGGGATCGCCAGAAAGAGATCGCAATAGAACGTGTCCGTGCTGCTCGCCAGTAGAACGCCGTTGGCGCCGAGACCGCCGTAGAGCGTAGTTCCATTCGAAGCAACCGGATCGAAGACGTTATCGATGAGCACCATGCCGCTCGACACGACCGTGTACTGGCCGGTAGTCCGGTACTTCAGAGCGGCCCCGGCCGTAGTGCCCTGCCCGTTGACGGTAAATGCGCCCTTCCCGTCGAAGGTGAGCGTGCCCTGAAAACTCACGGCCGTATCGTTCGGGTCGGTGTTTACCCCCAGATAGCGGACGTTGTAGGCGCCGTTTAGCGAGGTCTGGTCGGGAAGCTGAGCAAACGCGGAAGCGATCGACAAGACGGCTGCGGCCATAAGGAATGCAAGGTGGCGTACCATGCTCGAATGATACCAAGCGCCAACCCCGCTGTCCGTCGCTGATGAAGCGATCTTAACGCAACCGCCAGTATCGAAGGATACCCTCAGCGCTGAACCGGAAGGAGAAGACCTGACTGGGCGCTCACCCCCGCCAGACTCGCGGTCACGGCGTGTTCCCCATCCGGAAGCGCTGGAACGGTCAGGTTGAACTGGTATTCACCAGCCACCACCAACCCCGCAAATCCGACACCGGCCGCCGCGCCTCCGATCGCGATTCGCAATTGCGACAAATCGGCCAGCGGCGCCGCCCCCGCGAAGACCTGCCCCGGCTGCACGATCGGAACGGTCGGACCGAAGCCTGTGCCGTAAACCAGTAAGGTCTCGCCCGGCGCCGCTGGGCGCGTCACCAGAGCCGCGCCAAAATAACCCGCCGGCGCAACGTAGACGCCGTCCAGGTGCACCGCGCCCAGGTACTTGTTTCCGAACGTATAGAACCCGGGCGCGTAGGTTTGCAGCGTGGCCGTGGAAGTCGCCACCCCGCCGCCGTTCGTCACCTCCACCGCCACCGGCCCCGTTGCGCTATCTCCTGGCGCCTGTATGTTGATCTGCGTCGGGCTGATATATTCGACCGCGGCCGGCTTGCCGTTCACCTTCACGCTGACACCATCGAGAGCAGTGGGCAGATTGTTCCCCACGAAGTCGGCGCCCTGCCAAAGGCGTGTAGTCGCCGACAGGTTCGCCCCGTAGATCGACACCCACGAACCGATCGAGATCGCTGCCGCCCCGCTGGCATTGTTCGACACCCCCGTAATAGCGGGTTTCCCAAGGCCGACCGGAAGCAGGACGGACTGACTGCTAGCCGTCCCGATTGTAACGACGACGGGCAAATTCCCCACCGGCGCGGTCGCTGGGACCGTGAAATTAATCTGGCCGGCGCCCACCAGACCCGGCACTAGACCCGCATACTGTAGGCTCGCGCTGAGCCCGCCGACGGTGATCTTCACGGGCGCCACAAACGGCACCGGACCAGTGGCCGCCGCGCCCGCGGCGACTGCCGGATTGGTGATTCCACCGCCCGTCAATAACGCCGTCACAACGTCGCCAGGGCGGACCACGTTCGATGCGCTCACAACCGAATTTGCGATGAGGAACTGGCCGATACCCGAGCCCGTCTGGTTGGCGCTATACAGACCAGGCGCCGTCGCCGCCACTGCGAGGTTTGCCACTGCGGATTGCAGCGTCTGTCCACCGGTATCCCGCGTCACTTGGATCGACGCAGCCGCGCCGCTCAAATCCGTGGGGATCTGAAGCGTTATCTGACCCGCGGACACGATGCCCAACGGCGCAGCCTTCCGTTCAGCAACACTGACACTCCCGAACATACGGTCGGCCAGGTGGGTGTTCCAGCCGTGGGACAGCTCTTGAACGCGGGGTCACCGAGATTCGTCCCGAGAATCGTCACCAATTCCCCGGGCGCAATTGCTCCCGGGGCAAACGAAGCCGCATTCACAGCGGCGGTGATCGTCGGGGGCTGCGCGTGGGCCACGCTCCCGAGCAGAAACAGTACGAACAGGCACAAGTAGCGCTGAGGCATAGCGCGGAGTATAGCGCCCCATCTCAGCCGAGTAAATCCTCTTCCGCGGTCCCTATCGCCCCGAAGAGCACCGAGCGGTGCGGCGGATCCTGCGTGGCGATGCCCGCCGGACAGGTGTTGAGGTGGCACTTGCGCATCATGATGCAGATCGGCCCTTCAATTCTTGATTGACAGGCGGCGGTCGCCGGCTGCACTATAGGTGGTATGTCTACCGTAGATCCTCCACCGGAGCGTCTCGAATTCCTGCAAGGCACGCTCGACGTGCTGATCCTCCGCAGCCTCCAGCTTGGCCCCAATCATGCATACGGAATTTCGCAGTTCCTGGAACATCAGTCGGACCATGAATTTGTGGTCGATAACGGCACGCTGTACCCGGCCCTCCAGCGGCTTCTGCAGCGCCAATGGATCGGCGCCCAATGGAAGACCTCGCCGCATGCGCGTCGCGCCCGCTACTACCGGCTCACGCCCCTTGGCCGGCGCCAGTTGATCTCCGCCGAATCGCGGTGGCGGCGGTTCGTGGCCGCGATGGGCAGGATTCTGGCCCCGGAGGCCTAACGTACTCTCGTGTGAGGTTTAGTCATGCGTGAATGGTTCAGCAAGTTGCGACACGTATTTCGCCGCGATGAGGTCGCCGGCGGTTTGCGGGAAGAACTGGACGCCCATTTCGAGATCGAGATGCGGGAACTAATCGCCGCCGGCGCCTCGGAAGAAGAAGCCCGGGTAAAGGCTCGGCGGCGCTTCGGCAGCCCGGCGTTGATCCAGGACCGCGCCATGGACGCCTGGGGCCTCGGCTTCTGGGACATTCTGCTCCAGGATGTCCGCTACGCCTTCCGGACACTTTGGCGTGCCCCCGCGTTTACCATGGTTGCCTTGCTCTCGCTCGCCGTCGGCATCGGCGTGAGCACTGCGATCTTCAGCCTGATGAATGCGCTTCTCTGGAGAAAACTGCCGGTCCCGGAGCCCGGCCGGCTCGTGCTCGTCTGGCCGCACGAATAGCTCCGGTGCCCGTCAGAGCTACTCCTTTTACCACCCTATGTTCCGGTCGTTCCGCGAGCGTTCTTCTGTGTTCACCGGCGTATCGGCGAGTTGGCTCATCGATAGCTCCAACGTAATCCTGGACAGCAACGGGCCCAACGCCGGTCTCGTGCGCGCCGGCCTCGTCTCCGGCGATTATTTCGCAACCCTGGGAGTGCAGCCCGCTTTGGGGAGGACGTTCACGATGGACGAGGACCGCGTCCCAGGCGGCGCCCCGATCGCCGTGATCAGTTACGGCTTCTGGCAGCGCAAATTCAACGCCGCGCCGGATGTCGTCGGCCGGACATTGCGGATGAATCAGACGGTCTTCACGATCGTCGGAGTGGCGGCGCGCGATTTTCGCGGTGATTGGCCGGGGCATCCGGCCGATCTCTGGTTCCCGTTCAACATAACGCCTGCGGCGCTGCCGGCCGTCCCGCCGCTCGGCCCGCATCCCACACGCGCCTTCGCCCGGGTGAAACACGGTATTACGATTTCCCAGGCGCAGGCCGCGTCGCAGGTCTTATATCAGCAACTCCTGACGGAAAGCGTTGCGCAGCCCACACCGCAAATCGCGCAGATCATTGCCCGCCAAAAGATCGAGCTCCAGCCGGCCGGCGGCGGATACGCGCCTCAGCGCGAGACCCTGGCCACTCCAGTTGCCATTCTGACCGTCTTGGCCGTTCTCATGCTGTTCGCCGGCTGGGCCAATGTCGCCAATCTTTGGTTGGCGCGCTCCGTAGCCCGGCGCCACGAAATGGCGGTGCGGGCCGCGATCGGCGCCGGCCGGCGCCGCATTGTGCGCCAACTGGTAACGGAAACCATCCTTCTGTCGGCCGCCGCCGGGCTGATCGGAGTCCTGATCGCATCCATTGCGACCGGCTCGCTGACGGCAATGCTCGGATCCGGCCCTGCCAGCCTGCGCAGCGACAGCGCCGCCGCCTCCATCGTTGCGGTGAGCCCGGATCTGTACCAGGACGTGCGGCTCTTCGGCTTCACCGCGCTGGTCTGCATGCTGGCCGGAATCGGTTTTGGAATCGGTCCCGCCCTGCAGTTGGCCAGAGCCCCCCTGGCGCCTTCGCTGACGGATCGGGGAGCTTCGTCCGGAGGCCGGGCCAGCCTGCGAAAGTCGCTCGTCATCGTCCAGGTGGCTTTGTCGATGGTCCTCCTCTGCGGCGCCGCCCTGTTCCTGAAGACCCTCGGCAATCTGAGGAGCCAGGACCTGGGATTCGATCGGGATCATCTCCTCATCGCCGGGCTCGATGCGGCCCAGACCGGCCGCAATCTTCCCGCCCTGGCCAATCTCGCCGAAACAGTCATGCGACAAATGCTCTCCGTGCCGGGCGTGAGGGCGGCCGGCATCGGTCCCTTGTTGACAGGCCTGATGGGCGGCGCCGGCAGCGAGGGCCTCTACGTCGAAGGGAAGCCTCCGAAGCCTGGTTTGGTGACCGCGCGGTCGGGTGTCACGCCCGGGTTCTTTGCCACCGTAGGCGCGCCGCTGCTCGCCGGACGCGAATTCACCGATCGCGACACCGCCGCCGCTCCAAGGGTCGCCGTGATCAACCAGACGCTGGCCCGCTTTTATTTCGGGGACGAGAATCCTGTCGGCAAGCACCTGGGAGGATCGAGCGAATCCGCTTCCGCCCCGGAAATCGTGGGTGTCGTGAAAGACCAAAAGACATCGCCCCGCGACCAACGCGGCATCTGGTACGTTCCGTATGCGCAGGGCATAAACCAGATGCGCGCCACCTGGTACCTGACTCTGAGGACCGCCGGCGATCCGCACAGCGCCGCGACCGCCGTCCGCCAGCGCTTAAAAGAAATCGATCCGGCCTTACCCGTTTTCAGCATCGCGACTGCCGCCGAGCAACTGGACGCGGTCGTGTCTCATGAGCGCCTGCTCACGATTCTGGCGCTGAGCTTCGCGATAATGGCCACTGTCCTGGCCTGTGCCGGTCTCTACGGCGTGATGGCCTACTCCACGGCGCGCCGAACCCGGGAGTTCGGAATCCGAATCGCACTGGGCGCCACCGCCCGCGGCGTTCGCGCCATGGTCCTAAAGGACAGTTTCCTGTTAGCCCTCGTCGGGATCGCAGCGGGCATCCCGCTGGCGATCGCCGGCGCGCGCACCGCTTCCGCCGTGTTGTACGGTGTTGGCGCCGCCGATGTGCGCGTTTTCGCGCTCGCGGCTGCGCTTCTAGTGGTGGTGGTGGTGGCGGCGGCGGCCGGCCTCATTCCAGCCATCCGCGCGTCACGGATTCATCCTTCCGACGCGCTCCGGCACGACTGATACGGAATTGGGGGGTTTTTGCCGATTATTTGCTCGAAAATCACCCGAAATCGACTCAATTTTGGCATTTTTTGGCATAAAAGAGCCTCAAAATCTCACATTTTAGCCGGATTCCCCGGGCTCGGCGAGCAAATCGCCGAGCCGGTCGAGCCTTCGTTCCCATAACGAACGGCGGTCCCGAAGCCATTGTTCGAGGACGGTGAAGCCGGCCGTCTCGATGCCGCAGGTGCGCACTCTCCCCAGTTTTTCGGTGCGCACCAGGCCGCTTTCCTCCAGGACTTGCAGGTGTTGCGCGACGGCGGTCAGAGTCATATCGAGAGGCTCCGCCAATCGCGAAACAGAAAGCGGTCCTTCGCTCAGCCTCTCTACAATCGCCCGGCGCGTGGGATCGCCGAGAGCGTGCAATACCCGATCGATACTCACCTAGTCCGCCAGTTCGTTGGATAGTTTTTCGAACAATTTGCGCCACCCGGCCTCCCGCATCTGCGGACCGTCGGAGCCTTCGAAGAAGGCGCCTTGATGCGTACAGATGAGGTCGGTTCCCCGCTCGGTCCGCAGCAATTCGATGGTGACGAGAGAGGCTGAGATGCGGCGCTCTCCGAGGGTCATGGCAGAGGCAGTGACGACGCGCCGGTTGGGGACAATGTCCTGGTAACTTCCCTCAGACGACAGGGTGACGCCCGGAAACGGGGCGGCCTGCGTAAAGCGATAGCGGGTTCGCTCGGCGCCTCCTACTCTGAAGTCCATCTCGAAGGCTTCGACTTCGTGGCGTTCGCCTTCCCCGTACCACCGGCGTTTGACGGCCGGATCGGCAAAGGCAGCGAAAACCCGCTCGGGCGGAAAAGCGTAGCGGCGTTCAATCACGAAGGTGCTGTGAATCACGTTGGGTTCGTCCATCTGGTTTTCCTTCATTCGGAGATTAGTGAAGTAACGGCTTCAGTATTGCGCCAGCGCGCCCAATTGTCAAGTATTTACTTCAGTATTCTATTAATGAACGCGTTCAGTTTTCCATTGACGGCTGGCCCCGCTTGCCCCATACTATTTTTGAACATGTTCACATCCAAAGCATTCGCTGCCTTGCTTCTGCCCGTCACACTGGCTCCGGCCGCGCTGTTGGCAGCCAGGGGCTTCTATGGTCTGACCCTTTTTCTGGTCTTCCCCTTCGTTCTCGGCGCGGTGACGGTATGGATCGCGAAACCGCGGACCGGCGGACGCGCCGCGCTTTGGGGTTTGGCGGCGAGTTTCGCGGCAATCGGCGTCTCGGTCCTCATCGGCATGGAAGGGCTCGGGTGTCTCATCATGTTCATGCCGCTCGCCCTTCCTCTGGGGGCTCTGGGCGGCTGCATGGCATTCCACGCGGCAAGGTCCGGGATCGGCGCGCGCGGCGCCGGCATGCTTCTCCTGATTCCGCCGGCGAGTCTGACATGGGATGCGAAGGCGCATCCGCCGCTCTACGAAGTCCGCAGCGCCATCGAGATTGCGGCGCCCGCGGAGCGCGTCTGGAGTCATGTCGTGACCTTCTCAGACTTGCCCGAGCCCGCCGAATGGTACTTCCACACGGGCCTGGCATATCCACAGCGGGCGCGCATCGAGGGCTCCGGCGGCGGGGCCATCCGTTATTGCGAATTCTCGACGGGAGCCTTCGTCGAGCCGATCGAGACGTGGGATGAACCCCGCCTCCTAGCCTTTCGCGTCACGGATAATCCGCCGCCGATGCGGGAGTGGAGTCCATACGCGACGGTCACACCCAAACATCTCCACGGATATCTGATTTCCAAACGCGGGCAGTTCCGGCTGACCCCTCTCGCCGGCAATCGCACCCTGCTCGAAGGGACCACATGGTACCAACACGGCTTGTGGCCCGCGCCGTACTGGCGGTGGTGGTCCGACGCGATTATCCACCGCATTCATCTGCGCGTCCTGCGGCACATTCAGACGCTGGCAGAGGCTCCTTCGGCGCCTGGCAAGATCGCCCCGTAGGGGTTTGGCTGAGGTGACCGGCCATGCGCAAGCCGCACCGCTTCGTGCAAGGCGGTCCAGGACCGGTCGAGCAACTCCGCGATTCGATTCCAATCGCCGCCGCCGTCGCGCAGCAGCATCGCCTCGGCGCGCAGCCGGGCGTGCTCCGCGAAATCGGCGGCAGGTCTCCCGTAAATCGCGGCCTGGAGTTCGGCGAGTCCGCGTTCCAGATCTCCGGGCGGATGACGGTCGCGTTGCCGGTGGACGATCCACCACTCCAACTCCAGTTCGGAGACGCGCTGCACGTCGAAGGGCGTCGCGCTCGACCGCCGGATCAGGGTGTAGTAACGGACCAGGTCGGGCAGAGCGCGCAGGTGCTCTTCCCGGTCGCGGCCGCGCTGGAACACAATGGCGGATCGGGCCCCGTAATAGCCGCCCAGGCAGGACCGCCAGAATGTCAGGTGGAACTGGCGCCGCAACAGTTCGGTTAACTGTCCGAAGAGGCGCACGGACCGGTGGTCGTAGTAGGAGCGCCACATGGCGGTCTCCAGCCGGCCGACTTCATGAGGATCGAACTCGCGCAGGTCGTGGCGGCTGGAGACTGTGGCGTCGAAGAAGATCCACACCGCCAGGATCCCCATGGCGCCCAGCGCGGTGCGGCGCAGTCTCATGCGACCCTCGCGGTGGTCTGGGAAAGGACTAGCGGCGCCTTTCCGGTGGCGCCGCGCCGGAGCTGTGACACTTCCGTGACGCGGATCGGCGGAAAATCGGCGCCCGCCGCTCGCAGCATCTCGCGCAGGGACCGGTGGATGGAGTCGATGGAATGGGGGTCGCGCAACCCGGTCAGAAGGACGTGGAGGGCGTCGTCTTCGTGAATCACCTGCCAACCGGCGGCAGGGACCGTTTCCAGGACGGCGTGGAACTGGTTCGGATGCACCTGCGCCGGGCCGAAGCGCAGAATGTCCTCGACACGACCCTCGATCATCTCGATCATGCGGAAGGGGCGGCCGCACTCGCAGCCGCCTTCCACGGCCCGCACCATATCGCTGACCTCGTAGCGGATGAGGGGCTGCGTGCGGCGATGCAGCACCGTCAATAACAGCCGGTCGCGCTCGATCTCGATCACCGCTCCGTCCTCGAAGAGGTGCTTCCGGCCGAAGGCGCACTCCCCGGCGATGGGCGAATACTCGGTGCAGCCGTAGGTGTCGTAGACGGGTATGTCCCAGGCTTCGCGGACACGGCGGCGGACCTCATCCGTCAGCACCTCGGCGCTGGTCGCGACCTTACGGGGTTGGATTCGCAACCGGCCGGCGGCCTGCTCGCCGGCCAGTTGACGAAGGACGGACGGATATACGGCCATGACGTCCGGCTGCCAGCGGTTAAGGCGTTCCACGATCGTCGCCAGGGGCTCGGCGGCGTCCAGGCGCAGGGTCGGCATGAAGCGGCTGGCGAGGGATAATCCAACGCGGGAAGAGTAATGCGAAGGCGCCGTCGAAGCGATCAGGGCGGTGCGCGGCGGCCGGAAGGGGTTAGGAGCGGCGCCCGCCCAGAGCATCGGGCGCGTCAGGCCGGCCAGGGCGGCGAGCCACTCCCGCGGGTCGAACAGGAACACCCCACGCAAGCCCGTGCTGCCGGAAGTCGCCAGGACAACATATCTCCCCCGGAACAGGCTTGCTCCGGGCGAGGATGCCAGGAACGACTCGGCGTCTTGTAAACGCACGGCCCGGTCGGTGACCAGGTCGTCGAAATTCTCCATGAGGACGGATTTGGTCAGGACCGGCAGTTCGGCCAGGGGGCGGGATTCGAGACCGCGGTGAAACCGGCGGTAGAAGGGCGAACGCTGCCAGGCGAAGCGGCGTAATTCGGATACCGATTCAGCCTGGCGCGTCAGGAGCTGGGGCCGGGTCCAGCCGCAACTGCGTTCGAGAGACCGGCGTTTCCAAATGACGCGAGGGATTGTGAGGAAATTCGACGCCACTCAATTGCGCTCCAGCAATTGAGCATACGATACGAGCGGGCCTGGCGGATTTGCCTTCCCGCGCTGGGAATTGTGTCAGGATTACCCGGGGGTGTGCTAGCGGCCCACAGGTGGAGGTGTCTGCACCATGGACAGTAGTAAACAAAAAACCACCAAAACCGCGAGCCCCGCTGCAACAGCCATATCCGCTTCGCACCTCTGGCCTGCTGCTGAGCAATTTGATGGCCGCAATTTCGAAGCTGTTGCCTGCGGAAGTTCGGTTACCTCAGCCTTGGCGCCTGGCGAGCGCTCTTACTTCACCGCCCCCAGATACTGATCCAGCCAGCCCAGCACTTCGCGCCTCATCTCGGTCGGCATTGCCCCCACGTTGTGCGCGTACTCCAGCAGCACGTACTTCTTATCCTTCTCCGGTGTCCCCAACAGCCGCATCAGCGGACGCTGGTACTCCTCCACGGGGAATGTGAAGTCGTACTTGCCGTCCAGCAGCAGCGTCGGGATCTTCAGCCGCGGCGCGAAGTTGAACGGATCCACTTCCGGATCGATCTGCCCCGGAACCAGCCCCGACGACAGAATCAGGCAAGTCTTCACCCGCGGCGTGTACGCCGCCAGCCGCACCGCCGGACGCCCGCCCAAGCTAAACCCCAGGAACGCCATCTTCTCTTTGTCGATATCGTTCCGCGTCTCCAGGTAATCCAGCGACCGCTCGATCTCCTTGGCCCAGTTGATCTCGCGATCGCGTTGCTCGATCCTGGTGAGTGGCCGCAGCGCCCGCCGCTCGTATGTGCCGTCGTACACCGGACACAGGACCGCGCGACCGCCGCGCACGAGGTAGTCCAGCTGGTAAAACGCCACCAGGTCGTGCTGGCTGTCCGGGTACAACATCGCCCCGATTCCGGGGAAATACACCACCACCTGAAACGGCGGCGCGCCATGCTTGGGCAGGAACAGCACCGCGGGCATGCGTTCCCGGTCGTGCCCCGCAGCGTACGAAACCCTCTGCCGGATCCAGTCTGCGTTGCTGGCATCCACCGTCTCCACCCTGCCCTCCGGACTGCTGTGCTCGTATGCGTACAGCGCCTGGAAGCCGCGGAAGACATCGTCCGAGACCGGCTTCTCCTTCGCATAGTCGCGCATCACCCGGGGCATCGGTGCCAGCATCGCGGCGTCCGGCGGTTGGATATACCGGATGCAGCGGAAACCATTGTCCGGCATCCGATTGAAGGGATCCTGGGCATCCGGCGCCGTGGCCTGATACGCCGGGTCGCGCCACGATCCTCCCAGAATGTAGCGCTTCGCCCCGGTCGCGTTCCAGCACCATTCCTTGACGTTGCCCGCCATGTCCAACGCGCCGCCCGCGCTCACTCCCGGGTATTTGCCCCGCGGCGCCGGGCCGATCTCGTCGAAATTGCTCAGCCGGATCACCGCCGGCGAGACGCTCGGAAGAGCAGCCGCGTACCAGTACGACACCGAGGGCAAGTTCTTGCCCGCGAACTCCGCGTAAGCCGCCGCCTCATACCAGCTCACGCCCATCACCGGCAGGTCGCCCTTCCCTTCCGGATAGCGTCCCGCCACCCACGTCGCCGGCCCCGGTTCGTTTGTGGTGTCCACAAACTGCTTTATCGCTTCCGCCCGGTCCAGGCGCTTCCCGTCCCGGACAAACTCCTCCTTCCAGAAGCGCGGATTCCGGTAGCCGCCCGCATCCACGAACTTCTGGTACTCGCCGTTGGAGACTTCGAACCGGTCGATGTAGAACTCGCTGGTCACCGCCTGCACCTGGATGGTGGCCACCCCGCTCAATAACCGCCGCACCGGCACCTTTACCATGCCGTCGGGCCACGCTCCCGCCGCCTCGAGTTTCAGATGCAAATCCGGCGATATCTCGGCCTGCACCTGGTGCGCGAACTCGAACGTCTCCCGCCCGGGCGCGCTGATCCGCACCCGGCTGTATCCCCAGGGGAATCGCGCCTTGTGCAGCGGCGTCTTCCCAACCGTGGTCCACGGCGCCAAAGGCGTCAGATAATCCTTGACCTCCACGGTCGCGCCAGCCGGCTCCGTCTCGATCGACACATTCGCCGAAATGCGGTCCCACAACTCCGCCAGCGCCGGATCCCCCGGCAGGTATGCCATCGCATCCCGCGCCACGGCCATCGCCGCGCCGTTCGTCTCCGCCGCCGCCAGGCGCGCGATCTCCGGAATCGCCACCTCCCGCACCCAGCGTACGCGCCGCTGCCGCAGCGCGTACCATCCCACGCTGGCCGCCAGCGCCGCCACCAACGCTGCCGCCACCCACCGCGCCGGACGGCTGAGATGGATCGTGGTCGTGTCGTGCGGTTCCACTGTCCGGCGCTCGCTCACCGCCTGGCCCGGCTGCGAGGCCGTCCGCGTATCCGGTAGGGATGGCATCACCGCGTCGAGCGCGCTCGCCGCTTCCGCCATCGAGGCGAATCGCTCGGCCGGATCCTTCCGCATCGCCCGTGCCTGGATCTCCGCCAGATCTTGCGGAACCTGTGCCGGCAGCGCCTCCGGCTCCTTATGCAGAATCGCGGCCATCGTCGAGAACCGCGAATCCTCCCGGAACGCCCGCCGCCCGCTCAGCATCTCGTACAGCACCAACCCCCAGGAGAAGATATCCGAGCGCGCGTCCACCGGCCGCCCTGCCGCCTGCTCCGGCGACATGTAGGCCGCGCTCCCCATCACCACTCCCGCGTGCGTCGCCGTCACCGCCGGAGAATCGGCCGCCGGCGCCGCGTTCAGCTTCGCCAGGCCGAAGTCCAGCACCTTCACCGAATCCTCGGTGGAGATCACAATGTTCCCCGGCTTCACATCCCGGTGGACGATGCCCGCCGCGTGCGCTTTCGCCAGCGCGCCGGCGATCTGCGCCGCGTATCGCGCCGCGCGCCGCGGCTCCATCCCGCCTTCTGGAATCACCTGCGAGAGCGGCCGTCCCGGCACGTACTCCATCGCGATGAAGTGCACGCCATCCACTTCCCCGATGTCATAAATAGTCACGATGTGCGGATCGTTGAGCCGCGACGCGGCCTGCGCCTCCCGCAGGAAACGCTGCCGCCATTCCGGATCGCCAGCCATCTCCGGCGCCAGCACCTTAATCGCCGCCTCGCGGGTCAGGCGCGTGTCCACCGCGCGGTAGACTTCGCCCATTCCGCCCGCGCCCAGCCGCTCCACGATCCGGTATGAGCCGAAGGCCGCGCCCGCCGCCAGAACCGGAAGCTTGACCGCAGTCGCCGCGCCCGATAGCGCATCCCATGCCGGCCGGTCCAGAACTTCACCCGGTTCCTCGTCGTACGCCAGCAGCGACTCCACTTCCCGCAGCAACTCGCGATCCCCGCCGCAAATCCGGGTAAGAAATTCCGATCGCTCCGCCACGTCCCGCTGCAACGCGGCATGGTAAAGTTCCTCCACCCTGCGCCAGCGATCCCCATTCATCGGAACCGAGTCTACTACTCTTTGTTCTCTCTTGCCGAGACCTGCCAGCCGCCGCCACATCTCCGAAACCATCTCAACCTTCCAGCGCCGCTCGCATTGAGCGGTGGCCGTTGCGCATCCAACTCTTCACCGTTCCCAGCGGCCGCTGCAGATGCTGCGCGATCTCCGTCTGCGACAGGCCCGCCCAGTGCGCCAGCCGCAGCACGACGCGCTCCTGCGGCTTCAAACTTCTCCACGGCCCCGCCAGCAGGCGGTTGTCCTCAATCCGGAACATCCGCGCCTCCGCATGCCGCCCCGCCACGGGCTCGGCGGCTTCCACCGGCGCCTGGTGGCGCGCCGCCCGAACCTCTGCCGTGCGCAGATAATCGATCACCCGGCTGCGCGCCACCACCAGGACCCAGCGCTCCAGGGACCCGCGCCGGGCGTCGAAGGTCCGGATACCGCTCCAGATCGAGAGAAACGTCTCCTGCGTCAGATCTTCCGCCGCCGCGTTGCGCACCAGCCGCAGCGCCAGTCTGTACACGGCGGCTCCGCAGCGATCGTACAGCTCGCCCAAAGCCGCCGCCTCCTGCGCCTGCAGGCGCCCTACCAGGATCGCTTCCTCTTCGCTCGTCATCGCATCCTCCTGACCCTGGCTCTCCCCTCAGCGGCTGAGGATCGACTTGGGCAGCCCGGGAATCCCGCCGCCGGCCGGCCCATCGTCAAGCGCCGTCATTCGCTCGCCCGTCAGGTCGAACTGCGCCGCCTCCAGCACGTTTCCCGAGAGGTCGTACGCGTTGATGCTGACCGTCCCCGAGAATTTGTTGCCGTTCGGATCCAGGAACACCTTCTCACTAAAGATCACGACGCCGATCAGGTTGACGCCGGCGTCGTCAAAGATCCACGCCGGATGCTTCAGCTGGTAGGTCAGGGGAGCCGTCTTCGTCCAGACGCCCATGCATACGGCGCCGCTCGACGGGGCGCTCGTGTCGTTCAAAATCTCCGTTCCATCGCTCAGCCACATGTCGAAGCCGTCGTCCACGAGTTGGCCTTCGATGAGGATCCGCGTGTACCAGAAGCCGACAATCGAAGCCTCAGCCGCCGGGTTAGCGCCGCTCTCCGCCGGAAAAACCGGAAGCCTGCTCTTTAACGCCAGAGCCGCCGGCGCCTTGGCGCCGTACCGCAGCGCCGTCTGTCCCGGCTTGGAAATGCACCGCGCGCCGGCGGGCAGTGATGTGATGAACAAGGCCGCGAATGCGGCCGCCATTGTCGTTTGAAGTATTCTCATTGAGTTTCCCTCCTCACCCCTCAAGCGACAATCGAGCGCAGGAACTACAATGGTGCTGCGATATTCTTTTACGGGGATTCCATGGAGCCTGCGCAATCGGCGGAAATCACCCGACTTCTGCATGCCTGGCGCGGCGGCGATGGACAGGCGGTGGAGCGGCTGGCGCCTCTGGTCTATCAGGAGTTGCGCAAGATCGCCCACGGCTATATGCGCGGTGAGCGCGAAGGCGCCACCCTGCAGGCCACCGCGCTTGTCCACGAGGCTTATCTGCGTCTGGTCGATGCCGGCAGCGTCGATTGGCAGGACCGCGCTCACTTTTTTGCCGTCTCCGCCCAAATGATGCGGCGCATTCTGGTCGACGCCGCGCGGGCACGGGTGCGCGCCAAACGCGGCGGCCCCGGCCCCCGGCTCAGCCTCAACGAGATTCCCGATCCCTCCTCGGGCCGCGGCGGCGAGTTGGTCGCCGTGGATGAAGCCCTCGAAGCTCTGACGAAGCTCGACCCGCGTAAAGCCAAGGTTGTCGAACTGCGATTCTTCGGCGGGCTGAGCGTGGAAGAGACGGCGGCGGTGCTGAAGATCTCGCCGCAGAGCGTCCTGCGCGACTGGCGGCTGGCCCGCTCCTGGCTCTTACGCGAGCTGGGCGCCGCCTCCGCCCAACGCGGCGCCCGAGACCCCGATTGAGTTTCGAGTCCGGCGCAAAGGCGGTGGGCGATCGAGGGAACCTCGTGTAATCCGCCGCGATCTTTTCCCCCGAGCGAGTCACATGGCGATCGTCCGTCACACGCGGTCTTTCCCTGTTGCGCGGCGAAGAGCACCGTTCCAGACGATCAGAGGGGCGCGAATCCGATCCGATCACCCGTAAAGGTCATGGTCCGTTACAACCCCTGTCCTCACACCCCTTCCCTCGAGTTCTCAAATCTGATATTCTCTCGACCAACATAAAGGTAACCTTCCTCTTGTGCCGCGTTAGCCGCGTGTGCTGGGTGGCTTTATAAATTACCGAGGAGGGGCCAACATGAGTACTGTCCTGAGCGGGGCATCACCCGCCCTGTGCCCGGTTCTTGCGGAACCAGAACGGAAGCCGCAATATCCTGGTATTCCCACAACATCCGATGGCGCCGGCATGGTGGTCTGGGTCGAAACCCATATCACGCAGGGCGCCTGCGCATACCCCATTACGTCATCCACCACCATGGGCGGCGGGTATCAGGTGGAGGTCGCCAACGGCAAACGCAACCTCTGGGGAGAGGAACTGGCGTTCATCGAGCCGGAGTCGGAACACAGCGCCGCCAGCACCTGCGAGGGTTTCGCGGTGGCCGGTGGCCGCGTCACGAATTTCACATCCGGCCAGGGTCTGATCCTGATGAAGGAGGTCTTGTACACGATCTCGGGGAAACGCCTCCCCATCGTGTTCCACATCGGCGCGCGGGCGCTCACCTCCCATTCGCTCAACGTCCACGCCGGCCATGACGATGTGGTGGGGGTCGCCGATTGCGGCTGGGGCATTCTGTATGCGCGCAACGCGCAGGAGGCGGGCGATTATGCGCTTATCGCGCGGCGCGTCGCGGAAGAGACCGAGACACCGTTCATGAACGTACAGGATGGCTTCCTGACCACCCACACGATTGAGAATGTGCTGCTGCCCGAGACCGACCTGATGGAGCAGTTCGTCGGCCCGCCCGCACAGCACATCCGCAACCTGATGGACCCGGCCATTCCCCTCATGTCCGGAACCGTGCAGAACCAGGACAGCTACATGAAGGGCAAAATCGCCCAGCGCCGCTACTACGACCGCGTGCTGCCCACGGTGCAGAAGGTGATGGAGGAATTCCACGCGCTCACCGGCCGCCGCTACGGCGTGGTAATCCCATACCGCCTGGAGGACGCCGATTACGCCATCGTCGGCTCCGGCTGCATGATCGAGACGGCCGAGGCCGCGGTGGATTACATGCGCGACCGGCTCGGCCTCAAGGTGGGTGTGCTGCACCTCACCTGCTTCCGCCCGTTCCCCTCCGTGGAGGTGGTGCGGGCGCTGCGGAACGTCAAGGCCATCTCGGTCATCGAGCGGCTCGACATCCCGATGATGCAGTCGAACCCGCAGCTCTGCGAGATCAAGGCGGCGTTCATGGACGCGGCGACCGGCGCGCCCGGCTACCCGCCAGTCTCCCACCTGCCGAGGTTCACCGGCGGTTCCGCGGGCCTGGGCAGCCGTGACGTCCGCGCCGGCGATTTCATCGCCATCGTCGAGAATATGCGCTCTCACCAGCCGCGGCCATTCTACACGGTGGGCATCAAGCACGAGACCGCGCTGCCGGTGAGCGTCGATCCCGACGTGCGGGGGCCCGGATCATTCTCGATGCGAGGCCACTCCGTCGGCGGCTACGGCTCGGTCACCACCAACAAAGTGATCGCGACCATCGCCGGCGAAGTCTTCGGCATGGACGTGCAGGCGTACCCGAAGTACGGCTCGGAAAAGAAGGGCTTGCCGACCACCTACTACCTGACCATCGCCAAAGAGCACATTCGCGTCCACTCCGAGTTAGAACACGTGGAATTCGTGGCGCTCAACGACGTCAACGCTTTCAATCTGGAGAACCCGCTGATGGGCCTCGCCGAGGGCGGCATGGTTTTCGTGCAGAGCCCGCACGCCGATCCCGCCACGGTGTGGAGTTCCGTGCCCGCCTGGGCGCGCAACGTCATGTGCGGGAAGCACGCCCGCCTGTTCGCGCTCGACACCGTCGGCATCGCCAAGGAGGTCTCTTCCCGCGCCGACCTGCAACAACGCATGCAGGGCATCGTGCTGCTCGGGATCTTCCTGCGCGTTACGCCGTTCCAGTCGGACCTGGGGCTGAGCGAGGCGGAGGTCTTCCTGGGCGTGGAAAAGTCCGTGCGCAAGTATTTCGGCAAACGCGGCGATCGCGTAGTGCAGGACAACCTGGTGGCCATCCGCCGCGGGTACCACGAGATTATCGAGGTGCCGCACGATGTAATGCTTTCGACCGCCGTTCATGACAAGGCGAACGCGGCGCTGCGAGTGATGTGAGCTGAGGAGGAGAGAATCCCGTGACACAACCAATTCCTTTTGAAAACCGCGTCGAAGACTTCCGCGCCAACGTGGTCGATATCGCCGATTTCAACGACCGCGTAGTCGGCGCGTACAACAGCGGCCTCGCCGAGCGCGGCCTTCCCGCCGACGACATGGTCGCGCGCAGCATCGTGCCCGCGGGCACCGGAGCCCTGCGCGACTTCAGCTACATCGCTCCCGACATCCCCGAGTTCATTCCCGACAAGTGCGTGGGCTGCATGGAGTGCGTCACCCAGTGCCCGGACACCGCGATCCTCGGCAAGGTCGCGGAGCCGGCGACGCTCGAACAGCAACTGGCGGGAATCGATGACGAGGCCCTGCGGCAGCAGATCGCCACCCAGTGGGCCATTACCAACAAATATCACACGGTCCTGGAGAAGAAGGGCATCGGCGGCGGCCGGTTCGGCATCTTCATCGATCCCACCAAGTGCAAAGGCTGCGCGGAGTGCGTGGATGCCTGCGGCAACCACGCGGCGCTGCGCATGATGCGGAAGACCGACGACAACATGAAGTGGTTTCAGAAGTCGTGGCAATTCTACCGGTCGATGCCGGAGACGCCCAGCAAGTTCGTGAATGAGAAGGCGTTGGCGGACATGATGCTCACGGAACGGTCGCTGCTCTACGTGGGCGGGGCGGGCTCCTGCATGGGCTGCGGCGAAGCCAGCGCGATCCGCATGATGCTGGCGGCCACCGGCTTCCTTTTTGGCAAGGAGAATGTCGGTATCGTGGCCGCGACCGGCTGCAACACGGTGTACACGTCCACTTACCCATATAATCCCTACCTGGTGCCGTGGACCAATTCGCTATTCGAGAACGCCCCCGCCGACGCCATGGGCGTGCGCGCCCGATGGGACCAGCTCGGGTGGGCCAAGAAGCGGCTGTGGATTATCGGCGGCGACGGGGCGATGAACGATATCGGCTTCCAGTCGCTCTCCCGCATGCTGGCCGCGGGCGCGGATATCAAGGTGCTGGTGCTCGACACGCAGGTCTATTCGAACACCGGCGGCCAGTCTTCGACGAGTTCCTTCAAAGGCCAGGACGCCAAGATGAGCTTCCACGGCAGCGCCATCGCGGGCAAGAAGGAGAACCGCAAGGAGCTCGCCAACATCTGCATGATGCACAAGGACGTCTACGTGGCCCAGACTACGTGCGCCCACATGAACCATTTCTACAAGGCCGTGATGGAGGCCAACCAGTTTCCCGGTCCGGCCATCGTGAATGTGTTCACCACCTGCCAGCCCGAGCACGGCGTGGGCGACAACATGGCCGAGCACCAGGCGAAGCTCGCCGCCGACTCGCGCAGCTTCCCCGTATTCATCTACGATCCGCGCAAAGGCCATCGCTTCAGCGAACGCCTGAGCCTGGTCGGAAACCCCAACGTGAAGGAGGACTGGTACATCCACCCAAAGACCGGCGAAGCCATCGATTTCATTTACTTTGCCCGGACCGAGGGCCGATTTGCCAAACACTTTGACAAGGACGGGAACCCCTCGTCCACTTTGATGGCGACGCGGCAGGAACGGCTTGAGAATTGGCATCTCCTGCAGGACCTGGCCGGAGTCCGCTGAAGGAGGCTCCATGTTGCAGCTCGACGGCCTGGCGCAGGCCGCGGAGGACCTGCGCAGCCGGGGTATCGATGCCGATCACGTTGTGCTGTTCGGCAGCCACGGGGGCGTGGAGGGATTGGAGGTCTGCGACGACTTCTTCCCGCTTTGGGAACTGTTGCTCCCCACGAATCGCGACGCCGTGGACCGCCTGGATTTCGCCGCAATCAAACTGGCGCGCGGGCCCAACTGGTCCCTGGATTTGCACATGGCCTCCGCTACCGGTGGTTGATGCATGCAGGGGTGTCACGAATTTCTAGGCGCTTTGGGAGATTACCTCGATGGTGCGATCGAGGCTGAAGAGCGCGCGCGGATCGAGCGGCATCTCGATCGCTGTTCGCGATGCCGGATCATCTGCCAGACGACACGCAAGACGTTGGAGCTCTACAAGAAAGCCGTCCGGTGCGAGCTCCCCGCGGAAGTCGAGTCGCGACTGTTTGCGGCTTTGGACAGCAGATTACGCTTGAGAGGCTCGTGTAGTTCGGAAGCTGACGAGCCAGGAACGGCCGAGAGTCCCCGATCCCATCCGCGTCCGTTCTGAAAGGCGTTGATATCCAGGTATGCCCCCGCCGCGCGGGGCGGGCATCGCCCCGAGGTTCGATGTCATGTCACGCAGCGGCTGAGATCCAGTACTCCAACTCCACAGGGTTGAACTCCCTTGAGCCAGAATATTTCAGCCCGGGACAAAAGATCGGCATGGCGCCGGGTCCTTTGATAAACTGCCTAGCGAACCAGGCCGCTCCGGCGTGCCACCAGGAGGGATTCAAAATGAGTTTTCGATTTCCGTTGCTCCTACTCGGCGCGGTGTTAGAGATCGCGAACTATCGGGCCATGGCCCAGACACCACCGGCGCAGACACCGCCGCCGAATGCCGACCCCTATGCGAATAACGCCGATGCCGGTAAGCTCCGGTTCCCGCTCGCAGCCCCGGCCGGCAAGGACAGCGGCGCGATCACCAAGGCGCTTCCGGGCGGTGTCAATGATGGCATGATCGATCCGAAAACCTGGAAGTATGGGCCGGCCTTCGACGCCCCGCCGAACTCCGGCATTTGGAATCCGGTGAAGCTGAAACTGATGCGGGGCGAGAAGGTCACCGGCGGCACCTTTTTCGGTTCTACCGATCCGATCACCTATTGCGCCATGGCTAACGCCGGATACGATTTCATTTGGACCGAGATGCAGCATACTACCCGTGACTGGGAGGCCGTCGCCCGCATGTGGCGCACCTGTCCGCACGCTAAAGCCGTTCCCGGTGTGCGTGTCGCCTATGCCGACGAGCGCGAGATCCAGCACGCCATGGATGCCGGCGCCCTAGTGGTCGTCGTGCCCACCGTCGACTCCGTGGAAGAGGCAATCGCTGCTCGCAATTGGACCTATTTCCCACCGCTAGGCAAGCGTAGCCAGGGCGGCGGACAGGCCTTTGATCCGGCGATGTGGGGCAACGTACCCGGAGGATACCGGAATACGATCAACGACAACGTCGTCCTGATTGAAATGATCGAGACCCTCGAGGGTGTGCGGAGTGCGCGCGAGATCGCCGCGGTTCCGGGAGTGACGGCGATCTTCGCCGCCAGCGGAGATCTGGGTAACTTCTCGGGATACAAGCAAGGCTCGCCCGACTACGAGCGGCTGATCAACGCCGTGCACGATGCCGCTCTCGCCGCCGGCAAGAGGTTGTGCGGCCCGTTCGCATGGCGCGACCGCCCCGATTTCACCTGCTTCCAGAATGCCAGTGAGACCGCGGCGATCGCTCGTGGAGTTGCCGACGAACTCGGCCCATTAAAGGATACGCAGGGAAAACCCGAAGTGGGGCCGTACGCAAAGTCGAAGTAGACGCCGATTCCGCAGACAGCCGGCGCCTCCACGGGACCACTCTTAAGCCGTGCCGTTCCAGCCGCGGCGGCGCGCGACGCCCTTGGGCTGGTTTGGACTGCTACTGTTTGGCGAATTCGTAAATCTCGATGCTGATCGGCGCGACCGTCAGGGCCTTGGGTGTCTCGGTCAACGAACTCTCCACAATGCGGACTTCGTTCCTGCCCAGGCCCGTGGCGGCGTTCAGACTGTCGCCGGTCATGCGCCACATCCTCCCTTTCCCGGAAAGCGCGACCCCTTTGAGGCTGAGATCGAGCTGCTGGGCGGATTCATTCGCGTTGATGATGGCCACGGTCAGGGACTTGCCATCGGCAGTCAGAGCGGCGGTCACATCCACCGGAAAAGTCGGACTGCCGGCGTTCACTTTGGGTTGATCGGCGCCCACCGGATACAGGGGCGGAGGCACGGGCGAATTGCCGCCGACCTCCACGGGAACGGAGCCGAAGTGGTCCCGGTAGAGCTTGAAAAACATGCCGGTGGTGTTGAGTGCGGATGCCGTGGCGTTGTAGTCGATGGAGCCCGTGCCCATGGTGTGGCCGGCCATCTTGATGATGTCCGAGTGGCGGAACATTTCCTGAAGCACCATGGCATTCGCCAAGGCGCCTTTGAGGTTGTTCCCACCGCCTCCGCCAGCGTAAGCCCATTCGTCGATCGCCATCGGAATACGCCGGCTCTTGAGGGCCGGGATGCGCTGGAGGTATTCGTCGTAGGCCTCCACCTTGTTGCGCACCCGGTTTGCCGGACGGCGAGCCCATTCCACCAACGGTTCGTCAACCCGCGCCATGTAGTCGGCGCGGTTGAAGGCTCCCGGCTTGACGGCGGAATGATCGAACCTCTGTCCCGGATAGGAATAGAAATGCTCGGACATGACGTCGATATAGTCGAAGCACTTTGTAAACAATCCGAAGTCCCAGTCGCCGGGGGAGCCGTAGTCGGGAATCAACTTTCCCACAATGGGAAGGGCAATCCCGTAGATCGCCATCTCATCGGGAGTGGCTCCGGTCGCGAGCAGGGTGATGGACGGATCCACCTTGCGCATCGCCTCGCCGAACATGTTGTGTTTGAAGACGTACTGGTTCAGTGGCATGCGGCCGTACTGCCAAGATCCGTACATTTCATTGCCGATTCCCCACCACTTGATCCTGTAGGGCGCGGGGTGGCCGTTGGCGGCGCGCAGTTTGCCCATGGGAGTGGTGGCCGCGCCGTTGCAGTATTCGACCAACTGCGCCGCGGACCAGGCGTCTCCGAAGCCGGAATTGACGCTGATGAACGGGTCTACTCCCAGGAGGTCCATCAGGATCATGAATTCGTCGGTGCCGACGTCGTTGGGTTGGAATCCGGAGCGGACGGGGTCGAGGCGCGGCGGGCGCTTGTCGGGATCGCCGATGGCGTCGCGCCATTCGAACGCCGAGAGATAGTTGCCGCCCGGCCAGCGCCACATTCCCGCGCGCTGCGCCTTGAGGAGGGCGATGGTATCGGGACGGAAGCCGCGGATGTTGTCGGCGGGCATGAGCGAGACGGCGCCAACGTGGAATGAGCCCTGTCCTGTGCCGGAGATCTCGATCCGCGCGTTGTCGTTGTCGGCTCCGGCGGTGAACTTGAGGGGAAACTTCGCATATGCCGCGCCAAGGCCGGTGATCGGAACCACCTGCCGGCCACCGGGGCCCTCGCCCCACACGAGGCTGACGGTGACCTTGGCGCCCGGCGAGCCCATGAGCACCACCCGGCCGGTGTAGGCCTTCCCTTTGCGCAGCGCCAAGCCGGCCTGCTGAATACCCCTCGCGGCGGCTCCCGAGAGTTGGACCAGGGGAGTGTGCTCACCGACGTAGGGATTCTTGCGGTCCATCACCACAAACTCGTCCTGGCCGATCGGCCGCCACTGCACCGCGACCCTGCCGCCGCGCCCGCCTCCCCCACCCCTCCCGGGCGAGGGCGGGGCGGGCTTGGAATTGATGTCGTTGTAGAACTTGCGGTCGTCGAGCATCTCAGCCCACAGGCTGCGGTTGATGAGATCGCCGATGTGCTCGATGAATTGACCATAGATGTACGGCGAGATGGCCGGCGCAGTCCTGGCCGCATCGATGCTCACCGAAATTCTCTTCGCGGGCGGGTTGGGGTTCTGGGCATTCAGCGCGACGATCCACACAACACCGATCAGAAGAGCCATGACTTGTTTCGGCATTTTCGCTCCTATTCAGAAAAGACCTGAATTTCCAAAACTCTGGCTTGAGAGTGTTGATTATATGTCCTGGCGCTTGGGACATGATAGGGGCGTGCGGACTAGAGCGAAAAAGTCCCCGGCGCCCGCGGCGCGCTCACGGCGGACAGAATTCATTGGGCAACGAATGGCCAGGCGCCGTTGTTAACCCGCGGTCGCCAGATGCGCCACCGAATATGAGCCCGCCGGCAGGCGGAAGGTCATGGACGAGCCCGCCTGCGGGGCATCCAGGCTTCTCGGCACCACGTTGCGCGGCTGGTCGAACGTATTCCTCGCCTTCAGATCCGGTCCCGTCATCGTCTGGCAAGCCAGCACCTTCGATGGCGTGGGCGATTGCCATGCGATAGTGACTTCGCGCTCACGGGTGGTGTCCCGGTTCAGCATGAAAACGGCAACCTGGCCATTCTGCGGGTTATGCGTCGCCACCACGTCCAGGAATGGCACCTGCTCGTCGCGCGCGAAGTCAGCGCGAAGTCCGGCGCCCTTTATCGAATAGGTCTCCGACTCCACCATCAGATCCAGCACGCGCCCGTGCGCGAACTGAAGAGCCCAGGCGTAGGGGTAATAGATCGTATGCCGGATCGTCTTCTCCGCGTTGGTGGCGAGCGGCGCAATCACGTTGACGAGCTGCGCCAGACAGGCCAGCCCAACGCGGTCGCTCCGCCGCAGGAGCGTATTGACGAAGCCGCCCACCAGCAAAGCGTCCTCCAGGTTGTACGGTTCCTCCAGCAAGTGCGGAGCGGTTTTTCGCTTGCCATCGACATCATTCCCACTGCGGGCTCGATACCAGACGTTCCATTCGTCGAACGAGAGCCAGAGGCGCTTGGGTGACTTCAATCGACCCTGGACGTAGTCGCACACCGCGACAATCTCCTGGATCTGGCGTTCCATGTCGAGATTCATCGCCAGGTAACGCGAAACGTTGTTGCCCGACGATTCCGGCGTGTTGCCGAAGTAGTTGTGCAATGAGATCGCATCCACCTTGTCGTAGCACTCTTCCAGAACCTCCCGATCCCAGACCATGTAGGTGGGCATGGAAGGGGCCGAAGAGCCGCAGGCGATCAACTTGAGGTTGGGGTCCAGGACGCGGAACTGCTGCGCGGCGTCGCGCGCCTTGCGCCCGTATTCGCGGGCCGTCATGGTTCCCATCTGCCAAGGCCCGTCCATCTCGTTGCCGAGGCACCAGTACCGGACGTTGTGAGGCTGCTCGAAGCCGTGCGAGCGTCGCAGCTCGCTCCACTTCGTGCCCCGGTCGACGTTGCAGTACTCGACCAAAGCCACCTGTTCGGCAACGGTTCCAGTTCCAAAATTGCCGCCGAGAAGCGGCTCGGAGCCCACCAGCCTTGCCCATTGGATGAATTCATTCGTGCCGAACTGGTTGGGTTCGAGCGTATTCCAGGCCCGGTCCAGCACCGTCGGCCGCCGGTCTCTCGGGCCCACGCCATCCTGCCAGTTATATCCGGAGACGAAATTGCCTCCGGGATACCGAATGATTGGCACCCCCAGCGTCTTGACTTCGGCCATCACATCTTTGCGGAAGCCGTTGGCGTCCGCGAACGGCGATTTCGGATCGTAAACACCCTCGTAGACGGCGCGGCCCAGGTGTTCGAGAAACGAACCGAAGATGCGCCGGTCCATGGCGCCTTTGTGGCGGGTCTGATTGACGATGGTCCGGGCGGGCCCCCGCGTCTGGGCATACCCCAGCGCTGGGAGCCATGAACTGGCCGCGAGCGCGGCACTGGAGCCACCGAGAGTCCGGAAAAACTCACGACGATGCAATTTCATCCTGGGGTTGACCTCGCTTCAGTCACAGGGTACCAACGATCCATCGGGCCGGAAACTTTAAAATGGGGAACTGAGGCAGAATTCCGATATGCTTTCCCGATCATCATCGATTCTACCCACAGCCCAGCCACCCCTTTGCCCGCCAATGAGCGGTCAGCGCGGAAGCTGCTTCTTGTCGCCGCTTGTTAACCTTGCTGTCTAGAATATGAATATGCTGCGACCGCAACACCTAATAGAGTTGTCTGTTTTGGCGGTGCTGGCGAGCTCGAGCCTATCCTTAGCCGCCGATGACAACGCTCTCAAGCTTTGGTACAAGCAGCCCGCCGGTGCGTGGACGCAGGCTCTACCGGTGGGCAACGGGCGGATGGCCGCCATGGTGTTTGGGGATATCGGCAAGGAGCATCTGCAACTCAACGAGGATACAGTCTGGTCGGGCGAGAAGCGCGATCGGGCCAACCCCGAGGCGTCGAAGGCATTCCCCGAGGTCCGCCGCTTACTCATGGAAGGACATCCGGCCCAGGCTCAGGCGTTGGCCGATCGGACCATGATCAGCATTCCCCGGGCGCTGCCGGTCTATCAAACCCTGGGCGATCTCTGGCTCGATTTCGGGGCGAGCGGGGGGTCGAGCGACTACCGGCGGGAACTGGACCTGGACACCGGCATCGTCACAGTGCGATACATTGCGGGCGGCGTGCATTACGTGCGAGAGGTGTTCGCTTCGGCGCCGGGCCGGTGCATCGTGGTGCGGCTGACGGCGGACAAGCCGGGCAGCATTTCGTTGCATGCGACGATCACCCGGCCGGCCGATGCGACGAGCGAGGCCGCGGGGGACCGGCTGATCCTTACCGGTCAAGCGCTGCCGAAGAACGCGCGCGGCGAGAACAACACCGGGGTTCGTTTCCGCGCCGAAGTGAAGGCGGCGAATTCCGGCGGCCGCATGGAGATCGCCGGCGATCGCCTGGACGTTACAGCCGCCGACAGCGTGACGCTGACCATCGCCGCGGCAACGGAAATTCGGGAGAAGGACATGGCAGGCGCGTGCGCGAGAGACCTGGCCTCCGCATCGCGTGGCTACGACGTACTGCGGAAAGAGCACGTCGCGGATCACCAGCGGTTTTTCCGGCGCGTGCGGCTCGAGCTGCCGGCGGATGCGGCGGCGCGCGCCCTGCCTACCGACGAACGACTGAAGCGTGTGCAGCAGGGAGGGAAGGATGACGACCTGTTCGCCCTCTATTTCCAATACGGACGTTATCTGCTGATGGGGAGCAGCCGGCCCGGAAGCATGGCCGCCAATCTCCAGGGGAAATGGAACGACAGCCTGACGCCGGCCTGGGGCAGCAAGTACACCATCAACATCAACACCGAGATGAATTACTGGCCGGTGGAGACCACGAACCTCTCCGAACTGCACGAACCGCTCTTCGATCTGATCGAGAAGGGCCGCGAAGACGGCCGCCGCCAAGCGAAGTTCTATTACGGCGCCAGCGGGTTCGTCCTGCACCACAACACAGACCTGTGGGGCGATGCGGTTCCGATTGATGGCGCTCGCTACGGCATCTGGCCGATGGGAGCTGCGTGGCTCTCACTGCACCTTGCGGATCACTACGAGTTCACGCTGGACCGCAAGTTCCTGGCCGAGCGCGCTTACCCGGTGATGAAGGAAGCGTCGCAATTCTTTCTGGATTACCTGATGGACGACGGCAAGGGCCACCTGGTGACCGGGCCTTCGCTCTCACCGGAGAACGAATATAAGCTGCCCAACGGGGAGAGGGCGGTCCTCACGATGGGGCCGACGATGGACACCGAGATCCTGCAGGCGCTCTTCGGGAAGCTCATCGAGGCCAGCGAGACGCTGAAGATCGATTCCGACTTTCGGGCGAAGGTCGCGGCGGCGAAGGCGAAACTGATGCCGCTGCGCATCGGCCGCTACGGTCAGATACAGGAGTGGTTGGAAGACCACGACGAGACCGAGCCCGGGCACCGGCACATGTCGCATCTTTTCGCGCTGTTTCCGGGGGACCAGATCACGCCGGAGAAGACGCCGGATCTGGCTCGCGCGGCGCGCACCACCATCGAGAGGCGGCTGGCCAACGGCGGCGGACACACGGGCTGGAGCCGCGCGTGGATCATCAATTTCTGGGCGCGGCTCGGCGATGGCGAAAAGGCGTATGAGAACCTGACGGCGCTGCTGCGCAGCTCCACGCTGCCGAACCTGTTCGACAATCATCCGCCGTTCCAGATTGACGGCAACTTCGGCGGGACCGCGGCCGTGGCGGAGATGCTGGTGCAAAGCCGCGCCGGGGAGGTGCAATTGCTACCGGCGCTGCCCAAGGCCTGGAGCATTGGCAGCGTCGCCGGCCTGCGTGCTCGCGGCGGGCTGGAACTCGACCTGACGTGGAGCGGCGGCCGGCCCGTCACCGTCACGCTACGTCCGAGCGTGAACGCAACTCACCAATTCAGGCTGCCGCCGGGTGTCACGATCCGGTCGGTAAAGGATGACCGCCAAACGATGCGCGCACCGGCAAAAAGCGAGGCGCTGCCGCGGCTGAGTCTGCGAGCGGGGCACGTCTATGTGCTCGAATTCGAAGGAAGCTAAACATGCCCACGACCAAGAGTCTCCGCTGGTGGATGATCTGCCTGATCATGCTCGGGTCGATCATCAACTACCTGACGCGCAGCACCCTGGCAGTGGCCGCTCCCACCTTACTTCACGAACTGCATATCAGCGCCAAGGAATATTCCTGGATCGTCGGAGCGTTTCAGGGCGCTATCATGGCGCAGCCGATCTGCGGGTACGTGCTGGACGTGCTCGGACTCAAGGCGGGCTTCGCCATTTTCGCGATCGTCTGGTCGCTGGTGAACATGTCGCACTCGCTGGCGAATAGCTGGCAGGTCTTCGCATGGCTGCGCGGACTCCTCGGCTTCGCCGAAGGTTCCGCCAACCCGGCGGGCATGAAAGCAACGGCGGAATGGTTCCCCGCCCGTGAGCGGGGTCTGGCGGGCGGGGTGTACAACATCGGGGCTTCTTTTGGCTCGATGCTGGCGCCTCCTTTGGTGGCATGGGCTATCCTGACTTACAACTGGCGGGCGGCGTTCCTGATTACCGGCGCGCTGGGACTGGTATGGGCCGCGATGTGGCTGCTGTTATACCATTCGCCCGACCGGCATCCTTCGCTATCGGCCGAGGAGAAGGATTACATCGCCGCGGGCCAGGAAAAGCACCTGCGCGGCGATGGCTCCCGGCCGTCCGTTGTCAAGATCCTCGGACAGCGAAACTTCTGGGGAATCGCGCTGCCGCGGTTCCTGGCGGATCCGACGTGGGGCACGCTGAGCTTCTGGCTGCCGTTGTACCTGAGCACGGTTCGTCACATGGACCTGAAGCAGATCGCCATGTTCGCCTGGATGCCGTTTCTGGCGGCGGACTTCGGGTGTGTGTTCGGCGGTCTGGTCGCCCTCCGGGCGCAGAAGCAATTCGGCCTCAGCATTGTGAACGCGCGGCGCTGTGCCTTCACGCTGGGCGCGGTCCTGATGCTGGGAATGGGGTTTGTCGGCTTTGTGAAGAGCCCTTATGCGGCCATAGCGCTGCTTAGTTTGGGAGGCTTTGCGCACCAGACTCTTTCGGTGACCGTGATCACCATGTCGAGCGACCTGTTCCGTAGGAACGAGGTGGCCACAGTGGCCGGCATGGCGGGCACGTGCGGTAATGCGGGCCTGCTGATCTTCTCGTTGCTGATCGGCGGCCTGGTAGCTACAGTCGGCTACACGCCGTTCTTCATTTGCCTCGGTCTACTTGACCTGCTGGGGGCGGCGGTATTATGGACGCTGGTCCGCGAACGCAAAGAAGGAGCCGTTTGAACATGGCGGACCATTCCGCTCGCATTCGAAATCCGATCCTGCCCGGATTCAATCCGGATCCGTCCATCGTCCGGGTCGGAGACGACTACTACATCGCCACGTCCACCTTCGAATGGTTTCCGGGAGTGCAGATCCACCACTCGCGCGACCTCGTTCACTGGCGTCTGCTTTGCCGACCCCTGACCCGCGCCAGCCAGCTCGATATGCGGGGCGACCCCGATTCCTGCGGGGTCTGGGCGCCGTGCCTCACCTATGCCGACGGTCTCTTCTGGCTGATCTATACCGACGTCAAACGCTACGGCCGCACCACTCAGGGCGCGGCCGTGGGCGCCTCGCTGCGCGATACGCACAACTACCTGGTGACAAGTCCGCGCATCGATGGCGAATGGTCGGACCCGGTTTACCTGAACAGCAGCGGCTTCGATCCATCGTTGTTTCACGATGACGACGGCCGCAAATATCTGGTCAACATGCGTTGGGACCACCGGCCCGGATCCAATCGCTTTTCGGGAATCGTGCTGCAGGAATACCGGCACGCCGAGGGCAGACTTTCCGGACCGATTCACATGATTTTCGGCGGCACCCCATTGGGACTTACCGAAGCGCCGCACCTCTATAAGCGAAACGGTTACTACTACCTGTTAACGGCCGAAGGAGGCACCGGTTGGGGGCATGCGGTGACGATGGCCCGGTCGCGCGAACTGACGGCTCTCTACGAATTGCATCCGGAGGGGCAAATCCTGACCTCTCGCCACCGGCCGGATATCGAACTGCAGCGCGCCGGGCACGCCGACCTGGTGGAAACTGCGGCCGGAGAAACGTATATGGTCTACCTGTGCGGCCGGCCGATCCGAAATCGGGGACGCTGCATTCTGGGGCGGGAGACTGCGATTCAGCGGATGGTGTGGTCTGACGACGACTGGCTGCGCACCGAGGATGGCGCCGGAGTGCCGTACGTCGAGGTCCCGGCGCCGCAGCTTCCGGAATGCCTGTTTCCCGCAGCGCCGGAGCGTGAGGAGTTCGACAGTCCGCACCTGCCGCTGGACTTTCAGTGGCTGCGCTCTCCCTGGCCCGAAGAGCTATTCAGCCTTACGGAGCGGCCCGGATATCTCCGTCTGTACGGGCGTGAGACGATCGGCAGTTTGTTTCGCCAGTCGCTGGTGGCGCGGCGCCAGCAAGCGCACTGCTTCACCGCGGAGACGGTGGTGGAGTTCGAACCGGACGCCTTCCAGCAAATGGCCGGACTGGTCTGTTATTACAACGGCAGCAAGTTCCATTACCTCTACGTCTCGCACGATTCCGGGTTGGGGAAACATATTCGGGTGATGTCGTGCCTGCCGGACCAAGTGCAGTCGGATGCCTTCAGCGCGCCGATTCCCATCCCCGCGGGAGAGCCGGTGCACCTGCGGGCCGAGATGGATGACGAGCGCCTGTACTTCGCATTCCGTATCGGTAGCGGCGCGTGGCAGCGCGTCGCGGGGATGTTCGACGCGAGTATCCTTTCCGACGAAGCGGCCGCCCCGGGGACGCCCAATTTCACGGGCGCGTTTGTCGGGGTCTGCTGCCAGGATCTGGCCGGAACACGCCGGCCAGCCGATTTCGATTATTTTGTGTACCGGGAGCGCGCATACCGCGCCGATCCGTTCGCCGGGGAGTGACAATATCGGATGACGCCGGCCGCGCAGCCCATGCACGTTTCCCGAGTGGTTTCGAGACGCAAATTGGCGCGAATGCCGGGCGGCTCGACATGCCCGACCGTGAAAGTTGACGGCACGCGAAGCAAAATATACACTACGACAACGATTACTGACACGGGCACGTTTCTCGATCCCGACAAGCGTAGGTGGCCAATGAAGCACGTTTCTCGACGGAAGTTGATGCAGATTGCACTTGCGCCTGTCGCGATAGGGGCGGCCCAGGAAGATCTTCTGCCTACGGTTTCCAGAATCTTCCCCGGACCGGACGGCAAATTCAATTACGTGGCCGATGAACAGGGAAACACCATCCCCGATTTCTCTCACGCTGGTTATGGAGGCGGTGGGACGCCCCTTCCCATGGTCCCCGTCAAAGAGACGGTCTGGCCGGTCGTCGGCGACAATACGGCGAATCTTCAAGCCGCGATTGATAAGGTGTCGGCTCTACCCCTCGACAAAAACGGATTTCGAGGGGCGGTGCTGATCCGAATGGGCTACTACAAGATGGCCACGCCGGTCAAAGTCCAAGCGAGTGGCGTGGTGCTGCGGGGAGAGGGGATGGGAGATACCGGCACCGTTCTGATCGGAACGGGAAATCCTCGCACGGGTGGTGGTCCGGGCGGCGGACAGCCCACCCTGGTCCGGATCGCCGGCTTGTCCGGTTGGACGGCAATGGAAGAAACCAGGCAGACTGTCCTCGACGATTACGTCCCGGTTGGCTCACGCACCTTCAAAGTGGCATCCGTTAAAGACTTCAGGCCAGGCGACAGCGTGATCGTACGTCGCGCCGGAAACCAGGACTGGATTAACGCGGTGGGCATGAATGGCGAGAGCCCGCAGAGCCGCTGGCGCCCGTTCAATGTCGATTGGGATCGGGTAGTGGTTGACGTTCAAGGCAACACGATTACGATCGACGCGCCCATCACCTGCGCTATCGAGAAACGGTGGGGCGGGGGCGAAGTGATGAAGTACGGCGATGCCGGGCGCATCGAGAGAGTCGGCGTGGAGAATCTGCGAGGCGTGTCGGAATTCGACCCCACGAAGCGCACGAGGGAATACGGCAATATGGACCGCCCCAACTACGCCGCCGAGGAATACTATGCGGACGAGGACCACTACGCAAACTTCATCACCTTCGACAACATCAAGAACGCCTGGGTTCGGAATGTGACGGCCCTTCACTTCGTCTACAGCATGGTGGGGACGCAGCGTGGCTCCAAATGGATCACGGTGCAGGACTGCATCTCGCGCGAGCCGGTCTCGCGGCGGATGGGCGCCAGAAGGTTCACATTCGCCTTGCGCGGACAATTGGCGTTGGTGCAGCGTTGCCACTCCGACAAGGGACGCCATTCATTCATGATGGGGCAGCCCACGGCGAGCGCAAACGTATTCCTGGATTGCACGGCGACGAACCCGTATTCATCGAGCGAGCCGCACGAGCAGTGGGCTACGGGCGGTCTTTATGACAATGTCCACGCGCCACTCACGGCTCGGTTCTGGAAAAACATCAACATCGGGTGGGCAGGCGCGAACACCGTATTCTGGAACTGCGAAGGGTACTTCCTCGTTCAGAAGCCGCCGACGGCCCAGAACTTCTCGTTCGGACACCTTGGAGTGGATGCGGTGGTGTTCAATATTCCCCTTCAGGACCCGGCGAAGGAGAACGGATATATCGAGTCGCTGGACCGCCATGTGACGCCGCGCAGTTTGTATCTGACCCAGCTCCGCGAGCGGCTTGGGGAGGCAGCAGTTCGAAACATTGCTGCCCCTAGCCAGAGAATCTCCGAGTAGCGGCGCGAGCCGTCGGGACCCCCAGGTACTTCTTCCAAACGGCCGTGCCGGACTTCTGCGCAGACTTACTTCACTACCCTTTCAATTGCTGCCGAGACGATCGGCGCCATGATCTTGTAGCCGTCAGCCGTCGGGTGCAGGCCATCGTTCGCGAGACCGTCCTTCAACCAGCCCTTCTCGTCGGCGAGAGCGGCGAAGTAGTCGACATAGGTCGCATTCACCTGCGCGGCATAGCTCTTCATCCACGCGTTCAGCTTGAGAATGTCCTCGGGCGGCCGCCCGACGGTCATCCGCTGCCGCACGAACCCGCGCCCGCCCCGCCCGGCGCCCGGGGGCGGTTGCGAAGCACGTCCGCTCTGCTGCGCCAGATAGGGATAGTCGCTGATCGGCAGGATCGAGCATAACAGGACTTTGATGCCGTGGTGCTGGGCCAGTTCCGTCATCGCCATGATGTTCTCCTGGACCATTTCCGGCGTTGAAGGACCATTGTTGCGGGCGATATCGTTGGTTCCCGCAAGCACCACCATGGCAGCCGGCTTAAGGTCGATCACGTCGGGGTACATCCGCACCAGCATCTGGGACGTAACCTGGCCGCTGATGCCGCGATTGACGTACGGCTTTCCCGGAAAGTATTCTTCAAGCCGCCAGCCGTCCGTGATCGAATCACCCATAAAAACGACGCGTTGGGGATCGACTGCCTGCTTTTTCAACTCGCGGTTCGCCGCGTAGTAGCGGCCGATCTGGTTCCAGTCCTGAAGTTGATCTGCGAGTTGCTTCGCCGTGTTGAGCAGGCAACAGTTGGCGGGAGGCGCATTGAATTCGTCAGCGAGCTGGGCGTTCACGTTTCCTGTGACGAGCAGAAGCGCGGCCATGGGAAGCAGGCATTTGAATCTCATATTATTCTCTTGGGAGTCTATCAGAGTGGCAAGCGCTTGACACCCTCCGGCGGCCTCGTTACAGTTAGCGATGAAAAACGAGCGATATGAAATCTTCGATCTGCAGCCTGAGCGCGGTATTGATGGCGGCCGTCGCGATCGCATGCGCGCAAACGCCTTCCCCGGCCGTTGATAGCTATCTATCGACGGCCAAAGCCGCAGCCGGCACAGATTGGGCGGGGACGTTTCTCCGGCTCTGCATTCCGCCTCCAGCAGCTCCCACGGGAGCGCGGGGAGCAGCCGGCGGCGGCGGCCGCGGGACCGGCCGCGGGACGCCTGCCAAAGAAACCTGGTACGCCGAGCCCGCCAAGGTGGCAGACAACCTATATTTCCTGGGCACCAGGATTCACAGCGCGTGGGCGCTGGTGGGAAGCCAAGGCATCATCGTCATCGAGGCGCTGTTCGATTACGCCGCGAAAGAGGAGATCCTTGACGGACTGAAGAAAGTTGGTCTGGATCCTAATAAGGTGAAGTATGTCATCCTCTCGCACGCGCACGGCGACCACGACGGCGGAGCCAAGCTGCTTCAAGACGCAATTCCGGGAGTGCATCTCATCTACGGTGCGGAGGATTGGGATGCAATCGAAAAGTTGGAGAATCGGCCCGGCGGCAAACCGAAGCGTGACATGGTGGGCGATGACGGGATGAATGTTTCCGTCGGCGATGCTTCGGTCCGGATTGTTACGATGCCTGGCCACACTCCAGGGACGCTATCGTATCTCTTCGAGGTCCGCGATAACGGCAAGCCTCTGCGTGTGGCCTACGCCGGCGGGACCGCGATCCCCTTCAATGCGAATGCGGCATACTACGACCGCTATCTTGCGTCATCGAAGAAGATGGCGAAGGCCGCTGCCGATTACGGCGCCACCGTTCTGCTGTCGAACCACCCCGAATTCGACGATGCCTACTTGAAAGCCCACACCGCGGCAAGCCGGAGGGCCGGAGAACCGAATCCATTCGAAGTTGGAGCCAATGGCGTCGCTCGCTATTTCACGGTCGTCCAGGCCTGCACCACTGCGGTAAAGATTCGAGCAGCCGGCCAGTAGGAACGGTTACGATTACGCAAAGGAAAATATGAAATTACCCCTCTACTTCTTGACGATCTTGCTAGGAGTCGTTCTGGCGGTTCACCTTTCGATGAACGGCAAGGTGGGCGCCGTGCTGAACAATGCCCGCGTCGGTAACGCGCTGTTTTGGTGTATCGGTGCTCTCGGAGCGGTGCTCATCGGCTTGACGGGCTGGCAGAACGGCGCTTTGCAGCCACTGAAAGATGTACACCCGCTGCTGCTGACTGCCGGTCTTCTGGGGGCTTGCCTGGTTTTCGCGATCGCGTGGTTGATTCCACAAGTCGGGGCTGGCGCGGTGATGATTACCCTGATTGCCGGCCAGGTGCTCGGCGGCCTCATCATGTCGCATTTCGGGTGGCTGGGCTCGCCCGTTCAGCCGATTTCGTTGACGAAGGTCGCCGGTGTGGCCGTGATGATCGCCGGCGTGGCTCTGGCCACCTACAGTAAGTAGACCGGAGGGCCGGCCTTAGTTCTCCATCGACATCCTACGGGTCAGTTGCATTGCAGCCTCCGGAGTGGTCGATGTGCCCATTTCCGTATCCAGATAGCCTTTGTAGTTCAACTCGCGCAGGATCCTGAGGATGTAGGCATAATCGATCTCTCCGGTGCCCGGCTCCTTGCGGCCCGGCACTTCTCCAATCTGAACCAGCCCAATCAAGCCTTTGGTGAGGCCCTGCCGAAGATGGCTCGCAATGTTTCCTTCCATCAGTTGGAGGTGGTACATGTCGAAACAGATTTTGACGTTCGGATGCGCCACTCCCTCGATCACTGGAAACGCCTCGGCCGCCGTGTCGAGCGCCATGCGGGGCTGCGAGCCACCGCTGCTGAGCGGTTCCACCAGGAACGTGATTCCGTGCTCGGCGGCAATATCGCCGGTCTTCTTGAGGCCACTGACGATCTGCGACCGCTGTTTTTCCCAAGGGACATCCGGCTGCATCCTGCCCAAAAAGATGATTGGCATCGCACCACCGAACTTCACCGCCATTTTGGCGCGTGCGGTCATTTCGTCAAGGAAGACCTTTTCCTCGCCGGGCTTGGTCAGACCTGTCGTGCTGACGGATCGGCCCGGCCCCGTGATGCTGGCGCATTTCAAGCCGGTCCGCTCCTGGACCTTTAGCATCTCATCCTGTTCCTGGTCGGTCGTGTTCCAAAAACTGTATACCTTGAAGCCTTGAGCGGAGACGGCCTCGATGCGCTTGGCTCGGGGCATGTCGCGGGGAAACATAATTTCGATATTGATGGACAGTGTGTACGGCGGCGGCGCTGCCGTGTTTGCTGTGAGCGGGTGCTGAAAAACCAAAGGCGCCGCGGCGCCGGAAGCGATCAACGCTCGACGGCTGAGACGAGGTTTTATCAAAAGTCCCTCCAACGGATTCCGATTGGAGCCAGTATATAACGGCATGCACGTGGCTCCCGTCGCAGGCCGCGGGTCTCCGGTGCACATTCGTTTCGGAGTTGGCAGGGAACTCGGGATCGAGCCGCGCACCGTGGACCGCGCCCTGCGCCTTCTAGCGCTAGAACGCCCCCATCTGCCGCTGCAATATCGGGATTTTAGCGATACCGATGCCACCGTGGCGCTTCAGGCCTGAAGCCGGTCCAGGATTCGGCTCGGGTAGGCCGCGTTACGCCCATAGTTTAACGCAAACTTTAACGATTCCTTTAAAGTGTTGACATCGGCCCCCGGCAGTGATAGATTCCCGTAATCGGCGGGAAGGCGTGTACCCGGGGAGATTTTCCGCGGGGCGGCCAAAGGGGAAGTAATGACCAAGAAGAATTCGCGTTGTTCGTCCTGCCTGAAAGAGACTCAGGGTGTACTGACTTCCAAGGAGAATCAGCTATGAATTGCAACCGGATTCTGTCCGTCTTACTCACCGTGGCCGTCGCGTGCGGCTGCGCTTTGGCGCAAACTACCAGCGCAACCTTGCAGGGCACCCTGACCGACCAGAGCAATTCGGCTGTGCCAAACGTGGCGATCGAGTTGAAGAGCATTTCGACCGGCATCGTCCGGAACACGATATCGACCTCCGATGGCATTTTCCGATTTAATGGTGTGGCCCCCGACGTGTACACCTTGACCATCCGGGCCACCGGTGGTTTTCAGGAGTACGTGCAGACGCAAATCGCCCTCAACGCCAGCGAAATTCGCGAATTGGGGCGGATCCAACTGACTGTGGGAGCGGTAACCCAGAAGGTGGAAGTGACCTCGATCGCGACTCCGGTCCAAACCGCTTCGAGCGAAAACTCGAGCATGGTCGATTTCGAGCAGTTTAAACACATCACTGTCCGCGGACGCGACCTGTTGTCACTGATGCAGACCCTGCCCGGCGTAACCTTTGGAACCAACTTCCTCACCGGGGGCAGCAGCGGACAGGGCAACAACGAGACGGTGAACCCGTTCGCCCTGGGCCAGATGAACATGAATGGCATGGGGAGCCAGGCCAACTTCACGGTGGACGGCGTTACCGGTATGGATACGGCCGGCGATTCGCTAACCACGATGCGCCCCAATGTTGACGCGGTGGCTGAAGTCCGCGTGCTTGCCACGAACTACGCGGCGGAGTTTGGCCGCAACATCGGTGGCCAGATCCAGGTGATTACCAAGAGCGGCGGACAGCAATTCCATGGCACGGCTGGCGTCAACAAGCGCCATGAGATGTTCAATGCCAATAGCTTCTTCAACAACTACAACGGCCAGCCAAAGTCGTTTTACCGGTTCATGGTGGAGACGTACTCCATCGGCGGCCCGGTGTACATTCCGAAGGTGTTCACGAAGTTGAGGAACAAAATGTTCTTCTTCGTATCGCAGGAATACCTGGGACAGCGCTCCAACCCCGCGTCGGGCTACGCCAACGTGCCCAACCCGAACCAGCGGGCGGGCGACTTCTCTTTTTACCCGAACTCGCAAGGCAACTTCATTTCGAACTCCCTACGCAACCCGATCACTGGACAGACGTTCACTCCCTGGAACGGAAGCGGCGCCTACGACGGCCGTCAGAACTTCGCCCAGTATGCCGGCGCGTTCGACGCGCAATCGCAGAAGTGGGGCCAGGCGATGCTGGCGGCCTTGCCCCTGCCGAACTTATGCAATGCCGCCTCCGGGACGGCCGACGGGAAGCCGTGGAATGGAATCGCAGCCGGCGCGGGCGGATCCAACCTGATCAGCCCGGGCAACTGCCCATCCTGGATTACCTCGCAGACCACCGGCCTGGCGACGGGAAACATCGACGCGCAGGGCGGTCCCGGCACGAACAACAACTTCACGCGTAACTATTACTGGATCAACAACGGCTCGATCGCCCGCCGCAACGACATTTTCAAGTTGGACTTCCACCCGACGTCGAAGATCACTGCCTCGGTGACCTTCGGCCGCGACCATTTCCTGGACAATTCCGCCGCGGCCATCCCCTCGAAGGACGTCAAGACCGGCCAGTTTCTGCCGACCTCTACGCCGCACCCAAATCCCGGCAAAACCTGGGCCGTGAACATGACCTACGCGATTTCGCCCACCATCGTTAACCAGCTGACGCTCGGCTGGTCGTGGAACGACTATGCGTACGATCTCAACGCCGCCCAGTTGGACCGCGGGAACATGTTGAACCCGCCTTCGTTCCACAACTTCGCCAAGGACCCGCTGTACAATCAGGCTCCCACGACCCGTCCGGAATCGGGTCCGGGCCAGAAGTATTATCAGGCGGGGTACCCCACCGCGAACTTTGGCGGTGGTCAGTGGAACGAGGCCAGCGTCGGACAGCCCTTCTGCAACGGAACCTGCCCCAACTACAATTTCAACCCGATGTACCAAATCTCCGACGGTCTCAGCAAGACGATCGGCGCACATAACTTCAAGGTGGGGATCGCTTGGGAATGGGGCCAGAAAGTTGAGACTTCCGGCGGCAACTCGCAGGGCACCTACAACTTCAATGGCGCCGACGACCCGTTCTTTCAAAGCAACACGCTGGACGGCTTCGCCAACGCCTACCTGGGCAACTTCAAGACCTATACCGAAGGCCAAAGAGTTCTTGGCCTCAAGTCCTCGGTCGCCCTGGAAGCATTTGTCCAGGACAGTTGGCGCGTCTCCAGGCGTTTGACGCTCGACCTCGGCGTGCGGTTCTCGCACCTGCCGGCCATGCAGGATGTCAGTGGGAACACCACCATGTTCTTGCCGTCCAGCTACAACAGGGCGCTGGCGGAACGCATCTTCTATCCGTATTGCTCCGTGTCGACGGCCGGGGGCCCATGCCCGAAGGGAAACCAATACACCTGGGATCCGGCGACCAACCCGAATGCGGTGATCGGCACGGGTCAGGGCGGCCCGGGCAATATGTACCCGAGCTACGTAGCGGCTGGCACGCTGGTGCCCGCGGTGTTCAACGGCATCTCCACGGGCGGATATGCCCAGGCGCCGAATCCGTACACCGGCATGCAGCAGATCACCTACGACAACCCGCTCATTCCGCTTCAGAATGGCGTCTATCAGACTCCGAAGTTCTCCCCGGCAATCCGCATCGGCTTTGCCTGGGACGTGTTCGGCGATGGGAAGACGGCGATTCGCGGCGGCTTCGGCCAGAATCTGCGCCGCTTGCCGAACGCGCTCCTGAACGGCAGGGTCGGCGGCACCCCGGTTACCTTGCCCCTCACGCAATACTACGGCAACATTGCCAGTGTCGCGACCAATCCGCTGGCGGGCTACACCCAGGCTAATCTGCCCGCGGCGAACCAGATCATCGCTCTTTCGCCTCTGGCGGCGACGTCGCTCACCGGCTATCAGAAGTACGAGAGCACGTATAACGGCAGCTTCCAGATTCAGCGGGACGTGGGCTTCTCAACGGTCGTGCAGGTCGGGTATGTCATGAATCTGGACCGTCACGGCTCGATCTCCACTACGACCAACCGCTCTTCGCTGGGCATCCCTTTCCAGAATGGCCTGATTTTCAACCAGTTCCAACCGGCGGCGCTCGACCCGACCAAGGCCTACCTGGATCAGTATTTGAGCGGCGGTAACGCCTCCGGCCGCACCTTGAGCGACGACTACTTCCGTACCCAGTATCCGGGGTACGGCACTGTGACGGTTCAGGGGTTCGGCGCCAACCAGGACATCCACTCCCTGCAGGCATCGGTGCGGCGTAACTTCACCAAGAGGTTCTCGTTCACCGGCGCTTACACGTGGATCAAAGTCATGTCCCTCCAGGGCGGCAGAAGCGACATCTTCGAAGATAAATACCGCAACTGGGGGCCGTCTTACCCCGGCGGCACCCCGATGTGGGCCGTGTTCACCTTCGTGTACCAGGCGCCCAACCTCTCCCAGATCGTGGGCTTTAAGCCCCTGAAATGGGTGACGGACAATTGGGAATTGTCGGGCGTGACCCAGCTCAAGTCGAATATCCGCACCACCTATCCGACGATCAACTTCTCCAACACCAACTCGACCGACCTCGTAACGCCGAACGCTACCGGCACTTCGGGCGAAGGCGCGCGCCTGCTCATCGTCGGCAACCCGAACCTGCCGAGCGATCAGGTGTCGTTCAAGGGCGGGTCGACCACGTCCAACATCGGAGTGAACGGAACGCCGGGCAACGCGATCATCAATAACGCGGCGTTCCAGATCCCGCTGCCTTGCAGCTTGACGCCGCAGGCCAATCCGCGCTTGGGCATCGGTGAGAACATGGCGTGCTTCGGGAACGCCGGGGCGGGCCAGTTGCTGACGATCCCGGGCACGCGTGTGAACAACTGGGATATGACGTTCACCAAGCGCTTCCCGTTCAAGAGCGAACAGCGGCAACTGCTCTTCCGGGCGGAGATGTACAACATCTTCAACCACACGCAGTTCCTGGGCGCCAGCCTCGGCCAGTCCTACAGTTGGGCGCCGTACAAGGCCGACGGTTCGCTGGTCCCGACCAACGGCGGCACGGGACGCTACAACAGCGCCGCCGCGCCTCGCATCATCTCGCTCGCGCTGCGGTTCCAGTTCTAGTGGGAGGCACATGAACAAAGGAATCGATCGCCGTCAACTTCTCAAGGCCGCCGGTTTGGCGGCGGCCATTCCAAGTTGGGCGCAGCGCAAACGCAATGTGAAGATCGGCCACACCGGGATCACTTGGGTGCAGCCGCCCCCGCCTCGGCCACCCGCGGCTGAAGGCGCGCCGGCCGCGCCACCCGCCGGCCGTGGAGGGGGCGGTCCGAGGCGCGTGGATCCAAACTACATCGAGGGCATCTTCAAGGACGTCAGCGGTCTCGGATACTACGGCCTGGAACTATTCACGTTTCAGATCCAGGGAATGGAAGCGAACGGCGGCATGGCGTCCCTGATCGAGAAGTACAAGCTGCCTTTGATTTCGGCATACGGCGGTCCGAACCTGCTCGATGCGGCGCAGCGCAAGGAGAATATTGCGCAAGCCATGGAGTCGGCCACGCTGCTGAAGAAGTACGGCGGCAAAGTGCTCGTGATCGGTCCGAACGGCGTGCGGCGGGACACCTACAATTTCAAGGAGCACAAAGACGACATCGTCGCCACGCTCAACGAATTCGGCAAGGCGCTCGCCGATATTGGTCTCACCGGCTGCCTGCATCAGCACACCGGAACGTGCATCGAGTCGCGCGATGAGACCTACGCCGTAATGGAAGCTGTCGACACCCGGTACGTCAAGTTCGGCCCGGACATCGGGCAGTTGCAGAAGGGCGGCTCCGACCCCGTACAGGTGGTGAAGGATTTTCTGCCGGTTGTCAATCACATGCACATGAAGGATTACAACGGCGGCGAGGCGTTCGTGGGCTATTGCCCGCTCGGACAAGGCAAGGTGAATATACCCGCGATCCTCGACATGATGGACGGGCGGCAGATCGCCGGCATGATCATGGTGGAGCTCGATGGAACGCCGCGCAATCCGATTACGGCGCTGGAGACGGCTACCATCGCGAAGAGCTATTTGGAAAAGCAAGGCGTCGCGTTCCGCAATTCGTGACCCATCTGCGACACCTTCCAGGGTCCCGTGATCCCACCCACGTGATTGATGCCGGTCTGGAGAACAGGCATGGGCTTCGATCCCGGTGAAGGAGGTCGAGCCTCTCAACCTGCTGTTCATCGATGTTCCCGCTGGCCCAAGAGCCCGGACTGGGATTCGAATCTAACGGAGGAGAGCCTCGCGAAGTACCCGTTGCGGAGTGGCAGGTGTAGGAACATCAGGGAGGGTAAATGGGCAGCACAAGTGAAAAGAGATTCCCAGGCAGGAAGAACGTCGCCAAGAACATGTTCGCCATCGCCGTTTGCATCGCGATAGCGCTACCGTTTGCATACGGCCAAAACCAGTCGTGGATGGACTACGGTGGAGGCACGGACAGCTCCCATTACATCAGAAGCAAGCAGATCACCAAGGCGAATGTCGGCCACCTCGAACTTGCCTGGGCGTACCCACCCGGAGAAACCGGATTCAACCCCATCGTCGTCGGCAACGTCATGTATACGGTCGCACGCAATAGCTCATTGGTCGCCCTGGACGCCACCACGGGCAAGGAGATCTGGGTTCACGAAGGCCTGAGCGGCATCACCAGCCGCGGCATGAACTATTGGGAGAGTAAGGATCGGAGGGACCGGCGCCTCATCTTCGCGGTCAACAGCTATTTGCAGGAAATTGACGCCGTGACCGGACTCACCGTCATGAGTTTTGGACAAAAAGGCGTCGTAAATCTTCGCGAGGGACTCGAGCGCGATGTCAGCACCATGGGCAGGGTGCAATCCCGAAGTCCGGGCAAGGTCTTTGAGAATCTGGTGATTCTTGGCTCCGCTCCTGGCGAAGAATATGTGTCGCCGCCCGGAGACCTGAGAGCTTATGACGTGGTTACGGGAAAACTCGTCTGGCAGTTCCACACCGTGCCCCACCCCGGTGAGCCGTATTATGATACGTTCCCGAAGGACGCATGGAAATACATTGGCGGAAACAATACCTGGGGCGACCTGACCATCGATGCGAAAAATGGCATCGCCTTTTTCCCGCTCGGTTCGCCTACGTATGACTTCTATGGCGCCGACCGAAAGGGGGCGGGCCTTTACGGGGATTGCCTGCTGGCGCTGGACGCTCGCACGGGGAAGCATCTCTGGCACTTCCAGACCGTTCACCATGACCTCTGGGATTACGACCTGACCTCGGCTCCGCAGCTTACCACCATAAAGCGCGATGGCAAGGACGTCGAAGTGGTCGCGGTGGCCGGAAAGACGGGTTTTCTGTTCGTGTTTGAGAGAAAGACAGGTAAGCCGATTTGGCCCATTGAAGAGCGCAAGGCGCCGAAATCCGACGTTCCCGGGGAAGAGGCTTGGCCGACGCAGCCTTTTCCGACCGCGCCTCCCCCGTTTGCGCGCCAGAGTTTCACCGTGGACGACATCAATCCCTATCTGCCTGAAGAACAGCGCGCCCTCATCAAGGATCAACTCTTGAGCTGGCGGAATGAAGGGCTGTTCACTCCACCCACATTGAGGGGCACGGTGCAAATGCCCGGTGACCAGGGCGGGTCGAACTGGGGCACAACCGCGGCCAACCCAACCAATGGCATCGTGTACGTGCTGAGTACCGATGCTCCGGCGGTGATCCAACTGGATAAGAGCGCCCCTGGAATCCCGGCGCCCAACGCGGCTTTTGGATCTCAAGGTCGTGGTGGTGGAGGCGGCGGGCGAGGTCCTCTGCAAGTATTCGCCGGGCGAGCCTTATACGTTCAGAAGTGTCAGACCTGCCATGGGGCGGATCTGAAGGGCGCCACGGCGCCGACCCTGGTCGATATCACCGTCAAGGTGGGGGCCGACGCGATCCGGGCGAATATCCAGGGCGGCAAGGGCGCTATGCCCTCGATCCCTGGCCTCACTCCTGCGGATATGGACAACATTATGGCGTTTCTCGCAAACCCGGCGGCGGCTATTGGAGGCGGCCGCGGTCGCGGCGGCCGCGGCGGGATGCAAGGAGATACGGCCTCCCTGGGTGGACCAGTGGTCGCTTCCGGCCCGGCGCCAGCCTCGATGGCGGCTGTGGGCGGGCGGGGTGGCCGTGGAGTTGGCGACGCCAATGGCGCCACCGAAGCTCCGTCTGCATCAGAGGGAGCGCCTGCCGTCAAGTTGACGAAGTCGGGAGGAAACGTTCCGCACGCCTACGGCGGCAACGGAGGGAGCGCCGCCTATCCGGAAGGTATCGAAGTTCCCGATGTTCGATACAACAGCGCATGGGCCGTTTCCTACAACGCCATCAAACCACCATGGTCTACGATCACGGCGTACGATTTGAACAAGGGCACGATCAAGTGGCAGGTCCCGGCCGGCGACGATCTGGCAATGGCTGCACAGGGTGTTCACAATACGGGAAGCCGCCAACTGAGGACTGGAATGATACCGACCGCGACCGGACTCGTGTTTCAGGTAGGCGGCGACAGAAAAGTGCGCGCCTATGACGAGGAAACCGGGAAGGTTCTTTGGACCAAAGAAATCGGGGGCAGTTCGCGCGGTGTGCCGGCGATGTACGAGGTCAATGGCCGCCAATATCTCGTGATTTCGGTGGCCGCCGGTGGCGGCAGGGGAGGTGGGACGACTGCGGCGTCTCCCGCTTCAGGCAATTTGCCAACCGGTTACGTCGCGTTCGCGCTGCCTCAGGCTGAGGCGTCGCCAAGCGGGAAGGTCAGGTAAGGAGGCATTGTGCGGAAAAAGGTCTGCTTCGGCATCTTGGCGCTCGGGCTCGCGGCTTTATTGATACTACCCGCGGCAGCCAACAAGAACTTCGTTCCCGACTGGACTTTCAAAGGGAGTTCTCTCGCATCGTTTCGCATGCTCGGCGCCGCGGATTGGCGCGCTGAGAACGGGGAAATTGTAGGAACCCCCAAGACGGCCGAAGGCGGCTGGCTGATTCTCGATAAGCCGTTACAGGACGTGCAGTTCGCTGCCACATTCCGCTGTACGGGCGGGTGCAAGGCGGGCGTGATGCTGCGAACGCAATCCACGCCGGAAGGAATCAAGGGAGTCTATGTGGCCTTTCCGGAGGGGCAGAATCAGGCCAGTTCCTTCGCGCTGAAACTGGATCCGCAGGGACACGAAGTGAGCCGCGAGGCTCTCCCGCGGGCAGGCGGAACGGTCCGGTTCATCGCTCCCAATGCCGCAGGTCCGGGCGGCCCGCCTGCGGGTAGAGGCCGCGGGGCCGGGGCACCCGGCGGACCCGGCGGACCCGGGGGCGGACGAGCGGGTGGCGGACGGGGGCCCGGCGGCGGGTTACCCGCTGATTCTCCTATCCAGCGTCCGGACTACACGTACAAGCCGAACGAGTGGAACACCTTCGAGGCGATCCTGGACACCAACTATCTCCGCGCATGGGTGAATGATGGACCTGAAAGCGGCACCGCCAACGGCCGGGCCGACGATGAGGTGGCGAGTTACGGTCCCGTGGCTCTGTACGTGGGAGGCTCCGGCGAAGTGCGTTTCAAACAGGCGGAGATCAAGGATCTGGGCCGCCACTTTGAACCAAACGAAACGGTGTCCAGCCGTTTTCGGCTGCAGCGCATCAACGACTTCAATTACGCCTGGTCCGTAACAGCGGCCGACTTCAATCGCGATGGCAAAACAGATCTGGCTGTCGGTCCGTTTATTTACTACGGGCCGGACTATCAGACGTATCGCGAAATCTATCTCGGCCAAACCTACAGCGTCGGCAACTCGTATACCAATGCGGCCGTGAACTTCGCTTACGACTATACGGGGGATGGCTGGCCGGACTATGTGGTCTCGGCAGGACGCGCCATGGTGCTCTACGTGAACCCCAAGGGCGAGTTGCGCCGTTGGGAGAAGTTCCCCATCCTGCCAACCGCGGCGGGCGAGGTCGCCATCTTCAAGGATATCGACGGCGATGGCGTACCCGACGCCGTGTTTTCAGGCCGGGGCGGAGTGGTTTCCTGGGCGAGTCCAGTGCCCGGGAAGCCGACCGAGCCGTGGACCGTTCATCAGGTTTCGGAGGCGAGCTACGGGTCGACAGGGCAGCACGGGGTAGGGGCCGGGGATATCAATGGCGACGGGCGCATGGACATCGTCTCTGTATTCGGATGGTGGGAGCAGCCGCCGAAAGGAACACCAGAAGGACCGTGGCCGTATCATCCTGTGAGTTTCGGCACTTGGCCGCGGGCAGGCGGTGGCCCCGGCGGCGCGGACATGGGGGTCTTCGACGTGAATGGGGACGGCCTCAACGACGTCGTAACGAGTTTCGAGGCTCACGGATGGCGCGTCGGATGGTTCGAGCAAAAACGCTCCAAGGATGGTGTCATCTCATTTGTCGAGCACCGCATCACCGATGATTTATCGGCGACTAAACCGGGCGGCGTCGCGTTTTCCGAGCCCCATGCCGCGACGTTCGCCGATGTCGACGGCGATGGGATCATGGATGTGATTGTGGGCAAACGAGTCTTCGCGCACGAGGAAAGCTATACCGACCCGGACCCGTTTGGCCCTGGTGTATTGTATTGGTTCCGCACCGTACGGAATCCAAAAGCTCCCGGCGGCGCGGAGTTCGTGCCGGAATTAATCCATAACCGCTCGGGGGTGGGATCGACGGTGACCGCGGTGGACTTGAACAAAGATGGCGCAATGGACATCATCACGTCCACTGTCCGGGGCACGATCATATTCTGGGGAAAGCCAACGGCCAAGGGCGCCGCGAAGCCGCCCGCGGCTAAATGACCGGACGCCTCGCTGCTCCATTGAGTGAGCAACTCCGCAACCATTCGACCCGATATTCGGCTCCGAGACGAAGTTAGTTCACCGACTTACGGAGAACAAATATGACCAGACGACGCGATTTGCTGAAACTGTTACCGGCCGCCCCCTTGGCCCTTTCGGCGGCGGACGGTTCCAAACTGCCGAATACAGTAGTCGAACCCGAGGCGGCGCCGCTGAAGAAACTTCCCTTTGGCGACGCGCATGTGTACTTCGACGGCGCGACCGATCAGGTCCGGTCGATGGTCGGGGGGAGCCTTCTGCTCGCGGTTGGTAAGAGCGACCCACCTCACAAGCATGAAGAGGAGGAATTCATGGTGATCGCCCAGGGCACCGCCGAAATCCTTGTCGATGGCAAGACCGTGAGAGTGAAGCCCGGTTCGATGATGTACTGTGCGGCAAACAAGACGCACGGTATCACCAATACCGGCAAGGTCCCCGTGCTCTTTTACTATTACAAGTGGAAGGTCTGACGCGCTCGCGCCTGGCAGGTGACGGACCTGGAACATCAGACAGGGTCACCCCTATCAGAACTCAATGCGGGCGACGAGTTGACCGTTGCGCTGGCCGCCGACCGAACTGGCGTCGATTCGTCCAAAGCCTGACGTCGGCACGCCCGCCTGGTTGCGGGTCTGGGTCTGCAGCGGGTTTCCGGCCGATGGGTTCGGCATCACGACGCGGTTCAAGACATTGAAGAACTCCGCGCGGACTTGGAGCTTGTATTTTTCCGTGACGCGGAAAACACGCCCCAGGCTTAACTGCTCACTCGGCGTTCTGGCATACCGGTAGTCGTTGTAGTAGGGCGCCGAGAATCCCCATTGGCCCTGCGGCACATCCGACCAGGCCGCCGGGTTGAGCACGAAATCCTTGTTGGGATCGATGCAGTGGCAGTTCAGGTCTTTCAGGAAGAGGGGTTGCCCGGGAACGCGATTCATGCGTGTGCTCTGAAAGACCAGCGAGTTCAGGTTGGCCGTGCTTCCGGGGACGGCGATCGGAAGGCCGCTGGCGTACCGCATGATTCCACCCAACGTCCAGCCGTGCACGATGTTACTGACAATCTTGCTCTCCGTGACTTTGGGTGTCTCATAATTGAACCCGATCACGAAGATGAACGGCTGCGAGCTGCTCACCAACGACTTCTGGTTCGGGCGATTGAAGGCGTCGTTCACACCCTGTCCGGTAGCCAGTTCCTTCGCCCAGGTAAAGGCGGCGGTGAAGTCCAGGCCATGAGAGTAATTCTTGGTCACCTTGGCTTGCAAAGAGTCATACCAGTTGTTCCCGAGCGCCGACCACATGGGACTGAGGGAACTGCTGAACTGCGGGTACGGACGGATACTCTGGGCGACGGTTTGACCTGCCGGAAAGCCGGCATACGGTGCTGTGAAGCCGCGGCTGGCGGCCAGCGGCGAATCGATGCGCGAGGTCAATAACAACTGGTCGGCGGCACTGGTCCGGCTGAGATTGAACTGGGCCAGCCGCTGATCCGAGATGGCATTCAGGTTGACCAGACCGTTCGCGCCCGACAGCCATGCCCCCCGATTGCCGACATAGGCGGCTTCGACCACCAGGTTTTGCATCGCCTGCCGCTGAAGGTTGATGCTCCACTGTTGAATCCGGCCGGGACGGTCGGCATTGGGATCGAGGTAGTAGTTGGGAGAATTCACCTGGCCCGGACTGGGCCGCCCACCAGGGTCCAGAGTGACTTTGTGAAGATCGGCAACGTTGTAAACGAGACCTTGCTTCAGAATCACGGCTGGATCGCCAAACGCAGGGGCGGTGAACGAGAGTTGGTCGATTCCAACTCCCAGGATCGCCGAATTCGTGAAGTACTGATAAGTGGACAAGTTGGCGTATACCACGCCCCATCCGGCGCGAAGCACCGTTTTCGGCGTGATTTGATAGGCGCCGCCAAGGCGCGGCCCGATGGAATATGGGTACTTCTGCATGAAACGGCAGTTACACCGGCCCGGTCCATTCCCTTCATAAATCATGCCGCCCAGCAGCCCGCCGGCGGACGGATTCGGAATCGTGGGGCCAAACATGCTGTTGCGGTTCCAGATCTCGTGTCCCTGATCGAGCAGGTCCCAGCGGAGTCCGTAATCGAGTGTCAGCTTACGACTTACCTTCCACGTGTCCTGAATGAATAAGCCCCAGCGGGAGTTCCTCCACTGCGGATCTTGAGACGCGTTGACCGTGGCATTGTCCACGCGGCCCAGAAGGAAACTCGCATAGGGGAACCCTACGCCGCCGCCGTTGAGGTTCTGCCCTTGGGTGGAGGGCAGGCCGGTTTCCGCCGCGCTGAAATTCAAAACGCCGCTGGATCCTCGGGTATTTCGGTCCGTGTAGCTTTCCAGGCGGTACTCACCGCCAATCTTGTAGGAGTGGTTCCCGTGAATGTAACTGACGCTCAGCGGGATGGTCAGCTTGCCGGTCCAATAGTGGTTGGCGTTCGTCGGTCCCATGCCGAGCATTCCGCCCTGCGACGACGTTAGCCCGGCGATCCGCGGAAAGCCGCCGCCGGTCGCGCTCCCTGTGAAGCCCAACAGACCGGCCGCGTCATAGTTCAACACGCTATCGGGCGAACTGTCGGGGTTGAGGAACCGCACGAACCCGACGCCCACGTGGGCCAGCAAACGGGGAGTGAGGGTGGCGTCCAGATTCAGGCGCGTGGTGTAGGTGTAGGTGCGCTGATCGCGGTAGGCGGTCAGCGGAATCGGCAAGCCGTCCTGTCCGTTGGCGACGGTATGATTCCAGTTCTTGTTCAGATAGAACGATAGCTTGTAGGTGTTGCTGAGAGCCTGATCGATCTTGACGGCCGGAGTGGCGGAGATCTTGTTGTACTTCGGAGCCTGGTTCCAGTTATTGATGTTCCCGGAGTAGTCCGGCATCGGTATCAGCGCCTGAATCTTAACGGCAACGGGGTCGAAATCCTGCTGTGGAATGATATTGCCCGGAAAGGGATTCCGCACCACTCGTCCGTTGACTGTCGACTGTGATTTGGGATCGTAAATGGTGTTCTCGAGGATGGAACGCCCGAGCGAATCCGTGCCGAGGATTCGTCCGGTGAGCGCACCGCTGAAATCCCCTCTACGGTATGCCGCGGTAGGCACCGTGTTCAGCGATCCGAGCGAGGCCACGTCGTTGCGATACTCCTCCCAATTGAGAAAAATGAACGTGCGGTTCCGGCCGTCGTACACCTTCGGAATCCAAACGGGACCGCTCAGGGAGAATCCGAAGTCGTGTTTGCGGCTGATCGGTTTGCTGCTGACGAACGGCTTGGCGGCGTCGAGAGCTTCGTTGGCGAAGTATTCATACAGGCTGCCGTGCACCTGGTTGGTGCCGCTGCGTGTGGCGAAGGTAAACATTCCTCCCGATACCTGGCCGAACTCGGCGGAAAAGTTACTCGTCTGGAGCGAGAACTCCTGGATCATTTCGACCGATGGCTGCCCCGCGGTGGACGTCGTGTCGTTGTTGTTGGTGGTGTCCTGCCCATCAACAAAGATGCGATAGGTATTTCCGGCCTCCCCGTTCACGCGCCCGGTAGTGCCCGTGCCGGCAACACCGGGAGAGAGGATCATGAATGTGAGCGGCGCGCGGATTGCGCCGATATTGCCCCCGCCTCCGCCGAAGTTGAGCGGCAGGTTGTTGATCCGGTTCCCGCTCACGTTGATGGCCTGCTCCACACTTTCGGATTTGAGTTGCGGCGCCGAGCCTTGGACTGTGATGGATTCCGTCGTAGAGCCCACCTCGAGGCTCACATCCAGGCGCGAAATTTGTGCGACTTGCACGCGGACGTTCTGTCCGACGTACTTCCGGAATCCGGGGAGTTCTACGGTGACTTCATAATTGCCGGCGGGCAGCGACGTTACCGTAAAATTGCCGGTTCCCGTGGCCACCGTCTGAAAAATAGCCCCGGTATCCACATTTTTCGCTGCGATCACAGCATTGGGAACAACCGCTTTTGCGGCATCCGTGATGGTGCCGGTGATCGTGCCGTGATCCGTCTGTGCGGCGGCGAATCCAACCAGCAGAAAGACGGACAGGCTCAAACGACGTATCTTCGAGATCAAGCTAACCCCCCTAATGGGGAGCAATCTTATATCTTTGGGGGCCCGAACGCAAACCTTTTCGAACGAATTTTCTAAAATTGCAGCGATTCTTCGATTCCCGATGGCAATTCGAGCAAATCGCGCCGTGATGCCCCCTTTTCCACCTCGAAGAGGACGAAACCCCGTTCGCGCGGTCCGGAAGATATATAATGCGCCGTATGCTTGTGGCGGCGATGGTGTTCGCAACCTGGATGCAGGGCGCGAATGGCCTACCGGCACAATCTATCCGCTGGGAGTGGACTCATCCATGAAGAACTTGTTCAAAGCTTGCCTCGTGGCCGTGCTTGCATACACGGTTTTTTCTTTGGCGGCCCCACAGACGGGCACATCGGCCAAGACGTTTCGCGACGGCATGTTTACGGCGGAACAGGCGAGCCGGGGCGAACAGGTTTACGCCGCGAGGTGTTCCGCGTGTCATGGTGACAGTTTGGCTGGCGTGGAAATGGCGCCGGCCCTGGCAGGCGCCAACTTCCGCAAGGCCTGGGATAACCAGCCGCTGCTGGCTCTCGCCAATCGCATCAGGACCACCATGCCGCCGGTCGCGCCCAACTCGCTCGCGAGCAACCAGCTTATCGACCTCGTGAGCTACATCCTGAAGGCGAATGAGATCCGTCCCGGGAACGTTCTCTTGAGCCTTCCCATCAGCGCCACTACCGTCGGGACGTCTGCTGCCATCGCGAAAGACACTGAGTGGACCACCTACGGAGCCGACCTGGCGAGCACGAAGTATGCGCCGCTGGACCAAGTCAACAAGGACAACTTCAGCAAACTCCAGATCGCGTGGCGGCTGAATACGAACAACCTCGGACCGACTTCGGACCGGCTCTATTCCGCCACGCCATTGGTGGTAGACGGGGTCCTTTACAGCACCGCCGGCAGCGCCCGTTCCGTCGTGGCTTTGAATCCTGGCACGGGTCAAATGCTCTGGATGTACCAGCTCGACGAAGGTGAGCGCGGCCGGTTCGCCCCCCGTAGAGGCGCCGGACGGGGAGTGTCCTATTGGTCGAGCCCGGATGGGTCCGATAGGCGGATCATCTTCGTTACGCCGGGATATCGCATGATCGCGCTGGATGCGAAGACGGGCCATCTGGTTGAGACGTTCGGCAAGAAAGGCATCGTCGATCTCAAGCAGGAAGACGACCAGGATCTCGACCTGGTCCGCTCCATCATCGGACTGAACGCCACTCCGTTGGTCGCCGGCAATACGATCGTCGTGGGCGCGGCGCATGCGGCCATGGGTAGTCAGACCGCTACGACGAGCGCGATTGGCTACGTGCGGGCCTTCGACGTGAAGACCGGGAAGCGGCTCTGGATTTTCCACACCCTTCCGAAGAAGGGGGAGTTCGGTTACGAGACCTGGTTGGACGGCTCCGCCGAGCGCAACGGAAATCTGGGCGCCTGGGCGCAGATGAGCGCCGACATGGAGTTGGGTTTGGTCTATGTGCCTACTGAACTGCCGGGGAACGATTATTATGGCGTCAACCGGCCCGGGAATCATCTGTTTGCGGAAAGCGTCGTGGCGCTGGATCTGAAGACCGGCAAGCGCAAGTGGCATTATCAGACCGTCCATCACGGGCTTTGGGACACGGATCTGCCGTGCGCGCCGATCCTGTACGACATGGTCCAGAACGGCCGGAAAATCAAAGTGCTGGCGCAGCCGACCAAGACGGCGTTCCTGTTCGTCTTGAATCGCGAGACCGGCGCGCCGATCTGGCCGATCGAGGAGCGGCCGGTCCCGCAGTCCGACGTGCCGGGGGAGAAGACGAGCCCGACCCAGCCATTTCCGACCAAGCCGCCGCCATTTGACCGGCAGGGTGTTTCGATTGACGATCTAATCGATTTCACGCCGGAACTCCGGGCGCAGGCAGTCGAAATCGTCAAGAAGTATAAGATTGGGCCGCTTTATACACCACCCGTGCTGGCCCGGCCCGATGGTCCTTTGGGCACATTGTATCTTCCGAGCGAGGTCGGCGGCGCGAACTGGCCGGGCGGCGCGTTCGATCCGGAAACCAACCGCCTCTACATCCATTCGCATACGAGCATCGATACGCTGCGATCCGTTCCAGCAGACCTCTCGGTGCCGGGCCCGAAAGCTACCGGGGGCCTTCTTAAACCCGCCACCGAACCCGGAGAAGAAGAGGATGGCGCGCCCGGGAGAGGAGGCGCCGGTCGAGGACGCGGCGCGGGACCCGGCGGACCTGGAGCATTCGGCGGCGGCCGCGGCGGACCCGGAGGGCGCGGACCAGGCGGTCCCGGCGGAGCTTTTGCCTTCGGGGGAGGGCGCGGGGGCACCAGTGTTCAGGGCCTGCCGCTGAACAAACCCCCATACGACCGAATTACGGCCTACAACATGAACTCGGGCGAGATCCTGTGGCAGAAGGCTCACTCGTCCACCCCCGACGACATCAAGAACAACCCCGCGCTGAAAGGGCTCGATCTTCCGCGCCTCGGTCAACCGGGTCGAAGATTCGTCGGAGTCCTCGCCACCAAGACGCTGGTCATCGCCGGCGAAGGGGGAGTTCACACCAACGCCAAAGGCGAGCAGGTAGCCTTGCTTCGCGCCTACGACAAGGAGACCGGCGCGGACATTCCCGGCGAGGTAAACATGCCCGGTAAGCAGACAGGATCGCCGATGACCTACATGTATAACGGCAAGCAATACATTGTCGTCGCGGTGACGACCATCGGCGCCCAGGGAGGCGGTGAACTGATCGCCTACGCACTGCCGTAGGGCGAGATCCGCCAGTCGCAAGAAGAACCGTCCGGGCAGGTCTGGGTGTCATAAAGACCCACCGTAATCGCGCGGCCGGAGGCGAATCGAAGATATGACCCGGCGTAAATTTCTAGCGCTGTCCGGCTCAGCGGCTGTGGTGCGCAGCCAGCAGAAAGTGCGCCCCAATATCCTGCTGATTTTGGCTGATGATCTGGGCTACAGCGATCTTGGCTGCTTTGGCGGAGAGATCGACACGCCGAATCTGAACGGGCTGGCCACCCGCGGTGTGCGCTTCACGCAGTTCTACACCACTGCCCGATGCTGTCCGTCGCGGGCCAGCATTCTCACGGGCCAGTATCCGCACAAGGTGGGGGTGGGCCACATGGTCCAGGATCTCGGACAACCCGGATACCGGGGCAGGTTGTCCGAGAACGGCGCGACCATCGCGGAGGTGTTAAGACCGGCCGGTTATAGGACGTTTCTCTCGGGCAAATGGCATGTGGGAACGAATGATCCTACCGCCCGTGGTTTCGAGGAATTCTTCGGAACGCTGATCAGTGCTTCGACCTTCTGGGATCCGGCGCGATACCTGCGGCTGCCGGCGACGAGACAAGCGCGAACTTACGAACAGGGCAAGTTTTACGGCGCCGACGCACTGACCGATTACGCCTTGGATTTCATCGGGCAGGCGCGGCAGACACCCAACAGCCCGTGGTTTCTATACTTGGCCTACAACTCGCCTCACTTCCCGCTGCACGCCCGCCGGGAAGAAATCGAAAAGTACAGGGCAAGATACTCGGCTGGATGGGACGTCCTCAGAGCAGAGCGGCTGGCCAGGATGAAGAAATTGGGCATGGTCGGGCAAAGCACGAAGCTCTCGCCCCGGTCACTATATTGGGGTTACCGGCAGGCGGAGCCGCAACAAAACCCGGCTTGGGATACCATTCCGCGGGACCGGCGGGAGGACTTGGCGCGGCGTATGGCCATTTATGCGGCGATGGTGGATCGAATGGATCAGAACATCGGACGAGTCATCGCCGATTTGCGCGCCACAGGGCAATTGGACAATACGCTGATCGTTTTCCTGAGCGACAATGGCGCATGCGCGGAGTGGGATCCGTGGGGTTTCGACGGGAGTTCGAGCGGCAATAACACCCTGCACCGAGGCGATGAACTGGAGAAAATGGGCGGACCAGGCACATACCACAGCGTCGGGTCCGGATGGGCGAATGCGTCGAACACTCCTTGGAGTCTATATAAGCACTATACGAATGAGGGCGGCATTAGCGACCCATGTATCATCCACTGGCCGGCAGGGATCCAGCGCCACGGCGCGATCGAGCAAGCCCCGGCGCACCTCATTGATGTAATGCCGACGATAGTCGAGGCCACCGGCGCGAGGTATCCGGAACGAATCGGCTCGCGGGAGATCTACCCCATGGCGGGCAGGAGCCTTCTGCCGGCGCTGCGCGGAGCGAGGATGCCGGAACGGACACTCTATTTCGAACACGAAGGCCATCGGGCGGTGCGCGAAGGCCGCTACAAGATCACGGCGCTTCGGGGCGGGCCCTGGAGCCTTTATGACATGCAGCGCGACAGGACGGAGACGCAGAACCTGGCGGCCGAACATCCAAAGATTGTGGAGGACCTTTCCAGGAAATGGGATGTGTGGGCCGCTGCCAACAATGTAACCCCCTTTCCCCGCTCGTACGCAGTGGATTACCTTCGCGAAAATTGAGCGGTCTCGACGTTACTTGAACAAAAGAGGAGCAAAAGCGTACAGGCTCCTCCTCCAGGTCTGCCATTCGTGTGCGGCGACGGGAGAAATGTAGGCGTGGCTGTTCGTAATCCCGGCGGCGGCCAACTGCTGTTGGTGCGCCTGCAAAGCGGCGAGCACAAGGACGATATTGCCACCACGCTGAACGACATTATCTCCTGTTCCGTTGCACACCTCACCGCAAGCCATTACAATGCGGGCACGTGGCAATCGTCCACTGCACCTGCGTTTCCGGCGTCCGACATGCCCGCCGGCCGTCCGCATCCGGCACTTGCCTTGGCGCCGCTCCCGATGCAACGTTCGCATGGGAAACCACACCATGCGCGTTTCCGCAGTGCATCTACGTCCAAGTGAGTGGACGAGCAGAAGTTTGTCCGGGTAAACATAACGTTCCACGCAAGGAGACCTTCATGAACCGAGCACGTTTTCTTCTTCTCGGCGCCTCGATGGCAGCACTGGCTGCATCCGCGTTCGCCGCCGATGGCCCAACGATGCTTCTGGCTGCGGATTCCGCCCCCGCCCTCAAGCTGAGCGGCGCAGCTGGCGAATCCGCCAGGATCACCAACGCGCCCGTCACCGGCCAGCCGTTCAAAACCTTGCTCCGCATCGAAGTCACGAAGAAGCCCGAACGCCCCACTGACGTCCAGATCTCGACCCCTATTGACGCCGCGCTGCGCGCCGGCGACGTCCTGATGGTCTCTTTCTACATGCGCTCCGCCGGCAGCGGCGAGGCCACACTCGACGCTGGATTCCGCACCGCCCCCGGCGCCGCGCCCCAAGGCCGCGCCGGCCTGCCTCCTGCTGGACC
>CAZSQK010000041.1:51312-64771 GCA_964608645.1 uncultured Solibacteraceae bacterium | reverse complement strand
TGTGGGCGCCCATCCACTCGAAAGCAGATTTCGCCAAATACCATGGCAAGCTGAAAGGGAAGGCGCTGCTGATGTTTGACCCTGCGCCACTCACGCTCCACACGCGGCCCGACGCGCAGCCTTCCGCATCGGATGAAGAAATTCTGGCACGCGGTGGGATGCGCAGGGGCGGTGGCAGCGAGGGTGGAGCGGCAGCCGGCGCGGCAGCCAATCGCGACCCGAGCGGGCGGGGACGCCCCGGGGAGGGCGAGTGGGAGTACACGCCGACGTCGCTTGCCCTGGCGAACGCGAAGAACGGGGTTCTGCGCAACGAGGTCAACACGTTTCTGAAGGAGGAGGGCGTGGCCCTTTCCATCACGCCGGGTTACAACGGAGACGGCGGCACGATTTTTTCCACCTACGGTGGGTCGGAGAATCCCAAGGACCCGGTTCCGCCTCCGATCGTCGCCATTGCGGCGGAGCAGTATAACCGCCTGGTCCGCCTGTTGCAGCACGGTGTCACGCCGAAGCTGAACTTCGATATCGCGGTCGATTATCAGAAGGAAGACCAGAACGCATTCAATGTCATCGGCGAGATTCCGGGTACGACCAAACCGGACGAAGTCGTGATGCTCGGCGGTCACTTCGATAGCTGGCAGGGCGGCACAGGCGCCACGGATAACGGCACGGGATCCTCCGTGGCAATGGAGGCGGTGCGCATTCTGGCTGCGTTGCACAAGCCGATGGCGCGTACGGTTCGCGTTGCCCTATGGGGAGGCGAAGAGGAGGGCGTCTACGGCTCAACCGCTTACGTGCAGCAGCACTTCGCTCCACGCGCGACGATGGTGAAGACCCCCGAGTACGACAAGCTGGACGTGTACTTTAACGACGACGGCGGCTCCGGCCGCTTCCGCGGGGTATCGGCGGCCGGTAGTCCGCAGATGGCGGCCATCTTCAAGTCCTGGATTGAGCCCATCAAGGACCAGCATATCGTTGCAGTTACCGGCGGGGATCAGTTCCGACCCACCACGAGCCCTGGGGGCACGGACTCGTCCGCCTTTTCGTGGATCGGCCTGAACGGCATCGGTTTCCAGCAGGATGGGTTGGAATACGGCACTCGTACCCATCACTCCAACGCGGACACCTATGACCGCGTGCAGAAGGATGATGTGATGCAGTGTTCCATGATTGAAGCATGGTTTGCCTACAACGCAGCCACGCGCGCAGAGATGCTCCCACGCATCCCAACCCCGGCCCCTGACCCCAACGCGAAGAGCCACGAGTAGGGGGGAAACTGCTTGCCGGAACAACACTAACAACGCCCCCGTCGTCCAGAACGGGCGCTGCGGGCGCCGCCAGTCGATTCTGGCTGAACGTCGTGTCACGCGGAGAAGGCCGGCGGCAGAATCGTTGGGAAGAGGCGCTGTATGGGGAGGGACAGAGCTCCTGGTAATTCCACTTCCCGCGCCTCGGGCGTAACTGGGCCTTCTTTCATTGAGCAGCAACACGCGCCCTGCGGAGCACGTTTCGCTTGACACGCCGGTGCAATGGTTGTCGGCCGGCGCGTGGGTCCGCCTCAGGATCCAGTATTCTCCTCCAAGCGGCACATCCGTGCTATGATGCAAAAAAACAATGGGGTTTTTCTTGGGGTGCACGCTCCTGTGCCACACCCAGTATCACCATGTCGTGAAGCAATCGCAGCTTAATTTCACACTTGGAGACTGGGGCAGCTATGAAAACCTTTTCCGCAATCGTTCTTTTTGCATGCGCCGTACTTGCGCCGGCGCAGACGTTCCGCGGCAGCATTTCCGGTGTTTTATCGGATAGTTCGGGCGCCGCCTTGCCAGCCGCGACGGTCCGGTTGGAAAGCCCCGGCACGGGCCTTACCCGCACGGTAACGGCCAACAACTCCGGCGAATATCTGTTCGCCGACCTGCCTGTCGGAACCTACACCATTTCCGTTTCCCACACCGGTTTCGAGTCCAAGCGAGTCGCGAACGTCGAAGTCGCTGTCTCCAAGGTCACCAACCTCAATCTTCAACTCGGAGTTGCGCAACAGCAGCAGGTCATCGAAGTCATGGCTTCCGCCGTTACCCTCGAGACTACTTCCAGTTCGCTGGTCGGTGTCGTGGACACAAAGACTGTCGCCGATCTTCCGATGAATGGCCGGGACTTCCGGCAGATGATCAAGTTGGCGCCCGGCGTCTCGCCCGCATCCACCTCGGTCAATGGAATGCGGACCTCGGGGAACAATTACCAGATTGACGGAGCGGACAATAACGACGCCTTTCAGAATGCCGCCGCGGTAAACCAGGGTGGTGTTTCCGGCATAGCGGGCACTTTGTTGCCGATCGAGGCCATCGACCAGTTCTCCGTGCAAAGCAACGCCAGCGCCGAAGTCGGGCGGAATGGCGGGTCGTCCATCAACGTGGTGATTAAGTCGGGCACCAACGAGCTGCACGGCAGCATGTACTACTTCAATCGCAACGAAGCGCTGGCTTCGCGTTCGCCGTTTCAAACCGCCACGAGCCCCAAGCAGGTGATCCGCAACAATCAGTTCGGCTTCTCGCTGGGTGGACCCGTCATCAAGAACAAAACGTTCTACTTTGTCAACGGCGAGGCGCAGCTTTCGATCGCCAACAACTCAATCCTCGACACCATTCCATCCGATGCCTGGGTCACCCAGGCAAAGGGCGTGCTGGCGCAATATGGCGTGCCCATCAATCCGGTAGGGTTGAACCTGCTGACCATCTGGCCGGCGGCCATCCGCACCGGCCCGGCCACCACCCCCAACTATCTCAGCAACGGCCGCAACGATTACAACAGCTTCAACGGCATCATCAAGCTCGACCACCGCTTCAACGAGAAGCACTCCATTTCCACCCGCTATTTCGGAGGCACAGGCACGCAGACGGCCGACGTGGGCTCGCATATTCGGGACTTCTTTCAGGTTGCGCCCAGCCACATGCACAATATTTCGATCGTGGAGAACGCGATTCTGAGCGCGCGCCTGGTGAACCAGCTCACCCTGGGGGTCAACTACTTCCTGCAGACCTTCAACGACTTCAACACCTCGATCAATCCCCTTGCCCTGGGGCTGAATACCGGGGTTACGGACCCGACTCTGATCGGCTCGCCCAAGATCACCATCAACGGATTCGATTACGTTGGAGCGACCCAGCCGCTGGGCCGCATCGATACTACCGGACACATCACCGACAACTTGACCTATTCGCGCGGCCGCCACCAGTTGAAGTTCGGAGGCGAGTATCGCCGAGCCCGGCTGGATGTCTTCTACAACACCAACAAGCGCGGCAGCTTCGTCTTCGACGGCACGCGGGGCCCCTGGTCGTCCGATGCCACGTTGGGCGGCAACCTGAAATCGCTGGCCGATTTTCTGGCGGGCTATCCCACCAATTCGAGCGGCGCCATCATCGTGGTGGGACAACTGCAGCGCGATTATTACCAGAATTCCTCCGACTTCTGGGCGCACGACACCTTCCAGGTCTCGCCCAAGCTGAGCGTCAATTTCGGCGTGCGGTTCACCTATCACGGCGTGCTCCACGATGCGAAGAACAGCATTACGAATTTTGTTCCGGGCCAGGGGTTCCTTGTGCCGGGCGCCGGAATCGACTCGCTCTATCCGAAGGACTGGAATAATTTCGCGCCGCGTTTCGGTTTCGCCTATACTCCCATGCGCAACGGAAAGACCGTGATTCGCGGAGGCTACGGCGTGTACTACGATGTGCCGGCGCTCAACTTCTTCGTGGCCAATACCAGCTCTCCCAATGGCGGAGCGGCCGGCGTGCACGCAAATCCCGGCGGCCCGAATCCGGTCTATACGGTCAACGCGAAAAATGTGGTGATCCAAAGCGGCGCGCCGGTTTTCGGCAGCGCGGGACCGGCGCCTCCCTACGGCGCATTCGGTGTGAGCCAGGATTTCCGCACACCTTATGTACAGAACTTCAATCTGAATATTCAGCGGCAGTTTTCCTCTTCCACGATTCTGCAAGCCGGCTACGTCGGCAGCCTGGGACGAAAGCTTGCGATCATGCAGGACATCAACCAGCCGATCGGCGGTGTGCGTCCGTACTCGCAGCAGTTCCCACAACTGGCCGCGATCGACATGATCAACTCCATCGCGAACTCCAGTTACAATTCGCTCCAGGTGCAGCTCCGCCAGTCGTTCCGCAAGGGCCTCACGGGCACCTTCAACTACACCTGGGGACACGCCATTGACAACACTTCGGATGTGCGCAACACGGTTCCGACCAACAGCTACGATCTGAAGGACGAGCGCGGAGCCAGCACCTTCGATATCCGTCATATCGTCACCAGCTTTTGGAGCTACCAGCTGCCGCAGCTCGGCCACTTTGCGCCGCGGCTGACGCAGGGGTGGCAGGTCAACTCGCTCTTTACGGTTCACGGAGGGACGCCGCTCAATATCCTGGCGGGCACCAACCGGAGCGGAACTGGTGAGAATCGCGATCGCGTCGACGTGATCGGCGACCCGTTCACGGGCTTTTCGAGCGCGATTCCGAACTCGCTGGCAATTCAGTACATCACCAAGGCCGCCTTCGCGAATCCGGCGACCGGCACTTTTGGAAACATCGGGCGGAATGCGATATATGGGCCTGGCTTCGGATCGGTCGATTTTTCGGTCTTCAAGAAGACGAAAATGAGCGAGCGAGTATCGGCAGAATTCCGCGCCGAGATCTTCAACTTGTTCAACCGGACCAACTACGCCAACCCGAGCACGACGTTTTCCTCAAGCAGCTTTGGCCAGATCACGGCCACGCGAAACGGCGGCTCGGCGCCGGGCCTGGGCTTCGGCGAGCCGCGCAACACCCAACTGGGCCTTCACCTGGTGTTCTGACCTTCATGGTCTTTGGGCTGTATCCCAGTGGCGCTGAGGGCTGTTAACACCTCTATTCATTATTTCGGTGTCTCGCCCCGAAGCGCCGCCTGCATTCGCGGGTCGGACCGTAGCTTGCGAACCGCACGTTGGCGCTCCTCGTCGTCTTCCTGGAACCACTCATCGTGAAGTTTGGCGCCCGACTGGATCAGCAGCGCAACGGTTTCGTAATACGAGCCGCGTTCCGCCTGAACAGGCGAGTTGCCCCACTGATACAGTGCCCATTCGAGCGGTGTTCCGCCGTAGCTCTCGTCCGTTGCATTCACCGGGGCGCCGCGCACGAGTAGCAGTTTCACAGTCTCCGGATGACCGCCGTAAGCGGCCCAATGCAGCCCGGTTTGCCCATCGTGTGGCAACTTCGCGTCGATTCCGATACCCTGCCGTAGCAGGAAATCCACCACGCCGACACGTCCGAACTCGCAGGCCCAGGCAAATCCATCTTTCATCTGCTTCGGAGTGGCCGGCGGGACCAGCTGCCCATCCGCCGTGAAAAAACGCCTGACCACGTCCAGCCGGCCCACTCCTGCCGCCGCTTCCAAGTCCAGGCGCGCACCGCGGTCCGCAAAAAACTCCGCTGCCTCTCCGCGCCCATTGTGCAAGCACCCATTGACCGCGCTGCCACCATCCGGACCGTCGATCGCGGCTCCATACCGGATCAACAGGTCCATGAGCGGCAGTTGCACGCCGGCCTCTTCGGGATGGCAGCTCGTTGCCGTCAGTCCGAGGGTGGTCGATCGGCCGCCATACGCGTCCGACTCTGCGTTAACGTCGGCGCCGGCGTCCAGCAGTATCTTAGCGATCTCGACAATATTCCTGGGCGTCTTCTGGCGAAAATCCTCAACGCCATTCGCCGAGACGTAGTGGAGCAGCGTGGAGCGATGCTCCCGTGTCGATCGCATTCGTATCAGCTCCGGATGATCGCGCAGCAGTCTTTCGAGGGTCACGATATTGCCGCTGATGATGGCGTCTATAGCCGCTTCGAAGTGCGAAATCGGTGAACTGGCGCGCGCCAACGCTTCCAGGTGGTTGGCGAACTTCGGCCAGCTCGCAAAGCCGTGACAGAGCGCGATGAAAAACTGAGCGCCCGCCAGGGTGCAGCGTGCCGCTTGCTCGTTCGACTGTTGAATCTTGCGCCATTGCCGCTCGACTCGTTCGGTATCCCAGCCAATCTCTCTTTGAGCTTCGGGCGTGACCGCCCGCCCTTGAAGTCGGGCCAGTGTTTCCGCCCAGCGCGCAGTCCAGTCCCGCAATGCGGCAGGATCACCCGACTTGCAGGCACGTTGGAAGTCCCTCGCGAGTTTCTTATATTGCTCGATGTTGGGGCGCGGCGGTAGGGGAAGTGCGTCTGACATACGAATCTCCTTTCGATGCGTGCCTGGAGTCCGCACGAATCAGCCTGAAAGAAGGTTCGTAACCTTCGATTGTCTTTCGGTGGGTGGGCACGGCCCTTCCCGCGGACTGGATGCGCCCCTCGCGCGAAACTATTCTACATCATGGCTGCACGTAAGCGGGTAACGCTAGAGCCTGGGCAGTAGTAGTTTCCGAGGTTTCCGACAGCGACGTTTCAGAGGCCGGCCAGGATTCGCTACCGGCACGTGGAAGATGAAGATATTTAGACCTTGACATCTCTATTCATCGAATTTAGAATACCGATAGTTTAACTATGGGAAGAGACGCAGCCACAACGCGGACGGAAATCCCGCCGGGAACACTCTACATGTTGATTCTCAGGACCTTGGTTTGTCTCGGCCCAATGCACGGGTATGGCATCGCGCAGCACATTCAGCAATCGTCTGGGGACGTGCTCCAGGTAGAGGAAGGATCGCTCTACCCGGCACTGCAGCGCATGTTGATCAAGGGCTGGGTGACGGCCGAGTGGGGCCAATCGGACAATAACCGCCGCGCGCGCTATTACCAGCTCACACCAGCCGGCCGCAAACAGTTGACGGCCGAGATTTCGGAATTCGAAAGAGTGATGCAGGCGATCGTGCGGGTCATTCAGCCCGCCTAGGGGGAAGCCCGAATGGAATGGACCGGCGAATTCTGGCGCAAGCTGCTGTTCGCGTTTCGGCGGCGGCAGTTCGACCGCGATCTCGAAGAGGAGATGAGGTTCCACGTTGACATGAAAGCCGCAGTTGTCGGCACACAGGAAGCCCGGCGGCGGTTTGGCAATTCCGCGCTGCTGGCCGAAGACAGCCGCGCCGCATGGGGTTGGACTCGGCTGGAGGCTTGGCTTGCCGATCTCAAATACGCATTGCGCGCCCTTTGGAAGAACCCCACGTTCGCCGCCGTTGCCATCATCACGCTCGCGCTCGGCATTGGCACGGGCACTGCGGTCTTCAGCGTTGTCCATGCCGTCGTGATGCGGCCGTTGCCGTTCCGTGATCCCGACCGCATCGCCGCCCTGTGGGTGGTCTGGCAGAGGCCCGGGTTGCAGCGCGAGGACCACGTCGTGGTCTCTTACCCCGTCTTCCGCCAATGGAAGGAGCAGAGCCAGTCGTTCGCGCATATGGCTGCGTGGGATGGCCATTCCGCCCAGATTATGTCCGGCGGCGAACCCGTCGAACTGGCCGGCGCCGATGTCAGCGGCGGCTTTTTCGAAGCTCTCGGCACACAGCCCATGCTCGGCCGCGTCTTCGTGCCCGATGAGGAACGCCGCAGCGGGCCCAAGGTCACCATTCTCTCCTATGGGTTGTGGCAGCGTCTCGGCGGCGACCCCGGCGTGATCGGCAAGACCGCCCAGTTCGATCGCGAAAGCTACACCGTCGTCGGAGTCATGCCCAAAGGCTTTGCCTACCCGGCGAATTTCTCGGAGTTGTGGTTCCCGTTCTGGGTGGACGATCCCCGCAACGATGGCGCTTACTACCTGAAAACGATCGCCAGGCTGAAGCCCGGTGTTTCTCTCTCGCAAGCCCGCAGCGAGATGGAAACCATCACCGCCCGCTTCAAGGAGAGTGTCAACGTCGTGCCGCTAGAGCAGGACATCCTGGGCGAAACTCGTGGGACGCTGCTGGTCCTACTGGGCGCGGCGGTATGCGTCTTACTGATCGCCTGCGCGAACGTGGCGAGTCTCCTGTTGGTGCGCGCCGCCGGCCGCCGGCGCGAACTGGCCCTGCGCCTTTCGCTCGGCGCCGGACGGTGGCGCGTCGTCCGCTGCCTGCTCGTCGAAAGCACCTTCCTCACGCTCATCGGCGGAGCGCTCGGAATCCCCGCCGCATGGGTCCTGGTCCGGGCCTTCATCGCTTTCGATCCGGTTCACCTGCCGCGCGTTCAGGAGGTGGCGTTCAACACTCCGGTGCTGCTGTACGCGATCGGCGCCGCGATTCTCACCGGCATCTTGTTCGGATCCGCGCCCGCTCTTCGCGCCTCGCGCGCCGGCCTGGTCAACTGGCTCAAGCAGGGTCCCGGCGTCCCCGGCGCGGGCGAATTCGGTCGGAACCGCGGCCGCAGCCTCCTCGCGGTCGCTCAGATTGCACTCTCCATGATGCTTCTCGTCGGCGCCGGATTGCTGATGCGCAGCTTCCTCGCGCGCGTCCGTGTGCCGCTCGGCTTCCGCCCCGACGGTGCGATCGGCGTTGACCTGCCCTGGTCCGCCAACCGCCGTATCAACGAGTTGTTGGACCGCCTTCGCGCGCTCCCAGGCGTTACGGCGGCGGGCGCATCGACGACGTTTCCGCAGAACGCTCCGCCGTTCACCGTCTGCTGCTTCGATATCGAAGCGCGTGAGCCTGCCGATCGTCGCCAGCAAGGCGACACCGGCCTGGTCATTGCGACTTCGGGATATTTTGAAGCCGCCGGGATGGCGCTGCGCCGCGGCCGTTTCTTCACCCCCGCCGATGGACCGGATGCTCCTAAAGTCGCCGTCATCAACGAATCCATGGCGCGCCGCGATTTCGGCGGCGAAGACCCTATCGGCCGGCACGTGCGCTGGCAAGGCAACTGGGTCGCCGTGGTTGGCGTCGCCCGCAACGTGAAGGGCTTCAGCGTCGCCAGCGACCCCCAGCCCGTGATCTACTTTCCATACCGCCAGGATGCCTGGCGCAATCCAGTCACTGTCCTCGTGCGGACCGAGTTGCCGCCCGCAGGTCTCCGCGCCGCCGCGCGGAAGGAGATCCGCGCCTGGAACGCGCACGTGCTCGTCAGCAAGCTCGACACCGTCGAGCACATGATGTCCAATTCGGTCGCCACGCCGCGATTTTACCTGCTGCTCGTGGCCGGATTCGCCATCCTTGCCCTCCTCGTGTCCGCTGTCGGTGTCTACGGAACGATCAACTATTCGGTGGCGCGGCGCACACATGAGATCGGCATCCGCATGGCACTGGGCGCAGCGCGGGCCGATGTACTGGCGGCCATCTTCACGCAGGGCCTTCAGCTCACGGCAGCGGGTTTGGTGCTAGGGCTCGGCGGAGCATGGATTTCGACACGCGCTTTGCGGGCGCTTCTGTTTGGAGTAGAGCCAACCGATGGCGTTGCGTTTGTCTGCGGATCAGGTGTGCTGGCATTCACCGTGCTGGTGGCCTGTTATCTTCCGGCCCGCCGGGCTACAAAGGTCGACCCGTTGGAAGCACTCCGACACGAATAGCGTCGGCGCCACGCGTGGACTCTATTTCCCGGCGGCCGTTCGAGGCCGCTCGAAGCGCGAAGGATCGATAGGCTGGTTAAAACGAATCTCGGAGAACGTATAGCGGGTGCTATCATTCGTACTCCTGCTGGTAGTCTGGAACGGAATTTTAACCCCGTCGATGTCGCGATAGTCTTCATAGACGGTCTCGTATGGGTAGTCCCCGAGCGGCGTATGCGTATCGCCCGCTCGCCTGTACAGCAACCCGGTCTGCAGGTCAAAATACAGGCGCTCCAGATGCCTGGCGCCGTGAGATTCCACCACGACGAAGCTCCGGCCGCCAATGGTTTCAAGAGCTGTGGTCCTTCGAGGAGCCTCCGCCTCAGGGACTCTCAGCGGACCCAAGAGGGCAATCTGCTTCCTGGCGTTTTCCATGTTTGCCGGAGGCAGGTCAATGGTGCGGCCCTGCGCGACGGCCCAAGCGTGGTCCCGGTCGACCACTTGCACGATCTCCGCACCCCCTATTGTTGCCCGTTGCGCCAGCCTGTCCGGTAACTCGATGTCCATCTCGACCGCTTGGGCTATCAGCCCGCGGCTGGCGGTATCCACCGAGCCTTTCAGGTGGATGGTCTTCACTCCATCGCCCGCTACCGCCTTGCGGTAGCGGGCGATCACCTGCTCGGCGTCGGGCAACGGTTCGGGCTGTTTGGGAGCTGACGGCGCGGCCTGCTTTTCCCGCTCTTTGCGGATGGCCGCTGCTTCCTCCGGGGTCTTGTTCCACAGCGGCGAAGCCGCCTTAGGCTGCAGACTACCTTCATGGCAGGTGTAGCAGGTGATCCGCACCCGCCCGCCAAAATTCCGAGCGTTCAACTCACGCGTCATTTGAATCATGCTGCGTGCCGTCTGTTTGGCCTTCCGATCGTCGCTCTCGTAGGCCTGAGCCACGTGGCAGTGGTCGCACGTCACACCTAGCGAGGTGCTCATGAACCACATCGTGTCATCCCATTGTTTGACAGGAACGTCTGTTAACACGCGAACGTTCTTCATTGTGCCGCCGGCTGTGTTCAGGGCGCCGGCAGCGGGCTGCGCGGGCGCGCGTCCCGCGAAGAACACAAGAGCTCCGGCTAAAACGATCTTTTCAGTTTGCATGCGCACTCCCCCTCCAAACCCTTGAACTTTCCGGAGAATAACATCTATGTTTCAGGAAGCCGCCGCCGCTCGTCACTGAATTTCGCTCCTTCGTCACAATCTGTGCGGCGCTTTTGAGCGCCGATTCCGGCGCGTGCTATTCTGGCCGCAATCGCGATGCCTTTCGGAAAGCTGCTGAGGCGGTCGTTAGCCCTGGCCACCGCAATTACGCTCTTCACGTCGGTCCGCAGCATCCTGGCACTGTTTGGCCCCGCCACCGCAGGCGGCAATGTGCGCACTCTCCTCCAGCAGTTGGTGTTCTTATATGCGTGGGCCTTTGAAGCCGCCTTGCTCGCGCCGTTTTTTGCGCGCTATCCGCTGGTAGGAAGGCAATGGCGGCGTCTCGCGTACTACCTGGGAGTTGGCGGTGTCGCTGCGTGCGGTCCGGTGGCGGTCAACCACGCTTTCTCTTATCTGGTGGACCGGTTGACGGCTTGGCCGGCATATTCGATGAACCGCAACCTCCGGTTGGAGTGGCTGGCGAATTTCCTGGCCTTCTGGATCATCGCAGCCGTTTTCCAGGCCGTGGAGGCGCGCCAGCGCGTGCGGGATTTGCAGGGACGGCTGGCCCAGGCTGAGTTACAGAACCTGAAGTCCCAGTTGCATCCGCATTTCCTCTTCAATACCCTGCATACGATTTCCGTGTTAATGCGTGAGGACATTGAGACCGCGAACCGCGTGCTGCTGAGACTGAGCGAATTGCTGCGCGTTTCCTTGGATTACTCGCGGGCGGACCGGATTCCTTTGCAGCAGGAGTTGGATTTTCTGGAGGCCTATCTCTCAATCGAACAGACCCGCTTTCAGGAGCGGCTTCATACTTCGATCACCGCCGACGGCGAGGCCCGCGGGGCCCTGATTCCGACCCTGCTCCTGCAGCCGCTGGTGGAAAACGCCCTGCGCCACGGCATCGCCCCTCACGCTGCAGGCGGCGCCTTGAGCATTCATGCTCGCCGCGTGTCCAATACCCTCGAGTTGCGTGTGGAAGACGATGGATCCGGACTCTCCCCCGACTACCCGGAGCGCCGTTCGCGGGGCTGCGGAATCCGCAATACAGAAGGGCGTTTGCGCGCCTTGTATGGCGAAGAGGCCCGATTCGAAGTGGCGCAACGCCCGCGCGGCGGCGTCGCAGTGAAGATCTCAATTCCCTATCTGCCATCATGACCAAGCTGACGGTGCTCATCGTCGACGACGAACGGATCTGCCGTAGCGGGTTGATTCGCCTGTTGGCCGCCGACCATGAAATCGAAATCGCCGGGGAGTGCGCGGATGGCCTGGAGGCCGTCGCCGTCATCCGCGCCAAGTCCCCGGGCCTGGTCTTTCTCGATATTCAGATGCCCGAGATGGATGGCTTCGAAGTGCTTCGCTCGCTCAGTCCCCAGGAAACGCCGCGCGTGATCTTTGTCACCGCCTACGATCAGTTCGCTATCCAGGCGTTCGACGTCAATGCGCTCGATTACCTCCTAAAGCCTTTCTCCGACGAGCGCTTCCGGCGCGCTCTCGCTCGCGCCAAATCCACGCCACAGCCGTCTCTGGCGAACCTAGTCGAAGGAACTCCGCTTCCGTCGCGTTTCGTGGTCCGTAGCGGCGGGCGGGCTCGCTTCATCGCCGTAGAGGACGTGGACTGGATCGAATCCGCCGAAAACTACGTTTGTCTGCACGCAGGCGGCGAATCCGGTCTCCTGCGGGAGACGATGAATTCTCTGGAGGCGCGACTGCAGCCGGCGCAGTTCGTTCGAATTCATCGCACCTTGTTGGTGAACGCCAGCCGCATCCGCGAGATCTCTTCGCTGGGAGGCGGCGAATACGAGCTCTTAGTCGGCGTTCAGCTTCTCAAATCCAGCCGCCGGTATCAGCGGGCAGTAACCGGGCTGCTCCGCAAATAGACTCCGGCGCCTCGCAGGATTTATGTGTTCGGGCCAATTCTGGAGGGCGGCTGGGCACTGCCCAAAACCCGTGAAAAGCGGCTGGAAACATCTTGGGAAGGTTGCCTGAACCCGCGGAATTCCCTTGTAACTTTTCGGGTGTTCGCGCGTAACCTGAATGGCGATTGGAAAAATGACGGACATCGAGAGCCTCTATCAACGGTATGCGCCCGACGTCCGCCGATTTGCGCTGTTTTTGTCCGGTGATCCAGTGATGGCGGATGAAATCACTTCGGACGTCTTTGTGTCCGCCTGGCTGGCCCGCGAACGAATCCGTCAGCCAACGGTGAAAAGCTACCTGTTCGCCATCGCGCGCAATTTGTACCAGGACACGCAACGCCGCCATAAGCGGCACGCGGAACTCGACGAACAGATGACCGACACGCGAATCAACGCGCAGATGCACATGGAGCAGACCGCGGAAGTCCGCGCCGTGCTTGCGGCATTGCAGCAACTGCCGGAGTTGGATCGCACGGCGTTATTGATGCGCGCGCTGGACGAAATGCCGTACGAGGAAATCGCGGAGACGCTGGGAATCCAGGTCGTCACGGCGAAGGTGAAGGTTTATCGAGCGAGGTTGAAGTTGATGCAAACCAGGCACGCGTGGGCGGAAGTCATTTCGTCCACGGGAGCAAAACCATGAATATCACGCAAGATGTGGTCACGGATCTGTTGCCGGTCTATTTTTCCGGCGAGGCCAGCAGCGATACAAAATTGCTGGTCGAAGAGTATTTTCACGAGAATCCGGACTTCGAGCGGATGGCGCGCAGCGCCGGGACTCCGCTGGAAACGCTGCGGACCGGCCCGCCGATCACGGCCGGCCCGGAAAGGGAGAAGCGCGACCTGGAGAGCGTGCGTTGCGGACTCGATCGGCGCAAGTGGTTGTTCGGCCTG
>CAZSQK010000041.1:0-51212 GCA_964608645.1 uncultured Solibacteraceae bacterium | reverse complement strand
GACCTGGAGAGCGTGCGTTGCGGACTCGATCGGCGCAAGTGGTTGTTCGGCCTGAGCCTGTTCCTCACGCTCAGCCCGCTGTCATTCTATTTCACACATGGCCATATGGTTTCTCTGAGGGTTGGCGACTTCCTCTGGGAGGCGGCGTTTGACTGGAGCATGGCGGCGCTCTTCTGGAGCCTCTATTTCGCGCAACCGCGCCGGCGCGCGGCCTCCCTGGTGGCTGCTATCTTTCTGACGCTGATCCCCATTCCTTTTGCCCTACATTTCGCCGATGCGCCGGGGCCGAGCGGGATCTTCGCAGAGGCAGTCTGCATCTGGATTGCGGCGGCATTGATCTGGATTGGCTACTTCCGCCAGCGCTCGCATTAGAACGATTGCGATTCGCCGGGACCATAAGGATGATGCAGCGCGTGTGGCAGCCGAGGCACGGGACGAGGCCCCACTGGCGCACAAGCGAAGGCATTTGAGAGCGGAGTGCCCTCCGCGCGGGTGGTTCGCTTGCCGCACGGGAATCATGATGTATTCTTCTCGAACGAGTCGGATGTGCTGCGCGAAATGAACGCCTTTCTCGGCAGCCTTCCTCAGCATGTCGAGGTTCACTCGCTTCGCAATGCCTTCATCGGGTCCACTGCTGCTGCACGGGTAGCGGGGATGTATGCCGCTGCCACGGCGGCTATCACCAGCACACCGCAGGCGACAGACAACAGAACCCAATCCGGTCGCCCAACTCCGAGCAACGTCAAGCGCAGCAGTCGCTCGCCGATGGCGGCGCCAGCCAAACCCAGCACCAGACCACTTGTAACTAACCGAGCGGCGTGGAGAAACACAATGCCCAGCACGTCGCCGCGTCCTGCGCCCAGCGCGATCCGCAATCCTATCTCCCGGCGTCTCCGTTCCACTGCATAGGAGAGGACGCCATACAGCCCCGTCACTGTCAAAAGCAACGCCACAGCGGCGAACTCGCCCATCAACAAAACGGAGAACTGCATCGCCGCGACCACTGCGGCCGCCAACTCTTCTCCGGTTCGGATCTGGTCGATCGGGACGAGCCGGTCTACATCCGCCAAGGCTGTCCGGACCGCCGATTCCATTTGCTGTGGCGGGCCGGCGGTTCGAAGAACAACCGTGCTGACGCCCCAGGGAAGCTGCCGAATAGGGAAGTAGAAAATTGGATCAGAATCTGCTCCGATTGCATCCTGCTTTGCGTTGCCAACAACGCCGACGATTTCCCTGACGACAGTCCCTGGCCCTTTGCCAGTTTGCAGCCGTTTCCCGATCGCTTCCTCGCCCGGGAAAAAATTCCGAGCAAACGCCTGGTTCACGACCACTACGGATGGGGCGCTTAGAGTGTCACGATCGCTAACGTCTCTGCCCTTCACAAGCGGGATTCCCATGGCGCGGAAGAACTCCGGGGTGACGATCGCCGCGTCTGAGCGCAGCCGGCCGGAAGCGGGCGCGGGCCGCCCTTGGATATCGAACGCAATCCGCATTTCGTGGCCCTGCAGCGGGAGCGGCCTGCCCATGGCTGCCGACTCCACTCCCGGAATGGACTTGAGCCTCACCAGCAGCCGGTCTCCGAAATCTGCCTGGTCGGAGAGACCAACGTTGAAAGTCAGGAGATGGTCGGTGCGGAAACCGGGATCGCGGTGAACGAATTGCAGGAAGCCGGCGGCGGAACTTTCCGCGCCTACGAGTAGTAACAGCCCGAGGGTGATTTGAACGACGACGAGAGCGCTCCGGAAACGGTTGTTCCCGCGGGCTATGTTCTGAACGCCCGCCTTCAAACCTCCCGCCATACGGGCGCCGGTGGCCTGAAGCGCCGGTGCAAGGCTGAACAAAACACTGGTGCAGATGGCCAAAACGATCGAGAAAGCCAGGACCGGTCCGTCGATGCCGGCTTGTGCGACCCGAGGCACGCTGCTGCCGATCATCGGCAGCACAAATGTGAGAATGACAATCGCAAGCAAGACCCCGCCTCCCGCTCCCAGCAACGCGATCGCTAAGCCTTCGATGAGCAGTTGCCGCACAATTGCCGAACGCGAACCGCCTAACGCCGTTCGTAATGCGAATTCAGGCGCCCGTTCGTTATTGCGAGCGAGCAGCAGGTTCGCCACATTGGCGCACGCGATCAGAATCAACATCGTTACCGCGCCCAACAGCACCAGTAGCGGAGCGCGGCTTGGCCCCGCCACCCGCTCCGCTTCGGGCTCCAGGGAGGTCCTGGCGGCGTTCGCATCGTCAGAAAACTGCTGAGCGAGCGCTCCGGCGATCACGTCCATCTGTGCCAAGGCTTGATGAGGTGAGATTCCAGGTTTCAAGCGGCCGATGGCATCGAGCGTTCGCGCGCCGCGCTGATCGCGGTTGGTGTAGTCCTCCGCCAGAGTCACCCACAATGCAACGGCCGGCGCGTCCACCGGAAACTGGAATCCCGAGGGCGCCACGCCGACCACCGTAAAGAGCGCTCCATTGATGTGCACGGTCTTTCCTACAACCCCCTTGTCGCCGCCGAAGTGTTTCGTCCATAGCGAGTGGCTCATCACCACCGCATGCGCGCCCGGTTTTTCCTCTTCCGGTAGAAAACCGCGTCCGTACTGAGGCTGCACGCCCAACATCGGAAACAGGTCCCAGGAAACGATCTGGCCGGATACTTGAAGGGGCGGTTGAGAGTCGGTGAGCGTGAAATCGGCGTCGCGATAGGAGACCAAATGCTCAAAGACCTGATTCTGTCTGCGGTAGTCGAAGAAGTCCGGATACGAAAGCTGACGCGGCATTCCGCGTGGCTCCACGCCGCGAAATGCCATGAGCCGATCCGGCTTGACAAACGGCAAAGGACGGAGCACCACGGCATCCAGAACCGCGAAAACAGCAGTGCCGGCTCCGATTCCAAGCGCCAGCGTCAAGGCCGCCGCGGCCGTGAATCCCTTCGCCCTCGCCAGTTGTCGCCAGGCGTGCCGGAAGTCCCGGATGTTGGCTTCGAACGAGGGCAAAGTTCGCATCTCTCGAAGGTCGCTCTTCATTTGCGTCATCCCTCCAAACTGCCGCCTCGCGGCGAAGTGAGCTTCCTCGGGTGACATGCCTTGGCGGACGAAACGCTCTGTCAATATTTCCATGTGAGCGTTGACTTCGTCGTCAAACTCCCGATCCATTTGGCGGCGGCGGATCATCCCGAGGATCCGCGAGAGAAGCACACGCAGCATAAAGCTAGCCCTGGCTCTCAAGCCGCAGCACCCGGCCGATCAAACCGGAAATACGCTCCCAATTCTCGGTTTCACGGGCCAACTGCTTTCGGCCCGATTTGCCGATGGAGTAATACTTCGCTTTTCGATTGTTGTCGGAGGCGCCCCATTCTGAGTGAATCCAACCCTTCTGCGTGAGCCGAAGGAGCGAAGCGTAAACGGTGCCCTCGTTGAGGCGCAACGTCTCTTCGCTGAGTTGTTCAAGACGGCGCGCAACCCCGTAGCCATGCAGCGGTCCGAGCGCGTCGAGCGTTTTCAGCACCATGAGGTCCAGTGTGCCTTGCAACACCTCCGAACGGTCCTTTGTGGCGCCCATAGGAGCATCGTATCATGGCTCCTATGCGATGGCCAAATGACATTCCGGCGATAAAAAGGCTGCCATCAGGCCCGATTCTGGCAAGGGCACGGAGCTGTCGGTGGCTCTGACAGCATCAGCCGCGGCTGACTGTGGATGTGGGGACGTCGAGGACGGACCCGTCGTTCACTTCACTCGGCAACAGGCCCCGTCCGCGTCAATTTCCGCGGTTTGCCGCCCGCGGATTCGGATAGCGGTCGGCATCGTCCGGCGACGGCAAGGAGGTCCTTCGGAAATCCTTTTCCACCAGAATCTCAATTCCGCCGGAGTTTCCATAGATTCCTACTGTGTTGCCGCTGGACCATGCCTCGCCATCGGCAGACGGGACCCGCACTTCGAGAACATCTCCGACGAAGGAGACCGTGAGTTCGCCGTCCGCGCTGCCGGCGAGACGATAGATGAGGGCGCGGCCGTCCGGAAAGCGCATTTCCGCCGAGACCGAACCCGTGCTCCGGAAGCGGTCCACGTCGGATCGCCGCAAACGGAGCCGCACGGAGTTTTCATTCATTCGCAGTTTCATCAGTACTCCCTCGCGGCGGACCTGTTGGGGCCTCAAATCACGATGTCGCGGCCGTTTCGCAGTTGGGCCCGGAGCACTTCCCGGATGAGCGAACACGCCGTCTTAACCTCGGGAATCGCCAGGGAGCATATGATCTGCTTGCCCTCACGGCGGGTTTTTACAACGCCGGCGTTCCTTAAGATCGAGAGGTGCTGGGACACGTTTGGGACGGTAATCTGCAGCGACTGCTGGAGCTCCGAAACATTATGCTCCTCCTTGGCGAGCAGATCCAGAATCCGAAGTCTGCTCGGATTGGCGAACGCCTTACAGATCTTGACCTGCATCTCGTACACACGATCGTCGTCGATTGCAGCCGTTTTCTTCCGCATCGCTTCAGTCACCAGCATTGTAGCGTCCCTCATCGAAACGCGCTTGTCTGTCCGGCGTACACAAAGATATAGCGGAGCAGGTAGCCGCCCGCGATCACCATGGCGCCCGCCAGTATGGTGATTCGCCGATTGAAATGCATTGGCGCCGATTGGAGAAGGGCAGGCGCGACCTCCCAGACCTCGATCGTTAGCGGCGCCAGGAGACCGCCGCCGACAAAGAGCAGCCAGAAGGCGAGGGTGAACGGGCCGCCTAGAATCAGGTCGAGGGAATCGCGCACCGCCTGCACAGACAGTTCACCGTGAATCACGTAGGGGAGGACCACGAAGAACTCCAGCGTGATCAGGCAGATGTCGAGAGTGTAGAGCACGCGCAGTTCGGCCGGATCCGGCCGCGTCTTGCCCCACGACAGCGCCACAATCAAGAGGGCGCACGCGGTGGATATGGCCGAGAAGAGAAACATCTGGGCCACCAGGTTGGTGTTCCAGAATGGGCGGGCCTGGACCGCTCCGAGGAGCACCCCCGTATAGATGGCCACGGCGAGGCTGAGCGGGAAGCCGGACGCCGCAATCAGGCGGCGGGAACGGGAAAGGTCGCGGTCGAGCGACGCCGGCAAGCGCAGCTTCGTCAGGATCCACGCGCGCCGCGCGGCCGGCAGCCACGACCACAGGTAGAGGAACGCCACGCCGTTGAAGACCAACAGAAGCCATGATCCGATCGACATGGGGCTGTGCCATTTGAAATGGAGGAACAAGAGGTAAAAGCGGTTCCAGTTGCCCAGGTCGAAGATCAGCAGGGCGCTTCCGGCCATCACCGGCCAGGGCGCGAGCAACGCGCCCCAGCGCGCGATGCGGGTATAGGTGACATCGTCCCGTCCGCCCAGGTAGAGCGCAACCGCCGAGACGAAGAACAGCCCGGCGGAGAGGCCCCCGAGAAACAGGTAATTCACAATCAGAAATCCCCACTCAATCGTCTTCATGGGCCATCCTCAGAACAAGTAATAGATTTGCGGACCGTTGCCCGTCTGCGTCTTCCGCGTCCGGTATTCGCGCGTGGCCAACAGTTGTTGCAGCGGGCCATTTTCCTCCGCGAGATCGCCGAAGACCCGCACCTTGGAGGGGCAGGTTTCGACACACGCGGGCGTCTCTCCGCGGTCCACGCGGTGCGCGCAGAAGGTGCACTTCTCGGCCACACCGCGATCCTCCCGGAAGAAGCGAGCCTCATAGGGGCACGCGACGATGCAATAGCGGCAGCCAATGCACTCGGTGTCGTTCACCAGCACGATGCCGTCGTCGCGCTGGTAGGACGCTCCCGTCGGGCATACCCGCACGCACGATGGACTGGCGCAGTGATGGCACTGCTCGGGCTCGAACGCCGCCAGGAGTTTCGGCCAGGTTCCGCGATGCTCCTCATTGATCCAGTCGCGCGAATGGCCGAGCGGCGCCTGGTTCTCGGCGCGGCATGCGACGACGCACGCCTTGCAGTTGATGCACTTCTTCGAATCGATGACCAGGGCGTAGCGTTTAGGCATGTGCGCCTCCTCCGACCTTCGTCACCCTGACGAAAGTCTCGTGCATCGCCGCGTTTCCAGAGGCGCGATCCCAGGCGGTCTCGATCAGCGCCGCATCCGATCCGCCGCGGTTGTACGCTCGCTTCAGCCAGGGCGACCGCTTGCCGTACCCATGCAGCATGAAGACGCAATCGGGACGAATCTCCTGAGTCACCCTGACCTTGAGGCGAACGCTGCCCACCGCGCTGGCGACCTCGACGAGATCGCCGTCGGCCGCTCCGATCGATTTGGCGGACCCCGGCGCAAGCCAGACTCGGTTCTCAGGGGCGAAGTCGAAGAGCCAGGGATTGCTCGTGCTGTTGGCGTGGGTGAAGAAGGCCTTCCGTCCAATAACCAGGCGGAACCTTCCCGGCGGCGGTTCCGCGGGCCGCTGGTAGGAAGGAAGGGGATCGTGCCCGTTTTCCGCGAGACGGGCGGAATACAACTCGATCTTGCCGGTCTTGGTAACGAAGCGGTGGTCAGGGGTGAGCGTCGCCCCATATTTCGGCCCGCCGGGCGGCGTATAGACGCCGTGTTTGCGCAGGTACTCCATCGGCATCTCCATGGGCAATTCCTTCACCGCCGCCGCGTTCCACTGTTCCGTCGTGTAATCGAAGTACATGCCCAGGCCGAGGCGTTTGGCGAGACCTTGCACGATCTCCAGCGTCGGGCGGGTGTCGTGCACCGGCTTTACGACCTGTTGGCGCAGCACCACCACCGGCCAGATTCCGCCCATCACCTCCACCGGATCTTCCCGCTCCAGATAAGTGGATTCGGGGAACAACACATCCGCGTACCACGCGGTGTCGCTCATCTGGATATCGATGGCGGCGATGAAATCCATCTGCTCGATCATCCGCAGGGTCTTGGCTTGATCGGGCAGGGCGTTCATGGGGTCCTGCTTGGCGATCATCCACCCCTTCACCGGATACGGGACGCCGGCCAGCACGTTCTCGCGCAACTTGAGGTATGCGCCGTCGCCCTTGGCCGCCAGGGGGAAGTTCTTGTCCATCTCGTCGACGCGGCCGGCCTTAGGGTCGTCCCACGGCAGGAAGAGGTACTCGCCGAGGGCGATTTTCGAGTTCGGCACCATCCCGCCCTGCCGGTCCCAATTTCCCACGACAGCGTTGAGGATGGCCTGGGCGCGCCGCATCTGGAAATCGTTCTGGGACCAGGAAGAGCGGCGTCCGGCGTAGAAAACCGCGCGCGGCGCGGCGTCGGAGAACTCCCGGGCGATGCGCGCGATCTCGTCCGCGGGAATCTCGGTCTCCTTTTCCGCCCACTCCGGCGTGAAGGGCTTGACATGGCCGGCCAGCTCGTCGAAGCCCGAGCAGTAGGCGTTGACGAATTCCTTGTCGTGCCGCCCCTCGCCGAGGATCACGTGCAGCATCGCCAGGATGAACGCGGTGTCCGTGCCGGGCTTGATGGGGTACCAGGCGTCGGCCTTCGATGCCGTCACGGTGAAGCGCGGGTCGAGGCAAACCAGGCGCGCCTTGCGGTTCATGGTCGCTTCGATCAGGTCCATCGTGTCCGGCGTGATGAAGGCTTCGAACCGGTTTGCCCCCGCCATGATCACATAGTTGGCATTGAGCAGGTCGAACGAAGGCACCGTGCCGAACGTCACCGAGTAGGCGAGGTTGACCGACGCCAGGCAGAGCGTGGGATGGCGGACGATGTTGGGCGATCCGAAGGCGAGCCCCAGGTTCTTGAAAAAGATCTCGGCAAAGGCTTCGGTGGACGACCACAACACCCCTTGCGGCCCGTACGTTTCCTTGATGGCGGCGAGCTTTTGCGCGGCGTAGTCGAAGGCTTCTTCCCACGACGCTTCGCGCCATTTGCCCTCGCCGCGCGCGCCGGCGCGAATCAGCGGCTTTTTGAGGCGGGCGGGGTCGTAAACCTGCAACATGCCGGCATTGCCGCGCGCGCACAGCATGGCGCGCGATTTCGGATTCTCCGGATTGGGGTTGAGCTTGCGGATCATGCCGTTTTCCACGACGGCGATCACCGAGCACTTATTCGGGCATAGCTCGCAGGTGGTGGCGACCTCGCGCCGCTCTCCGAGGACGGCGGGTTTGCGGCCGCAGCCAATCTGGGTGGCGGCCACTGCGCCCGCACCCGCGATCTGAATGAAACTTCGACGAGCGATCGATCTCTGCGGCATGTCCGGCAATCTCCCTTGGTGGGGCAGGCGCTGCCGCCTGCCCCAACCGTCTGTCTACTTCCCGCAGGTCTCGGGTTGAAGCGAGTCGGCGGCATGCATCACGAGGAACGTCTGAACGTCCCGTAATTGCTCGGCCGGCATCACCTTGGTTAGCGGGTCCGCGCCGCCATTGTGCTTCGCTTTGAGGAAGTAGCTCTTCCACTGCGCCATGGTCTTGGTGAGGGGCGTGACTTCGCCGCCTTTCGCCCCTTTGGTGTGGCAGTCCTTGCACGTCTGGCGAAAGTAGTAGCGGCCTTTGCCTTCGTTGCCCTTGGGTTCCCCTCCCGCGGCGGCGAGGGTGTACGCGCCGGAGACGAGCAGGGATACGGCGCAGATGATGATGTGAGTCCAACGTCTTGTCGTCATGAATGCCTTCCTAGAATCTGGTAGTCAGCCCGAGCGAGACCATAGTCGAGCCGCTGTAAGTGGGGAATCCGAGGATCGGGGACGAATCCAGTAACTTGGGCGCGCCTACGTGCCAGCCCGACCCGGAGTAGTTGTACAGGTACTTGATGAAGTCCGCCTTGAAGATGAAGCGGTCGTTAATGCGGTGGGTCAGGTAGGTTTCGACGACGTGGCCGCGTGTATTTGTCTTGGGCGCGATGATGTCGTCCGCCGCCTGTGCGAAGTTGAACCAGTATTCGGAGCCGTGGTTGTACTCGAAGCCGAGCTTGGTCTTCTCATCGTTGCCGAAGTTGTAACGTACCCCTGCCAAGGCCATGTAGCCTGTGTGGTTCACCGGGGTCTCGAAGGGATCGGAGAGGAGACCGCCGAAGGGCGTCGTCGTTCCGTTGGGACGGGTCGACGAGAGATTGGCGCTGCCGTAGAAATCGAAGGTCTTCACCTTGCGGGTAAAGTTCATGCCCGCCAGGTGAATGCCGCCAAGGTTCGCCGAGGGGGTGTAACGCATCACGACAGGCGCCGGCACGGTAGCGCCGGTGAGCGGGTCGTTCGGCATCACGACCAGTCCGTTAAACCCGTCCGCCACGTTGAAGGCATGGGCATAGGTGAATTGCACCAGCGTTTTTTCCGTCTCCCACAGGTCGAGATTGGCGCCCAAGAAATGCGTGTCCTTGAGACGGTCCTGCGGCATCTTGAGGAGACTGGCGTTACCGAAGCCGGATTCGTATCCCAAGCCCCAGCAGAGGCGCCAGGTCATGTTCTCGTGCAGTTTGTAGCCGACCGTGATGCCGTCGAACTGATAGTCGATGAGCGCGCCCGACGGGGTGCCGCCGCGCGGTTCGTCCTCGCGGAGGTTCAGCGGCGGACCAGAGGTAGAGGGGCGCCGGCCGATGGACAGATACAGCTTGGAGCCGCCGATGTTGTTCCAACTGAAATAGGCGCGGTCCACGCGCAACTGGTCGGAGTTCGGCACACCGGTGGTTGTCCCATCCACGTTGAGCGTGTTGGGCTGGCCGTTAAATGTCTGCACGCCGGTGGAATCGCCGAACACCTTATACATGCTGAGGCGGCCGGTAAACGAGACGTTGTCCGCGACCTTGGCGTCGAAGCGCAGGCGCAGGCGGTTGGTGAAGAGCGCGTTGTTGTTGTCCTGGGAGGCGGTGGTGAAGGTTGAGGGCATGAGCATGCCGAACAGTCCCTGCTGTTGCGCGGGCGAGAAACTGCCGACCGCCTGTTTCAGCATGGCGAAAGTCAGCCCCGACGTGAACTGCTGGTAGGCGCCGGCATTGGCCGCCACGGTTTTGTCGATCTCGTCCACACTGCGCGGGCTGCGGCCGAGGATCGGGCTCGCGAACAGCGTTTTCACCAGCAGATTCTGCAACTGCATCCCATCAAAGTGGGCCGGCACGCTGCCGCGGATCGTGTGCGCTTCAAAACGATAATCTCCCGTGAACCGCACACGGTCCAGGGACTGGGACCGCTCGGCGATGGAGACTCGCTGATCCAGTTCCTTCAGTTGAGCGGCGACCTCGCCAGCCGCGGGCGCGGCGTGAGTGACCGGCTGCGCTTTCTCCTGGCTGGTCAGGCGCTGTTCCAGCAGCGCGATCGCCTGCTTCAATTTCTCGATTTCGTTACGAAGAGATTCGGGACTGCCCGGTGCGGCCGGTCCCTGGGCTGTTTCGGCGGGCGAGTCCGCGGCAGCGCCGGTGTGGTTTTGCGCGCGGGCCGCGGGCGCCAGGCAGACGCCCAGTAACGCCACGAGCGCGAGAGCAAGGGTACGCATGATGTGTATGACCTCCAGCGAGCAAATAGATTAAGATACTCAAGTCTGATTTAACATAAGTTGCAGAACTTCGCAAGTATGCAAATAACAACACATGCAAGCGACTTCAGCGTCGAAGTACGCCACACCTTTTTGCGGACCGCCTGGAGATCGACCCAGTTGACGCCTACACCCAATCAGCGCCTGCGCCGGGGCCGAGGCCGCCAGAACGGCAAAGGCAGGTTAGATGGAGCGGACGGGCATGGAGACGATGTCATCGATCTGGATGGCTTCTTTGACGACGAAGGGCTCTCCATACTTGACGCCGATCTGGTTGCCGTAGAAGCGGGCGATGGCGCCCAAGCGCTCGCGGATTTCCTGTTCGCCGGGGAAAAGCGCGCCGCCTTCGGCAGTCTCGCCGTATTGCGAGGCGTAACTGAGGAGAGCGGTCATGCGGCGCTCGAATTGGGCGCTGATATCGACGATGAAAGACGGTCTCACGTCGGCGTAGAGGCTGGCATAGAGGATCTTTTGCGGGCGGTGCGGCTCGGAGTACTCGTCGAGCTTTTTCAGGCCGGCAAGGAAGCAGGCTTCGAAGCCCATTTCACTGCAGCGGTAGTGGTCGGGGTGGCGGGCCTGCCAGTAGGGGAGGATGACGACGCGCGGTTTCAACTCGCGGATTTTGACGGCGAGTGTCATGCGTGCGCTGATGGTGTTTTCGAGACGGGCGTCGGGAAAGTGCAGGTTGCCGCGCCAGGCGAGGAGCATGTGGCGGGCGGCGCATTCGCTTTCAGCGACGCGCTGCTCGGGCGTGCCGCGGGTGCCCATGTCGCCGGCGGTGAGGTCGAGCGCGCCGGTGCGGTAGCCGGCTTCGGCCATGCGGATGAGGGCGCCGCCGCAGGTCTGCTCGACGTCGTCGGGATGGGCGGCGATGGCGAGGACGTCGAGGCTCATCGGCGGTCCGCCAGTCGTTTGAGAAATTCGTTCATATCCAACCTGTATTTGAAAGCCTTGCGGCCGTCGATGGCAATCACCGGGACCTCCTCGTCGTAGAGACGGCGCAAAGAGGGGTCGAGGTCGATATCGAGCTCCTCGTAGTCGAAATCGGCGCGGGAGCGGGCGCCGGCGAGAACGCGCTTGGCGTCGTCGCAGAGGTGACAGCCGGCGCGGGTGTAGAGGGTGACAAGAGGACGGCTCACCAGGAGAGATCCCGGCGGCGCCAGTAGCGCTCGCGCGTGCCCATCAAGTGGATGAGGGCGATGCCGGCGACGAAGCCGCCGACGTGGGCGAAGAAGGCGGTGCCGCCCTGCGCGGATTCGGCGAACTGGCCGAAGCCGCCGAAGACCTGCATGGCGAACCAGTAGACGAGCATGAGCCAGGCGGGGAGGTCGAAGGTGAAGATGACGATGAACCAGGTCAGCATGACGACGTGGGAGCGGGGGAATTTGGCGAGATAGGCCCCCATGACGCCGGCAATGGCTCCGCTGGCGCCGACCATGGGCACGCGCGATCCGGGATCGACCAGAATCTGGAGGAGGGCGGCCGCGACGCCGCAGAGGATGTAGAAGAGCAGGTACTTGGCGTGTCCCAGGATGTCTTCGATGTTGTCGCCGAAGACCCAGAGGAAGAGCATGTTGCCGAGCAGGTGCATCCAACTGGCGTGCACGAACATGGCGGTGATGACGTTCTCGACGTGGAAGTAGGCGGGACGCAGGCTGTAGAGCGTCATGAAATGGTTGAAGGAGTACGGGTCGACGAGCTGCAGCCAGAACTCGTCGAGGAAGACGAGGAGGTTGATGGAGATCAGAAGAATGGTCACGGCGGGCCTGGAATAGCTCGGCTGCGTGACTTTGATGGGGATCATCTATTTCAGCGCGGCCGCACGGGCGGCGAATTCGGGGTGGGAGCGGCGCTCGGCGCGCGCCATCATGGCGCGCACGTCATCGAGGCCGCGAATGCCGCCGCGGGCGCCGAGGGCCGTGCAGTTGAGGGCGGCCATGGCATTGGAGAATTCCAGGACGTCGGACATCGGCATTTCCTGGAGAACAGCATAGCAGAAGGCCCCGTGGAAGACGTCTCCGGCGCCGGTGGTGTCGAGGCAATTGACGACGAAGGCGGGCGAATAATAATACCGGCCGTTTTCGCGCGCCAGGGAGCCGTGGGCGCCGAGGGTCATGGCTGCGACGCGCATGCCGTACTCGTCCTGGATGGTTTCGAGGGCGCTGAACGGGTCGTTGACACCGGTCCAGGCGGCGGGGAATTCGGAGCTGGCGACGAGGTAATCGATATTGGGGAGGACCTTGTCGAAGCCGTGATAAATGGTGTCGACGTCGACGGTGACGGGGATGCCGTGCCGCCGGGCGACGGCGGCGGCATGGGCGACGGCGGCGGTGTCATGGGCGTCGATGTGGAGGAGGCGTGCGCAGGTGATCTGGTCCGGCGAGATCTGGTCGGGATCGATGCGGAGGCAGTCGTCGCGGCGCCAGAGGACGGTGCGCTCGCCGGTGGAGCGGTCGATGATGATGTAGGCGGACTGGTTGGGGCAGTTGCGGCGCAGTTGGACGTGGTCGAGATTGATGCCGGTGCCCTGCAGGCTGTCGATCTGGATGCGGCCGCGCTCGTCGTCGCCGATGGCGCCGATGTACTTGGCGCGCAGGCCGAGGCGGGCGCACGCCACGAGGGCGCTGGCCACCTGGCCGCCGGGGCACAGAAACTCTTCCTGAAAGGGGACCTTGCCCGCGTAGGCGGGGAAGTGGGGGACGATGAGCATGGTGTCGGTGGCGTTCAGGCCAACGCCGACGACGTCGAATTCGGGCACAAAAACATTGTAAGGGCTGGGGGCGCCGAATCCGAACCGATGTGGTATTTCGTAAGGGAGGTAAGGAGGCAGTTCATGAAGACAGTCGTAACGTTTTGGTTGTGTCTGGTGGGGTGCGCGGCGGTTGGCGGCGCGCAGACGAAGGTTTCGGGGTCGGGGAAATGCACGGCGAAGCCGGAAGTGCAACAGGCAGTGGAAGTAGGAGACCGGGCAGGGCACATGATGGTCATCACGAAGCAGGCCTGCGCCTGGACGACGCCGATGGTGATGGAGGGCGTGAAGGCGAAGGATTATACGGTGGTGATTGTGAGCGACCAGGCCGGCGGGAAATCGAGCGACCGGGGGTACGTGGTGGTCACGATGGAGAACGGCGATAAGGCGTTCGTGCGGGTGAATTCGGGGACGTCGATGACGGGCAAGGAAGGCAAGCCGGTGTCGGACGAAGGGACATGGAGCTACACGGGTGGGACGGGGAAGTTCAAGGGGCTGAAGGGAAAAGGAACGTATAAGGGGAAGGCCGCGGGGGATGCGTTCGAGGATTCGATCGAAGGGGAGTACACGCTCGCGGCGGGGAAATAGGCCCCCAAAGAACGCCAGCGGGGACGCTGGCATGGCAAGCCTGGGAGGCTCGCTCCACGTTACTTGTCGAAGGTGATGGTGGCTTCGGCTCCGAACTTGCGGTATTGGCTGTAGGTTACTTCGTTCCAGGAACGATAGCGGCCTTCGGTGGAGCGGACGTCGGAGTGCAGGGGGAGCATGTACGGCTGGCCTCCGATGTCGGCGAAGTCATAGTCCTGGTCCAGGGTGACGGCGCGGATCGGGAAGTCGGCAGGGATGCCTTCGCATTCCAGGTGGATGCGCATGACAGTGTGGGTTTCGCGGTCGATGGCCACCTGGCCACGGGCACGGGCCACGATCGTGCGCTTGGAATCGGCGTGGCGGATGGTGTAGATGGGCTGGCCGGTCTGGAAGGAGAAGACCAGGAGTCTCCTGCCGCGCAGGGCGGTCCAGCTCTCCCAGGCAAATTCGGTCTGCGATTCGAGCGTGAAGATGGCGCGGAGAATGCTGCCGAATTCGCCGGAGGAGGTCGCGCCTCCAAGCTGATCGTGCTGCAGGTTATTGGTCACCATGCTGTTGTTGACCATGACGACCTTGTAGTTTTCCTTCTGGTCGAAGAAGCTGAGCTGTTCGAGGATCACGTCGGTGTCTTGCCAGGCGCCGGCTCCGGTGGGATCGATGCGGCGCTTGGTGACCTGGCGGCAGAGGTAGTTGGGCAGGTTCTTCGTGTAATTGAGGGAGTTCTCGCGAACCTCTTCGATGATGCGCTTCCGTTCGGACGCGGCGGGCGGCGGGGGAGGCGCGGGCTCGGATTTGGCGGCGGCGGGGGGAAGGGAGGCGGAAGTCTCGCTGAGGTGTTTCAGCGCGGCGACCGTCTTGGGGCCGGCGCCGAGGCGTCCGAGATGCGTGACCATTTCGGCGTCGAGCCGGTTGGAGAGGCGGATGCCCTGCACCGACGCGGCCACCTCGCCATCCTTATACTTCTGCTCGATGGCGGTCTTGATGTAGGCGACCAGCTCATCGACGGTCCGCGTGGCCTGGGCCGGGGCGAGCGCCACCGTCAGGCACAACGCGGCAAGCATCTTGCGCATCCTTTTATGGTAGCTTGAGGGCGATGACCGCCGCGGATCGCCGTCAACTGGATGAGCGAGGCTATCTGGTGCTGCCGGGGCTGATGCCGCCGGAGTTGCTGGCCCGGCTGCGGCGGCGGGTGGATGAGGTGTTCGAGGAGGAAGGCGCGCTGGCGGGGTCGGAGTTCAAACAGGAGCCGGGCGCGCGGAGGCTGGCGAATCTCGTCAACAAGGGGCGAGTGTTCGAGGAAGCGATTCTGACGCCCGAAGTGCTGGAGGCGATGGCGCACGTGCTCGGGCCGAAGTTCAAGCTGAGCAGCTTGAATGTGCGGTCGGCCGATGCGCACAGTGCGTGCGATCAGCCGCTGCATTGCGACAGCGCGGCGATTGCGGACGACGCCGGGTATTGGGTGTGCAATTCGGTGTGGATGCTCGATGACTTCACGCCGGAGAACGGGGCGACGCGAATGGTGCCCGGGTCGCATCTATGGCGGCGCATTCCCCCGCCGGAGATGTACGAGGCGCATCCGCAGCAGGAACTCGTGACCGGGAAGGCGGGGACGGTCGTGATCATGAACGCGCACATGTGGCACGGCGGCACGGCCAATCGGACCGGGATGGCGCGGCGCGCGATGCACGTGTATTACACGCGCTGGGACAAGCCGCAGCAGCAATGGCAGAAACGGTGGCTCAGCGGGGAGGTGCAAGCGCGGCTGAGTCCCGAGGCCCGGCGCATACTGGCGCTGGACGATCCGCTGAACGATGAGTTGTGCGCGACGGGCAGCGGCGTCAGCGGATTCATGAAGTAGCGCGGATTTTCGCGAGATGTTCCGTCATCTGCTTGACGCGGCCGGGATTTTCGGGCGCGAGGTTGGTTTTCTCGCCGAGGTCCTTGGACAGATCGTATAACTGTGGCGCAGGGTCATTGCCCATTTCGGTGTTGGTGTTGGGATTGATCTTCTGGCCGTTGGATGGCGGGATCAGCTTCCAATTCCCCTCGATCAGTGCCAAGCCATTGGCGTGCTCGACTACCCACTCGCGACCCTTCGGGTCCTGACCGAGGAGGGCGGGGAGCGCGTCCAGGCTGTCGGGCACGGCGCCGGCGGCGGGCTTGCGGCCGGCGAGGGTCCCGAGGGAGGCGAAGAGATCGACCTGGCTGAAGAGGGCGGCGGAAGCGCTGTCGGGTTTGATGTGGCCGGGCCAGCGGGCCAGCATGGGGACGCGGGTGCCGGCGTCGAACTTGCTGTACTTGCCGCCGCGCAGCGGGCCTGCGGGCTTGTGGGCGCCGAGTTTTTCGACCGCTTCGTCCTGATACCCGTCGTCGATGACGGGGCCGTTGTCGCTGGAGAACATGACGAGGGTGTTGCGCGCGAGGCCGGCGCGATCGAGCGTGTCGAGGATCTGGCCGACGGACCAATCGAGCTCGGCGATGGCGTCGCCGCGCGGGCCCATCCTGGTCTTGCCAATGAAGCGCTTGTTGGGAATGCGCGGCACGTGGATGTCATGGGTCGCGAAATAGAGGAAGAAGGGACGCGTCTTGTTCCGGCCGATGAAATTGACGGCCTTGGCGGTGATGGTGTCGGCGATGTCCTCGTCGGTCCATAGCGCGGACTTACCGCCGGTCATGTAGCCAATGCGCGGGACGCCGTTGACAATTGCCATGTCGTGGCCGTGACTGGGACGCATGCGGAGAAGCTCGGGGTTCTTCCTGCCGGTAGGCTCGTCGCCGATGGGGTGGTCGTAATTGACGCGGATGGGGTCCTTGGGGTCGAGGTTGGCGACGCGGTGGTCCTCCACGAAGACGCAGGGAACGCGGTCCCCGGTGGCGGGGATGATGAAGGAGTAATCGAAGCCGACCTCGAGCGGACCGGGGCGGATCTCGCCGTTCCAATCGACGTTGCCGGTTCCGAGACCGAGATGCCACTTACCCACGGCGGCGGTGCGATATCCCTGCTGCTGGAGCAGGCCGGGCAGGGTTTGGCGGGCCGGGGGAATGATGAGGGAGGCGTCGCCGGGGAGCACGCCGGTGCCGGGCTTGCGCCACGCATACTCTCCGGTGAGGAGCGTGTAGCGCGACGGGGTGCACGTTGCCGACGAGGCATGGGCGTTGCTGAAACGGACGCCGCCGGCGGCGAGGCGGTCGAGATTCGGAGTGCGGACGCGAGTGGCTCCATAGCAGGAGAGATCGCCGTAGCCGACATCGTCCGCGTAGATCAGGACGATGTTCGGCTCTTGGGCGGTCTGGGCGGAGAGGCGGGAGGCGAATGCGCCGCCGGCCACGGTCGAGAGGAATTGACGCCTGTCCATGGGACAGATTGTAGCCCCTAAAGGTAGGTGGGCATCAACTGCATCTCGGGGATGACGGCGCGGGTGGGGAGTTTGGCTACGGCCAGGATGGCTTCGGCGACGTCGGTGGGCTGGAGCGCCTTGGCGAGAGTTTCGGCGCTGGGCTTGACCGGGCGCTTCTCGAGGATCTCGGTCTCGACGAGGCCGGGGCAGATGACGCAAGTGCGGATGCCCTTCTCCTTTTCCTCGATGCGGATGGCATGGGCGAGCCCGATTAAGCCGCGTTTGCTGGCCTGGTAGCCGGAGCCGGAGGCATCGGGCGCAATGCCGGAGACCGAGGCGATGTAGATGAGGTGGCCGCCGCCGGCCTGGCGCATGGCGGGCAACACGGCATGGGTCGCATAGAAGGCGCCGTTGAGGTTGACGGAGATGAGCTCATCCCAGATCGAGGGGGTGAGTTTGTCGAGGTAGCGGTTGGGCGTGTTGGTCCCGGTGACGTACACCAGGATGTCGAGCTTGCCGAATGCAGCGTGCGTCTTTTTTCCGAGCTCCTCCATCTGGGCGGCGACGGAGGCGTCGGCGGCGGCGATCTCGATCGGATGGCCTTCGGCGGCGAGTTGTTTCTGCAATTCGGCGAGGCGTTCCCGGCGGCGCGCCGCGGCCATGACGCGGGCGCCTTCGCGCGCGAACAAGATGGCCGTTTCGCGGCCGATTCCGCTGGAGGCGCCCAACACGAGCACCGACTGGTCTTTCAAAGAAACTGGCATTCCTAGAGCTTACTGTATGGCGTCATATCATAAAAGATGGCCTGCCGTTTCCTTGCCGTCTGGATCTGTTTCGGGGCCGCAGCCGCCGCGCAGGACTCGCGGAATGTCACGGAGCCGGTCTTTCCGCGGGTCTGCGCGCAGTTGCCGGCCCGGCTGGCGGCGCCAATCGCCGACGAGACGGCTCTCGATACAGCGCGGGTGCAGAGCGCGCTGAATGGCTGCGCGGCGGGGGCCGCGGTCGAACTGCAGGGGAACGGAGCGCTCGACAGCTTTCTCATCGCGCCGATTGTGCTGCCGAAAGGCGTGACGCTGCTGGTGGATGGCGGCGTGACGGTATGGGGGTCGCGCAACCCGCGCGATTACGACTCGAATGCCCAGCATACCTGCGGCACTCTGACGACGAGCGGAGGCGGCTGCGTTCCGCTGATCACGGCGAATCGCGCGGACGGAGCGGGCATTATGGGCTACGGCGCGATCGACGGCCGGGGTCACCTTCCGATGCTGGGCGCGACGATGACATGGTGGGACCTGGCGCGCTCGGCGGTGTCGCCGCTGACGCAGAACAATCCGCGAATGCTGCAGGTGTCGAACACCAGCGGGTTCACGTTATATAAGGTTACGCTGCGAAACTCGCCGAACTTCCATGTCGCCATGGGAGCCGACGCGAACGTGACGATCTGGGGCGTGAAGATTCTCGCGCCGTACGATGCGCGCAACACCGATGGGATCGACCCAGGCTACTCGCACGACGTGACGATCACACATTCGTATATCAGCGACGGCGACGACAATGTCGCGGTGGGGGCGTCCAACAGCCCGGGCGCGTCGAACATCAGCGTGGCCGACAACTGGTTCGGCGACGGGCACGGAGCGTCGATCGGGAGCTACACGCAATACGGCGTCAGCAATGTGCTGTTCGACCGCATCACGATCGCGGGCGATCGCGCGAACAGCAATCAGACGGGCATACGCATCAAGTCCGATGTCAGCCGCGGCGGGGTGGTGCAGAACGTGACGTACAGCAATATCTGCATGCAGAATGTGCGGAGCGCGATCGTGTTCGATCCGTTTTACACCAGCGGCGCGACAGGGAATCTGGTCCCGCAGTACCGCAATCTCGCGATCCGCAACCTGCGCGCGGTGACGGAGGGGACGGTTCAGATCGAGGGATACGACGCCGCGGCGGCGACGGTGGTGACGCTGAGCAACGTGCAGATCGACGGTGTGAAGGCGACCGATATCTCGGCGCAGTATGCTGCGGTGACGGTCGGACCGGATCCGGTGAATTTCAGCGCGATGCTGCGCGGCTCCGGGGTTACCGTGGCGGACCGGGTGACGACCGCGGCGGCTGCTCCCGAGTGTCCGGCATCGTTGTTCGCGCCCATCGGGGGAGAGTTGATGGCGGGGCCGGGCGGGGGTTCGGTGGCCGTGCAGGTGTTCACGACGAAGGAAGTCTCGTATCAGTCCTACGTTGCGAATCTCAAAACTGACCCGAACGCGACGCTCGCCTTGCCGGTCCCCACGGGGACGGTGACGATCTACGACGGCTCGACGGTGGTGGGAAGCGGCGTGCTGGACGGCCGGCCTGTGCTGCGGATTGCGGTGGCGGGACTTGCGCCGGGACGGCATCGTCTGACGGCGGCATACTCGGGCGATGCCCGCTATCCGGGGATTCGATTCGGCGATCTGGCTATTTCGGTGTGCCGTCCCGTGCTCGGCGGCGCTCGTGGACATCGCGTGGCGAGAGGGTGTTTCGCGCCGTAATATGCGGCTCCGCCGTCTATTGACCGCTTGATTACGCGCGCGGCTCGGAGGGGCGTGACGGCTGAGGGAGCGGTAACGGAACTTCCAGTTGTATTATTGACGTTTCATGCGCCCTGTCTTTGTATTTCTCATGGTGGTTGCGAGCCTGCCTGCGTCGGTGATCGTGGACGATAGGTTCGCGGACGGGAATAGCCAGAATCAGGACCTCGCCGCGAATTCGCTCTGGCTGTTTAACGGGCGGTCGAACAATGTCCGCACCGACCGTCCGGGTGCGGTGACGTTCGACGTGACGCCGGCGGCGACCGGTTCGGAGGCGTTCTGGGCGTACTTCACGAAGGCGGGATCGCCGGTCGTGCTGGGGGTCGGCGACAAACTGACGGTGTCGGTGACCTTCGCGCTTTCGGGGTTCGCCGCCAATGGACAGGATATCCGATGGGGCGTGCTCGATTCCCTGGGCACGCGCAACACCGCGAACCTGACGGGCGGGATGAACGACGCGACCTTTATTAATGACACCGGCTACGGGCTCGATTACTTCGCCAGCGGGGCGGGAAGCCCGTTCGTCATCGGGCGCCGCGCGGTGCTGAATGGCGCGAATGTGTTCAATAACTTCGGCGATTTCTCGCCGATTACGGGGTCCGGGGCGTCCGCGAGGCAGGCGCTGCAGGACAATACGCCGTACACGCTGACTTATACGATCGAGCGGCTGACGGAGACCAGCACGCGCATTTCGACGTCGGTGACGGGCGGCTCGTTGTCTGGATTGAGCTACTCGGCGGTGGAGAACAGTCCGGCGCCGAACACCTCGTTCGATTACTTCGCGTTCCGCATCGGGGGGACGAACTTCGCCAACCAGGTGACGTTCACGGAGTTGCTGGTCGACTATGCGCCGGCCGCCCCTACGATCACCAGCCAGCCGCAACCGTCGGCGTTAACGGTGGAGGTGGGTAGCGGCGTCACGATGGCGGTCGGCGCGGCGGGGAGCGGGCTCGCGTACCAATGGCAGAAGGACGGCCGGGCGATCGCGGGCAATGCGACGGCGGCGACACCGACGCTGACGCTGGCGAATGTGCAGACGGCCGATGCCGGGAGCTACACGGCGGTGGTGACGAACGGTGGCGGGTCGGTCACCAGCGATCCGGTCACGCTGAAGGTGAGCCTGACGCCGGTGGCGCCGGCGCCGAAGATTCTGTATCCGCCGGAGAGCAAGACGGTCACGCTGGGGAAGCCGTCGAGCCTGTCCGTCACAGCGTATGGCGACGGACTGATCTACCAATGGTTCAAGAACGGGGCGCTGCTGCCGGGTGAAAACGGGATGCTGCTCTCGTTCCATAGCGCGCAGGTGGCGGACAACGGGTCGTACCACGTGGTGGTGAGCAATTCGAGCGGGAGCGTGGCGAGCGCGCCGGCGACGCTGCTGGTGACGTCACCGATGACCGCGCAGGGGTTCCGTCCGTACAACCAGCAAAGCGGGATCTGCGGCGATACGCCGCTCTACATCGCGTTCGACCGGCCGCCGGCGGCGGGCGTGTCGGGCAAACTGCGGGTGATCAATTCGAAGGGCGCGGTGGCGGACACCATCGACATGGCGGCGAACCCGCAGACACGGCTGAACGGCGGCGCGTCGTTTGTGTATTTTCCGGTGATTGTCACGGGGAACATCGCAGCCATTTATTTGCACCAGCCGCTGCCGTATAACGACACGTATTCGGTGACGATGGAGCCGGGGGTGATCGTGGACGCAACAGGGGCGCCGTTCGCCGGTTTTTCCGATTCGTCGTTCTGGAAGTTCACGGTGAAGGCGTCCGGGCCGGCGGCGGGAGCAAAGTCGCTTTTGGTGGCGTATGACGGTGGGGACTTCTGCACGGTGCAGGGGGCGATCGATTTCGTGCCGGCGAATAACACGCAACCGGTCGCGATTACGGTGCGGCCGGGCGTGTACAGCGAGATCAACTATGTGCCGAGCAACAAGCCGCTGATCACTGTGCGTGGCGAGGATCGCACCGGCACGGTGATCCAGTACGCGAACAACGCCAATGTGAATAACGGGAATCAGCGGGCGATGTTCGGGGTCGACGCGAACGATTTCACGCTGGAGAACATCACGCTGTGGAATACGACCGTGAAAGGCGGGTCGCAGGCGGAGGCGTTTCGCGGCAACGGGCAGCGGATCCTGCTGAATCGCGTCAATCTGAAGAGCTTTCAGGACACGTTGTTGATGCAGCAATCGGGGATGGTGGTCGAGAGCTACATCGAGGGCGACGTCGATTTCATGTGGGGCAACGGGCCGGTGTTTTTCCTGAATACCGAGCTGAAAATGGTGTCGTCGGGCGGATATTACACGCAGATTCGCAATGGGAGCGGGCAGTACGGGTTCGTGTACTCGAATTGCAGGCTGACGGCGGGCGATGGGGTGACTGGGGCCTACCTGGCGCGGATCGATCCGACGGTGTTTCCGTTCAGCCAGGTGGTTTATTTGAATAGCACGATGGGGTCGCATGTCCGGGCGGACGCTTGGCTGCTCAATAATGCGACGACCGCGCCGACGGTCCAGTTTTGGGAGTATCGGAGCGTGGATGCAGCGGGACGGGCGGTCGACGTGAGCCAGCGGGCGCCGTTTTCGCGACAGCTTTCGGCGTCGGAGGCGGCGCAGTGGAGCGATCCGGGGTTCGTGCTGGGCGGGTGGGTTCCGTATACGGTGAATGCGAGCGGCACGACGGTGCGTTGGACGGCGCCCCCGTCGCATTCAGCGAAGGATACGATCGGGCTTTACGTCGTCGGGGACCCGGATTCGGCGCCCCAGGCATCGCAGTTCGTTCCACCTGGAACGACCGGCCAGCTCACTATCTCGCTGGCAGCTATCCCCGCGACCCTTCGCGACTACGAATACCGATACATCGCCGTCGACGGCGCCCGGGCGGCTGTCAGCAATCGCAATCCTTAGACGTCTATGCTTTCAGCCGGCCGTGCTCGCGGCGGACCATGATGTTGTCCTGCTCGGGGACGCCGTCGCACTCGATGGCGAGGGTGGTCAACGGTTCGTCGGGGGCTTTCTCGCCGAGGCCGGGGAACTTCACGCGCAACGGGTCCTGCTCGAACTTGATTTCCTTGCCCGACGCCAGGAGGCGCGCGGACTTCACCTTATTCTTGAGACCGGCGACGATAGCCGTGTCGCCGGGCCAGAAGTGGATGTGCATGTAAAGCGTGTTGCCGGTGCGGGTGAAACTCGCATAGTTGGAGCGGCGCGGCTGGCAGTGCTCCGACTTGTAGATCGACTGGCCATTGCGGTCCATCCACTTGCCGACCGATGTCATGATGCGCACCGACTCCTCGGGGATGGAGCCGTCGCCCCGCGGTCCGATGTTGAGGAGGTAGTTGCCGGTATCGCGGGCGCAGGTGATGAGGTTGCGCACGACTGTCTTGGGGGTCTTCCAGTTGTCGTCATTCTTCTGGTAGCCCCAACTGTCGTTCATCGTCATGCAGGATTCCCAGGCGCCCTTCTGCGCCTCGATCTTCTGCTCGGGGGTGCTGAAATCGCCGTCGAGCTTGTTGCGATTGTTGACGACGATGTCGGGCTGGAGTTGGAAGACCATGGCGTTCATCTTCTCGGATTCCCAACCTTTGACGTCGAGGGGCCAGGAGACGTCGTACCAGAGGATGTCGATTTTCCCGTAGTTGGTCAGCAATTCGCGGATCTGGCTGTGGATGTAGTCGACGAAGCGGCGGCGGGCGGCTTCATCGGTGGCGCAGCGGGCGCCGTCGGGATGATGCCAGTCCATGAGCGAATAGTAGAAGCCGACGCGCAGGCCCTCGGCGCGGGCGGCTTCGACGTACTCTTTCACGAGATCGCGGCCCGGACCCTGTTTGGGCGCCGTGTAATCGGTCAGTTTTGAATCGAAGTGGCAGAAGCCCTCGTGGTGTTTGGTCGTCATGACCATATACTTCTGGCCGGCCTGTTTAGCGAGGCGGGCCCAGTCGCGGGCGGCGTTGGGTTTGGGTTTGAAACGCTTGGCGAGCTGCTCGTACTCGGGAACGGAGATTCCCTCGTTCTCCATGGCCCACTCGTGGCGGCCGAGGACGGAGTAGAGGCCCCAATGGATGAACATGCCGAAGCGGGCTTCGTGCCACCACTTCATGCGGCGTTCGCGGTCGGAGGCGTCGCCGGCGGCGAAGGCGGGGGATGCAAGCATACCAGCCGCCGACATCAATTGCAGATAATCGCGTCGCGTCATTCGATTCTCCTGTGAAGGAGTAGCATAACACGCGTGAATTTAGCGGTAAAGGGAGTAAATCCGGCGGGCATATTCGACGGCGGCGGCGGGCACGAGATGCTCCCACGGTTCGCCGCGGGCGGCGCGTCCGCGGACCTCCGACGCCGAAACTCCGTCAAACCCGTCGATCTTCAAACAACGCACTGCCCGAGCAAACGGGGGAGGTGGGTCGTATGCCCCACCCCGCGCGGCGACCAAGAGATCGAATTCCCCCAACATCTCCGCGAAAGCTCCGGGGCGCCCATAGTCCCACCCTGCGATCCGCTCGGCTGCGTCGCGGCCGCAGAGAAAGGCGAGTTGGACTTCGGGGCCGTAGGCGGCGCGGCATTCGCGAGCAATATCGATGAAGAGTCCGCCGTCCGCGGCGGCGATAGAGAAGGCCGGATCGTCCGAAACTACGGCGCGGAGCATGGCGAGGCGGTCGTCGAAGGAGGCGCCGGACCAGGGCTTATGGGGAAACACCCGTGGCAGGACGAACACAACTTCGTCGACATGTTCCAGCGCGGCACGGGCGAGGGCGAGGTGGGCCACGGTGACAGGATTGAATGTGCCGGGCAGGATTCCGAGCCGGGGCGGGTTGCCGGCGGCTCGTCGGAAGAACTCCATGGAGGTTTTGGCAGGGCCGAAGACACGAAGAGCGCGGAATCTCTCCCGCGCTCTTGATCGGTCCCGGCTCTAGGCTGCGTTGGCCAGTAGTTCGTCGATGGTCTCGCCCGATTCGACTTCGAATTCGTGGCGGTCCGCCGCTTCCTGGCACTTGATGCAGAACTTCGCCCACGGCACCGCGTCGAGGCGCTTGAGCTTGATGTCTTCCTCGCAATGGAGGCAAATCCCGTAGCTGCCATCGGCAAGACGAGCCAAGGCGCCGCGGACATTCCGCAGCATGTTCGACTCCCGGTCCAGGTTTCGAATCGCTAGCTCGCGCTCACCGGCGAGTTGGACTTCGTCCAGAGCGTCCGGGGTTTTTTCGATGGCGATGTCTTCCCGGTTACGGAGCCCAGCCGACAATTCGGCCTGACGGGCTTCCAGCATCGCTTTGTATTTGTTGAGTTCGGTCTGGTTCATGGTGCTTCTCCTTCTTCTATCAGCCGTCGTTTCTTTTTTTTATTTGTTGTCTTTAGCGTGTTCGTTTTCCGCAACAGTATAGACGGAAAACCGTGCCAAAGGTTTCAGGGCTCTTACCGCCTCGTTCGAGCTATCTTTCGGTCTTTGCCCCAGCGACGCCTGCACGAGATCATTCCTTAGCAATCTTCGTGCCAAAGCGCAAATCCGGTTTTGGCCGCTGTCTGCTTGCTTGCGGCCGACTTTTGATACCATCTCTGTTTCGGTCCACCGCCTCGCAACCGTGACGCCGCATACCCGTACAGTACGAAGCATCTGCCTCGCTTGGATGTTGTGTATTTTTTTCTTCTTCGCCGGACACACGTTCATTCCACGACTCGGCATGGAAGCCGATGAAGCTCTTTTTGCCCAAGGCCTCTTCGAGCCTCGCGGCGAGCTGTATTCCCTACATATCGGCAAATCGGTCGTTCCCATTATGCTGATGAGCTACGTGGGAGCGCTGAAGAGCATTATTTATGGGCCGATCCTGCGAAACCTGGGTATCAGCCTGCGCACCTGCCGCGAGCCCATGCTGCTCGCGGGAGTAGCGAGCGTATGGCTGTTGTTCCTGCTCTTGCGGCGCGTCGCCGGGGAGCGGGCAGCCCTGATTGGATGCGCGCTGCTGGCCTGCGATTCCATTTACCTGCTCACGATCTGTTTCGATTGGGGGCCGGTGGCGTTGCAACACCTCTTGCTTCTCGGGGGAATTTTGGCGTTGGTCCGGTTTTTTCAGGAGCGCGGAAACGGCGCTCTGGCGGTGGCGGGGTTCCTGTTTGGCCTGGCGCTGTGGGACAAAGCGCTCGCTGTCTGGAGCCTTTCAGGAATGGCCATTGCCGGAATTGCGACATTTCCGCGCCAGATTTTCGGCGCGGTGACCGGCAGGCGAGCAGCAATCGCAGTCCTGGCCTTTGGTCTGGGGCTTTTGCCTCTGATTATTTACAACGTCAATAATCATTGGGGCACGTTCAGCGGCAACTTCCAGCGCGACACTACCGAATTGCCTCGCAAAATCATTGTCCTGGCGCGCAGCCTTACAGGCTCCGGCCTTTTCGGGTGGCTGACCGCAGAAGATGAAGCGACACCGCGTCCCGTCGAACCCCGCGGAGCGTTGCAGCGGACGTCTGCCAGAATATCGGCACTCGCCGGACGGCCCCGGGAATCGCTACTTCTTTACGGTTTTTTCCTCGCGATTCTGTTGGCGCCGCTGGCCGGCCGGGAGGGCCTCCGGCTGATTCTGTTCGGGCTGATTACCATGGCGGTGGCGTGGATCCAGATGGCGATTAACCAAAATACCGGCGGCAGCGTTCACCACACGGTTCTGCTCTGGCCGCTTCCCCAATTCATCATGGCGGTCTCCTTTTCCGCGGCCGCCAAACGCCTGGGGCGTGCCGGTATTCCGGCACTTGCCGCTATAACGGCAATTCTGGCGGTTTCCGGCGCGCTGGTGATGAACGAGTATTTCGTCAAAATTCGGCGCAACGGGGGAGCCCAGGCGTGGACGGACGGCATCTACTCGCTCTCCCGCTACCTGCGGGACTCGCAGTCGCGCTGGGTCTTCGCATTGGATTGGGGGATCTCCGACCAGCTGCGGCTGCTTCACGGCGGCAAACTTCTGATCGCGAATGGAACGGACCAGATCTCCAAACCCGAAATGACCAAGGAGGATCAGGCGATGGTCATACAGATGATCTCGGCTCCGGCCAACCTCTTTGTTGCGCACACGCCCGCGTACGAGTTCTTTCCGGGCAACAATCAGAAGCTGGCGCAGTTTGCGTCGGCCACGGGATACCGGCGAGAGACGGTCGCAACCATCGGCGATAGCCAAGGCCGGAGCGTCTACGAAGTGTACAGGTTTGTGTCCACGCAGTAGCGCGGCTACTTGCGAACGAGTCCCGCAGTGGTCGCGACGACTCCCAGTTCACGCGTGTCGGATCCGCCGGGCGACATCGTCTTATCCAGTTCGAACACAACCTTCACGGATTCGGCCACCATCAACGCCGGGGGCACGTCGCGTTTGTAAACGAAGTCGCCGGCTTTCGTGAATGTTTCGGGCGGGAGGAGATTGCCATCCACGGAAGCCGACAGGGTAAGAGAGTGGTTCTTTTCAGCCACCACCGGCGGAATCGTGAACTGCAACTCGAGGGTCGCGCCGCGGGCGGCGGCGCCTAGGGGAGTTCCCAGCTCAATCTCGAACTGTTTCCCGGTCCAGCGCCATGCGTTGTCCTCGATGTCATAAAAGCCGCTGACCAACTGGCCGGCGGCGCGCGGGTCGCCGATATGCACCGTCGTCGGAATCCGGGCCGTCTCGGGCGCGATCAAGGGCGCCTCCGACTTTCTGTGTTTGCAGCCCAGGGGCGCCCATAACAGGGCAGCCAGCGCCAGACTCACGCCAATCCTCATCAGTCTCCGATCCTCTCTACTTCGACGAGACAACTGTAAAATGTGGGGCCGCCGCCGGCATCGGTCAATCGTTCCGAGGTGAGCGCGTTGACGTTTCGGCCCGCCGGGGAGCGCTTGCCCCATCGCACGGAGGGCGCGCAAACGACTCCAGGCCGGACGCTCTCGTCGATCCGCGCCACGAGGACGCACGCGCCGCGGTCGTTGAACACACGAACCTGCTCCGCCGCGTGAATCCCCCGGCGGGCGGCATCCGCGGCGCTCAGGTGCAACGTCGCGGTCTGTAAATCGACCGCATCGCGATGTCCGAAGGTGGAGTTCATGCTGTCGTCGTTCTTGGGGGAAATCAGCTCCAGGGGATATTTTCGACGCAGCACTGTGTCGCCGTGCCGCGATTCCACCGGCGGAGTGTAGTCCAGCTCGGCGGCGCGGAAATGGCATTTACCGTCCGGCGTTCCGAAGCCTCCTTCGGCGAAGGGCCGGAAAGGCTCGGGGATCCGTAGCCGCACGAACTTCTCGCGATCCAGCTCCTCGAGCGTAATCCCCTGGACGAACGGATGCGGCGAATCGAGGAGGGTGCGGATCATGTCGTCGTCGGAATCGCGGAAGCAGGCATCGTCGAAGCCCATCCGTTCCGCGAGGGCGCGGAAGACCTCGACGTTCGATTTCGCCTCGCCTGGCGCGGGCAGAGCCGGGCGGGCCAGTTGCAGGTAGAAGTGGCCATAGGCGAAGTAAAGATCGGTATGTTCGAGGAACGTCGTAGAGGGCAGCAGGATGTCGGCATGGTCGGCCGAGTCGGTCTGAAACTGCTCGAGCACGACGGTGAAGAGGTCCTCGCGCCGGAAGCCGGCCAGCACCGCGTTCTGATCAGGCGCGATCGCGGCCGGGTTCGAATTGTACACCACGATGGCTTGCACAGGCGGATTGTCGAGCTGCGTCAGGGCCAGGCCGAGCTCGGTCATGTTCACCAGTCGCGCTTCGCGGCCGAGGGCCCGGTGCTGGAGGTCGGCGCGCTCCAGCGCCGGTTTGTTGACGTGGAAGGCCTGCGACGTGGAGAGCTGGAGACCTCCGCCCAGTTCTTTCCACGATCCGACGAGCGCCGGCAGGAGGGCGATGGTGCGGACCGCCATGGCGCCCCGCTCGCTCCGCTGCACGCCGTAATTCAACCGGATCGCCGCCGGGCGGGTGGTCGCATATTCCCGCGCGAGGCCGGCAATCTCTTCGACAGATAGACCCGTCAGCTCCGAGGCGCGTTGCGGCGTCCATTCCCGCACCTTGTCTCTGAGGCCTTCGAAGCCTTCGGTGTGCTGCTCGATATAGGCGGCGTCGTGCAGCCCTTCGCGAATGATCACGTGCATCATCGCGAGGGCGAGCGCCGTGTCGCTGCCGGGATTGATGAAGTAGTGGCGGTCCGATGCGGCGCCGGTGCGATTGCGGCGCGGGTCTATGGTATAGAGCTTGGCCCCGTTGCGGCGCGCCTCCATAATAAACGGCCAGAGGTGGACGTTGGTCCCGAGAATGTTCGCGCCCCACGCGAGGATCAAGCGCGAGTGCCGGAACTGCTCCGGTTCGGTCCCATAGCGGATGCCGAGCGCCTCCGTCAGGCCGGCCATACCGGCGGTCGAACAGATGGTGCGATCGAGCCGCGAGGCGCCGAGGCGATGGAAGAAGCGGCTGGCCATCCCACCGAAATTGAGATAGCCCATGGTGCCGGCGTAACTGTACGGAAGAATCGCTTCGGGCCCGAATTCGGCAGCGACCCGTTTGAGACGGGCGGCGATGGTGTCCAGCGCTTCATCCCAGGAGATCCTTTCGAATCTGCCCTCGCCTTTGGCGCCCACCCGGCGCTGGGGGTAGAGCAGGCGTCCCGGGGAATACTCGCGCTCCAGATACTGCGCCACCTTGCCGCAAAGAAATCCGCGCGTCACCGGATGGGTGGGGTCGCCGCGGAGCTTCGTGCCGCGGCCGTCTTCCACGGTGACGTGTAACGAACAGCAATCCGGGCAGTCGAGCGCGCAGACGGAATGTCGGATCTCGGGCATTGAAGAGATTATATCGTTCGGCCCGCTAGCGGCTGCGAAATGCCTCCAGCGTCCATTCGCCGGCGCCGTCGACGTGGCGGAGGATGTACATCGCCCGATCCTCGGCGCGGACGCGAAAGTACAGGGCGTCCGGGTCGTACCAGCGGTCGACGACCTCCTCGACCGCGAGCCAGCGGGCGCCCAGCCGGAAGCGCAAGGGCCGCTCGTCCGCTTTGAAGCCCGAGTAGCTTTCGACCTCGACGGTCACCCAGCCGCCTCCGCGGCCATAGCGACGATTTCCGTGCCGATGGCGAGCGACGCGGTCGCTCCGGGGCTTGGCGCGTTGAGGACGTGGAGCGCGTTTTTACGCGGGATGAAGCGGAAATCCTGCAGCGGGTCGCCCTCGGGCGCAATGGCCTGCGCGCGGACCCCGGAGCCGCCCGGCGCAAGATCGGCGGGGCGGATCTCCGGCACCAGGCGTTGCAGAGAGCGGCAGAACAGCTCGCGGCTGAACGAGCGGCGCAGCTCGTACCAGGCCATCGACGGATACTTTCGCAGGAAGCGCCAGAAGCCGCCATAGCTCAACGCGTCGAACAGGTCGCCGGGTTTGAAATCGGTCTTGCGATACCCTTCTCGGGCGAATGCCAGCACCGCGTTGGGTCCTGCCTCGATACCGCCGTGAATCAGGCGCGTGAAATGGACGCCCAGAAACGGAAAACGGGGATCGGGGACCGGATAGATCAGGTGTCGAACCAGAGATTGCCGTTCGGCGCGGATCTGATAATATTCGCCGCGAAAGGGCACGATCCGCACTTCGCGGCGCTCTCCTGCCAATTCCGCCACACGGTCGCAATGGAGTCCGGCGCAATTGATGAGGAAATCGCCGGCGAACTCGCCGACGGGCGTTTCCGCGATCCAGGTTCCGTTGGTGGAGCGGATTCGTGTCACGCGCGCCCCAGTCACCACTTTCGCGCCGCGCTGCCGGAGTATGCCGACTAAAGCCGCGCATACTTTGGCGTAATCGACGATGCCTTCCTGCGGCACACGCAACGCGGCTACTCCGCCGACGTGCGGCTCGATCTCGCGCATCTCCGCGGGGCCCATCCAGCGCAGGCCTTCAAGTCCGTTCGCGGCGCCGCGCTCGTGGAGGTCGCGCAGGCGCGTGACTTCGGTGTCGTCGGCGGCGACTACGAGCTTGCCGCAAATCTCGTGCGGGATGCCGTTCTCCTGGCAGAAGGCGACCATCTGGCGAATGCCCGTGACGGCCAGGCGCGCTTTCGCGGAACCCGGCTTGTAATACAGGCCGCAATGCAGGACGCCGCTGTTATGGCCGGTCTGATGCCGCCCGACGGTGTCCTCTTTTTCCAGTAGGGTAATTCGGGCTCCGGGGAATCGCTCGCCGAGACGATAAGCGGTGGCCAATCCAACGATGCCGCCGCCCACAATGATGACCTGATGGGAATTCACGATTTCACTCAAGTGTAACGTGGGATCGCGGCTGGACGCACCCGACGAAGTTGGGTCGCGTTCAGGTTCCAGGGCAGCCGGGCGACGATGCTGCGATCGGCACGCATGAGCCACGCTATAATCGCATCGTAATGGATGTTTACGAGGAACTGGTGCGCTTGCGCCAACTGGGGCAGAAGTGCGCGCTCGCAACGATCGTCGAGGTTCGCGGGTCGATTCCCAGTTATGAAAGCGCCAAGCTGCTGGTGCGCGAGGACGGGTCCATGATCGGGACGATCGGCGGTGGCTGCGTCGAGGCCGAGGTGTGGAACGCCGCGCGGGAGGTTATCGAGACGGAAAAGCCGAAGCATCTCACCTTCAACCTCGGGCAGGACGCCGCATATGACAACGGGCTGATCTGCGGGGGACAACTCGACGTGTTTGTCGAGCCCGTGCTGCCGGTTCCGCACGCCTACATATTCGGGGCCGGGCACATCTCGAAGAGCCTGTCCAAGGTGGCCACCATCGCAGGCTTCGCCACGGTTGTAATCGACAATCGCGAGGCGTTTGCCAACCGCGAGCGTTTTCCCGAGGCGCAGGATGTGGTGGCGAGCGAGTACGAAGAGGCGTTTCCGAGACTCCCGATCAACGAAACGAGCTACGTCATCATCGTCACGCGGGGGCATCGCGACGATATGCGGGTGTTGAAGCTCGCCATTGCCACGCCGGCGCGGTATATCGCCATGATCGGCAGCAAGCGCAAGGTCATCAACGTCATTCGCGAACTGGAGAAGGAAGGCATTTCGCGGGAGGCATTCGAGCGGATCCACGCTCCTATGGGTCTCGATATCGGCGCCATCTCACCGGAGGAGATCGCGATCTCGGTGACCGCCGAGATGATCGCGGTGCGGCGCAACCCCGGGTCGAACTGGCGCTCGCTGGCGATGTCGGTGTTCACGGACGAATCGCTGCGGGCCGTGCTGTCGAAGTGAGCGCGGCGGGGCTCATTCTGGCAGCCGGGGAGTCGCGGCGCATGGGCTCTCCCAAGGCGCTGCTGGCATATGGCGGCGAGACGTTTCTCGATCGTCTTTCGCGGGTTTTTGCGATGCACTGCGATCCGGTGATCGTCGTCCTCGGCGCGGGCGCGGAGGAGATTCGCGCGCGCGCCACCGGGCCGGCGCGCATCGTGATCAACGACAACTGGCGGGCCGGGCAGACCGGTTCCATGCAATGCGGATTGCGCGCCGTTCCGCCGGACGCGGATGGGGTTCTGTTCACGCTGGTCGACCATCCCGCGGTCGCTCCGGAAACGGTCGCCGCGCTGCTGGCCGGCGCTGGGCGCGTGCGTGTGCCACGGCGGGCCGGCCGCCGCGGTCATCCCATCTGGTTCGCGCGCGATCTCATCCCGGAGTTTCTGGCGCTCCCGGCGGATGGCGCCGCTCGCGACGTCGTTCGCGCACATGCCGGCGAAACCGTATTCCTCGACGTCGACGATCCGGGCATTCTCGCCGATATCGACGATCCGGCCGCCTACCGGTCCCTCATCGGGAGCGTCGTATGAGGAAGCGATCGCTGCAAATCGCGGCCGTGTTGCTCGCGCTGCTGGTGGTGGCTGCGATTTTGGTTCCCTACGTGAATGCCGAGCCGTACGGGCAGCGGCTGAAGTGGTCGTTGCAGCGGTCGCTGGGGCGTGAGGTGGATATTGGACAGGTGCGCTTCAGTCTTTGGCGCGGTCCGGCATTTATCGTGGAACGCGGCGCCGGCCCCGGGCTGATCATTCACGAGGATCCATCGATCGGTATCGAGCCGACGGCGTATGTCGAAACCGTGGTGGTGCGTCCGCGGTTCTGGCCGCTGCTGCGGGGGCGGTTCGAGATCTCGTCCATCTCACTCGAGGATGCCAGCATCAATCTGACAAAACCGGAGAGCGGCCACTGGAATTTCGTATCCTTCGTCGACCGCTCGGTGATGAGCACGGCGCCCGCCATCCACGTTCGGAACGGGCGCGTGAACTTCAAGTTCGGGGACACCAAGTCGATTGTGTATCTGACGGAGACCGATCTCGACATTTCACCGCCGGGCTCGCTGGGGGCCGGGTGGAAGATCTACTGTGCGGCTCAACCCGCCCGCACGGATCGCTCCAGCCACGGTCTGGGCGCTTTTACGTTGAAGGGCCGATGGTTCGTGGGTCCGGAGCGTGTGGACCTCGATCTGACGCTGGATCGTACGGGGTTGGGCGAATGGGCGGCGCTGGTCCGCGGCCAATCGGGCGCGGTGCATGGCGCCTTGAGCTCGCGCCTGCACTTCGGGGGGCCCATCGACAATATCGGTATCGCGGGCCGGCTGACGGTGGCGGATGTCCACCGCTGGGATGTGCTGCCGCCGGCAGGGCAGGGATGGCCGCTCGACATCCGCGGCAGGCTCGACCTGCTGAGCGAGCAACTCGAACTGCAAACCACCTCCGCCGGGAATGAGACGCCGCCGTTGTCGGTTCGATTCCGCGCCAGCGACTATCTCAGCCAGGCGCATTGGGCGGCGGCGATCAACTGGAACCGGTTCCCGGTGGCGCCTCTCATGGACCTGGCGGGACACATGGGGGCCGAATTTCCCGAAAAGCTCAAGCTTGCGGGAACGATGGATGGGGCGGTCATCTATTCCGGAGGGGGCAGCCTGCAGGGTTCGATGGCCTTCCACGATGCGGCGCTCGCCGCCCCCGATTCACCGCCGGTGCGCTTCGAGCAGGCATACATCGTGTTCGATCACGGCCATGCCCGGCTTACGCCGGCGCTGGTGCGCACGGAGCAGGACCAGGCGCAGATCGAAGCCGATTATGCGATGGAGGGCAACACACTCGATCTGGCAATCCACACCGATGCGATGAACGTCGGGTCGTTGCGGGCTCAGGTGGCGCTGGCGGCGGTGCCGTGGCTGGAGCAGATCAAGACAGGGCAGTGGAGCGGCGACCTGCGGTATCATCGCGGACCCGCCGAGACGGGTTGGACCGGCAGACTGGCGATTCGCGACGCCCAGATCTCGGTGCCGGGTATGGCCGAGCCGGTGGAGTTTGCGGCCGCGCGCGCGCAGATCGATGGCGCGCGGGTTGTGCTGGACCAGATGGAGGCGCAGGCCGGAAAGGTCGCTTTCACGGGGGAGTATCGGTACGAGCCGGCGTTGGCGCGGCCGCATCGGGTGCGGCTGCGAGTCAAAGAACTGGACGCCGCCGATCTGGAAGCGGTACTGCTGCCGACATTGCGCCGCGACCGCGGACTGATCGCGCGCGCGCTTGGACGAAACAGCGTTCCCGATTGGCTGAAAGAGCGGCAGGTGGAAGGCTCTATTCAGATTGACGACCTGCTGATCGACGGGGTCCGGCTGGCGAATGTGCACGGCCAACTGCGGTGGGACGTTTCGCGGATCGAATGGGACGCGGTGCAGGCAAAGCTCGATCGGGCGACCATCACCGGCAAATTGATCATCGGGCTGCGTGGCGCGCAGCCGAGTTACAGGCTCACCGCCAAGGTCAAGGGGCTGAACTGGCAATCCGGTAAGGTGGACGCTGAAGGCATGATCGAAACCAGCGGCACGGGGGCTCAACTGCTGGCCAATCTGACATCGGAAACGACGTTTAGCGGCTCGGCTCTGGACTTCGGAGCGGCGCCACTATGGAAGACCGTCTCGGGAAGCTGCAATCTGGCATGGTCGCCCCGATTGCGGGTGACGGGGCTCAATTTAAAGACGGAAGATGAAACTTATACCGGCCGCGGCAGCACGCTGGAAGACGGGCGCCTGGTCATCCAATTGAGCAATGGCGCCAAGGAGATGCGGATGGTCGGTCCGGTGGCTAAACTCAAGCTCGAAGACTCAGCCAAGTAAGGATCGTCAGCGCAGTTCGGTGTTCAAGACTTTGGCCAGACACGCGCCCGCGCGTTCGATCTGTTCGAAAATGACGGATCCGGCGGCGGACTCGTAGGCGGCGTTGATGGGCACGGGCTCCTTCTCCGCCACTTTGGGGAGCTTGCCATATACAACTTTCCGGCCCACTTTGTGGGATTGTTCGGCCCAATCCGTCGCAGTTCCCTTGGACCATCCCTTGCGTTTGCGCGCCGATTTTTCGGACAGGGCGGGGAAAATCTCGTCCTCCGGCGCGAGGCGGGAAAGGACGCCGCTATCCCAGAGGCTGTGGAGGTTGGTCCGCCGGTCGTGGAATTGAACCGGCACGCTATTGCCGCCGCGGTCGTGATTGTCGGAGGAATGGAGCGGCTGATGCATGTCGCCGACGAAGTGGATGAGGAACATCAGAGCCTCACGGCGTTGGTCGGGCGGGGTGGCGGGATCGTGAAGCGTCTGCCGAAACCGGATGATTGCGGATACGACGCAGTCTCCTTTGGCGCAATCGCGGTCCACGTCGAGATGCGCCTTGTCGAGCGGGATGTCGACGAAGTGCCAGGGAGCGGTCTCGTTACGGGCGCGGCGGACTTCGTCCGCCCAACTGGCGACGGAGGCCATAGTCTTACCGGGTCCCAGGATTTCGATCACGCGGGCGCGCACGGCGGGAGTGAGTTGGGTGTCAGCAATGCGAGCGACCAGACTGTGTCCTTCGGGGCCCCAGGAGAAGGCGGGTATCGTGAGGGTCAGTAGGGACAGGCACAGCATTGGACGCATAAGGGTCAAGGGTAGCATGGCGTGAAAAAAGTAATGGCCCCGAGCTGGGTACTCGGGGCCTGCACTCAGAGAGAGGCGGTGGGAGGGGACTCACCGCCTGGGATGCTGTCTGTGTTGATCCAACAATAGCAAATTTAAGATCTCTTTGTCCACAATTTTCTGGATCTTTTTTTGAGGCCGGATTCGGAGGGGCTAAAAGTAAAAGCCCCGAGCCGTGAAGGCCCGGGGCTTTGCACTCAGAGAGTGGCGGTGGGAGGGGACTCACCGCCTGGGATGCTGTCTGTGTTGATTCGATATTAGCAATTTAAGATCTGTTTGTCCAGTAATTATTTCAACTTTTTTTTGAGCCGCCACAAAAAAGGCTGCCAGCAGGTGTCCGGATTGGGGGATCGGTCCCTCTGTTTCAATGGTTGAATCGACGGTCAATCAACCTCGCCGGCGGATCTAAACAATTAAAACGAAAGGCTTTATCTTCTATCCCGCGCCGTTCTCAGGCGGTTAGCGTTAGCGGAATAACCAAAGACAGCTTGAGGCGCGGCCGCCCGGCAGTGTAGTTTTACCAGGAGAGGCGGTACGCGGCGATGAAGAACGAGGACAGGCTGTTGAGCCAGACCGGAGAGCACGAGCGACGAACGAAGAAGCGCTTCCACATCGAGCAGGAGGTTCGTTACAAGATGCTCTATGGACAGCGCATCGCGGAAACCGGTGTCGGAAAGACCGTCAACATCTCGAGCGGCGGGGTGTGGTTCACCACGGAGAACACGCTGACGGCGGGTATGCCGGTAGAACTGTCGATGAGCTGGCCGGTCCTCCTGCACGACTCTTGCCCCATGAAATTAATGATTTACGGGTGTGTCCTGCGCAGCAGCGAAAAAGGGGCCGTGGTCGCCATCGAGCGCTATGAGTTCCGTACGCAGGGATCGCGCAACTTTCAACAGCTCCCCGCACATCCTCCGATGGAGTATCGCCTAACCAACTGACGGCTCGACGTATAGCCCTTCACACCGGTCCCCGACCTGCTCTCCCTTGCCCCGGGAGAAGAAGGCATGCTCTGGACCATTTTCGTGATTCTGCTCGTGATGTGGTTGTTGGGACTGGTGACATCGTACACGATGGGTGGATTTATCCACATCCTACTCGTGGTTGCGATCGCCGTCCTCCTGATTCAGGTGATTACCGGACGACGGGCGGTCTAAACCAGCGCCCGCACCAGGCGGGCGGGGAGCGTGACGATCGTCCATACCAGATCCAACGCCCCGCCCACCGCAATTCCCACCAGCCGGAAGGGCAACAGGCACAGCCACACGATCGGATAGAGCACCAGCGCCGCCAGGGCGACCGGCCAGTAGAGCAACAGCAGAATGCACCACAGCAGGAATTTGACCATCACTAAGCTCCTACGCAAGATTCCTACCTTTTGTTTCAGTCTGGTACCATAAAATCTCCTTACTAATGCTGCGATTTGAGACCGCCGGCGAGTCGCACGGCGAATGCCTTGTGGCTACGTTAGCCGGATTGCCCGCAGGCATACCCATCTCCGTCGATGCCGTGAACCGCGAACTCTGGCGGCGGCAGCAGGGGTATGGCCGGGGCGGCCGAATGAAGATCGAGACCGACCGCGCGGAGATTGTGGCGGGGGTGCGCCATTCGCACACGATCGGATCGCCCGTGGCGATCATCATTCGCAATAAGGATTGGCAGAATTGGACGGAGATCCTGCCGGTGGAGGATCTGGACGGCGCGGAAGACAAGCGCAAGCCGGTCACCCGCCCGCGGCCGGGTCACGCGGACCTGGCGGGCGCGATCAAGTACAATTTCCACGACGCCCGGTACATCCTGGAACGGGCCAGCGCCCGGGAGACCACGGCGCGGGTGGCAGTCGGCGCGATTGCTAAAGCGCTGCTGCGGGAGTTTGGCATTGAGGTGCTCAGCCACGTCATCGCCGTGGGACCGGTGCGCCTCGATCGCGCGGCTGAATGGGAAGAACTGGTGGAACTCAGCCGGCGGGACGAGGTGCTGTTAGGCTGCGTCGATGCCGCGGTGGAATCGCGGATGAAGGAAGTCGTGGACGAGGCATACCGCACGGGCGACACGGTGGGGGGTGTGTTTGAAGTGGTGGCGCGCGGCGCGCCCCCGGGCTTGGGCGCGCATACGACTTGGGACGCCCGGTTGGACGGCCGCCTGGCGCAGGCGATCGTTTCGATGCAGGCGGTGAAAGGCGTCGAGGTCGGGTTTGCCGCGGATGGCGCCGCGAGTTTCGGATCGAAGGTGCAGGACACGATCCATTACGATCGGGAAGGGCGACGGTTTACGCGAGGCGCCAACCGCGCGGGTGGCGTTGAGGGAGGCATGAGCAACGGCGAGGATATTCTGGTTCGAGGCCTGCTGAAGCCGATCTCGACTCTCCGGCGGCCGCTGGAATCCGTCGACCTTACAACGCGGGAGCCGGCTCTGGCGGCGTACGAGCGCTCCGACGTCGCGGTAGTGCCGGCGGCGGGGGTGATCGGCGAGGCAATGGTCTCGATCGTCCTGGCGCAAGCATTACTGGAGAAGTTCGGGGGCGACTCGGTGGGGGAAACGAAGCGCAACTACGAAGGCTATTTGGAGCAAGTAAAGAGCTTTTGATTCTATGGTTTATCCGATTGTGAAGTTTGGCGAACCGGTGCTGGAGCGGGAAGCCGAAAGTGTCGTGGAGTTCGACACTCCGGAACTGCACAAGTTCCTGGAAGATATGTTCGAATCGATGTATGCCGCGAAGGGGGTCGGTCTGGCAGCCCCGCAGATCGGAGTGTCGCGGAAAATCGCGGTAATCGACTGCTCCAACGGCGAGAGACCCGAAGAGAAAATCGTCATTATCAACCCTAAGATCGTGCATGTTGAGGGCAAGCAGGTCGGGGAAGAGGGTTGCCTGAGTATCCCCGGTTTCCGGGAGCAGGTACGGCGGGGCAAGCGCGTCACCGTGCGGGCGCAAAATGCGAAGGGCGAGGAATTCGAGATGACCGGCGAAGATCTGCTGGCCCGGGCTTTCCTGCATGAAACCGACCATCTGTACGGGCGGCTTTACATTACACATATCAGCGCCCTGAAGCGCGATCTGATGAAGCGCAAGATCAAGAAACTACAGCGCGGCGGCGAGTGGGAGTAAGCGCCGGACATGCGCCTGGTTTTTCTCGGAACCCCGGCTTTCGCGGTACCCACGCTCGAGAGAATCGTCCAGGCGGGCCACCAGGTGGCGGCGGTGATCACCCAACCCGACCGCCCTCGCGGACGCGGCCAACAAACCGCCGCGCCACCGGTTAAGGAGACAGCGATCCGCCTGGGACTTCCGGTGTACCAGCCGGAGCGGGTTCGCCGCCCGGAGGCCATCGAATACCTGCGGGGGCTCGGACTCGACGCCATGGTCGTGGTCGGGTACGGGCAATTGATCCCCCAAGTGGTGATCGACCTTGCGCCGCTCGGCATCATTAATGTGCATGCGTCGCTGCTTCCCAAGTATCGGGGAGCGGGGCCGATTCAGTGGGCGATCGTGAATGGCGAGACGCGAACCGGAGTCACTACCATGCGGATCGACGCCGGCCTCGATACGGGCGATATGCTGCTGAAGGCCGAAACGGATATCGGCATGGAAGAGACGGCTATCGAATTGGGCGGACGGCTGGCGGCGATGGGCGCGGACCTGTTAGTGGACACGCTGGCGGGGCTCGCCGACGGGAGCATCGCGCCCTGTAAGCAGGACAGTGCGCAGGCCACGTACGCGCCCCTCCTTAAGAAAGAGGACGGCCGTATCGACTGGCGCCAGCCCGCACTGGCGATCCATAACAAGGTGCGTGGGCTGCAACCTTGGCCCGGCGCATATACGACCTTGCGGGGCCAACCTCTGCACGTCTGGCGAAGCCGCATTTTCGGGACGCCGCCGTCCGCGGGATCGCCGGGCACGATTACCAGCCTGCGGCCCCTTGTGGCAGCCACCGGCGATGGCCTCCTGGAACTCGTGGAATTGCAACTGGAAGGCCGCAAGCGGATGACGGGCGCCGATTTCGTAAACGGCCAACGACTCGCGGACAATGAACAACTAGGAGAACCATCCAATTGAATCTGCCGCTGGGATTTGCTTATTCCGCCGTGTATGCGGGTATCCGCCAGGCGCAGAAGGACGATCTCGCGTTGATTGTCAGCGGGTTTCCGGCGAATACCGCCGCCGCGTTCACGCAAAACCGCGTCCAGGCGTCGCCGGTGAAGCTCTGCCGGAAACACCTCAAGTTGTCGAAGGGGCTGGCCGGAGCGGTGCTGATCAACGCGGGAAACGCCAACTGCGCCACGCGCACCGGGGACGCGGTCGCGGCCGCCACGGCGAAAGCCGCCGCCAAAGCTCTTCGGCTGCCAGTGCCGCAGGTGCTGCCGGCGTCCACTGGGGTCATCGGCGTGGAGTTGGACGGCCGCAAGGTCGCGGACGCCCTGCCGCAACTCGTCGCTGGTTTGAGCGTCGAACGTTTTCAGGACGCCGCCAATGCGATCATGACGACCGATCTCGTGCCGAAGACGGCGTTCGGCGAGGTAAAACTGCGCCGTGGAACCGTGAAAATCGCGGGAATGACGAAAGGGTCGGGCATGATCCACCCGCAGATGGCCACTACACTCGGGTTTGTCATGACAGACGCTAACATCCCGATTGCCTCCCTGCGGGCGATGCTGAAGCGCTCGGTCGAGCGTAGCTACAACCGGCTGTCGGTGGATGGCGATACGTCCACCAACGACACGCTGCTGCTGCTGGCCAATGGCGCTTCCGGGGTGCGGCCAGATCCGAAGGAGATGCCGCGTGTGGAAGAGGCGATCGCCGGGGTGATGGAAGAACTGGCGCGGGCGATCGCGCGTGACGGCGAGGGAGCAAAGAAACTGATCACTATCCACATCTCCGGGGCGCCGTCGGATACGGCGGCGGGCCGGATGGCGCGCGCGATCGCGAACTCGCCGCTCGTCAAGACCGCGATCGCCGGTTCCGACCCGAATTGGGGACGTATTCTCTCGGCTGCGGGGAATTCGGGCGTGGCGTTCGAGCCCGGGAGGACCGATATCTTCCTGCAGGGAGTCGCCGTCTGCCGGTCCGGGCTGGCCGCGCAGTTTTCCGAGGCGGAGTTGAAGCGGAAGCTGGACGCGGCGGACTGCGAGATTCGCGTCTCGATTCGCGGGAAAGGCAAAGGGGCGGCGCGGTTCTGGACGTGCGATCTGACAGAGGACTATATTCGGATCAATGCCAGCTACCGGACCTGAGATAACCCGTCGCGCGGCCATTGCCGCATTGTGTGTAGCGGGCGCGCGCGCGGCAGATTCCGCGCAGGAAGTCTGGGGGCTCGTGACCACAATGGCGGCCGCTCTCGGACGCGGGGACGCCGGTGAGTTCCTTTCCGTGTGCGACGCGGGGATGCCGGGCTACGCCGCACTGCGGGCCAATATTATCGCGTTGACGGCGCAGGTGGATGCAGAATCGGGTATCGACCCGGTCAGCAACAGCGGCGACGGCGCCGCCCGCGAAATCGAGATCGACTGGCAGCTTCATCTAGTGGATCGGACCGGTCTCCAACGGGTCACACGGCGGCGTTCAACGATCCAATGCCGATGCCAGAAACGAGGCCGGAAATGGAAGATGGTGTCGATCGAGCCGGCGGCGTTCTTCGCCCCGCCGTCAGCGTGAGTGGACTTCGCGCACCAGCGCCGACCGGGCCTTCTGCTGCTCAAGCACGACCTTAAACGCCGCGGTAGATTTGGCTGGAATGTTCTCCACGCGGACCGCGACGCCGCCCAACTGCGATCCGTCTTCGTCGGTGACATCGAAAACGAGGTCGGCCACGCGGACGGGGTGGTCCGTATTATTGCGGACCTTGCCGTAGAGTGTGTGGTCGTTGTTCCGGCTGACGGCCGCCTCCAACACATCGACGTCGCGGCTGTAATCGGTTGTGAAGTCCTTTTCGACGCTGGGCAAGACCTTCGCGGTGATCTCTCCGGTGGGTTCCTTCCGCGCGGGTTCGTTCCTGGGTCCCGACCGCCGCGCCGGGTCGAACGAATTATTGAGCGCCAACACCATCAGTACTCCAAGCGCGAGCACGGGGGCGCCGATGAACACCCCAACCCGAATCTTCTGTCCGAGGGTTCGATTGGTGATATAGAGAGGGCCGGAGACGGCGTTGCCGCTTAAGAAACGCTCGATTCTCCTAGCTACAGAATCGATGCGGTCGATGAAGCTCATAGGATTTGCGGGGCCACTCTCAGTATAGCGTGCGCTCCGGCACGGTTCTTGCAAGAGCTGCAAACTTGCGGACACCGGCGCCCAAGCTGCATGGGAAAAGCGGAAGGAGATCGTATGAAGCAAGACTGCAAGACCCTGGCAGGAATGGTTACGGCCGTCATGCTCATGCTGGCGCCGGCCTATGCGCAACGCCACTCCGCGAATCGCATGGCGGCAGATCACACGTTCGTCGCCAAGGCAGCGAACGGCGGCATGGCCGAGGTCAAGCTAGGAAAGCTGGCGACCGAGAAGGCGGCAAACCCCGACGTGAAGAGCTTCGGTCAGCAAATGGTCGATGACCACTCCAAAGCCGGCGATGAGCTGAAGCAACTTGCGACGAGCAAAGGCATGACACTTCCGGCCGACATCGACGCCAAGGAACAGGCGACGTACGATCGTCTGTCGAAGTTGAGCGGGGCCGCATTCGATCGGGCGTACATGAGGGAAATGGTGAGCGACCACCATCTGGATGTGTTGGAGTTCCGGCGGGAATCCCAATCCGGCTCGGACGCCGATGTAAAGGCATGGGCGGCGAAGATCCTGCCTACGCTCGAGCACCATCTGCAGATGGCTGAATCGACAAACGCGAAAATGGCGAAGTAGGTTCAGAGCGAGTATTTCCGCCCCCTCCACAGAATCGTTTTGCCGAACGCGGACGAAAGCAGGGCGATCAGCCATAACCACGTCGCCAGCGGAATCCACATGGCGTGGACCCATTGATGCCGCTTGAACCAGGCTTCATATTCGGGCAGCGCCGCCTTGGCGAGGCTCGCCCGGTTCAGGCCTTTCAGCATCCCCGGCGATAACTGTGCCAGCAGCGCCCATTCGGCCAAGCGGTTACCCTCGATCGCGGCCACTACGGACGCCGTCATGCCGCCGCAATAGAACACGTGTGCGGCGAGCGCGGCCCACCAGAGCGCTGGCGCGTAGCGGCGGGTGAGCATCATCTGGCGGCGCATCCAGGAGAAGAATCGACCCCCGGTAATGTTCTCGTGAGAAGGCACGAGGGCGCCCGGCGCATAGGCGATGGTCAAACCGGCCGCATGGACGGCGGCGGCCAACGCGTAGTCGTCCGAGACCGTGTTTTTCCAAAACTCCGAGACGCGCGCGTCGGCGTAAACCTCCCTCCGAATCGCCATCGCGCCGCCCCAAACGAAGGGATTGTCGCCCGGCCCGAGCCGTCCGATGGCGACAGCGTCCCAGACACCGCGCATCAGCGTCCAGAACGACGGGGGTTCGGGGGTGAACCAGCGGAACCCCGTGGCCGCGCCGACGCCCGATTCGGCGAGCGGCGTGGCCAAGGCGCGCAACCATCCGGCGGAGGGCCGGCCATCCGAGTCGGCGAATGCCAGGACCTCGCTGCTACGCCGTGCGGCACGCACGGCGGCTTGCAGGTTCCGGATCTTCTCGGCAGTCTGCGGATCCTCGGAATGGGCCAGGACGATCTTCGCGCGCGCAGGCAGCACTCCCGGCGGAATATCGGCGGCGCATTGGGCGGAGACGATCAGCTCGTAATCGGGGTAGTCCAGCGATGCGAGGGCGGCGAGGTTCTCGCGAAGGCCGTCGTCTTCCCCTTTGACTGGCACAATTACGGTCGCGGGCGGCAGAGGATCGGCCGGCCGTGCCGCGAGGCGGCCGGCCACATAGCCGGCCCGCTTGCGTTCTCCACGGAGAGAGAGCAAGGCGAGCAGAAGCGCGGGGCCAACAAAGAGCCAGTACCAGAACACCAAGAGGTCAGGATAGCAAGGGTCCTGGCCGACTCCGCGCCTCGATGCAGAGGACTTGGCCGGCATCCGAGAGCGCTGTGTCCCGTCCGGGCGAGCTATGCCACGATAGTACTGAGGAACCACCTTGAAAAAATGGCTGCTCTTGCTGCTACTGGCGGCCGCGGCGGCAATCGGTTGGGGCGTTCTGCGGAAGAGCGCACCGCCCACGGTCCGCGTCGCGCGAGTCAAACGCCAGACCCTCGTCAGCACACTACCGACGAACGGCAAGGTCGAGCCGGTCGAGTGGCAGGCAGCGCGGGCAGAGGCGGCGGGTCTCGTCAGCCGGGTCGAGGTCCAGGAAGGGCGGCGGGTTTCCAAAGGCGACGCCCTGGCGACGCTGACCGATGCCGCCCTGCAGTCGGATATCGACGCGGCCGAGGCAAAAGTCGCGGAGGCGCGGGCGGCGCTGGCGGGCCTCGAGGCGGGAGGCCGCCCCGCCGATTTCACCGATATCGAGAACCGGATGGAACGCGCCCGCCTGGATTTGCAGCAGGCCACAGTCGAACACAACTCCCTGGTCCGCCTGGCCGAGAAACAGGCGGCTACGCGAGCTGATGTGCAGGCCGCCCGCGACAAGATGCGGCAGGCGGAACTCGAAATCGCGGGCTTGGAAAGGCGGCGCGGATCGCTCGTCGCCAAGCCCGATGTCGCCGCCGCGCAGGCTCGCCTGCGGGATGCCGAGGTGGCCTTGAGACTTGCTCGCGATCGCTCCGCGCGCAGTGTGGTGCGCGCTCCCATGTCCGGCATCGCATACGGCGTCGCAGCGCAGCCGGGCGCATATTTGGCAGAGGGCGGGTTGATCGCCAATGTGGGACGGATTGACCGCGTCCATGTCCGCCTCTATGTCGATGAGCCGGAGCTCGGCCGGGTCGCTATCGGGCAACCGGTCACGATCCGCTGGCAGGCGGTCGCGGGAAAGGAGTGGCACGGAACCGTCGAGCGGCTCCCGTCATCGATTCAGGCGCTCGGTTCGCGCCAAGTCGGGGAAGTAGTCTGCACGATCGAGAATCCGGATGGCGAATTGCGGCCCGGCGCCAACGTCGACGCCGAGATCCGCAGCGCCGTGGTCGACAATGCGCTCGTCATCCCGCGGGACGCGCTTCGCCACGACGAGCACGGCGATTACGTCTTTGTCGTACTGGATGACGCAGTCGAGCGGCGGCCCGTGAAGACTGGAATCTCCAGCGTGACTCTCGTGCAGGTCGCGGCGGGTCTTGCCGAGAGCGACTCGGTGGTGCTGCCCGGCGAGACACCGGTGAAGCCCGGCGATCATGTGACTCCGTCGATGTAAACTAGTAGGTCCATGTCTCAAAACGGGTCCACCGCGGGCGTTTTGCCGGACGGCAAGTACGCCTGGTATCGCGAATTGACCGGATATCACTGGTTTGTGTTGAGCGTCGCCAGTATGGGCTGGATGTTCGACACAATGGCGCAACAGTTGTTCAACCTGGCGCGCAAGCCGGCCATCCGGGAACTGCTGGGCGGCGCGAGCGGGCCCGTGGTCGACAAACAGGCTGCCTACGCCACCGCGATTTTCATGATCGGGTGGGCGATCGGCGGCGTCTTCTTCGGCGTGCTTGGCGATCGTATCGGACGCGCCAAGTCGATGATGATAACGATCCTCTCGTACACGCTCTTCACCGGTCTGAGCGTTTTTGCGACGGGGATCTTGGACTTCAACGTCTATCGTTTTCTGTGCGGGCTCGGCGTCGGAGGACAGTTCGGGATCGGAGTGGCTTTGGTGGCGGAGGTGGTGCCGCCACGGGCGCGGCCTTATGCTCTCGGTCTGGTGCAGGCTTCGTCCGCCGTCGGCAACATGATGGCCGCCGGCGTCGGTATTCTGCTCGGGCAGATGGAGCAGTCGGGCTCGATCACGGGGGCCTGGCGGTATATGTTCGCGGCAGGCGCCTTGCCCGCCCCGCTGGCCCTGGTGGTGTTCAAGAAGCTCAAGGAGCCCGAGCAGTGGCTCAAGGCGCGGGCCGACAAGAAGAAGATGGGATCGTATGCGGAGCTCTTCGCGGACCCGCGGTGGCGCCGCAATTCGATCGTCGGATTCCTGCTGGGTTTCTCCGGTATCGTCGGGTTATGGGGTATCGGTTTCTTTAGCTACGACCTTTTCCGTCCGGTGCTCGAGAACACGTTCCGGCACCAAGGCTTCAGCGGCGCGGCTCTGGCAGGCAAGGTGACGACATGGATCGGCGTGACGTCGCTGCTGCAGAACCTCGGCTGCTTTTTCGGCATCTACGCCTTCACCTACCTTACGAATTACACCGGCAGGCGGGTGGCCTTCGCCGTCAGCTTTGTGGCGGCGATGGGAATGACGGCTTACACTTTCTGGAACCTGCGCGAGATCAGCCAGATTTTCTGGATGATCCCGCTGATGGGTTTCGCGCAGTTATCGCTGTTCGGCGGGTATGCGATTTATTTCGCCGAGTTGTTCCCGACGCGCCTGCGCAGCACGGGCACCAGTTTCTGCTACAACGTCGGACGCTTCGCCGCCGCGGCCGGCCCGTTCACTCTCGGGTACCTGACGAGCGACGTTTTCGGCTCGAAGCCCGAACCGATGCGGTACGCGGGCGTCGCCATGTGCCTCGTCTTTCTGGTGGGACTCGCCGCGCTACCTTTTGCTCCCGAGACTAAGGGCAAGCCGCTGCCGGAATAGGCGGCCCTTTCACGGTCCCTGGCGCCGCTGCTGGTACACTGGCAGCAAGCGGAATGGCGGCGAATGCACTCACGGCGGTGAACCTGGGCGAACTCGCGGAACACCGCGGTGTTCGGGAATGTCTGCAGTGGTTCACCCGTGAGAAGCAGTGGATCAACGAGATTCACCTGCAACTCTGCCGGATACCGGCTCCCACGTTCCTCGAGCAGGAGCGCGCTTCCTGGTTCGCGGATCAGTTCCGAACGTTCGGTTGGAACACCTCGATTGACAGAGCGGGAAACGTGGTGGCGGCGGCCGGCGACGGGCCCTATGTCGCGCTTACCGCGCACCTCGACACCGTGATCGCACCGCGCCAGGCGAATGAGATCAAAGTCGAGGCGGATGGCCGGTTCTATGGGCCCGGAGTGTCCGATAACGGCGCGGGACTCGCCGCGCTCCTGGCCGTCGCCCGCGTCTGGAAGGCGTGCGCGAATCTGCCGGATTTCCCCTGCGGGCTGATGCTCGCGGCCAATGTCGGCGAGGAGGGCGAGGGCAATCTCCTGGGCATGCGGCAACTCTGCAAGCAGCCGGCGGGGGGGCGCAAGATCGAGGCCTTCATCGTGGTGGATGGCGCCAACACGGACCATATCACGACCCGCGCACTCGGCAGCCGGCGGTTTGAAGTTACGTTCAATGGCCCCGGCGGCCATAGCTGGAGCGACTACGGAGTTGCGAATCCGCTCCACGCGTTGTGCCGCGCCGTGGCGCTGTTCTCTGAAACGAGGCTGGACAGCGGTCCCAAGTCCGCCATCAACGTGGGCTTGATCGACGGTGGATCGAGCATCAATGCCATCGCCCAAAGCGCGCGCGCGAAAGTCGATATCCGCTCCGAGAACAACGAGAAGATGGACGAACTCGTGGAACTACTCACGAGTGTGGTCGAGCGGGCGCGGGATATCGAGAACCAGCGCGCCGCCGCCGGCCGCGTAACGGTGAAACTGCGGGAGATCGGGTCGCGGCCCGCCGCCGCGTTACCGGCCCAGGCCCCGATCCTACAGTACGTCCGGGCTGTGGACGGTCATCTGGGCATCCGCTCGCATCTCGACACGTCGTCTACGGACGCGAACATCCCGCTCTCGCTCGGCATTCCGGCCGTGGCGATCGGCGCGGGCGGTTCCGGCGGGGGCGCTCACACGACGCAGGAGTGGTACCGGCCGGAGGCGCGCGACCTCGGTCTCAAGCGCATATTCCTGACCCTCCTGCTCCTGTTGCGGAACGGCGGGAGCGGCCAGTGAACCGCCGCAGGGCGGAAGCCGGTCTTCTGCTCAACACGATTCTCTGGGGCACGACGTTTGTCCTGGTGAAGAGCGCCCTGAACGACATTTCGCCAATCCTCTTCCTGGCGATGCGCTTTTGTTTAGCCGCCTGCGCCCTTCTGGTGGGTCTTGGCTTACGAAGGCAGTTCCCGGCCCGGTCAGTCGCCGCGGGGAGCCTCTCCGGCATCTTTCTGTTCACCGGTTTCGCCCTGCAGACGGCCGGTTTGCGGCTGACGACGCCCCCAAAATCCGCCTTTGTGACGGGTCTGACTTCCGTGATGGTACCTTTGCTGGCCGCGCTCGTCTATCAATACAGGCCCCAACTCTCCGAGGTGGTTGGGGTTTCTGTGGCTCTCGGCGGTCTTTGGCTCATGACGCTGCAAGGCGCCATCTGGTCCATCGGCCGCGGCGACTTGCTGACGGTTCTGGGCGCTGTCGCATTCGCCGCACATATTGTGACGCTCGGCCACTTCTCGGAAACCATGCCGTTCGAGGTTCTGTCGATAACGCAGCTTGTGGCCGCCGCCGTTCTGGCGCTGAGCCTGTTCTGGTGGGCGGAGACGCCGCGGTTCGCGATGCGGCCCGCTGTGGTCTGGGCCGTGCTGGTGACGGGCCTGCTGTGCACAGCGTTGGCCTTCAGCGTCCAGGCTTGGGCCATGCAATACACCACGTCGACCCGGACGGCATTAATATATATGTTCGAACCGGTTGTAGCCTGGTTCACATCTTTCGTTTGGGTGGGTGAGGGGCTTTCGGCCCGCGCCGCCGGAGGCGCGGCACTCATCTTGCTGGGAATAGTATTGGTGGAAATGAAACCGTTGCGACAGCGGCAACATCCATCAATTTAGGTATCGCAGCGTGGGATGGTTCACAGAGACCCGCTGCTAGTACTTGGAGGAGTAAGAAGGTCCATGAGTCAAGTTTTTCAGAAATTGCGCACGCAGAAGCTGCTGTCCTTCACGCTGGTGGTGTTCACTCTAGCGATCGGGATTGTGATCGGCACCCTGATCAATGTCAACACTGGCGTAAAGGCGGCAAAAGACAATTCCGCGGCGCCGGGAGCGATGCCGCTGGTCATTCCCAACCCGGTCGAGTTGTCGAACTCGTTCAGCCAGATTGCCAAGCAGGTGGAGCCGTCGGTGGTCAATATCTCGACCACCTACAATCCCAAGCCTGGCCGCGCCGCCACCGGCCGCAATGGCCGCCGCGCCATGCCACCGCAGGACGAGGACGAACAGGATGGCAGCAGCGATGGAATGAACGAATTCCTGTACCGGTTTTTCGGCAACCCGAATGGCGGCGGCACTCCAGAGATGCCGCAGCGTCGCGGGTATGCTCTCGGCTCCGGCGTCGTCGTTGACCCGTCCGGCTATATTTTGACCAATAACCACGTGGTTGAGAAGGCGGATCGGATTCAAGTGAAGTTCCCTCGCGATCCCGTGGAATACGACGCGAAAGTGATCGGGGTGGACGCTCCGACGGACCTCGCCGTGATCCGCGTCGAAGGCAAAAAGAACCCTGTTCCGGCCAAGATCGGCAACTCCGACGCGGTTCAGGTAGGCGACTGGGCCATCGCGATCGGTTCGCCGTTCGGCTTCCAGACGACTGTCACGGCCGGCATCATCAGCGCCAAAGAACGCGAAGTCGACCCAACCATGCAGTTCCAGCACTTCCTGCAGACGGACGCGGCGATTAACCCTGGCAATAGCGGCGGTCCGCTGCTCAACATCCGCGGCGAGGTCATCGGCATCAACACCGCAATTGCCTCGCGTTCCGGCGGCTACCAAGGCGTCGGTTTCGCATTGCCGATGAATACGGCGGCCGAGGTATACAACGCGATCATCAAGAGCGGGCACATGACGCGTGGCTCGATCGGAATCTCCTTTACGCCGTCCGACAGCGACCAGGCGCGCGCGCTGCTGAAGTCGTTTGGCGCGAGTGACGGCGTGTTCGTGCAGACGGTGGCGCCCGGCGGGCCGGCCGAGAAGGCTGGACTGAAAGAGGGCGACATCATCGTCGGCGTCAATGGCAAGCCTGTTCGCGATGGAGGCGACCTGGTCGGCACCGTGACCGCGACACCCATCGGAACTCCCGTGAACATCGGCGTTCTGCGCAACGGCAAGCGGGAGAATTACAAAGTGGTGGTCGGCGATCTTGCCCAGATCTTCCCGGACAAGTTTGGCGGACCGCGCGATGAAGCCAAGTCCCAGACCGATGCCGGCGTCACGAGCTTCGGCATGATGGTTCAGAACCTGAGCGAGGCCAAGCGCCAGACACTCGGACTGAAGACGACGGGGGGCATCGAGGTCGTTTCGGTCGACCCCAGCTCCTTCGCCGATGACATCGGGCTGAAGAAGGGCGACATCGTGGTCTCGATCAACCAGCACCCGGTCAATTCGACCGAGGATCTCAAGCGGGTGCAGGCGACTCTGAAACCCGGCGACGCTGTGGCCTTCCGCATCATGACACGGCAAGGTCGCGGCGGGGACTGGACTTCCAGTTTCGTTGCGGGGACGCTGTCCAGCAATCGCTAAAAACAATTCACGTCTCATTTCGACGGCGGCCGGGATTACCCCCCCCCGGCCGCCATTTTTTTTAGGGCTTTGTTAGAAATGCGGCAGCTTGCTCGACGATGACGTCCAGCACCTCGAGCAGGTCGTGCCCTGAGTCCAGGACTTCGAGGCGCGCATTCGGGTGATCGTTCGCGAACCGCTCCGCGTATTCGACCGGCACAATGTCATCGTGCGCCCCATGGAAGATCAGGGCCGGCTGTCGAAAGTCCGGATAGTCGGGGTATGCCGCCGCGTCCTCTATGAGGTCGTACCGTAGCGAACGGAGGCATCCTTCGCCGTAGTGAAATACCGCGAGTGAGTCGCTGAGGCGCCATCTCTCCATCTCCGCTGCCCCCAGCCGCTCCGGCCATCTCCGGTTGAATCCGAAGGCTGGCGCCAGCAGGACGAGGCGTTCGACCTCGGCGTGGCGCGCCGCATACAATGCCGCCAGATAACCCCCCATGCTCGAACCAATCAGGTTCACCGGTCGTGCTGACGCAGTTCGCGCCAGGACCGCCAGTTGGCCCGTAATGGTGAGATGTTCGAAGTCGCCATCCGCCAGATCGGGCACTTCGACTTGGCAACCGGCGTCCTCCAGCCGGGAGCGGAACCGCCGTGCTTTGCTTGACGAGGGGCCAGAAGCGAACCCGTGCAGATAGACGACGCGTGTCATCGATTCATTCTAAGCTAATGATTCGAAGCGAGATGTCCGCAGCGGTGCGGAATCTGACACTGCCGCCGCCAGAATTTCGGGAAAATCTCTTGCGATGCACGGAAGCCGATGGTATTCTGGTCAAGTCGCCGAAATTTGAGGGTCTTGGATTTCGCGCGCCCCTCGGCACTTGCCAGGGTGGGGCTTGCGTGATATAAATGGTAAAGATCCTCTGCAAGGAATGGTAACAAAACTCTGTGCGGGCCACCGCATGGAGCGGAATACGGACCTTCCTGTTTGGTTCTTTTCAAAGTTCTAATCGGTTTTCATCGCGGGCGCGGTTTTGTGCGCCGTGGTGAGCAAGTTTCGAGGCCTGCGAGCGCTCCTGGGATTACGATGCCAGGGGAGGTTCGCGCAGATCATTGACAATCTGGTTGGATGCAGTAAAGAA
>CAZSQK010000040.1:0-66995 GCA_964608645.1 uncultured Solibacteraceae bacterium | reverse complement strand
CCGCCCCGGCCCCGCGGACCGTCCCGCCCGCGACGGCGCCGCGCACGGCGCCCCCGGCCGAGACCCCGCGCACCCAACCGCCGGCCACTGCACCGCGAACTGTACCGCCCAATACACCTTTGGTCCCTAACGTGCCTCCTTCCTTACCAAATCAACCACCCCGTAAGTAGTAAGTGGTTGGAAAGAAGAGGGTAGAGGGATGGCCAGAGGGAAGGCGGAAGGCTTGGTGGGTGAGATCCCCCAAGAGACGGCACCGATCCGGGGGAGCCAACATGGGGCATTTTGCGCAACGCACGCAGACAGGGACCTGACCGTTTTGCGCCCCGTCCCCAAACGCCGCGGCGGCTGCAAGACCTGCGATGGCCGCGGTTGCGTCGGACGCTGCCGCTTTTAACCCGGGCGGCTGATCCTCGATTTCGTGTGCGGCGATTTGGCCTCCAGCCGCAGCCGCACAGCCGACGGCAGTTTCGTCGCGACTGCCACGAACAGCCGGTATTTCCACCCCGGGATCACGTATAGCTTCCCGGACCCCAGCTCAGCCAGCGACGTCTCCACCACATCATCGGCGTTCATCCAGAGCCACTTGGCAATCTGTCCGCGGTCGACGCCCATTACATCGTGAAAGTCGGTATAGGTGAACCCCGGACATAGAGACTGCACCGCGACCTTCGACCCGGCGCCGCGCAGCTCGAGGTACAGCCCCTCCGTGAACGCGTTGATCCACGATTTGGTGGCGCAGTAGCTCACGTTCGCCGGACTGCGCACGAACCCGGCCACCGACGCCACGTTGATGATCGACCCGGCGTTCCGCGGGACCATGGAGCGCAAAGCAGCGTGCGACAAACGCAGCGTCGCGTCGATATGCACCCGATGCATGGCCGCCTGTTCCTCGACGGGCGCCTCATAGAATCGGCCCTTCGTGCCGAAACCGGCATTATTCACCAGTAGTTCGAGGCGCTGCTCGCCGGCGAGACGAGCCGCCACGCGGTCGATGTCGTCGGGGCGAGACAGGTCCGCGACCATCGCCTCGGCGCCAGTGTGGTATGTGTTCGCGAGCTCCGCGGCGAGCTGTTGCAGGCGGTCGAGCCGCCGCGCGATCAACAGCACGTCGTATCCTCTCGCAGCGAGTTTGCGCGCAAAGACGGCTCCCAGTCCGGCCGACGCTCCCGTGATCGCAGCAATACGGTTTGCCATGGCGGCTCTATTGTACGATCTGGGCATGGTCGCGATGCGCCAGACCTGGCACGACGTCTCGTTCCTGCACTGGCCCTACGATCCGGCCATCGTGCGCCCGCTCGTTCCACCGGGGCTCGAGCTCGATCTGTATGACGGCGCCGCATGGATCGGCCTCGTGCCCTTCACGATCGCCGGGATGCGAGTCCTCTTCCCCTTCCCCGAGACGAACGTCCGCACATATGTCAGGGATCGCCGCGGAGGCCGCGGCGTCTGGTTCTTCTCGCTCGACGCGGCATCCCTGCTGGCGGTGGCCGGCGCGCGCATCGCATATGCTCTCCCCTACTTCTGGGCACGCATGCGAGTCGAGTGCGACGGCCGCACGGCGCGCTATACGAGTGAGCGCCGAAGCGCGCCGGCGCCGTCGAGCGAAATCGAGGTGCGCATCGGCGAACCCATCCCGAACCCAAACGAGCTGGAGCTCTTCCTCACGATGCGCTTCCGGCTCTACGCCCGCCGCGCCGGCATCCTGTGGAAGGCCGATATCGACCATCCGCCCTGGCCGCTGCGGCAGGCTACGGTATTGCGGCTGCGCGACGACCTGGTGCGCGCCGCCGGGCTCCCAAAACCGCTCGACGGACCGCTCGCGCATTACGCGGCTCGCGTCGACGTCAAAATCGGCCAGCCGCAACTTCTCTGACCGCGACTCCCGTTTGCGGCGGCGGCCAATCCGGCGTATTCTCGACACGAGGGGGTTCCATGGCTGGGCCGTTTATCTATCTGGGGGTCAATGGCAATGTTTTCGCGCTGGATCGAGCCACCGGCGAGAGCATCTGGTGCACCCATCTCGCCGAGCCCGGGATCAACACCGATGTGGATCTGGTGAACCTCTTCGTCGATGGCGACCTGCTCATCGCGACAACCGCCGGGATGGCATTCGCGATGGACGCCGGCACCGGCACTCCGCGTTGGCGCAACGACCTTCCCGGCCAGGGGACGGGATGGGTGACGATCGCGACGGCCAAGGGATCGACGGGCGCGCCGCCCGAAGAGGCGCCCGAAAACGACAAAACGCAGACAATCCTCGGGGCGGCGCGCACGTTTGGGATCGGCTCCTGACCGCTGGGCGGTCAGATTCCCATGACCTTGTGTAGTTCCGGGGTCGTCACGGACCGGTCGAGAAAACCGAACTGGCCTCTGTCTCTCACCTCCCCAGCGGCGTCCAGCAACGCAGTCATCGCCGCGCGATAGAGCGACGTTGCCAGGCTGATGCGCCGGACCCCGGCGGCGGCGAGTTCCTCCACCGAAAACGATTTACCCTTGATTCCCACCATGAAGTTGAATGGTTTCGACACCGCCGCGCAGACGGCGCGCACCGCGTCGAGATCCGGCAACCCGGGAGCGAACAACACGTGGGCGCCCGCCTTTTCGAATGCCTGCAGCCGGCGGATCGTCTCGTCCAGACGCGGATCGTGATAGAGCAGATTGTGGGTTCGCGCCGTCAGCATAAAAGGAAACGGGAGCGCGCGCGACGCCTCCGCGGCCGCCGCAATCCGCTCCACGGCCAGCGGAAAATCGTAAAGCGGACGCTCCGCGTCGCCACTCGCATCCTCGATGGTGCATCCCACGAGTCCGGCGCCCGCGGCCAGCCGGATCGTTTCCGCGACAACTTCCGGAGCGTCGCCGAATCCCTTTTCCAGATCCGCCGAAACGGGTAAATCCGTCGCCTCGACAATCGAATGCGCGTGCGTCAAAGCCTGCTCTCGCGTCAGCCCGCCATCTTTTCGGCCCAGCGCGCACGCGGAGGCGGCGCTCGATGTCGCCAGCGCCTGGAAGCCCATTCCCGCGAGGATCAGGGCCGACCCTGCGTCCCATGGATTCGGAATGACAAAGGCGCCCGGGCCATCGTGAAGCCGCCGAAAGCGAGCGGCCTTCTCGTTCTGCGTGATGCTCATGCAATTCCCCTCAAGCCAAACCGTAGTCTACCGGCCTGCAGCCCCCGCGTAGACCTGGAACGCTCCCCAGTAGAAGGGTTTCCGATAGCGGCCCTCGCGCAACACCGCCAGTTTGGCTTGCCGTAGCGCCCGGGCGGCGTCCTGCTTCTGCGCGACGCCTTCGTAGAATTTCGACATCAACGGTCCGGTCGCGCCGTCGCTCACATCCCACAATCCCGCCACCACTGCCCGCGCGCCTGCCTGGAGGAATGCCCAGGCGAAGCCCATCAATCCCTCCCCCGCATAAGTGCGGGCCCCGGCGCTGCGGCATGCCGACAGCGTAACCAGGTCGGCGTGAATTGGGATATCGATGACCTCTCGCGCATAAAGCTTGTAGGAGTCGCCGGCGCGCGACAGCACCACCGCCGATTCCAGCGGCTTCTCGACATTCGCCTCCGCATGCGCCGCGAAGTGGATCACCGAGTAGTTCGCCGGACTCGCCGCGCGATAGGCCGCCGGCGATGCCTGGACGCCTGTGAACACCGCCGGCGAGAGATGGGCAAAGCGCGCCCGCAACTCCTGCACCTCCGAAGCCGCGCCGGGCAGGGCGTCGTACCCCGTGCCCGCATACTCCGGAGCGCCGATCACCAGCACCGACCCGTCCGGCCGCGACGCGGCCGCCTTCGACATCGCGATGGCGATCGACGGCGCCACCGCAACCTCGGCGTCCTCGACCCAGTAGTGCGGCTGCGGCGCCGGCGCCACCAGCGTCTCCAGGTTCAGCCGGTGCAGCGGCCCGTCGGGCGCCACGAGCACGCGCGATCCCTTCGGAATCTCCGACGCGATCCCCGCCATCAACTTGTCCCATAGCCGGCGCGCCGCGGGTTCCGTCAGGGGATCGGCGATGGAGTGCTCCACCACCTCCCGGTAAGCCGTCACGAGTTCCTCGACCTCGGCCGCCGGCGGCAGATCGAATCGCTTCACTCCGTGCGCCGTAATCAGCCACGCGAAGGAGCGCTTCGGCGCGATCCAGAAGGAGAGGATCGACGCCTGCGACGCCCGCGCAAAATCGCGCAGGCCGGGCCCGTCCGTAAGCCTTCCGGGTTTGAGATCGCGGCCCAGCCGTTCGCTCAACACTCGCGCGCGGCTCGATTCCGCGACGCGCAGCGCCGCCACGTCATCGTTCAGGCGCGCCAACTCATCCACATAGCTCTGGTAGAACGGAATCAGCCGCGAGAGTAACGTAATCCGATAGTGCGCGTTCAACAGTTCTGACCGCGTGCCATCGATGATCTCGAGGGCGCGCATGAACTCCTGCCGCGCCGCCGCCGGGCGCCCGCGGCCCGTGTCGACTTCCGCCAGGGTCGCGTAGGCCGCCCATCGTATGTCCGGCGGCGCCCCGGCCCTGCCGAGAAGCTCGCCGCAGATCCGCGCCGCCTCGTCGAGCTGCCCCCGCCCGAAGGCGATGCGCGCCCGGTTGCGCATCACATAGGGCAACTGGTCCGGATCGCCCGACGTGCTCCATGCGCGCTCGTTCCACTCCGCGGCAGCGTCCCACTGCGCGGACTTGATCTGGGCCAATGCCATGTTTTCCGCGTGCCGGGCGGCGTCCCGCTTGCTATTCAGTTCGATTGCCAGATCGTACGCCTGCTGGTAGTACGGAATCGCCTTCGCCGGCTCCTCGCTTTTGTCGTAGGCCAGCCCCATCTCTCCCAACGCAATCATCAGGTTCGACCGGGCGCCCATCCGGCGGAACATGTCGATCGCCTGTTGCTGGTGCTGGAAAGCGGCCGCAAAATCGCCGAGGAATGCATAGGACGATCCGAGGTTGTTGTGCGCGAATGCCGCCGTCCGCAACGCGTTGGCCTTCATGGCCAACCCCAGCGCCTGATTCCCGAAGTCGATCGACTCCTCGTAGCGGCCCTGCGATTTGCGGCAATAGGAGAGATTGTTCAGCGACAGCGACTGAAAGTAATCCGAATGCAAGCGGATCGCGAGCTCCAGGCCGGCGCGAAACTCGCGCTCCTCCGCGGAAATGTCCTGGGCGCGCAATGCCACCTGCCCCTGCGCGAGATGCAGCCGAATCTCCAGCTCCGGATCCGTCACCGCCGCCCGCGCCTGTTGCAGCGCCTGGTTCGACTCCTTGGTTCGCCCGGGCCGCAAACTGGCAAGATCGATCCACCGCCGCACTTCGAGCTGCGCCAACTCGGCCTTGCCCGGCAGGGGGCTGGACAGCAATACCGCCGCCTCGGACTCTTTGGATTGCGCCGTCAGGATCTCGGCGCGCAGCAGGCGGAACTTCCAATACCAGGGACTCGCCGGCTCGCCCGCCCAGCGCCGCTCCCCACGGGAGCTCTGCGCTGCCGCCTCGACCAGATCGCCGCGAATATAGGCGCTCCAGGCGCGGTCGTAGTCGCGCTGCGGACGCGCGCACGATAATGCCGCCGCGCACAACGCCAGCGCCAGAACCGCCCGCTCAGCCCGTGCCGGTAGAGCCGTTCGACTGGCCGTCGCCCGCCGTGCCCGATCCCGCGGCGTCCGACCCCATCTCCAGCCGCACCATCGTAAGCCGCCGCTCGTGCCCTTTGACATGGATCTCCCCCAGGATAATCCTCCCGAAGGGCTCCCACACGATCTCGTTGCCTTCGACGCGCATGCCTACTTTGTCCTGGTCCTCGCCGACCAGTTGAATGTCCCGCACCAGCGTGCAGCGGTAATAGTCGCCGAACTTGGGCAGATCTTTCGAACGCTCCTGGTGATACACCAGCAACTGCTCGTCCGTCCCGGCGTACGTCAGCGGCTCATTGTCGATCGTCACCACCACATCGACCTTCCCCAGCCGCATTCCTTCAATCCGGTTCCCCTGCGTGGTCACCACCGGGGCGGTCGACCGGGTTCGCACGGTGTGCATATGCAGCCGCACGAAGTCGATCCGCAGCATCTCCACGACCTCGAGTCCGACGATGTCGATGCTCAATTCCGTCTCGTGGGAGCCGTGGCGGTCGCGCCCTTCGGCCCAGGTGTCGATGCGGTCGACCGCGAGCAGGCAACGCTCGACCGGATCATCCACCTCGAAGCGAAATGGATCGACATGCGCCTCGGAACGCCCGCCGGTCACGGGAACCAGGCTCGCTCCCAGCGTGGGAATGACATGATTCAGATTGTGCGCGTCGTAAAGCCGGTGAAATCGTGCGGCGGCGCCAAGTGCATGACCGGCAAACATGAAGCGCCCGCGTTCATTGCTCATTCCCTCGTTTATTCCTCGCTAGTTGACGACGTCGAACGAACTACGCGTCAACTCCTTTCCAGCAGGATGATCCCGAACCACCAGTTGGTAACGTCCGGCGGCCAAGGTCCCCGGAAAGTATACATCGAGCGGCCGGTTCGGCGGGGGAGCCGCCACCTCGCCGCTCCGCACCGCAGTTCCCGACGCCCCAATCAGCGCCACATAGAGATGCCCGCCCCCGGCCCCATCGACCGCTGTCAGGAATCGCAAGGGATCGCCCGCATGGAGTGACGGGGCGGCGGCGCGGGTCGCGCCGTCCAAAATCATGGCGGCGCCCATGGACCTCGGAGCTTTGAGATCCGGCATGACGACCGTGTTCTGATAACCCACCACCACCGCCAGTGTCAGCGAGGCGAAAGTGGGAACCATCACTTGCGGTCTCAACCAGGAGAGCCAGCCCGGGGATGAGCCTTTCCGAGGCGGCGCGGTATTCCGGAGCTCTATCTTCAAGTCCTGCATCATGATCGAAGCAAAGCGGATCTCTTCCGCGCACTCCGTACATGCGAAATAATGCTCCTCGAAAGCGTCCCGCTCGGAGGAAGGCATCTCACCCAACAAGTAGCGTTCGACTGCGTGTGTTTTGCTTGCCACTTCGTGGTCCATGAGCCTCCGATTGGGTAGTGATTCCCGCAATCGCAATGTTACAAAGATTTGGAGTGGGGGGAACCGGTAATTCGACCGAAATGGTTCTACAAGTCCTGTACTCAAGGGACTATCGGACCGTCTGCCTCAGAAATTCACGCGGATCGCAACCTGCGCTGTCCGGGGATCTCCCACCGAGGTCGCCTGCCGGAAGCCCGGAGCCGGGTTCAACGGGTACGTTCCAGGCCCAAAATTGGCGTTTAGCGTCAGGTTGTTCCGATGATTGAGGGCATTGAATGCCTCCACGATCGCCTCCAGCCGCACATGTTCCCGCACCGCGAACATCCGGCTGACCCGTGTCGATAGAGTGAACAGGTCATTTCCGGTCTCCGTATTGCGGCCGATGAACGCCCCGTTGACGAGGGGCCGCCCCGCCGTCCCCTGCACCGTATTCGATCCCGACGTGATATTCAGCGGGAACGCCGAATAATATTGCAACATGCCGCTCATCTGGAATCCGTGGCTCATCCGCCCCCATAGCCCCTTCCCGGGAGCCATCGGCGAGTGCGCGTTCCAGTGAGCGGCCACCCGATGCCGCTGGTCGTCATCGGACCGTCCATAATCGCGCCAGATGTTCGAATTATCGATCGGCGAGCTGAAGAAGAACTCCCCGACGTTGTCCATCGCCTTCGAGTACGTGTACGACACACGAAAGCTCGACCACGCCGAGGGCCGCAAGACCCATGACACGTGCAGCCCGTCGTACCGGGAATCGGCGGCGGCCGAGTATTGTGCAATGTTCGCGTGGTTCGGATCCGGCCGGCAGCCATTGTTGTTCCCTGCGGCGGCGCACGCCGGCGCGTTCCGGTTGATCGACGCGATCAGATGGAAACCCCGCAGGTGCTCGTACCCCACACTCACGCTGCCGCGCGATCCGATGCGATGCTCGATCTCCGCGCTGCCCTGCGCCGAATAAGCGTTCTGGATACGCGGGCTCATGGCGGTGAGGTTATACAGAAGGCCCGGCGGAACGCTCGTCCCCGGCAGGATCGCGGGAAAGACCGGCGCGCCGTTTTGCGCCGGCGAAAGGCTCACCGTCGCCTGCCCCGATCCCGAAAGCAGCGCGTTGGCCAGCGCCCGCAACGGCACGCGATCGTAGAACAGGCCGAAACTGCCGCGCATCACCGTTCGCCGCGACGCGGTAGGCGACCACGCGAAGCCGGCGCGCGGCGCAAAGTTATTCGTGTCGGTGGCAATCGTCTCCAAGAACTGGAGATCGTACCGCAGCCCGAAATTCAAGGTCAGCCGTGAATGGAGCTTCCACTCGTCCTGTGCGTAGATCGCGGCATTCGGATTTGCCTGCGCAGTCACGCTGTTCCCGAAGGTCTGCGTGAATCCAGCGTTGTTGTACGCGCCCTGCAGGAAATTGGCCAGGGACGAAAACGTGTAGCCGCCGCGAATCGACCGCGGAAACACGATCGTCAGGTCGTTGTACAGGAAGTCCGCTCCGAACCGCAGCGCATGAGCGCCGGCCTGGCGCGAGAGGTTGTCCGCAATCTCATACAGCCGGTTCCGCCGCCCCGTCGGCGACCCCGACAGCGTTCCGAAGGCCGCGACACCTGAAATCGAGACTGCTGGACCAACCGGGTCCGACGGCGCCGCGTCCAGGTTGCTGGAAGTGAACTGCGCCCGCGTCTCGTTCACCGTCCGCGGCGAAAGCGTCGCCACATTGCTCATTGCGAGTGTGTGATCCACGTTATCGAGCCCGGCAGACGCCGTGACGGCATTCAACGCGCCGGCGCCCCGCGAATTGCGGCTGGCCACGTCGTAAGCGCTGTAGCGCGCGCTGAACTGCTCCCTGGGATTGAATTGGTGATCCACTTTGCCCAGGAAATTCGCGTGATGCACCGGGTTGGAGTACAACCCAGTCGCAATCGGCGCTCCCGGATAGCCCACCGCGCGCAGCCGCGCATTGATAGCGTCGGCATTGGCCGCCGAGATCGTGATCAGCCCGCTCTGGTTCAGCAGCCTCTGTTCGAAATTGGCAAAGTAGAAGGTGCGGTCCCGGACCACAGGCCCGCCGGCGCTCACGCCGTGCTGCGATTGCGTGAGCGGCAGCCTCGCATTCGACAGCGGATTGGCCGCGTTCAGCCGCTGATTGCGGAAGTAGCCGTACAGGTCGCCGTGGAGCGCATTCGTGCCGCTCTTGGTGACCACGTTCACATACCCGCCGAGCGCGCGCCCGAGTTCCGCCTGGCCGCCCGACGTGACCACCTGTAACTCGTCCACCACGTCGAGGCTGTAAAACATGCCGCTCAAACCCGCTGCGTCGTCATTGGCCGACAAGCCGTCCACGACGAAGTTATTCGAGAAATTCCGCTGGCCGCCGACCGAAATCCCCTGACCCGGCACGGCCGACGTTTCCGCGAACAACTGGCTGCTCCCCGTGTTGGCCGGCGCCACTCCCGGAATGAGCAGCGCCACCTCCAGGAAGTTGCGCCCGTTCAGCGGCAGGGAGCGCGTCTCGGTCTGCGGCACTGTCCCCGCGATCTGCGTCCGCGCGGCCTCCCCATACACGGTGACAACGGTCCCTCCGCCCTCGATGGTCAGTGAGATTGGCAGCTCGTACGCCGCGCCCACCGAAAGGCCGACGCGCTGCACGGCGGGCGCGAATCCCGACTGCCGGACCGTGATCTCGTACTGCCCGACGCGCAGATACGGGAAGCGGAATCGCCCTTCGCGGTCGGTCGTGGCCGTGGCCGTGAGGTTGGTCTCGATCTGCCGCGCCGCCACGTGCGCGCCAGCAACTGCCGCGGCGTCCGGATCGATGACCCGCCCGCCGATGCTGCCACAATGGATGGTTTCCTGCGCCGGCAATTCCAGCGCGCATATGAGAATCAGAACGTGAACACGCACAAATTCCCCCTCTATTGGATCCGACTGTTCAGCAACAGCTAAACGGCCGGCGGAGGAGGTCTCTGGTACAGGAATGCCGGATGGACGGCGCCGGCGTGCGCGGTCTCGTGAAAAACGGCGGGCTCGAAGCGTTGCGCCAGCCCCACCATGGCTGCGGCTTGCGCCGTAACGGCCGGAGCGTCCGAGGAGGGGAAGGCGCAGGCGCAACTGCCCCCGCACGTGGCATTGCCCCCGACCCATCCCGCCGCATGGCTTCGCTTGCAGCAGGCAGACGCTTTACCTGTGGGACAGCACGACATCCCGCGCGCAAATAGCGGCTGCAGCGGCGCTCCGTACGACGCGCAAAACGCCGCCAGCGCCAACCACGCAAGGATGATCCGTCCCCTCAAGTATCATCAGGATACCACTCGGGTCCGCCCTACAGTTGGAACTCCGCCCGCACGACCTGGTCTTCCAGGGAATGCTTCAGCGAAAAACCCAACTTCTCGCAGACCCGCATGACGGCACGGTTGTCGGGCAGAATGTCGGCCGTGAGCTTCGTCAGCTTCTCGTCCGCTCCCACCACCAGGAGCCGCGACAGCAACTCCCTGCCCAAGCCCCGGCCCTGCCAGTGATCGCTGATCAACACGGCGACCTCGCCTTCCCGGGTCCCGTGAACCTTCGTCATGCGTCCCACCCCGAGGATCTCGGCCTCGCCCGTCTCCGCATTCCGCCGCTCCGCCACCAGCGCCATCTCGCGGTCGTAATCGATGAAGCAGATCCGCGTCAGCCGTTCGTGTTGCGTCCTCTGCTCGAGGTTCATCAGGTGAAAGTACCGCAGGTACACGCTGCGCTCCGAGAGCGTCTCGTGGAACCGCACCATCGCCGGTTCGTCCTCGGGCCGGATCGGCCGGATCGTCACCATCGAGCCGTCCTTCATGGTCCACGGCGACACGTACCGGCTGGGATAGGCGCGGATCGCCGTGCGCGGGATATCCTCCTGCTTCACGTCCGGCCCGTGCACGACCACCCGCGCGTCGAGAGCCATCAGCCCGTCGGGCGACGCCAGCAACGGGTTAATATCGATCTCCCGGATCCACCGCTGCTCCGCTACCAGCGCGCTGAACCGCACCAGCAGCAGCTCGAGCGCCGCCATATCCACCGGCCGCCGCCCGCGCACACCCTTCAGCGCCTTGTGAATCTTGGTCTGCTCCATCATCCTCCGCGCCAGTGTCGTGTTCAGCGGCGGCAGAGCCAGCGCCCGGTCCTGAAACACCTCGACCAGTTGCCCCCCCGTGCCGAACAGCAGCACCGGCCCGAACTGCGGGTCCAGGCTCGACCCGATAATCAGCTCGTAGGCGTCCTTCAACTTCACCATCGGCTGCACGGTGACGCCCTGGAAATGCTCCGCCCCCGCCTTCTCCGTCACCGACCGCTCGATCGCCGCAAACGCGCGTTCCACCGCTTCCGCGCTGCCGAGATTCAACTGCACGCCGCCGACGTCGGTCTTGTGCGTGATCGTCTCGGAGTACAGCTTTAACACCACCGGAAAGCCGATTCCCTGGGCCGCCTTGGCCGCCGCCGCCGCATCCGTCGCGATGTAGGTCGCCGCCGTCGGGATTCCGTAGGCCGCCAGCACCTGCTTCGATTCGAACTCCGTCAGGATCGTTCGCCCGCCGGCGCGCGCCCGCAGCACTATCTCCTGCACCAGCCTGCGGTCGGGCGTCCAGTCAGCCGAATCCTCGGGCACGGCCGGCGTTTCGTAGAGCCCCTTCAGGTTGTAGCTGTACTGCCACATGTAATTGAAGGCGCGCGCCGCCGTGTCGGGATACGGAAACGTCGGAATGTTGGCGCGATTGAGGATCTCCTCGCCCGCAGCGACGTCCACGCCGCCCATCCAGCTCGCCAGCACGGGTTTGCCTTCCTGCTTCGCCAGCGGCTTCAACTGCTCGGCGATCCTCGTCGGATCCGTCATCGCCTGCGGGGTCAGAATGACCAGCATGCCGTCGCTGTTCGGGTCCTTCGCCGCGATCTCCAGCGCCTTGGCGTACCGCTCCGGCGAAGCGTCCCCGATGATATCCACCGGGTTATTGTGGCTCCACGTCGGCGGCAGCACCGCGTTGTATGCAGCCATTGTTTCCGGCGTCAATTCCGCCAGTTCCCCGCCCCCCGTGATCAGCGCATCGGTGGCCAGCACTCCCGGACCGCCGGCGTTGGTCACGATCGTCAGTCGCGGACCCCGCGGGCTCGGCTGCTTCGACAGCACCTCCGCCATGTAGAAGAGATCGGCGATATTGTTCACCCGCAGCACGCCGCTCCGCCGGAAAGCCGCTTCCAGCACTTCGTCGCTACCGGTCAGCGACCCCGTATGCGACGCCGCCGCCTTCGCCGCCGCCGCCGTCCTTCCCGGCTTGATGACAATAATCGGCTTATTGAGAGCCACCTCTCGCGCCGCGGAAAGGAAAGCCCGCGCGTTGCCGATGGTCTCCATGTAAATGACAATCGACCGTGTCTTCGGATCGTTGCCCAAATGGTAGATCAGGTCGCCCCATCCGACATCGACCATCGATCCGACCGACACGAAGGCGCTGAAGCCGACCATCTCCTTCAAGCTCCAGTCCAGGACGGCGGTGCATAAGGCCCCGCTCTGGCTGATGAAGCCGACCGACCCCGGCCGCGCGATGGTCGTGGCGAACGTCGCGTTCAACCCGGAAAGGGGGCTCATCACGCCCAGGCAGTTCGGCCCGATGACGCGGATGTTGGCCGCCTGCGCCTCTTCGAGCAGCCGCTGCTCCAGCGCCGCGCCCTCCGCTCCAATCTCTTTGAAGCCGGCGGAGATTACGATCGCCCCACGGACCCCATTCTCGCCGCACTCCTTGATCAGGCCCGGAATGCTCGGCGGCGGCGTCACGATTACCGCCAGATCGATCTCTTCCGGAATCTCCGAAACCGAGGCATACGCCTTCACGCCCAGCACGCTCGGCCGCTTCGGGTTGACCGGATAGACCGTGCCGCCGAACGGGCTGGTCACGATGTTCCACAGCAGCGTCCGTCCCACGCTTCCCGCATTCTCGGTGGCGCCAATCACGGCGACGGTCTTCGGCGAGAAGAACACGTCCAGGGGCTGGCTGCGGTGCGGATGGAGCTTCTTCTTGTTTGGTTTATTGGTAGTTGCTTGCATTTTCTTCGGTGTCGGCCGGGCGTTCGAAGGCAGCGGCATTTAAGCTGTCAACCACGTCCCGGACATCGAGCCCGTTCTTTCTTGCCACGGTTTCGATATCGCAGTCGTCGCAGGCCGTCCGGTAATGCAGATTCTCAAAGACCGGTATGGTGGCAGGATGGCGTTGCTTCACGTCACGGATGATCATGTCACGGCGGATCAACTGATCGAATCGAAACATAGGAAACTGGAGAGTGCACCCCGCCTGCCAAAGCGAGCCCTCTTCGATTCAATCACTTACACCGCAAGAACCGGGGAGTTGGGGGATATGCCCCACCCAGCCCGAAAAACGTAAGGAGCCTCTCTTCTTTACAGCTTTTTCCGGTAATTGACGCACCGGTCCACGACTTCGAAACCAAGTGTTTCGTGCGCGCGTTGCGAATCGGGATTGTCCAGCCAGGTGTCGGAAGCCATTTCGACGCAGCCTTGACTGCGAGCCCACTCCTCCGCGGCGGCGACAAGCAGGGTTCCGACCTTTTTGCGGCGGTATTCCTTCGTCACGTACCATCCCTCGAGATAGCCCACGGGACGCGCAGGATCGCAGCCGTCGGCATGGGATCGCAAGCCGGCATGGACAAATCCGACGCAACGCCCATCCGGCGAGACGGCAACCAGGATCGTTGCGGGCAAGACGCCGGGCGCCTTCCCGTCCAGCAAGGGACCCAGGTCCCGCGCGTGCTCTTCGACGCTCGCGTCGGGCCAGAGGGCGTGGAACATCCGCGAAACCTCAACCAGGTCCCGGGCCTCAGCCGGCCTGACATCCGCAAACTCCACCGGAATATCATAGCGCGCGGACTATCCGGTCCGAATCTCGTTCCCGGCGTCCCCCGGTTGGCGTTACAATGTGGCCTGACACCCCGAGGTGTATCGAATATGGCCATATCGCGACGACATTTCTTCTACGGCTCCCTGCTTGCCGGGGCTGTGCCGGTCGGGGGATTCGGCAGCACGCCCTCCCTCAAAATGATGGGCTACAAATCGCCCAACGAAAAACTGAACATCGCCTCTATCGGCGCCGGCGGGAAGGCTTCCAGCGATATTCGCGGCTGCGCCCAGACCGAGAATATCGTCGCGCTCTGCGACGTCGACGATAAGCAGGCCGCGTCCATCTATAACCAGTTTGACAAGGCGCCGAAGTATAAAGACTTCCGCAAGATGCTCGACAAGGAAGCCAGGAACTTCGACGCCTGCATCGTCACCATTCCCGACTTCATGCACGCCGTCGCCGCCATGGCCTGCATGGAGCGCGGCAAACATGTCTACACCCAGAAGCCGCTGACCCGCACGGTCTGGGAAGCCCGCATGCTGAACGAGGCGGCTGCCAAGTACAAGGTCGCGACCCAGATGGGCAACCAGGGCTATTCCAACGAAGGCACCCGCCAGTGCGCCGAAATGGTCTGGGCGGGCGAAATCGGCGGCGTCACGGAAGTCCACGCCTGGACCAATCGTCCGATCTGGCCGCAGGGCGTCGAAAAGATTCCCGCCCCCACCCCGGTCCCCGACACGCTCGATTGGGACCTCTGGCTCGGTTGCGCGCAGGACCGTCCCTACACGTCGGGCGGCGAAGGCTACCCCGCGGGCTACGCGCGCGGCAACTTTTATCAGCCCTCGAATTGGCGCGGCTTCTACGATTTCGGCTGCGGCTCGCTCGGCGACATGGCCTGCCACATCCTCGGCGCTCCGAACCTCGCCCTCAACCTGAGCCATCGCGCCCCCACCAGCGTCGAATGCATCAAGCGCGACGGCGTCAGCAGCTTCATGTTCCCGAAACAGTGCGTCATCCGTTTTGACTTCCCCGCGCACGCCGGCATGCCGGCGGTGAAGGTCTTCTGGTACGACGCCATGAAAGAACAGCCGAAGCTCGATGGCGTTCCCGATGGCGAGTACTTCGGCGACATGCCGAGCCCCCGCCGTCCACAACCCCCGGCCGGGCAGGCCGCCCAGGCAGGACGAGGCCAGGGTGGCAACGGCCGCCAGCCGCAAGGGCCGCCGCGGCCCCGCCACGAAGGCACGGGCGCCGTGTTCACGTGGGCGCAAATGGAGGCCCTCAAGGAGAATCCGCCCGCCGGCCCCAGCAACAACGGCAGCCTCTTCATCGGCGAAAAGGGCATGATCACGACCGGCACGTACGGCGAAGAAACCCGCCTCATTCCCGTCGAGCAGATGAAAGACTATACCTTCCCGCAGCCCGTCCTGAGCCGCTCCCCCGGGCACTATCACGATTGGATCCGCGCGGCCAAGGGCGGCGAGCCGTCCTGCTCGAATTTCAGCGTCGCCAGCCCGTTCGTCGAGTGGATGCTGCTCGGCGTCATCGCCGTTCGCACGGAAGGCAAGTTGGAGTGGGACGCCGCGAAGATGCGGTTTACCAACAACAATGAAGCCAACAAGTACCTGAAGCCCTTCTACCGCAAGGGATGGGCCCCCAACTGGAAAGGTTAAACCCACCGCCGGAGGCCGGAGGCCAAGCGCCTGCGGCCTCCGGCCCGTGGTATCGGGAAATCTCCCGCCTGCAGTGGCGCGTTCTGTTCGCGTCGCAACTCGGCTGGATTCTCGATGCCATGGATGTCCTGCTCTACTCCTTCGCCCTCACCTCCATCCGGTCCGAGTTCCACCTGAGTTCCGCCGCCGCTGGCGCGCTCGGGGCCATTCCCCTCATGACCTCCGCCCTCGGCGGCGTTCTCTTCGGCTACCTCTCCGACCGCCATGGCCGTGTTCGCGCCCTCGGCTGGTCGATCCTCGCGTTCTCCCTGTTGACCGCATTTACGGCCTCGGCCCGCAGCGTCGCCGGGCTGATCTTCTGGCGCGCCGCCGCCGGCATCGGACTGGGCGGCGAGTGGGCCGCCGGTTCCGTGCTGGTGGCCGAAACGTGGCCGGAACGCCATCGCGCCAAGGGCATCGGCCTCATGCAATCGGGTTGGGCGCTCGGCTACATGGCAGCGGCAATTCTGGCCGCCCTGGTCCTCCCGCGATGGGGATGGCGCGCGTTATTTGTCCTTGCCGTCCTGCCGGCTATTTCCACCTGGTGGATCCGCCGCGGCATCCCGGAGCCGCCCGCTTGGAAGCGGACCTCCGAATCACGCGCCGGGGAGCTGCTCCGTCCGCCGTTGCGCCGCCGTCTGACGCTGCTAACCGCGCTTTGCTGCTGCCTGCTCTTCGGCTACTGGGGCCTCTTCACGTGGCTACCCACTTACCTCGCGACCCCGGTGGCGCAGGGAGGAGCCAGCCTGAGTATCGTCAAGTCCTCCGCATGGATCGTCCCCATGCAGGTGGGCGCGTTCTTTGGCTACATTCTCTTCGGCTTCTTCGCCGACCGCGCCGGCCGCCGCCGCGCCTTCCTCACCTTCGTGCTGACCACCGCGGTCCTTGTTCCCGTCTACGGCCTGATGGGCCGCAGCGCCGCCATCCTGCTCGGGCTCGGCCCGCTGATCGGGTTCTTCGGCCATGGCTATTTCAGCGCGTTGGGGGTGATTGCGGCCGAGATGTTCCCGCCGCACGTGCGCAATACCGCGCAGGGCTTTTCCTACAACATCGGACGCGCCCTCGCCGGTCTGGCCCCCGCGACGGTCGGCGCAATGGCCGACCGTCTGGGCATCGGGGCCGCGCTCGCGATGACCTCGGTCTTCTTCGTGGCCGGCGCGATGCTGATTGGACGCGTGTCCGGCGTTCGCGATGGATGACGCGCCGCATGATAGACTTTCGATTTGGCAAGCTCCAGGTTGCGCTCCATGAATTTAGCTTTCATCACAAGGCCGGCATGTCAGCCGTCGTGAACCCGCTCAGCTTCGAGGAGCATCGGGATCTCGGGCGCGAAGTGCTGAAAACGAGAGCAAGGATGCTGCACGTGGCCAGCGTGGTGGCGTCCGTTTATGGGCCCCAGAGCCGCACGGCCTTCACTTTTGCGAAGGTCAACGAGGCGATGGACAAGCTCTGCGTCGAGATGCAGGCGCAGGCGGAGCAGGATTGTCCCGGCCTCAACACTTCGAGCTTCTATCGCTGACGGACCGGAGGGATAGGACTGGCGATCCAGTAAGCGCCCGCGGGTTATTCTTCGGTCGCGGCTTCGGCTTCGGCGGCCGCTTCGGGACCGGCGGCGCGCTGTTCGTCGATCAATCGGCGCGCTTCTTCCAGGCGCGATCGCGGCACCTGGATCTCATAGCCGAATGACGGAATCGTCGGGTCGCTGACGATTGCCGGAATTCCGTAGCTTTCCAGGATTCCTCGAATCACCTCAGCTTCCACGTCCGCCTCGACCGCCTGCGAGAAGTACAACGGGACCATGTCGAGGTTGTGCGAAGTATCCACGATGCCTTCGTCACCCCGCAGATCGTCGTCTGGTTCGGGATCTTGCGCCATGCCTCAAGGATATCGCAGAATGTGGAGGGAGCCTGTCCGAAACAGCGCTCCCGCGGAGGCTGAGGCATGTCCGACGATTTTCGAGAAGAGACGGAAAGCACAGATTCTGGATCGAACGGCATTGCATGGTTCCTGACCGGCGCGATGATCGGCGCCGCGATTGCCATTCTCTACGCGCCGAAGAGCGGAAAGGACACGCGCCAATACCTCTCGGATAAGAGCCGTGACGCGTTCGGCGACTCGGGCAAGAACATCGTCGAAGCCAGCAAGGAGATGTTCGAGCGCGGCCGGCAACTGGTGGACGACGCCGCCGACCTGTTCGAGCGCGGGCGCAAGCTGGTGAAGGGCTAGCGCGCCGCGGATGCTGGTCGGCGACTTCGAGATCACCCATATCCAGCCCGCGCGCTACCGGTGGGACGGCGGCACGTTCTTCGGCGTCGTGCCCAAAACCCTGTGGGCGCGCAAGGCGCCTGTGGACGAGTTGAACCGCATTGAAGTGGCATTCAACTGTTACATCGTCCGCACCGGCGAACACACCATCCTGATCGAAACGGGAGCGGGCGATAAGCTCGAGGACCGGGCGCGCGACCGCATGGCGCTGCCGCCCGGGCACGAACATCTTCCCACCATCATCGCCGCCCGCGGGATCGACCCCGAAACCATCGACATCGTCATCGACAGCCACCTGCATTTCGACCACTGCGGCGGCAACACGATCTTACGGGGGACGGGGGCCGTGGCGGCGTTTCCACGGGCGCGCTACTTCGCGTCGCGGCAGGAGTGGGAACACGCCCACAAGCGGCACCCGCGGGACAGCATCAGCTACAACGACGCGAACTACGATCCGCTGGTGGACTCCGGGCAGATGACGCTGGTGGACGGCGATTTCGAGGCCGCGCCCGGGGTGTGGATGCGGCGCGCTCCGGGACACAACCGCGACATGTGCGTCATCACCGCGTCGAGCGGCGGCCGGACGTTCTGCTTCTTCTCCGACCTCGTGCCGACGGTGAATCACACGCAACCCACCTGGGTCGCGGCGTTCGACCTTTACCCGGTGGAGAGCATCGACCAGAAGACGGCGTGGCTGGGGCGGGCCGCGGATGAGCGGTGGATATGCGGTTTGGGGCACGACGCGAAGGTCGCATTCGCGCGGATCGAGCGCGACGAGAGCAAAGGCTTCCGGGCGATCGAAGCGATTTGAGCGCTCCAAAGGCCGAAGCCCGGTTCCACGGTTACCATAGAGGTAATGGCAACCCCTACGCTTTCCGAGTTTCGTAACGAGCCTTACGCCGATTTTTCCGTCGCGGAGAACCGGCAGGCGATGGAGGCCGCGCTCGCGCAGGTGCGGTCGGAGTTCGGCCGCGAATATCAATTGCGCATCGGCGGCCAATGGATCGCCACCGGCGACAAGCTGGTGTCGGTGAACCCGTCGAACCCGCGCGAGACCGTCGGGATTCATCACAGGGCGACTACCGAGCTGGCCAACCGCGCGGTGGAAAGTGCGCATGCCTATTTTCGCGAGTGGAGCCGGACGCCGGCGGAGGAACGCGTGCGCATGCTCCTGGACGCGACTCGGATCCTGCGGGCGCGGAAGTTCGAATTCGATGCCTGGCTGGTGTACGAAGCCGGAAAATCGTGGCCCGAGGCGGAGGCGGACGTCTCCGAGGCCATCGATTTCTGCGAGTATTATGCGCGCGAGGCGCAACGGCTGGCCGGGCCGCAACCCGTAGTGCAATTGCCGGGCGAACAGGACGAAATGATCTACATTCCGCTGGGAGTCGGCGTGGTGATTCCACCCTGGAATTTTCCCCTGGCGATTCTGGTGGGGATGACCGTGGCGGCGCTGGTCACGGGAAACACGGTGGTCGTCAAACCCTCGAGCGAGACGCCGACGATCGGGGCGAAGTTCGCCGAGGTGCTGCTGGAGGCCGGATTCCCCGAGAACTGCTTTACGCTGCTGACCGGCAGCGGCGCGGCCGTGGGCGACGTGCTGGTGCAGCATCCCAAGACGCGTTTTGTTTCGTTCACCGGCTCGCGCGACGTCGGGCTGCGAATCAACGAGCTCGCCGCGAAGCATCAGCCCGGGCAGTTATGGATCAAGCGGGTGGTTGCGGAGATGGGCGGGAAGGACGCCATCGTGGTGGACGGCGACGCGAATGTGGACCAGGCAGTCGACGGAGTGCTGGCCTCGGCATTCGGTTACCAGGGACAGAAGTGCTCGGCGTGCTCGCGCGCGATTGTCGACGCGAAGGTCTACGACGAGTTTCTCGAGAAACTGGCGGCGAAGGCGAAAACCATCAAGATGGGCCCGTCGGACGATCCGGGCAACTATATGGGGCCGGTGATCAGCGCCGGCGCCAGGAAGAATATCCTGCAGTACATCGAGACGGGCAAACAGGAAGGGCGGCTGATCGCGGGCGGCGAGGCGCCGGCCGAGGGCGGCTACTTCGTGCCGCCGACGATTATCGCCGACGTCGATTCGAAGGCGCGCGTGTTTCAGGAGGAGATTTTCGGGCCGGTGCTGGCAATTACCAAGGCGCGCGATTTCGAACACGCCCTGGAGCTGGCGAATGACTCGCAATACGGGCTGACCGGGGCCGTCTTCTCCAGGAATCCCGACCACTTGCGGCAGGCGCGCGAGCAGTTCCACGTGGGAAACCTCTACTTCAACCGGAAGTGTACGGGCGCGATGGTGGGGGCGCACCCCTTCGGCGGGTTCAATATGTCGGGCACCGATTCGAAGGCGGGCGGACCGGACTACCTGCTGCTCTTCGTGCAGGCGAAATCGGTGGCCACCAGGCTTACCTGAAATCGGGCCATTATACTGATGGTTAGTGCGTCCATTGAGTAAGAGCACGGCGGCCTATGTCCTGCTGCTGGCGGGCGCGTTCCTGGCAGCCATCCTCGGGAGCCGGATCTTCGGCGCGCCGCTGGACCGGGCGGCGTATGACGAAATGTTCTGTCTCTACCGGCCCCGCCCCTGGCATCCGGAATCGGCGTTGCTGGTCATCGACGAGCGCTCGCTGGATTCCATACGGGGTGGAACCGGCGGCATGCGCAAGCCGCTGGCGCAAGGGTTGCGGCTGGTGGCGGCCGCGCATCCCAAGGCGGTCGCGGTCGACCTGATTCTGGCCGATCATAAAGACCCGGCGGACGACGCGGAACTCGCGGCGGCCTTGCGGGAGTGTCCGAACCTGGTGCTCGCCAGCCAGCTCGTTTCCGATGGCTGGGAGGACCCACTGCCCGAATTCCGGGCCGCCGCGGCAGCCGTGGGGCATGTGCACGTGACGCCCGGAGCGGACGCCGTCGTGCGGCAGGTTCCGCTCGCGCGGCGCAACGAAAAGGGAATCAGCCGGCGCTGGGCGATTTCGCTCGAGGCGTGGCGTCTGAGCCGGAATGCGGACATCGTCGAGCCGTACGGCAGCGAGGAGATCGAGGTGGGGAGCGCCGTCGTGCCGGCTACCGGGTCGGAACGGATGATCCGCGTCCGCTTCCCGCCGCCCGGCCGCAAGCCGCCCTCGGTGTCGCTGCGGGAACTGCTGGCCGATCCGTCGCGAGCGTCGCTGTTCACCGGCAAAGTCGTGTTCGCGGGCGTCACCGCTCAGACCGAGCATGACCGGCTGTTCACGCCGTACTCCGAAGGCGTCCCGGTGAGCGGCATCGAGATCAACGCGGACACCTTCGAGACACTGGCACAGGGACTGTACATCACCGACATTTCGGAGATTTGGGTGGCGATCTTCGCTCTCGTGCTGGTGGCCGCCGCCGGGGCGGCATTCCGCTACCTGCGGGGCTGGCGCGCCTATGCCGCCGGCTCGCTGCTGGTGGTTGCCGCATCGGCGGCTCCGTACGCGGCCTTCACCCAGCGGCGTGTCTTCTCGTTTACGACGCCGGTCTCGGCGGCGTGGCTGGGCGGGATTACGGCGGCGGCCTACTACCACCTGGTCACGCGCAAGAGCCTGCGCCGGAGCGAGGCGGAGCGGCAGCGGTACCAACAGGCCATGCATTTCGTCACCCATGAGATGCGGACGCCGCTCTCCGCCATCCAGGGATCGAGCGAGCTGATTTCGCGGTTCGCGCTGACGGAGGAGAAGCGCAAGCAGGTGGCGCTGCTGATCAATTCGGAATCGAAGCGCCTGGCGCGGATGGTCGAGATTTTCCTGAACGTGGAGCGGCTGTCGGCCGGACAGATGGAACTGAAGCGCGAAGCGATCCCGGTGGCGGAGATGGTGGCGCTGTGCGTGGAACGGACGCGTCCGCTGGCGGAACGCAAACACATCGGCATCTCGCTGCATCCGATTGCGGGCGATCTGGAAGTGACCGGCGACCGCGAACTGATGGAATACGCCTGCTACAATCTACTTACCAACGCCGTCAAATACTCCCCCCAGCGGACCCAGGTCACGGTGACCGGCGCGAAGGAAGGCGGTCATGTGCGGATCGCCGTCGAGGACCAGGGGATCGGCATGGACCAGAAGGAAGTCAAACAGATTTTCCGCAAGTTCTACCGCACAAAAAAGGCGGAAGAATCGGGGGAAGCGGGCACCGGAATCGGGTTGTCCATCGTCCAACAGATCGTGGAACAACACGGGGGGCAAATTGAGGTGACCAGCCAGCCGGGGGCCGGCTCAACCTTTACGCTGGTGCTGCCGGCTTCGGCCCTGGCGCCCGCCGCGGAACGACATTGATGCAGAAATTACTCTTGGTAGAGGACGATCCGGCGCTGCAGTTCACGATCCTGACGGCGCTCGAAGCCGCGGGCTACGAAGTGGACGCGGTGTCGACCACCGGCGAAGCCATCGAGCGGCTCAGCGACAACGCCTATCCGATCGTCATTTCGGACATTTACATCGACGAGCGCACCGGCCTCGACGTGCTCGACGCGGCCAAGCGGAAGGACCCGCTGTGTTCCGTGATCCTCATGACTGGCCGCGGCACCATGGAGACCGTGATGGCGGCCACGCGCGGCGGCGTCTTCGACTACATCGCCAAGCCCTTCGATCTCGACGTGATGCTGGAGGCGATCGAACGGGCCGAGGCGGCGCGCGGCGAAGAGCGGGACGACGAGGCCGAGGAAGAGGAACTGCCCGAGACCGAATTCATCGGGAGCTCGGCGGCGATGGTGGAGATTTACAAGACGGTCTCGCGGGCGGCGCCGACGGACGCCACGGTGGTGATCGAGGGCGAAACCGGAACCGGTAAAGAGCTGGTGGCGCGGATGATCCACCGCAACAGCCGGCGCGCGAACCATCCGTTCGTGCCGGTGGACTGCGGGTCGATCGCTCCATCGCTGCTCGAGAGCGAACTGTTCGGCGCGATGCGGGGCGCGTTCACGGGGGCGGACCGGGACCGGGTGGGCGTTTTTGAAGCGGCCAATCGCGGGACGGTATTTCTGGACGAGATCGGCGAGATTGAAATGAACTTCCAGTTGGCGCTGCTGCGTTTCCTGGAGGGGCACGAGGTCCGCCCAGTCGGCGCATCGCGTTCGAAGGAAGTGGACGTGCGGGTGATAGCCGCGACCAATCGCGACCTGCAGCGCATGGTGGACGACGAGAAGTTCCGCAAAGACCTGTGGTACCGGTTGAACACCGTGCGAATCTTCCTGCCGCCGCTGCGGGAGCGGCGCGGCGACATTCCGCTGCTGGCGCGATTCTATCTGAATAAGTACAACGGCCGTTATGGCCGAGATGTCCGGCTGATGGAGTCTGGTGTGCGTGCGCTGCAGGACTACACCTGGCCAGGCAACGTGCGGCAGTTGCAGCACATGATCGAGCGGCTGACCATCCTGGCGGATAAGGTCGATAGCGAAGCGGTGCACCATGCGCTGACGGCGATGGAGTCGCGGGAGAAGCCCGTCGAGACCTTGGCGGACGCGGAAGAAGACCAAATCCGTCGGGTGCTGGCAGCCACGGGCGGAAATAAGAGCAAAGCAGCCCAAGTGCTGGGAATCGAGCGCAAGACGCTGTACCGGAAACTGGAACGGATGAAGCTGTAAGACGTTCGTGCGGGCGTTCCACTCGATTGTGCCGGGGATTTTTCACCGCGGAGATGCGGAGACCTTGCTTCCTCGGCGTCTCAGCGCTAAGTCAGACGCGGTAGGTGTCGGGGCGCCAGTTTTTGATGGAGCGCTTGATCGCCTCGGGCGGCAGGGCTTCTTCGGCGGCGCGGCGTGCCATGGCGACGAACTCGCCGTCCGAGGCGAAACGGAGGGCTACCACCTGTTTCGTGCCGAGACGGTCGTCGAGCAGTTTGCCAGTGGCGGCGAAGTGGCGCAGGTTTTCTTCGGCGCGGATGGCGCGATCCTGGGCGCGCAGGGCGAAGATCCGGCCGAGAAGGCCGAAGATGACGACAACGATCGACAGGACGACGATCAGCGAAGCGCTGTACAGGCGCTCGTGATCGCCCCACGACATGACGAGATTGACGACGGAGCCGATCACGGTGAGCACGGCGATCGGGAACGTCGAGTAATGGAATAGCGGCACGAACTTGCGGTGGTTCGCGTACGTTTGGGTGGCCATACGGCCAGTATCGCGCTTATCGGGCGAGCCGCACCAACTCGAATGGATAGAGGGCGTTGCGCCTGGGATTGTCGCTGTCGTAGACGACGCATACGATACTTCCGGCCGGGAGCGGCTTGCGCCGGGCTCCGCCGCGGCCCTTCACGACTTCCCCGCTGAGAGTCCGGAATTCATACTTCAGCATGTAACCCTGCTTGACGCGGAAATGACCGGTGACGCGCGCGGGCGCCGGCCGACCATCGCTCAACAGTTGCGACTGCCTGCGGATGAGAAAGACCAGGAGTGTTCCGAGGCCGATCAGAAAGGCGGACATCGCGCCGGGCACGAATTTGGGGATCACATTGACTTCCCAGTCCGATGGATGGTTGAGGTCCGGATTGGTGGGGACGAAACGGACCGCTATGGCGGAACCGACGGCGAGGCTCGGCCAGATCGACCTTGGCGCCTCGGAGGAGCCGTGATAGGTTCGCCCCTGGTATTCGAAGTCGTAGGCGATTTTGCGAGTGTCGCTCTTTCCGCCAGTGCGCCAGTGCCTTGTGACCACCGCCTGAACTTCCACTCCCGCCCCGCGGAGACTGTCCCGCTCCCTTTCCTGCCGCGCCGCCATGCGCGAGAAGCCTACGGCGGCGGCGATGCCGCCCAGAGCCATCAGCGCCGAGAGACACGCGATGAAAATGCCCCTGCCGCTCAAGCGCACTTCGCGCGAGCCGGATCCGGAAAGTTCGGCCGGAGGCGTCCAACTCCTCTGCAGTTCGGCTAACTCGTCGTGGTCGTTCATGACGTCTCCTCATCTTCCGGAGCTGCGGATTCCTCAGGTCCGCGCAGACGGTCCGCGTCCTTCAACGCGCACCGTAACAGGTACTCGATCTGGGCATTCAGACTGCGCAGGTCGGCGTCGGCCCAGCGCTGCAACGCCTCGTGCGTCGCCGGGTCGAGCCGAAGCAGAAATGCCTTTCTCTGCGCCATGTTACTCCCGCACAACCTACTGGTACAGCGTCCCGGTATTGACGATGGGCTGGGCGTCGCGGTCGCTGCACAGCACCACCAGGAGATTGCTCACCATGCTGGCTTTGCGCTCTTCGTCGAGTTCGACCACACGCTTCTCGCTGAGGAGGTCGAGCGCCATCTCCACCATGCCGACGGCGCCTTCGACGATCTTCTGCCGGGCCGCGATGATGGCGCTGGCCTGCTGGCGGCGCAGCATCGCGCTGGCGATCTCAGCCGCATACGCCAGGTGGCTGATGCGCGCTTCGATGATCTCGATGCCGGCCTTCGAAAGCCGCTCCTGAATCTCGTCGCGCAGCCGGTGGGCGATCTCCAGGACGGACATGCGCAGCGACATTTCGCCTTCGGCGTGCGAATCGTACGGATAGCTGGTGGCGAGGATACGCAGCGCTGCCTCGCTCTGCACGTGCAGGAAATGCTCGTAGTCGTCGACCATGAAAATCGCTTCGGCAGTGTCGACGACGCGCCAGACGACCACGGCGGCGATCTCGATCGGGTTGCCGTCCTGGTCGTTGACCTTCAGTTTGCCGCTCTCGAAGTTCCGGACGCGAAGCGACACCCGGCGGCGTGTGCTGAGCGGATGAACCCACCACAGGCCCTGGGCTTTCAGCGTGCCCATGTAGGTTCCAAACAACTGAGCCACCTTGGCTTGGTTCGGATTGACTACCGTCAGGCCGAACAGCGATCCACCCGAGGCAATCAGGACCAATACCCACACGAGGGCGCTCCACGGCTCGGCATCGGCAGCCGAACGGATAAGCATCACAATGGACCCGATTGCGGCCGCGAGCAGCAGGAATAGCATCAACCATCCCGGCGCGCCCTTGATCTCTTTCTCCCGCATCATCTGACGTCCTCCCTTACTGACATCAAAATGATATCACTTTGATTTCACATGTCAATAGGGAACTAACGGCGAAACCGGTCGGCTGAACGGGCTTTGGCTTTGGCTGCTTCCTCCTCACGGTTCTTGGGCGGGGCGTTGGTTTCCAAGGAGCGCACGAGGCGGATGGAGATGGAGGAGATATCGTCGATAGCGGCAAGGAAGGCGGTTTCGTTGGACTTGGACGGCTTGGTGAAGCCGCTGATCTTGCGGACGAACTGGAGAGAGGCGGCACGGACTTCGTCATCGGTGACGGGCGGGTCGAAATTGAATAACGGTTTGATGTTCCGGCACATGCCCGGTAGGATAGCGCGACCTAGCGGAGGACGCTCTCGTCTTCGTGGCCGTGGGATTCCATCTGCCGGATAACCATTTCGTGATAAACGCCGCGAGCGCCCATGAGCTCCTCGTGCGTGCCGCGCTCGACGATGCGCCCGTCTTCCATCAGCAAAATGAGGTCGGCGCGGCGCACCGTGGACAGGCGGTGAGCGATCACGAACGTGGTGCGGTCTGCGAGGAGGTCGGCCATCGAGGCCTGGATGAGCTGCTCGCTTTCCGTGTCGAGGTTGCTGGTGGCCTCGTCGAGGATGAGAATCTGGGGCGATGCGAGAATCGCGCGCGCGATCGCCAGGCGTTGCTGCTGCCCGCCGGAGAGTTTGACGCCGCGCTCGCCGATGAACGTTTCGTACTCCTCCGGCAGCCGGACGATGAACTCGTGCGCATTGGCGCGGCGCGCGGCGTCTTCGACTTCGGCGTCGGTGGCGTCGTGGCGGCCATAGGCGATGTTGTCGCGCACCGATCCGTCGAAGAGGAACACATCCTGCTGCACGATGGCGAGCAGCCCGCGATAGGAATGCAGCCGGAAATCGCGCAGGTCGACGCCGTTGAGCAAAATGCGGCCCTTGGTGGGGTCGTGAAACCGCGCGACCAGGTCCGTAACGGTGGTCTTGCCCGCGCCGCTGCGGCCCACGATCGCAATCACGGCGCCGCCGGGGGCGGAGATGCTGAAATCGCGAACCACCGGCCGGTCTTCGCGGTACTCGAATTCCACGTTCTCGAAGCGAATCTCCTCGACCAGCGGGGGCGCCTCGCGGGCGCCGGGACGGTCGGGCTTGTCCGCTTCCATGGCGAGGACCTCGAACACCCGTTCCATGGCGGCCAGGGAGCGCTGCAGCTCGGAGAATGAATTGACGATGTTCCAGACCGGGTTGAGCAGCAGAAAGGTGTACCACTGGAACGCCATGATGTCGCCGATCGAGGCGCCGCCCTGAAGTTGCAGGTAGCCTCCATACCAGACGATGGCCACGTTGACGGTCCCCATGATGAGGTTCCAGGACGTCCAGATAACCATTTCGCGCCGTTGCGCAAAGAGTTCCTTGCGCAGCACAGTGTGGCGGCCGCGCATGTAGTCGAGACGCTCGCGAATTTCGCGCCGGAAGGCCCGGACGACGCGGATTCCGGAGAAGGTCTCGCCGACGCGCCCGTCGATCTGTTCGGCGTCCTTGCGCACGGAGCGATAGATCGGCCGGACGCGCCTCGCGAAGACGAAGCTGATCGCCATGACGCCCGGGATGATGGCGAGGGCTGTCAGGGCGAGCCTCCAGTTGAGGGACATGAGGACCACGATGGCGATGATCAGGCGGACGACGGAGATCGACGGCGACACGATGGCCATCTGCATCAGGCCGGTAGTGGTGTCGACGTCGCCCGTGAGCCGCGAGAGGATGCCGCCGGTCTTCATGTCCCAGAGCTTCGACAGCGGGAGGCGGAGAAGGCGGTCGAAGAGCGAGCGGCGGAGCGACAGCATCACGCGGGTATTCACGAGACGCTGCTGGTAATCGCGGAAGGCGGAGAAGACGTTGGAGACGACGACCAGGGCAAGAAACAGCGTCCCGGCAAGGTTGAGGCGGCTGAACCGCGTGCGCCAGTCGATCCCGGTTTTCAAGAGGACTTTGTCGACGATGAAACGCATGAAGAGCGGTTCGATCATCTGCAAGCCGGCGACTGCCAAGGCGAGGGCGAAGAGACCGGCGACGGCGAAGCGGTGGGGCCAGAGCCAGCGCAGGTATTCGCGCAGATATTGACGGCGTTTGCCCGGGTCTTTGGCGGGGGATTTTGGCGCGCCTTCCGGCTTAGGGTCGTCGGCGTCGACAGAGTCGAAAAGACGGCGCTGTTTGTATTCCTTGACGAAGGAGATGTAGCGAAGACGGGATGAGCGGGGGCGGTTCATGGCTTCCGCGGGCGGGCTTCCAGCATATCACTCGCGGGTAAACGTCGGAGCAAGCCGGGGTGCTGCGTCAGTCAGGAAAGAAGGAAGAAGCAGCCCCCGCCGGAGTCCGGCAGGGGCCTTGGGGAACTACTCGTGATGCCCGGCTTCGCCGGCGGCGCTCTCCGGACCTTCAGCTTCAGGCCCGTCGAGATTTTCGCCCTCTGTGCCATCCAACACCGCGAGCTCGTCATCTTCGGGCGCGCGCGGAGCCAGCTTGCGGGCCGCTCGCTTGGCAAGTTTGTCGCGTTGCTTTTCCGCGCGAGCGATCTCCTTCTGTCGTTTTTGAAACGATGTGCGCGAACGCGTAGCCATGCTAGGCCTCCTGATTTGATTTTAATGAAAAGAGAGCTACCAGCGGGGTTCGCGACGCTGGCGCGGACCGCCGCCTCCGCCTCCACGATTGCCGCCGCCGCCGCTCCCGCCGCCGCCGCGGTACCCTCCCCCGCCGCCGCCCTGCGGCTTCGGCCGGGCTTCATTGATGTTCAACGAACGCCCGTCGAGTTGTGTCCCGTTCAAGGCGTTGATGGCCCGATCGGCCTCGCCCGCGTCCGACATTTCGACAAATGCAAACCCGCGCGATCGTCCGGTGTCCCGGTCCGTAACCAAGTTGACACGCTCCACGTTCCCGTATGGCTCAAAGAGCGAACGGATGGAAGATTCGGTAGAGGCAAAATCCAAATTGCCGACGAAAATGTTTTTCATATTCGACTGTTGTGTCTTTCAATCGTGCGGGCTAGACGTGGCAGATCCGATCCGGCCAGGTTGTTGCAGGACTCTCAAAAGGCGACTTCAGTATAACGCAGAGCGATCCCGAAGGGGTTGCGCGGCTGTTTCGGGAAGCACCGAAGCCGGCAGGGGCTATTCGGCCCGCAGGGCCGCCATAGGGTCAATCCGCGCCGCGCGCCACGACGGAGCCAGTGCCGCCGCCAGAGCCACCGCGGCCAGCAACGCCGCCGCCGCTAAAAAGGTTAGCGGATCGAGCCGTTTCACGCCAAATAGCATGGATTCGATCCATCGCGTCGCCGCCACGCTGGCGCCTAAACCAGCCATTGCGCCCACTACTACCGGCCGCAGAGCCTGCCGCAGGATCAGCGCCAACACTTGCCGCCGGTCCGCGCCCAGCGCCATGCGCAGGCCGATCTCCGGCGTGCGGCGGGCGATCGTGTACGCCGTGACACCGTGCAGTCCGATCGCCGCCAACGCCAGAGCAAAGCCGCCGAACCATGTCAACAGCGCCGCGAACAGGCGCTCCTGATGCAGGCTTTCCTCGATCAGCCGATCCTCTGTCTTGACCTCCAACATCACCACATCCGGATTTACTGAGGCGATCGCCCGCCGGACCGGTTCCGTCATGCCTTGCGCTTCGCCCCCGGTTCGGACGGCGAAGGCCCTGGCGTTGTACGGGTAGGCGGCGGAGTAGGGAACGAAAATGGTCGGCTCCACCGGTTTGCGCAGGCTTTCGAATTTGGCGTCTCGCACGACGCCGATCACTTCCACTGACGCCATCCCGCTGCCGGTATGCCGCCGTAACGTCTGCCCCACGGCCGCCTGCGTCCCGCAAAATCTCCGGGCCGCCGTCTGGTTCAGGATCACGGCATCCGGCCGGTCGCGCGGCGAAAAGACCCGGCCTGCCACCAGCGGCATGCCGACGGTGTCGAAGAAGCCCGGCGATACCGTGTTCATCAACGTCTCTACCGGCTGCCATTCCGTTTCCCGCGAGGAGAGCGCCGTGCTGTTCCGCCAGCCGCCGATGAGCAGATGCGACATCGCCGCCGCCGACCGCACCCCGGGTGTCGCGGCGATCGATTGCAGAATCGCGTCGTAGATCGGGCCCGCCTGCCCGGGCTGCGGCGCAACCGGCTTCAAATCGAGGCGGAAGAGCAGCAGGTGGTCCCGCGCAAATCCGGCGTCCACGCCATGCAGGTTCCCCAGCGTCCGCAATAGCAGCCCGGCGCCCGCCAGGAGCAATAGCGAGAGCGCCGCCTGCGCCGCGATCAGCGCGTTCCCCCGCGCGAAGGCGCTGCGCCGGCTAGCCCTCTGCGTGGGCGGCTTGAGATTCAGGGCGATGTCGACGCGCGCCGCCTGGAACGCCGGTGTCAGACCGCACATCACGCCGGCGAGCGATGCCGCCACTGCCGTGAAGGCAAGCACACGAAGGTCAGGCGAAAGATCCAGCCACACGGACTGCACGGTCGGACCGATGGTCAGGAGTCCCGCAATCACAGGAGCGCCCGCCACCGCAATTGCCAGCCCGGCCGCCGACCCGATGGCCGCCAGAAGAAGACTCTCGATCAGAAGCTGGCGCAGGATGCGTCCCCGCCCCGCGCCCAGCGAAAGCCGCACCGCAATCTCCCGCCGCCGCGCCGCCGCGCGCGCCAATTGCAGGCTGGCGATGTTGATACAGGCGAGCAGCAGCACCACTCCCGCCGCCGCGAGCAGGATCACCAGAGGCCGCTCGATTTTCTCCCGCAGCGTGTCCAGTCCTTTGTCGCCCGGGGCCGTAAGGATGCGCGGGTTCTTCGCCTCCACCAGCCCCGGAGCGCCGGAATCCGCCAGCACGCCGCGGAAAATCGGGGTCAGGCGCTCGGCCGCGGCGCGCAGGCTAACGCCCGGCCGGCGCCGGCCCATAATCTGGACCCACCAATAATCGGGCGCGGTTTTCGGCCGTCCCGAAGCGCGAAACTCATCGGGCGCAATCGCGTCGAGCGCGCTCAACGGACCGAAAACATCGGTGGGGCCGTCGAATCCCGCTGCCGCCACCCCATGGAATCCCGGCGCGGTGACGCCCGCCACGGCCATAGGGATTCCGTTGATCCGCAGCGTCTTCCCCAGAATCGACGCGTCCCGGTTGAGTTCGCGCTCCCAAAAGCTGTGCGTGATGACAATCGCGCTTGTGCCGGATCGATCGTCGTCCTCGCCCAATCCCCGGCCCAGGAACAACGACACGCCGAGCCCGTCGAAGAAACTGCCGGAGACCAGGGTGATCCGCGCCGGGCGGCTTCCCGATTCGCCGCTGACCGTAATTCTGCCCGGGCTGAAAAAGGCGAACATGTCCGCCGCAGTCCCCGCCTTGGAGCGGAACTCCCGCAGCACCGCCAGGGGGAATGTGGTGTAAATGCGCCGGCCCGTTGCGGGGTCGATGCGGTCGTTCGAGTTCTTTTTCCACAGACCCTTCAACGGCCCATCGGCCGTGGACTGGGCGATGAAGAGCTCCCCCGGGTTACGCACCGGCAATGCCCGTAGCAGGGCGGCGTTGCACACGGTGAAAATCGCGGCCGTGGCCCCGATTCCGAGCGCCAGGGAAAGCGCCGCCACCATCGCGAAGCCCCGGTTGTGGCGGAGTTGGCGCGCCGCATACCGCAGGTCTTGCGCCACCCTTTCGACCGGCCCCCATCCCCACACCTCCGCGCTGTCTTCCTGGACCAGTGCAGCATTCCCGAACTGCCGCCGCGCGGCATCGCGCGCCCGGCGTGCGTCCATACCGCTGCCTTGGTTCTCCTCGGCCTGCAGGTCGAGATGGTTCCGCATCTCCTCCGCCAGATCGCGATCCCATCGGCCGCGCCGCAGCAGGACGAGCAACCGCCGCCTGAGGTCACTCATGCCGCAGCGCCTCAATGGGATCGGAATGCGCCGCGGCGCGCGCCGGCAGGTACGTCGCCGCAAAGGCGGTCGTCAGCACGGCCACCGCCACCGCCGCATACGTCAAGGGATCGAGCGCCGTGATGCCGAACAGCATTCCGGAGAGAAGCCGGGTGAGAGCCAGCGAAGCCGCCGCTCCCGCCGCCAGGCCGGCCGCCGCCAGTGTCATGCCGCGCCCGATCACCATCCGCAGCAGATCGCGCCGCTCCGCGCCCAACGCCATCCGGATCCCCAACTCGTGCCGCCGCTGTGCCACCACCGACGCAATCACTCCGTACAGACCGATCGACGCCAACGCCAGCGCCAGCCCGGCGAACGCCGCCACCAGAATCATCGACAATTGCCGCGGCGCCACCGACCCGGCGACGATCTTCTCCATGCTCCGCGCCTCCGCGACGGGAACCGCCGGATCCATCCCGCGGATCACGTCGCGCGCCGCCGGCAGCAGCGCCTGCGGATCGGCCACTGTCCGCACCACCACCCGTAGGCTCGCCCACGTCCTCTGGCGTTCCGGAAAGAAGGCCTCGGGCCACTTCTTCCCGTCGAGTCCAAAATGCTTGACGTCGTGAACCACGCCCACCACCGTGATCCAGGAAGAATTGCCGCGCGGGTTCAGCCGGAACCGCTTGCCTATGGCGTCCTCGCCGGGCCAGCACGCCGTGCTCATGGCGTCGTTGACTACCGCCACCTCGGGTTTGGTGGAATCGTCATGCGCTTCCAGACCCCGGCCCCCTGCCAGCGACATGCCCATCGCGTCGAAGTACCCCGGCGTGACGATCCGCTGCCCCACAAAGGCGCCGGCGCCGTTCCACGGACGCCCTTCCACGGCGAATTCGATGCTCGGTCCCGCGCCTTCGATCGGGAGATAGTCCGCGCCTCCGGCGGCCCGCACCCCGGGCAGCGCGCGCAGACGGTCAAGCAGCTCTTCGTAAAATGCCACGCGCCGGCTGCCCTGGTACTTTCCTCCCGTAAGTGGGACGTGGAACGTCAGCAGATGCTCCGGCCGGAAACCCGGATCCACCGCGACCAGGCGCGCGAAGCTGCGAATCAACAGCCCCGCGCCGATCAGCAGCACCACCGCCAGAGCAGCCTCCGCCACCACCAGCGCGCCGGCGAGCCGGCCCCGTCCGAGAGCCGCGCCGCGGCCTGTCTCCCGCAGCGTCCCCGTCAAGTCGAGCCGCGACGCGCGCAGCGCCGGCGCCACTCCGAACAACATCCCCACCCCCGCCGAAACCGCCAGTGTAAACGCCAGCACGGTCAGGTCGACCTCCGGCGGCGCACCGCCTGGCATCGGCGCCATCCAGCGGTAAAGCAGTTGCGTGGCCCAGCGAGCCAGCAGCAGCCCTACGCCCCCCGCCGCCAGCGAGAGAATCATGCTCTCCGTCAGCAACTGCCGGACGATGCGCCACCGTCCCGCGCCCAGCGCTGCCCGCACCGCCATCTCCCGGCTGCGCCGCGCCGATCGCGTGAGAAACAGCGTCGCCACGTTCACACAGGCGATCAGCAGGAGCAGCCCGACCGCAGCCGAAAGCAATAGAAGCTGCTGCCGTCTATCCCCCGCCAGCCGGTTGCGCAGACTCTCGGTCACGACCTCCCATCCCGCCACGCCCTGCGCCGAGTTCTCGCGATAGATCCTGTCGCCGATCGCACGCATGTCCCGCCGCGCCTGCTCCACCGTCACACCCGGCTTCATGCGGCCGATGGCGAACAGGTAGAAGCTATTGTGCGCCCGCCGCGCGCCCGGGCCAAGAGCCAGCGGAAACCAGACATCCCAGGGATCGCCGTCGATCGGCACGTCGCAGGAGACCACGCCGACCACAGTGTACGGCTTGGAATCGAAAATCGCCGTCCGCCCCAGCACGTCGGCGCGCCCGCCAAAGCGGCTGCGCCACAACCTTTCGCCGAGCAGTGCGACCATGTTCTTGCCGCGCTGTTCCTCTTCCGCCGCGAACGTCCGTCCCAGGATCGGCGCAATCGCCAGCGTCTCGAGGAGGCTGCGCGTCGCCTCCACGCCTCTGACCCGCTCCGGCTCCCCGGCGCCCGTCAAGATCGGTTGCGTCGAAGTAAACGCGCCCATGTTCTGCATCAGGCGCGACCGGTCGCGCCATTCCAGATAATTACCCGGCGCCACCCAGCCGCCGGCCAATCCCTTCTGCCGGTTGACCTCGCTGAAATAGACCAGTTGCTGCGCGTTGCGGAAGGGAAGGGGCCGCAGCAGCGTAGCGTTCACCTCCGTGAAGATCGCCGTATTGGCCCCGCTGCCCAGCGCCAGAACGGCCAGCGCGATGGCGGTGAAGCCCGGGTTCTTCCGCAACACCCGCACCGCATAGGCAATGTCCTGCCACAGGCGCTCGAGCGGCCCCCAGCCCCACGCTTCCCGGCTGTCCTCCCCGAGCAACGCGACGTTGCCGAATTGCCGCCGCGCCGCGAATGCCGCGTCCCGGGCCGGCATCCCGCGCTCCTGGTTTTCCCGCTCCTGGAACTCCAGGTGCGACTGCATCTCCTCTTCGAGATCGCGATCCAGACGGTCGCGACGGAAAAGGACCGCAAGGCTGCGGCGAATCCGGCCGAACCACGCCATCGCCACTCCTTCTTTCAGGCGGGCTGAATTACCCGCTCGATTGCCTGCGAAACGCGCCGGTACGCCGAGATCTCGGCCGCCAGCTGCTTCCGCCCCTCGGCGGTCAAATGATAAATCCGGGCGCGCCGCCTGGGCCCGGACGGGACCCATTCCGCGGTCACCCACCCCTTCAACAGAATCCGCTGCAGCGCCGGATACAAAGAGCCTTCCTCGACCTGCAGCACATCCGCCGTCATCTGCTGGATCGATTTGGCAATGGCATAGCCATGCGCCGGACCGGAGCGCTGAATGGTTTTGAGGATCAACATCTCGAGCGTCCCCGGAGGAATTTCGGCCCTGCTGCTAGTCATCATAGGCTGTCTATGTATAGATTGCCGCAGGCGGGGCCGCCTGTCAATAGATTTTAAGGGCCGATTTACTGAAATAAGATCGCGTTCAATCCCACTCGCTCGCCCATCGCGCATACCGCGCCAACTCGCGGCGCTGGCGCCAGACAAACGACCAGAATTGCCGGCAGGTGATGCTGTCCGCGTGCACACCCCAGTAGGTTTCGATTCGCCACCGCAAGTACGGACTGCGCCATGGCCGCAGCCGGTAGCCGCGGGTCAGGCGCCACAAGATGCGGAGCATGTCTATTTGAACGATGAGGTCTTGGACTGCTGCTGCACGCCCTTCTCGGTGGCGTAGTAACCGCTGCGCGTGCGGGCCGTCAGTCGTCCGGGGGCAGTGATCGCGACTTTGATCTGGCGGAAGGATCCGTCCATGGCCTGATTCGTGGGCGTGTATTGAATCGTGTATTGATTGCGGATGTCGCGCGCCACCAGGTGCGCGATGCGCTCCACTTCCGACACGTCCTTGGGGAAGAAGGTCTCGCCGCCGGTGGCGACCGCGAGATCGTTCAGGGCGCGTTCGGCGCGTTTGGCCTCGCGGCGCTCTTCCTCGCTCAGCAAGCCGATGCCGTAGATAAGGACTTCGCTCTGCTGCGACGCCTTCACCAGGTTCTCCAGGTTCATCACGCTGGAATTATCGTTGCCGTCCGTTACCACCACCAGGACCTTCTTGTCCTTGTGGGCCTTCTCCTTCAAGTGGTCGATCGACATGCGGATGGCGTCCCGCATGGCGGTGCCGCCGCGCGAATCGATACGCGTCAGGGCCTCTTCCATTTCCTTCATGTCGCTGGTGAAATCTTTGCCGTGCGGGTTGTCGAGGAAGGCCTCGTCGTTGAAGTTGACGACGAAGACCTCGTCTTCCTTGTTCGAATCCTTCACCAGCGCCAGCGCGGCTGCCTCCACCTTGGCGCGCTTGTCGCGCATGCTGCCGCTGTTGTCGATCACCAAGCCCATGGAAACGGGCACATCCTCCCGTTTGAAACTCTTGATCGGCTGGGTGACGCCGTTTTCATAGACCGTGAAAGCCGTCTGCGGGAGATCGGTGACCAGATGGCCGTTCTTGTCCGCCACGGTGGTATGCAGGACCACCAGCCGCGTGTCGGAGCGGAAGATCGTTCCGGTGTTTTCATCCTGACTGGGCGCCTTGGGAGGTTGCTGTTGCCCTCGGGCGGCGATAGCGGCGAGGCAAACGGCCGCGGCGGAGAAGGCGAGAGTCTTTTTATTGAGACGGCGCATAATAGCCCATTTTGTGGGACGACCGGAGCTGCGGCAGACCGCGCGGCTGAATCAGCTTCACTTGCACTTTGCGGTACTTCCCATCACGATCCAAATTCTGCGGAGCGTAGCCGATGACGTATTGGTTGCGCAACTCGACGCCGATCTTGGCCGCGATATCCGGCAACTCGTTGACGTTGTCGACGGGGTACTGCCGGCCACCGGTGATTTCGGCCAGATCCGTCAACAGCCCCTGGCCTTGCGATTCTTCGGGGGTTCGGCCGCGTGCTGCAATCGGCTCGTACACTCCAATGCCATAGATTTGGACGTCGGCTTCCTTGACGCGGTTGCGAATCTCACCCTCGGTATAGCGGCTGCTATTATCGCCCCCGTCCGAGATGATGAGCAGGGCCTTGCGCGGGTTCTTGGCCTTCTTCATTTCGTTGAGAGCCAGATAGACGGCGTCGAGCAGGGCGGTGCGGCCCTTCGACTGCGTAAACACGAGCCGATTCTGGATCTCCTCGAGATTGGTGGTGAACGACTGGATCAGATCGGCCGAGTCGTTGAACTGAACCAGGAAGAACTCATCGTCCGGATTGGCGGTCTTGAAGAACTGCGCGACCGCCAGCTTGGACTTCTCCAGCTTGTGCCCCATCGAGCCGCTGCAATCGAAGATGACGCCGATCGAAAGCGGCGCGTCTTCGCTGGAGAACTGGCTGATCTCCTGTTCCTTCTTGTCCTCGAAGATCTTGAAGTTCTCCCGTTCGAGGCCGGTCACGAAGCGGTTGAGCGGATCGGTGACGGTGACCGGGATCAGCACCAGGTTGCTGTCCACACGAATATTCGGCTTAGCGGCCGGTTCGGTCTTCTCGGCGGGTTTCGGGCGCGGGGTAACAGGGCCCTGCGGGTCCCCCCAGATTGCCGGCGCAAAAACGATGGCGCTGTACAGCAATAACGTACGGCAAGACGGCAGCATAACGGCTCGCCAGCCTTTCTCTTTCCCTGAGTTTATCACAGGGGTTTTATGGTATGATCGCGTGTGCCGCGTAAAATTCTCGGCGTCATTCCTGCCCGTTTTGCTTCCTCCCGTTTTCCCGGCAAAGTTCTCGCCCCCATCGCTTCCAAACCGATGTTGCAGCACGTTTACGAGCGCGCCTCTCGGGCGCGGTATCTCTCGAGCATGATTATTGCCACAGATGACGAACATGTATGCGAAGTTGCACGAAACTTCGGCGCGCGTGTCCGTATGACGCGGTCCGATCATCTTTCGGGCACCGACCGGGTCGCGGAGGTCGCTTCTGTGGAAAACTGCGACATCGTGGTGAACATCCAGGGCGACGAACCGCTGATCGATCCCGATGCCATCGACGCCGCGATCCTGCCGATGGTGCATGACTCCGAAATTCAGATGGCGACCCTGAAAAAGAAGATCGTCGACCCGCGCGAGGTCGCCGACCCGAACGTCGTCAAGGTCGTGACCGACCGGGCGGGAGACGCGATTTACTTCTCCCGCTGCCCCATTCCGTACCACCGCGACACGCCGGCAGGCTACTTTAAGCACATCGGCATGTACCTTTACCAGCGCGACTTCCTGCTGGGCTACTCCGCCCTGCCGGTGGGACCGCTGGAACGGGCGGAGCGGCTGGAGCAGCTACGCGCGCTCGAAAACGGCCTGAAGATCCGCGTGGTGGAAACCGATTACGAATCCGTGGGCGTGGACACGCCCGAAGATCTGGAAAGGGTGGCAAATTTGTTCGAAACATCGATGCAAAGCGTGGAGGAGCATGGCTAAATTCATTTTCGTCACGGGCGGCGTGGTCTCTTCCCTGGGGAAGGGCATTGCCGCCGCGTCCATCGGCTGCCTGCTGGAAAGCCGGGGGCTCAAAGTCACGTGCCAGAAGTTCGATCCGTACCTGAATGTCGATCCCGGCACCATGAGCCCGTTCCAGCACGGCGAAGTCTTCGTCACGGACGACGGCGCCGAAACCGATCTAGACCTCGGCCACTACGAGCGGTTCACCCACGCCAAGCTGACGCAGAGCAACAATCTGACGTCTGGCCGCATCTACGAGCAGATCATCGCGCGTGAACGCCGCGGCGATTATCTCGGCAAGACCGTGCAGGTGATTCCGCACGTCACCAACGAGATTAAAGCCGCCATGAAGCGGGTGGCGCAGGACGTGGACGTCGTCATCGCGGAGATCGGCGGCACGGTCGGCGACATCGAATCCCTCCCGTTCCTCGAAGCCATCCGGCAGATGCGGCACGAACAGGGTCGCGGCAATTGCATCTTCGTCCATGTCACCCTGGTGCCATGGATTGCGGCGGCGCAGGAGCTCAAGACCAAGCCGACCCAGCACAGCGTCAAAGAACTGCGCGCCATTGGTATCCAACCCGATATCCTGGTCTGCCGGTCGGAGCGATTCATCCCCGAGGAGATGAAGGAGAAAATCGCGCTGTTCTGCGACGTGGATGTCGAGGCGGTGGTCACCGCGCGCGACGTGAAGTCGGTGTACCAAGTGCCGGTGATGTTCGCCGGTGAGGGCGTCGACGAGATCGTGCTGCGCCTGCTCCACATCGATGCGCCGCCGCGCGACCTGAACCGCTGGACCGCGATGCTGGAGAGACTGGAAAATCCCACCGACGAAGTGTCGATCGGGATCGTCGGCAAGTATGTGGAGTACGAGGACTCGTACAAAAGTCTCAAGGAGGCGCTGCTGCACGGCGGGCTGGCGCATCAGCTCAAGGTGAACATCCACTGGATCGAGGCGGAAGGCGTGGTCGGCGAGGGATGGCAGCGCCAGTTGGAGAGCTACGACGGGATCCTGGTGCCCGGCGGCTTCGGCAAGCGCGGCATCGATGGAATGCTGAATGCGATCCGCTACGCGCGCGAAAACAAGGTGCCCTATTTCGGGATTTGCCTCGGCATGCAGACGCTGGTGATCGAATACGCGCGCAACGTCTGTGGACTGGAGGATGCGGACTCCACCGAGTTCAATCCCGGCACGCAGCATCGGGTGATTTTCAAGCTGCGCGAGTTGAAAGGCATCGACGAGCTCGGCGGCACCATGCGCCTGGGCAACTGGCCGTGCCAGTTAAAGCCGGACAGCTTCGCGTATCGGGCCTACGAATCGAAGGAGATTCAGGAACGCCACCGCCACCGCTACGAGTTCAACCGCGAGTACGAAGAGCAGTTGAAAGCGGCGGGTCTCCGGCTCACGGGACAGACCCCGGACGGCGCCTACGTGGAAATTTGCGAGATCGCCGGCCATCCATGGTTCCTGGGCTGCCAGTTCCACCCCGAGTTCAAATCCAAACCGATGGAGCCGCATCCGCTCTTCAAGGCGTTCATCGGCGCTTCGTACCAGCAGCATATGCTCCGGCTGGCCCAGCAGGAGGAGCCGCTCTTTTCCCGTGCCGATTGAATTCGGCGACTTCGCGAGCGGGAAGCCGCTGGTCCTGATCGCCGGGCCATGCGTCATTGAGAGCGAAGAGCATGTCCACACGATGGCGCGCGCGATCGGAGCGATCGTGGGGCCGTTCGTTTTCAAGGCGTCGTTCGACAAGGCGAACCGCACCAGCGCCGGCGCCTATCGCGGACCCGGCCTGCGCGAAGGGTTGCGGATCCTGGCGGGCGTCCGGGCGGAAGGATTTCCGATTCTGACGGACATTCACGAGCCCTCGCAGGCCGAGGCCGCGGCGGAGGTCGCCGACATCCTCCAGATCCCCGCGTTTCTATGCCGCCAGACGGATCTGCTGCTGGCCGCGGGACGCACCGGCCGGATTGTCAATATCAAGAAGGGGCAGTTCGTCGCGCCGCACGATATCCACCGGGCCGCTGACAAAGTTGCGAGCACCGGCAATTCCCACGTGGTGCTCACCGAGCGCGGATCCTCCTTCGGATACAACAACCTGGTGGTGGACATGCGCGGCCTGAAGATCATGCGGGATGCGGGCTGGCCGGTGGTCTTCGACGCTACTCATTCCGTGCAGCTTCCGGGTGGAGCGGGCGCCGCGTCGGGCGGCCAGCCGCAATTCATCGAGCCTCTGGCGCGGGCGGCGGTGGCCGTGGGAGTGAACGGGATCTTCGTGGAGGTCCACGATGCTCCGGAACGGGCGCTCTCGGACGGAGCGAATGCCTTGCGGCTCAGCCTCCTGCCCGAATTCTGGCGGCGTCTGACCGCGATTCACGATCTCGTCCAGTTCCCCTCCACGCCCGAGCCCGGTCTTCCGTCATAATTAGATGAGTAACCGTATGTTGAACCGCAGACAGCGCCGCCGTGGATTTTCGCTCATCGAGCTTCTGATCGTGATCGCGATCATTCTGATCATCATCACGATCGCCGTCCCCAAGTACAATCGCACCCAGATGTACATGCGGGAGACCGCCGCCGTGAAGGCGATCCAGACCATCCACCAGATGGAAGTCCAGTACCAATCGCAGTTTGGCCGCTATGCCGCCTCGCTGGCCGAGCTTGGACCGCCGCAGAGCGGACAGCCGGGACCGGCGTCCGCCGACCTGATCGGCCGCGACCTGTCCGAAGGCGAGAAGCAGGGCTACAAGTTTACGCTCACCGCCACCAACGGCGGGTACGTGATCAATGCGAATCCGGTCACCTACGGCACGAGCGGCAGCAAGACGTTTTACTCCGACCAGACCATGGTGATCCGGGAGAACTTCGGACCCGAACCCGCCACCGCCAACAGCAAAGAAATGGGCATGTCGGCCAAGTAACGCGTATTAATTTGCAAAGTCTATACATTTGAGCGACAACTTCGGGAGGTCGGCGCCCTACAGTGGGGACGTGCAACCTGTTGTCCAGTACGAATCCCGGGGGATGAGTCGTCGCAATTTCTACGTAGGGGCGATTTACGGCCTGTGGGCGGTGATTTGCGCCGCGCTGGCGATTCCCGGACTGATTTATATCCTGTTCCCCCCCAAAGCCCGCCGCGAGAATGAGTGGATCGAAGCCGGCGATATCTCCAAACTCGCCCCCGGCTCTCCCGTCGAAATGACCTTCCGCCGGACCCGCGTCGACGGCTGGAAAGTGTACAGCGAAAAGAGCACGGCCTGGGTGGTGAAACAGGCCGATCGGTCCGTGGTCGCATTCGGTCCGCAGTGCACCCACCTGGGTTGCGCTTACCACTGGGAAGAGCGGAAAAGCGAGTTCCTCTGCCCCTGCCACAGCTCCCTGTTCGGCGTGGACGGCAAGGTGGTCGCCGGCCCCGCCCCGCGCCCGCTCGACCGCTTCGATGTCAAAGTGCAGGGGTCCAAGCTGCTCATCGGTTCGTTGCGAAAACCGGAGGGTGTATGAGGCGCCGCTGGAACGGGCTGACCGGCTGGCTGGAACACCGCACCGGGATCCAGACCGCGGCCCGCAACTTCCTCTATGAAGAGATTCCGGCGTCGAGCGGATGGCGGCAGGTGTTCGGCAGTGTCGCGGTGTTCCTGTTCCTGACGCAGGCGTTTACGGGCGCGTTGCTGGCATTCAACTACGCGCCGACTCCCGGCGACGCCTATAACAGCCTGCGCTACATCCTGACCGAATTGACCGGCGGCCGCATCATCCGCGGCCTGCACCACTGGGGCGCGAGCATGATGATCGTGGTGGTCGTGCTCCATATGGTCCAGGTGTTTTTATTCGGGGCGTACAAAAAGCCGCGGGAAGCGACTTGGATGGTCGGCGTCGTCCTGCTCCTGCTGACGCTGGCTTACGGTCTGACCGGCTATCTCCTGCCGTGGGACAACCGGGCCTATTGGGGGACGGTGGTCTCGACCCAGATTGCGGGCCAGGCGCCGGTGCTCGGACCGTACCTCTCTCGCCTGCTGGGAGGCGAAGGAGCGGTCGGAGTCGTGACGTTCGCCCGGTTCTACGGGATGCACGTGCTGCTGCTGCCGCCGGCGACGCTGTTCCTGATCGCGATTCACGTATACCTGGTGCGCAAGCATGGCGTGGCTCCGATTCCCGGTGACGAGCTGAAGCCCAGGAAGCAGTTCTATCCGGTGCAGGTGTTCAAGGACACCGTCGCCAACTTCGTGGCGTTCGCGATCCTGTTTGCGCTGGCCGTCATCGTCCATGTGCCGCTGGAACAGCTGGCCGATCCTACGGACACTACTTACATTCCGCGGCCGGAGTGGTATTTCCTGTTTCTGTTCCAGATGCTGAAGCTCTTCTCCGGGCCGCTCGAGGTGGTCGGCAGCGTAGTGCTGCCGGGGCTCGCGGTGCTGGCTCTGGTCCTCGTGCCATTCATCGATCGCGCCCAGATGGTGCGGGTGACCAGAAGGACCTTCGCGGCGTCCGTGATCCTTTTGGCGGCGATCGGCTGGTCCGGCCTCACCCTCGCGGCCGTGAAAAGCACACCCAAACCGGCCGAAGCGGCGGAGATCGATTACTCGGCGCCGACCGACTGGCTGCACCTCTCGCCGCAGGAGATGGCGGGCATCGCCTATTTCCGCCAGGAGAACTGCATCAGTTGCCACGTCGTCGGAGACCACGGCGGGAAAGTCGGACCCGACCTGACGGCCAGCAGTATCCACAAGGATGCGGCCTGGATGATCCAGCATTTCAAGCGGCCCTCGGCGATGCGCCCAGGATCGTCGATGCCGCCGATCCAGCTCAACGACTCGCAGTTGAATGCGCTGGCGGCCTTTCTCCTGAAGCTCAACGAGAGGAACGCCTCGGCGCTCGACAACGCTCCCGAATTCGCGGCGCAGGGCGCGCTGGTCTACCAGGCGAACCACTGCGGGACGTGTCATTTGGTGAACGGCGTCGGCATGACGGTCGGGCCGCCGTTGAATGGGTTGTCGAAGAGGGAGACGCGGAGCTGGGTGGAGGAGCATTTCGCCGACCCCCAAAAACTGTCGCCGGGCTCGATCATGCCGCCCACCAAGTTGTCGCCGAAGGATCTGGAAAGTCTGACCAGCTATTTGCTGGCGCTGCCGGAGTGAGGGGCCTGACGGTGCTGCCGGAGCCCTATTCGCTGCCGTCCAGGACGAAAGTTGGGGAATCTTGGTGACACACAACAGGCTGACTCGATCCACTCTTGGCGACCCACAATGATCATTTCACTCACCTTTAGTTGGCCAGGATAGGCGCCAAGATGGCCGAACCTGAGTCTGGCTTTCTTAGGGACAGACCTATCATTATTGAGGTCTCGCCGAACGGTATGGATGATGCCTCGGAGTGTAATAAGCGCCGTGCTCCACGAATGGCTGTTTGCGCTCTAGGCGCATCCGCAGCGCTTCCGGTTCGACCCCGGCATCGGGGGCGCTCTCGAAGCACACCTCGCTCCGCTGCTCTTCTCGAAGACAGAGTATCGCCGAACAGTGGGAAGGAAACCAGTCAATACAGCCACGACTCCCTCCGGGCAGCCGGCCGGCAATGGGATTGGCCTCAGAATCCCACGTGCCAGTCAGGACGTCGCTGCTCGAGAAACGCCAGGCCGGGTGAGGTCACTCGGACCAGGACTCGACCGGCCAACTGCTCGGTGGCGATGAATCCCAGATCGTTCGCGTCTTCCCATACCGGAAGTTTTGGACAGGAGGTGCGCCACGCGTCCATTACTTCCTCATAAGTCCTTTCGCGGCGTGCCACCCATTCGAGGAGATCGAGGATCAGCGCTTCGACGGTATCTGTCAAGGCTTTGAGCTCCGTCAGCCCTCAAATATATCAGGAGAGGGCGCGGGGGGAGAGCAGCAGGCTCCGGATCGCCAGCACGGCCAGCAGGATCCCACAGAGGGTGGCCGCCCCGCCAGGCAGCGCTGGTACGGATGCAACCGGCGGCGACACCAGCGTCACGCGGCCGATCTTGTTCCCGGTCGTTTCCGTAAACCACAAGTTGCCGTCGGCGCCGCCGGTGATCGAATAAGGCGAGCTACCCGCCGTCGGGACCACGAACTCGCTGACTGCCCCAGCTACCGTAATTCGTCCGACCTTGTTGTAATCCGACGCCGCAAACCAGAGGTTGCCGTCGGGCCCGTTCGTGATTGCCCGGGGAAAACTCGTGATCGTGGCAAACAACGTGAACGCTCCGGCCGGTGTAATCGATCCGAACGTGCCATTGAGTCCCACAAACCAGACGTTGCCATCCGGACCGCCGGTGATTGCCAGCGGAAGGGTGCCGGTGATGGGGAACTCGGTGAATACCCCTGCTGTCGTGATCCGCCCGATGTAAGTGGGGATGACGTCCGTGAACCAAAGGTTGCCATCCGCGCCGCTGGTGATCCCGTACGGCCGGCTGCCGGTTGGCGCGGGAAATAACGTCAGGACCCCCGCCGTGGTGATCCGTCCGACAAAGCCATTTTGCCCTGCGAACCACAGGTTACCGTCCGGTCCGCTGGTGATTGCCCCGAAAAGGATGCCGGAAATCGCGAACTCCGTAATTACGCCGTTGGGTGTGATCCGCCCGATCTTACTGGTCAGCGTCTCGGTGAACCACAGGTTGCCGTCCGGCCCGCTGGTGATTCCGACCGGCCCGCTGCCGCTCGTTGGGATGGCAAACTCCGTGATTGCCCCGCCCGTCGTAATCCTCCCGATTCGGTTGCTGCCATACTCCGTGAACCACAAGCTGCCATCGGCGCCGCTCACGATCCCATAAGGCTGGCTGTTGGCCGCCGGCAGGCTAAACTCGTTGATAGGAATCTGACCGAACGAATGCGAAACCGTGGCAAGGAGAATCCCCGCCACGCGTAACTGCCGCCATCTGGCCATAGTGATCTGTCTCTCCCGTTACCGGATCGCCAATCCCACGCCCGGCTGGCTGAACGTATTCCCCACATGCAGCACCACCGGCTGGAATGCCGCCGCCTCCACCGTCTCCGGAACCCGAATCCGCACCTCGATCCCGCCCACCCCCACCGCCCGCCGCGAAATGACCTCCGCCGGCCTGCCCCCCACATGCGCTTCCACCGGCAAATCCAATCCGCCCCCCGTTGTCTCCAGCGTCACCACCGACCCCCGCGCCGCCGCATGCTCCACCCCATTCATCGTCCCGTCCTCATTCCATGCCCGCGCGTTCCCCCGTCCATACTGGTTGCTGCCGAAGATCCTCGGGTTGGCCCTCACGACGTCTAGTCTCACCGCCTGCGACCGCCGCCCCCGATGCTCGATCTCCAACGTCGCCTCATCTTCCAGTCCTTCCGGAGCCACCACGCGAATCTCATTCTCCCCAACCGAAATCACCTCTGCCGCCGCCCCGTTGATCAATACCCTGCCTCCCAGATGACGCCCGTAAATCGCCAGCGCCTCTCCCGCCGTAATCGCTCCATTCCCCGCTGACACGACCGTAGGAGCCCCATCGTCGGCTTCCGCGGCGCTGAACTGCGCCCCGCTGGCCGGGAAGATATAACAGGCGATGCCTTCTCCCAGATATCCGGCGGGTAGTTGCTTGCCGTTCCTCCCGAAGAACTCGTCCGCGTCCGGCGTCCAGAAGTGCAGATTCTGCCCCTGGAAGGCCGCCCGGTAAAACGGAATCGTATTCGTCACCTGCCGCGAGACCTGCCCCTGCGCATCGATGTACGGCATCACGAACGCCGCCACGCCCTCTCCCACATATGCCTGCTGCGCGTTGATCAGCGTCAGAAACTCGTTCCGGTCCGACGTCCACAGATGGCTGTTGGTCGAGTTCACGAACACCCGGTACCAGGCCATATTGGAAACGCCGCCGACCGTCGTCGAGCCGTCCATCACTAGCCCCGAAATGCCTTGCTGCGTGAACCCCCGCGCCCCTAGCGTGTCGTACTCGTTCTTGTCGAAACTGTAAAGGTACGTCTTGGAGAAAGGATCGTAAATGCGATACCACGGCCCGGCTTTGACCGTCGTCTGCGCCGGGAACCAGACACCGTAGACCAGCCAATTGGTGCTGATATTGTTGTAATCGGCCGCCGGCATCCAGATATGCCGCTGCCCGGTAAAACTCGCCTGAAAGGTCAGCGCCGCGACCACCGTGAGGTTGTTTCCGCTGCCGGTGACGGACGATGTCCCCCCGCTGAGAGAACACTGGCTGTTCGCAATGCTGCCCGCTGCGCCCGGGGCGATCGTGCCGGCCACGCTATTCCCGTCGTCGCCGATCAGCGTGAATAACCCCGTGCCCGGCGCGTACTTGACATAGCATCCGCCGCCTCTCGCATTCGACTCCCACCGCGGGTTGATGATCAACTCCGCGCTTTTGATCGCCGCCCATCCGTTTGGATCCGAGTAGGTGAATGTGAGATTGGCGTTCGCTCCGGTCCCTTGAAACGGATTCAGCGAGACCAGCGCCGGAATCAACGTCCCGTTGTTGGCGGCCTGCGTCACGGTAAATGTCTGGCCTGCGGCCGTGATCGTTCCCGAGCGTTGCGCCCCGGTCGCATTCGCGCTCGCGGTAAAAGCCGCGCCGCTTGCGGTGAACGTGTCGATCCCGATCCACGGCGCATTGCTTGTGGCCGTCCACAAGCAGCCGGATGCCGTGATGACGCCAATGCTTCCCGAGCCACCCGCCGGCGGCGCGACCGCGCCGGATAGAGAGATGCCATAACTGCACGAACTGCTCGATTGCGTCACCGGCACGGGTGTGCCGGCCACATAGATCACGCTGGATCTGGCAACGCCGTTGTTGGGAGCGACCGTGAGGCTGACGGTGGACGAACCGGCGCCGCTGCCGGCCGCGAAGGTCGCCCACGGCGCGTCGCTGACCGCCGTCCATCGGCAACCGGCGCCGCTGGCCGTAATCGAAAGGCTCGCGGCGCCCGAACCGCTCACGTTGAGCGCCGCCGGTGAGACTCCAAACACGCACGCCGGCGTCGAGCCGCTGAATTGTGGAAACTGATCTCCGGCTGGCCAGCTTGCGATCCCCGCCAGCCGCGACTCCAGGTCGTACTGCGCGGCGTTCTCCAGGCCGCACGGAGCGGCCGCCGTGCATGTGGCCGTGTTGGTGCGCTGGTGTTCCGACCGGTAATTGAACAGGAAGGAGTAGCGCACGTCGTTGTTTGCCTTCAGCGTGAAGATCCCGGTGTTGGTGCCGGGCAGGCTCCCGAAGAAGCCGCCGCCCGGTCCCCAATTCAGCCAGAGATTGTAGAACCGGAGCAGATCCATGGTGTTCGACAGCATCCCGCCAAACGAATCCATGTTTTCGTAAGCGAAGCGGCCATAGGTGCTCAGTGTAGGCCCCGGCTTGTCCGGAAATATGGAGTCGCCCCAAAACTCGTTGACCGACGGGTAGTACTTCACCTCGCCCGGCGCGATTTGCTCCGCGTAGGAGCGGGCGCCGCGCGTCCGGCTCACGCTGGCGGCCGCCATCAGTGTGTTTCGAACATAACTCTCGTAGCTCTGCCCCGATACCTTCTCGATGACACGGCCAAGAATCTGGTAGCCGAAGTTCGAATAACAATTCGGACACGGACTCGGCGGCGATCCCGGCGTATAGTCGAGAGGCTGGCTCATCGCATACCGGATCACGGTTGTGTTGTCCCCCGGCATCGCTTGTCCGAGCGCCGCCGTCGCCTTTTTCAAAAAGTCGTAGTCCAGGGCGCGGTCTAGATTGGTCGTCAGAAAACCCGCGGTATGGTTGACGAGTTCGTCGATCGTGATGTTGAACCAGTTCGGATCGGCCACCGCCAGTCCGGGCGGTGGCGAAAGGTTATTCAGGATCGTAAAAGCTTTCGACGACCCTGCCAGTTTCCCGTCCTGCTCCAGTTTCGCGATCGCGGCCATCGTCATCAGCTTGCTGACGGAAGCAAGGCGAAACAGCGAATCGGGCTGCGCCAGTTCCAACGAGGAAAGATCGGCGTAACCGAAGCCGCGCGCATACACCAGCCGGCCTTTGTAGCTGACCGCCAGCGTGCCTCCCGGCGCGCCGAACTCGCGGATGACGCTGGTCATCAGCGAATCGAGGCCTTCCAGTCCGGCAACCGCCTGTCCGGTCACGGGCAGTGGGTCTGCCGCGCCCTCCTGCCGCACGACAAAGGTCAGACCGGCGGCCGTGATGGTCCCCGACCGCGCCGCGCCGGCATTCGCCTGCACATCGAAGGCGAAGACGCCGGCGTTCGCATAGCCCCACCAGATGTCATTGCGGATCGTCATCCAGGGCGCCGCGGAGATCACATTCCCTGACGGAGGAAGAAACCACGCGCACGATGGCTGCTTATAAATGAGGTAGGTTGCGGTTCGCCCCGCGCTGGGCACGGTCATCGAGTTGACTGGGGCGGTGTAACACGCTGTCTGGCCTCGGGAAATGCCAGCCGCGATCAGGATCCATACTGGCCTAAACAAGAGGCGCATTCGATTTGCGATTCAGTATAAACCAACCGCGCGTTGCCCATGCTCTAATGAGGAGTCGGTGCCCTCAGACGTCAAGACCGTCGACGAGTATATCGCCTCGCAACCCGAGGCCGTGCGCGAAGTCCTCGACCGGGTTCGCAATGCCATCCGCAAGGCCGTTCCGAAGGCCACCGAGGAGATCTCGTACAAAATTCCGGCCTACAAACTTCATGGGGAGCCGGTGCTCTATTTCGCCGCGTGGAAAAAGCATTACTCGCTCTACCCCGCCACCAGGCGGCTTCTCGCCGCCTTCCAGGAGGACCTCGCCGGCTACGACGTGAAGCAGAGCACGATCCGATTCTCTCTCCTCGAGCCCGTCCCCGTGAAGTTGATTGCGCGGATCGCGAAGTTCCGCGCCAAAGAAGCCGCCGCGCGCCGCGCCTGACCCGTCACCGCGCGCGCTGCATCTGCCCGATCGGCAGCGCGCCGCCGACCACACCCAGCAGGTTCCCGCCGAGCAGGCTGGACATGCCCTTCGCCAGCATATTCCCGCCCCCCGCGATGGTGATCTGGTCGCCTTCCGCATACGCCGCCAGCAGCATCGGCTTCATGTCGCCCAGCATGGCCAGCGGATCCGGTCCGCCCCTGCCGGCCCGCGCCTGCGGCGGCACGAACGACCCGAACATCCCCACCAGCGGCCCCAGCGTGCGGCCGAGGTTCTCATACACCAGCGCCGAGTAATTCGTATACCGGTCCCTCGGCTCCATCCCGAGGAACGCCGCCGCATGCGTGATCGACGTCCCCGCCGTCTTGGCCTGTAGCGCCTTCGAGACCAGCGCGCGGGTCGGACCCGCGATCAGGTATCCGTTGGCGAATGTGTAATGCGCCTCTGTGATCGGATTCGGAACCGCGCCCGCGATCATGTGCCAGGTGCGCCCTTCGACCACCTCTTGCGACGTGCGCAGCGGCTTGCGGCCGGCCTTTACTGCCGCCGCATTGAACCCGTCCACCACTTTCTGCAACGCCGCCTGCGCCCGCTCCGCGTCGTAGACCTCCGTCACGAGCTTCCACGACGGCGGGAAGATCGGACCGTCGAACGAAAGCGAGAACTCGCCTCCCAGGCTCGCCACCAGCCCGTTCCGCAGCTCCGCGCTGTTGTCTGGCGCTTGTGCCGAGCCCAGCACCCGCTCGCCCACCGGCACCAGTTGGTCGATAATGACTCCCGGATCCTTCACCACGAACGCGGCCGCAAACGTCGCCTCCGGCGTCACGTAATCCAGGGACCCCATTGCCGCGGGACTCGCCAGCCATCCGGCGATTCCGCTGCGCTCGCCCTGGAACGCCACCGTCGCCCGCATTTCCATCTGGTTTCGCACTTCCTTCTGCTCCGCCAGGAAGTAGCGCACTCCCTGCGCCGGGATGCGCGTGTCCGTGACCCGCGAGAAGTCGGCGCACAGCAGCATGCCGGCGCCGCCGCGATAGGCCTCCGCGATCCGCGCATGGAACGGCGTGCCCTTGAATCCCGGGTTCGGCGAATCGAGCGCTGCGGCCAGGGCCCGCACGGCGCTCTCCTTCGGCCCGAACACCACCAGCCCGGGACGCGTTTCAACGATCGCCCCCGGCAGCGTCTTCTTCAGAAACTCGGGGAAGCCGTTCCGCTTCGTTTCGGCGAGAAATACCGGCCCGGCCACCTGTCCGTTTTCTCCCGCCAACCCGGCCACCACCACCTCGTCGCCCAGATACTCGGCGGCTGCCCGCAGTTTCTCGATCACGGGCTCGATGCCCGCGCCCTTCGAGCTCCACCAGTCGCGCAGTTCCGGGCTCTGCGCCAGATTCTGGCTGAACACGCCCTGCGCCTCCGAGAGGTACTGCCCGAGGTTCGGAATGCTGGCGAACAGCGCCGTGGATTCCGGCAGCCGGTCGAGCAGATTGCTCGTATACCGCATCGCCGGCAAATGGATCTGCTGGATGCCGCTCTTCAGTTTGTCGAGCTGCTGGTTCAGCCGCGTCCGGTTGCGGCTCCACGAAACGTCGTCCCGCACCGGCAGCGGCTCGATGCTGGGGCTTGTCACGATCTGGTCCCCCGGATGCAGAATGTGATCCTGGTTCTCCTTCGAAACGTGCACTTCGCCTTCGACCACGGAAACCCGCGACCCCTTCAAACCCGAGACCACGCTGAACACCGTGCCCGTGACCGCCACCTGGCAGTCCGCCGTCGCCACATACAGATGTCCCTCGCGCCGCTTCGCCGCCTGCACGATAATGCTGCCGTGGCTGAGCCGGATCGTCAAATCGGACGCCGTCGCCGTCGTCGAGAACCCCGACCGTTCGCGCAGTTCGACCACCGAGCCGTCACGCAGTTGGAGCATCGCGTCCGAGTCCCGGGCGGTGCGCACTTCCACTCCGTCGCGCAGGTCCCCGCCAACCGCGAGCGGCCGCAGGTTGCCATCCGCCGCCACTTCATACAAGGTCCCGTTGACGGCCTGCACCAGCGCCCGCCCCGATCCGCCGCCGTATTGCCCGACCGCGAACCACACCGTGGCGCCCACGCCAATCACCACCACCGCTGCGGCCGCCCACCGGTACTGGGCCGCCGCGCGCCGCGGCTCGGTGGCCGCCGGCATCGACACGACCCGCCCTTCGTACACACGCCGGCACGCCACGCATTCGTGGAGGTGGTCCTGCAGCAGGGTCGCGCGCGCCGCCGGCAGACGGCCGGCGCGGAATTCCGGAATCAGCGCCTGGAAATCGGCGCATCCGCGGATGTGGTCGCCCTTTTGCGCCGCCGCCAGGCGCTCCCAAACCCGGTTCGCCGCGGCTTCGATGACCGCTTCGTCGACGTTGTCGTTGCGCATCTCCATCACAGCTTGCTCCAGGCGGGGATCGATCGGTTCAAATTCCGCGTGATTCATGCCACACCTCCCAGATAAGCCTGAAATTCCTTGTGCAGCCGGTCCCGCGTCCGCGAAAGAGTCACCGCCACCGTCCCCGGCGTGGTGTTCAGCAGGCGCGCGATTTCGGGGTTGTCCTTGCCTTCAAAGAACCGCAGCGTGAACATCTCCGCGATCCGCGGATTCAACCGCGCCAGCGCTCCCCGCAGCCACTCCCGAATCTCTCCCGAGGCCTGCGCCCGCTCCGGACTCCGATAGGCCGGCTCCGCCAGCACCGGCTCCAGTTCATCCAGCGGAATGTTGCGGATATTCTGCCGCGTCCGCATCAGATCGAGCGCCGCGTTCACCGCCGCGCGGTGCAGGAAGCTCGCCATGTTGCCCACGGCCTCGGCCTCCCGGTCGCGCTTTAACATCCGCAGAAACACGGTTTGCAGCACGTCTTCCGCGTCGTTCGCGTTGCCCGTGATCCGGTAAGCGGCCCGGAACACCAGGCCGTGGTGCTCCCGGAACATCTGTTCCAGATCCGGCGCGGGTGGGATTGCCGATTCCACTGATGCCGCCATTAGCGTTTTCATCCTATCAAGCTCTTCCTAAAAAAGGACGCTGGCGACCCGTGGGAATTAGCGCCCTCCCCCGGAGCCCCCGCTATAGGCCATGGGATGAAGCCCGAACCAGCACAACTTGCATGTTCGGAGGAACATCCGGGCAGAACCACGATGACCGTCCGCGTCTTGGGCGCCCAGTCTCGACACGCTTCGAACTGTAGCTTCAGCGGCCTGAACTGGGTTCTTCCCTGGCGCCACTGTTAAAGAAGAGCGGGCCCCTGCCGCCGATTCGCCAAATCGTCAGAATCTTTCGGTACCATGCCGTCTGAGGCGCCGTCCGTGTGGATCCTGGTGGTAGAAGACGAACCTGCGATGCGCGAGGCCCTTCGTCAAGGACTCGAAGAGGAGAACCACACTGTGGCCCTCGCGAGTGATGGACTGGAGGGTATTTACGCGGCCGAAAGCTGCGATTTTGATGCAGTCGTGCTCGACGTGATGATGCCGGGCATCGATGGGATCGAATTAGTCCGACGGCTTCGCGCGGCTGGCCGGAAGACGCCGGTCCTTATGCTCACGGCCCGTGACGCGGCGGCGGACGTTGTCCGCGGACTCGACGCCGGCGCCGATGACTACCTGACCAAGCCTTTCTCGTTTCATGTGCTGCTCGCCCGCTTGCGTTCTCTCATGCGGCGCTCCAGTCAGCCGCCAGCCTCTGCCTTGGCCGTTGATGATCTTTTCCTCGACCCCGCATCTCGGACCGTGACGCGCGGTGCGACGCCGCTGAACCTGACAGCTACGGAACTCCGCGTTCTCGAGTTCCTGATGCGCCGCGCTGGCCACGCGCTCTCGCGATCGGCCATTATCGAAGGGGTATGGGGATTCGAAGAAGATGTCGAAGCCAACACCGTTGACGCATTCATCCGGCGCCTTCGCGAGAAGATCGACGTTGGCCGCAAACGCAAGGTGATCCACACGGTGCGCGGATACGGCTACATCCTGCGGGAGGAGCCGTGAGTCGAACGTCCATCCGCTTCCGCTTGACGGCTTGGTACGCCGGAATTCTTGCGTTCACGTTCGCTGTCGCATGGATTGGCGTCTGGCTGGCATTGCGAGACAGCATCGACGATACGATCGATAAGGACCTGCGCTCCCGGCTGACCGCCATGCGAACCCTGTTGGCCCGGCAGAAGCGGGAACCCGGCGACTCGACGGACGACTTACTGGAGGACGCGGCGGCGCTCATGCCCGCTGGGGCGCGATTTCGGCTGGCGGATTCGCAAGGCCACTGGCTCTTTCAGTCGCCGGGGACCGAGTCCTGGCAAACTGGGACAGTTGATGCATCCCGGTTGCCGTCGCGCGGACAAATCGAAACGTTGTATCAAAACCGAAAGCCGGTTCGTGTGCTGTCCGCTCCGGCGCCGCCCGGCGTCATCCAGATCGGCGTTCCGCTCGATGAGTTTTCCGAGATGCTGGAAACGTTCACCTGGACCGCTGTTTTCGCCAGCCCGCTCCTGCTGCTAATCGCCTCAGCCGGGGGCTACTGGATGAGCCGCCGCTCACTGGCGCCTGTGGAGCAGATCGCTCGGGCCGCTGGTGAAATCGAGGCGCAGCATCTCTCAAACCGCCTGCCCCTTCGCGGCACGGGCGACGAACTCGACCACCTGTCGGCAATGTTGAATGGCATGCTGATGCGCCTGGAGGGGGCGTTCCGCCACATCACGCAATTCACTGCCGATGCGTCTCACGAGTTGCGCACACCGGTTTCGGCGATCCGCGCCACTGCCGAAGTCATCCGGAGAAGGCCACGGAGCGAAGCAGAGTACGAAAGCGCGCTCGATCGAATCCTGGCCGAGAGTGAGAGAGCCACCGCACTGATTGAGGATCTGATGGTCCTTGCGCGCGCGGACGCCAATGCCGAAAACCTGATATTCGAACCATTGGATTTGGCAGAGGTCGCGGCGAGCGCTTGGGCTGACGCCGGCGCCCTGGCGGAATCCAGAGGCGTTCGCCTGGCGCCCGCGCCGTTGCAGCAACTTACCGTCTCCGGAGACTCTCAGGCGCTCCGACGGATGGTTGTCATCCTTCTGGATAACGCCATCAAGTACTCCAAACCGGGAGGAGAAGTCCGCCTGGTCCTGGATCGCTGCCGTCGCGCGAATCGTGACGCGGCGCGTCTCGAGGTCCGGGACGATGGTGTCGGCATCCCGCCCGAGGACTTGCCGCACGTTTTTGAGCGTTTCTACCGGGCCTCGAAGGATCGATCCCGGAAAGATGGCGGGGCCGGGCTTGGTTTGGCGATCGCCCGTTCGGTTGTCGAGCGGCACGGCGGGGAGATCGAAATCGAGAGCCAACCGGCCCTCGGCACCGTCGTCCGCGTCATCCTGCCGGTTCAGTAGTCCGCCGCCCTGTTCAGAGATTCGTCAGAATGGACCGCCATACTGGCGTTAGGTCAGCACATGAAAAGACTAACTGCAATTTCAGCCATGATCGCCATCGGCGCCTGCCTGGCGATCGCTCAGAAGAAACTCACGCTCTCCAGCCTTCCGCCTGCCGTCCAAGCTGCCGTGCAGGCCGAAGCCAAAGGCGGCGAGATCAAGAACATCGGCAAAGAGACCGAGGGGGGAGTGGTGCAATACGAAATCGAGACCATCCTCAACGGCAAGCACCGCGACTTCAACGTGGACACCAAAGGGAAGGTGTTGCTCGTCGAGGAAGAGACAACCATCGACGCGATCCCCGCCGCCGCGAAGGCCGCCATCCTGAAGAAGGTCGCCGACGGGAAGCTTGGGATGGTGGAGCTCTTCAAACGGGGCGGCGAGACGATGTACGAAGCCGCCTACACCACCAAGGCAGGCAAGAAGCATGGTGTCCTGGTGAAGGCCGACGGCGCCGAAACCAAGGACTAACGCTCATGCCCATGCTGCGGTTGCTCACGGCCGTTCTCTTTCTGTTGTTGAGTGGTCTCCTGCCGGGATGGTCTCAGTCGGGCCCGGGAAACATTCACGGGCAGGTCACGGATCCGGCAGGCCGCAGCATCCCGGGCGCAGTCGTGACCTTGAGCAACGGGCGGGGCTGGTCCCGCTCAGCCGCCACGGACGCACATGGCGAGTATCGCGTGCCGAATCTTCCGCTCGGAACCTACACGATACGCGTCGCAGCCAAAGGCTTCGCCGCGGCGGAGCGGCAGGAAATTCAAATCACATCCGCCGCCTCCCAGGCGGTCGATTTCCCCCTTTCGCTCGCGTCGACCCACGAAAGCGTGACGGTGGCGGATTCCGCGCAGGTCCAAGTCGATCCCTCCGCCAATGGCGATGCGCTCGTGCTCCGCGGCTCCGATCTGGACGCGCTCTCCGACGATCCCGACGACCTCGCGGCCGATCTCGCAGCGCTCGCCGGTCCGGGCGCGGGACCCAATGGTGGTCAGATCTATATCGATGGGTTTACCGGTGGCCGTCTTCCCGCGAAGGCCTCGATCCGCGAAATCCGCGTCAATCAAAACCCCTTCTCCGCGCAGTTCGACCGCATCGGCCTGGGCCGCGTTGAAGTCTTCACCAAGCCCGGCAGCGAAGACTTCCATGGCGAAATTCAGACGCACGACGGCAGCGACGTCCTCAATGCGCGCAACCCGTTCACGCCGGTCAAGCCGAAATGGCAGCGCCTCGGGCTGGAGGGCGAGGTTGGCGGACCGATTGGGAAGAAGACCTCCTTCTTCGCCGATTTCGAGGTTCGCAAGTGGACGGAAAACTCCTTCGTCAACGCGATAACCCTCGACAGTAAATATCAGGTGGCTCCCTTCGCCCAGGCCGTCCTCACACCGCGGCGCGATACGGAAGAGAGCGTGAAGCTCGACCGCCAGTTATCCAGCAATCAGACCCTCACCCTGCGCTACACATTCGCCCGGACGGCCGTCGACAACCAGGGCGCAGGCGGGTTTTCTCTTCCTACCCGCACGTACAACAGCCACGACGGCGAAGACTCGTTCCAGTTCGCCGAGACCGGCATTTACGGCGTCCATACCGTCAACGAGACGCGGGCGCGCTACTCTCGCCAGCGTAGCCGCCAGGAGGGCAATGCGAACCTGCCGGCCACCACGGTTCTTGACGCATTCACCGGCGGCGGCCCGCCGATGACCCTGTCCTTCACAAACCAGGACCGCATCGAGGTCCAGAACATGACTACCCTCACCCACGGCGTGCACCTCATCCGCTGGGGTGGCCGCCTCCGAGGCGTGGAGTTGAAGGATCAGGACACGCAAAACTACACCGGCGCCTTTACCTTCTCCTCCCTGGACAGCTATCGCGTCACGTTAATGGGCCAGCAGGCCGGCTGGTCAGCGCAACAGATTCGCGCTGCTGGTGGGGGCGCCAGCCAATTCTCTATCGCGGCAGGCAACCCGCTCGCCAGTCTCCGCCAGTTTGACGCGGGCCTGTTCGCCCTCGACGACTGGCGCGTCCGGCCCAACCTCACCCTGAGCCTCGGACTGCGTTACGAAGCGCAGACCCGCATCGCCGACCATCGCGACCTCGCCCCGCGCATCAGCCTTGCCTGGGGCTTGGCCCCGAGCGGCAAGCCTGCCAAGACCGTGCTGCGCGCCGGCGCCGGCCTGTTCTATGACCGCGTGGGCGAGAATCTCTCGCTCGATGCCCTCCGCCGCGATGGCATCCACCAGCAGCAGTTCGTTCTCGACTCGCCCGATTTCTATCCGGTTGTTCCTTCCCTCAGCCAGTTGCTCGCCAACCGCGTTCCCCAGGCGATTCGCGCTGTGGATGGCCGCATCCAGGCTCCTTCGATGGCTCAGCTGGGCATCGGCATAGAGCGGCAACTTCCCAAAAACGTTGTCCTCGCCGTCAATTACCTGCACTCACGCGGGTGGCATAACCTGCGCTCGCGCGCCATCCGGGCGCCCGGCGCCGTCCCGGCTTCGCCTGGCGACGCAGTCTACCTCTACGAATCCAGCGGCGTTTTCCGTCAGAACCAGCTCATCACGAGCGTGAACGCCCGCATCAATCCGAAAATCTCATTCAACGGCTCGTACACACTGGGCAGAGCCGAAAGCGACACCGATGGGGCCGGGAGCTTCCCCTCCGACTCGTATAACGTTCGTCCGGAATACGGCCGCGCCGGATTCGACACCCGGCATCGCGTCCAGCTCAGCGGCGCGTTCGCCGCGCGCTGGGGCCTCCGCCTCAGCCCCATGCTGATCGCGACTTCGACTCGCCCCTTCAACATCACGGTAGGGCGCGACTTGAATGGCGACACGCTGTTCACCGACCGCCCGGCGTTCGCTACGGATCTCACCCGGCCATCGGTCCGTCAAACGGCGTTCGGCGCCTTCGACCTCGCCCCCCTCCCGGGCCAGACCATCGTGCCACGCAACTTCGGGGTCGGCCCCGCTCTCGTTGCCCTGAATCTACGTCTTGCCAAGACGTTCAAACTCGGCCAGGAAGCCAAGGGAAAGCGCGACCCGATGGAGCTCACCTTTACCGCCCTTTCCCGCAATCTCCTGAACCATCCCAACCTGGCCCTGCCGGTGGGAAATCTGAGCTCTCCTCTATTCGGGGAATCGACGGCTTTGGTCTCCGGTGGCGGCGGGAATAGCGCGAGCGGCAATCGGCGAATCGAGCTTCAGGTGCGGCTCGGTTTCTGACGCAGCTTCGGCAATCCGCCTGGTATCTCGATCCGCGCGGATAGCCCTACCGAATCGCAAGTCCGACGCCCGGCGGGCTAAATGTCTCCCCGATGTGCAGGACCACCGGTTGGAAGTCGACAGGTCCCCCGACGTCCGGAACCCGGATCCGCACTTCGATTTCCCCCGGTCGGGCGCCCGAAGAACGAACCGAAAGCACGTGCGCCGGCCGGCCGCCCACATGGGCCTCAATCGCTTCCGTCGTGCGTGGAGAGAATCCAGTGGCAAAGAGCGTCACCACCGATCCCCTCGAGGCCGGATGCTGCACATCATTCGCACTGCCGTCCTCGTTCTGCGCCTCCGCGTTACCTTTCCCGAACTGGTTGGCGCCCAGGATGGTCGGGTTCGCCGAAACCACCGCCAGTTTCATAGCGCCAAAGCGACGGCCGCGATGCTCCATTTCCAACTTGGCCTCAGCCCCGGTCAGAGCAGCAGGAACCACCACCCGGATTTCGTTCTCCCCCTGCGAAATCACCTGGAGTGGAGCTCCGTTCAGCAGCACCTGGCGGCCCAAGTGTCGGCCGTGGATCGTCAGCAACTGTCCCGGCACGATCACATCCGTTGCTGCCACACCCCGGCCGTTTGCCACCGGTACCACGGCCGCCCTACCGTCCTCCTCCGTAACCGCGGGAACCGGTGCTGGTGCGGGGACAGCCGTGCCGATTCCTTGGGCTCCCGTGGACGGAAATATGTAGCACGCAATCCCTTCGCCAACATAGCCGGACGGTAGCGACTTCCCGTTCCGTCCGAAGAACTCGTCCGCATCTGCGGTCCAGAAGTGCAGGTTCTGCCCCTGAAATGCCGCCCGGTAGAAGGGAACCGTATTGGACACCGGCGGCGATTGCTGCCCTTGCGCGTTGATGTAGGGCATGACGAATGCCGCCACCCCCTCCCCCACATAGGCCTGCTGTTGATTCACCAGCGTCAGGAACTCGTTGCGGTCCGACGTCCACATGTGACTACTGGTGGAGTTCACGAATACCCGGTACCAGGCAATGTTGGGAGTGCCCGACACCGTCGTGGCCCCGTTCATCACCAACCCCGAAACCCCTTGGAGCGTGAAGCCGCGGCTTCCCAGGGTGTTGTACTCGTTCTGGTCCGCCGAGTAGAGATACGATTTCGAGAACGGATCGTAGATGCGGTACCACGGACCGGCAGTCACGCTGGTCTGGGCCGGGAACCAGACTCCATACACCAGCCAGTTCGTGCTCAGGTTGTTATAGTCCACTGCTTGCATCCAGATGTGCCGCTGGCCGGCAAAGGAAGCGGAGAATGTCAGGGAAGCGACGATCGTCAGAGTGTTACCGCTCCCGGTTGCCGACGACGTCGCGGCATTCAGGGTGCATTGGCTGTTCGCAAGGCTGGTTGCGGACCCGGCTGTCGTCGTCCCCACGATACTGCTGCCGTCATCGGCGATCAGAGTGAACGCTCCCGCAGCCGGCGCGTACTTGACGTAGCAACCGCCGCCGCGGCTGTTGGACTCCCATCGCGGATTGACGATGAACTCCGCGCTCTGGATGGCCGCCCATCCACTCGGATGAGAATACACCAGCGTCAGAGCAGCTGTGGCGCCGGCGCCTTGAAAGGGATTGAGCGAAACCAGGGCGGGGATCGAAAGCGGGTTGTTCGCCGCCTGCGTTACGGTGATGGTTTGCGTCCCGACGGTGACGGTGTCCGTCCGCTGCGCTCCGGGATTGGCGCCTACGCTGAAGCTGACCGTCCCGTTGCCGGCGCCCTGAGTATTCCCGAAGATGATCCAGGTGCCGGTTCTCGCTGCCGACCACCCGCAGTCAGGGGTTGTCGCGACAACGATGGAGGCGCTGCCGCCCGCCGGCGGAATCACGATGGACGAGGCTGGATTGACCGAGTAGGAGCATCCGGCTGTCCCATCCTGCGCAATCGTGACGGTCGTGGGACCTGCGGTTAGAGTCGCAATTCGCGCTGCCGCACCGGAATTCACTGCCACCGTAAACGAGACACTGGTCGATCCGCTGTAAACGTGGCTCTTGGGCCCGCTGACCGTAACCCACGAGGCGCCGGTTGTGACCGCAACCAGGCACCCTTGCGAATTTGTGATCGTGATGGAACCGTTGCCGCCCGCCGAGGTAAAGCCCTGCGGAGTGATTGTAGCCGTAGGATTGCACGTAGGGAGCGTCAGGCGCTCAACGAACAGATCCACGTCTCCCCCTTCCGCGGCCTGGATAGCGCCGGCCGTGGGCGTCAGTTGCCCAGCAGTCGCATTGCCCGCCACCACGACCTCGTTCGCGTTGTTGATCGCGACTCCCTTGATGGCTTGGACGGAAAATGTCTGCGAGGTGACTGGTAGGCCCTGTGCGTCCACCTGCAGCACGAAAGGAGTTGCGGTGGCAGGGGTTGTGTCAATGGGAAAATCCGCATATGCCGTCGAGCCGGCAACCACCAAACCTCCGGCGCTGCTGAGGGTAGTCGCATTGACTGTTACCACCGGACTCGGGGAAGTGTTGGCTGGATTGAAGTCGGTCGAATAGAGCAGGGACGAACCCGCCGCGTTCATTTTCGCGGCGAATCCTGGGGAGGCGCGAAAGCTGCCCGTTAGATAGAGGTTTCCCGCCGCATCCGCCGCTACTGACCCGATTCCGTATTTCCCGCGATCGGGCGCATAGGTCGAAAAGAGCAAAGCGCTGCCCGTCCCATTCAGCTTCGCTGCGAAACTGTCGGTGTCGTGGAGGTCGCAAACCGAGCCGAAGCAAGCGGCCACGATGTCATTGCAGTTGTACGCATTCCGATACGCGCCGGCCGTGATCGGAAAAGTATTCACCACCTGCCCGCAGGAGCTGAAGAGGTCGTAATGGGTATTCCACGAATACTCCGATTGGCCGCCCACCACGATATTCCCGGACGCATCGAGCGCGAGCGCTGTCACCGAATCGGCGAAATTGCCGCCCAGGTACGTCAGAAAGGCCAGTCCGCTCCCGGCCGGATTCAGCGCCGCAACAAACCCGTCCGCGCCGCCGCCGGACACCGTCTGGTAGGCCCCGGGAGTTGCCGTCAGCGACGTGCCCGTGGCGCCGCCGTAGATCGCCCGCCCCGTGCCATCCGCCACCAGCGCATTGACGCTGTCCGTGGTGGCGTTCGAGCCCTGAACCTGGGCCGAGTATAACAGCGCGCCCGTCGGACTGAGCTTCGCCACGAAGGACCCTTGCGCCGAGGATGGAGCCGCCCGATAGGCCCCGGCCGTGTAAGGGAAATCGGTCGAGCCCGAACTTCCCAGGATATAGATGCCGCCGCTCGGATCAACCGCAACTTTCGAAGCCGTGTCGGATCCTGAACCACCGATCAGAGTGACAAAGAGAACGGCGGTCCCCGTCGCATTCAGCCTCACGACGAGTGCGTCAGTGCCGTTTGCCGCCCCGGAGGCTTGGGGGAAGGCTGGCGAATTCGTCGATCCGGCGATGATCATATTCCCGGACGCATCCAGTTTCAGATCCGCTGCCGCATCCGCTCCGCTGCCGCCCAGATAGGTCGCATAGACCACCGGATCGATGACCAAAGGACGGCGCCGGTCGTACCGGCTCACCTCGATCCCGAGTAGGTGCGCCCCGCGCCGGCGATACCGCGCCCTGACCGGCACTCGCCGGTCTCCGGCCATCTGATAGACCGCCGGCCGCGCCAGTGTCACCGTCCCCATCGCGGCATTTCCCTCGGCATCGATCGCCAGGCGATCCCCGCTGGGGACCGACAACCGAATCCGCCTCGGATCGCCGCCCGCCGCGATCTCGAAATCATACTCCAGTCTCCCCGCGCGGCTGTAGTACACCACGTCGATCCCCGGATACACCTCGCGATATCGCACCCGGTTGAATACCGGCACATGCTCCCGCCATCGGGAAGGATCGGCCCCGAGATATTCGTTGAAGTAACTCGTCTCCGATTCCGGAGTTCCCGCAGCCTTGGCATTCGCGCCTTCGAACGCCACCCGCAACCCGCAAACGCTAACGCCGCCGCCGTCCACCTCGACTTCGCATCCCCGTGCTCTACTGACGAACTGCCTATCCTTCGCCTGAAAAAGGAATGGAATCCAATCCGAGCCGGCCTGCGCCGCAATTGTCGGCGCAGCCGACATAAGGAGAACCACAAAGAGTATATGGCTCATCGAGCCAATAGTAGTCGGGTGTGCCGGCGTTCGCAATGGCCCACCCTTACGGTAGTGATCGAACCTTACAACGCCGGGTTCTTGGCTGCGCCGCCGTTCGCACGCAGTTGGCACTCGTGGGAATCTGGGGGACGCCAGAGGTCAAGGACAAGGAAATTCGAGCAAGCCCGCCCCTTCTGAATCGCGAGCTCCCCATTTACCCCCAGTCCAAGCTCAGTCTCCAGGTCGTGAGCACGAGTGTCCGGGTTGCGAGAACGCTATGTCAATGCTGCGATAGCGGGAGAATCGGAACCGAGCGTTAACCGGCATTATCGGTAGCGATCACGACGCGGAAGTTCAAGCTGGCCCTTGATCGCAGCGGCTCGTCCCTTGAAGCCATCATCAACGCGGTGAAAGCCGCCAAGGACTCACTCTCGGATCTCGACACTTCCATGGGCCTGCTCCACAGGCTGCCTAGCGAATCGCCAGGCCGATGCCGGGCTGGCTGAACAGGTTTCCGACGCGGAGCACCAGCGGCTGGAATGCCGCGGGAAGCACGTCCGGCGTGCGGATCGTTACTTCGACCACCCCCGGGTTGGTCTCCGACTGCCGGACGGAAACCACCTCGGCAGGGTGTCCACCGACGTGAACCTCAACCGGTTCCCTGGAATCGGCGGCGAAGCCGGTTGCGAGGAACGTGAACGCCGATCCACGCGCCGCGGGACCGTCCGGGCCGTTCGCCGAGCCGTCTTCGTTTCGCGCTTCCGCGTTGCCCCTGCCGTACGGATTCGTGGACAGGATGGTCGGGTTTGCCGCAACCACGGTCAGTTTCACGCCGCCGACGCGCCGGCCCCGATGCTCGACCTCGAGATTCACCTCGGATCGCGTGAGATCTGCGGGCGCCACCACTTGGAGCTCGTTTTCACCAGCCGAGACGACTTGCGCCGGAACGCCGCCCAGGAGCACCCGCCCGCCGAGGCGTCGCCCATGAATCGTCAGCAGTTGTCCCGGAACGACGACGCCGGTCGCGGTAGCGCTCTTTCCGCTCGACACCGAGATCACGGCAGGTGTGTCGTCGTCCTCGGCCACTACCGGGCCAGGCTCGGGCGCCGCCGTCCCTATGCCCTGCGCGCCGCTCGCCGGGAAGATATAGCAGGCGATTCCCTCTCCCACGTAACCCGCCGGCAGGTGCTCGCCGTTCGTCCCGTTGTATTCGTTCGGATCGGCCGTCCAGAAGTGCAGGTTGGCGCCCTGGTAGGCGGCTCGCCAGAACGGTACGGTGTTCGTCACCTGAGGCGAAACCTTCCCCCCCGCATTGATGTACGGCATCACGAATGCCGCCACGCCTTCGCCCACATACGCCTGTTGCGCATTCACCAGCGTGAGGAACTCGTTCCTGTCCGACGTCCAGAAGTGGCTGCTGGTCGCATTCACGTAAACGCGGTACCAGGCGATGTTGGGGACTCCTCCGACTGTCGTCGTCCCGTTCATGACGAGGCCCGAGATCCCTTGCTGGACGAAGCCCTTGGCGCCCAGGGTGGCGTACTCATTGGGGTCGGCGCTGTAGAGGTACGACTTCGAGAAGGGGTCGTAAATGCGATACCAGGGACCGGCGGTCACGGTGGTCGTGGCCGGGAACCAAACACCGTATACCAGCCAGTTGGTGCTGAGGTTGTTGTAGTCTACGGCCTGCATCCAGATATGGCGCTGGCCACTGAAGGCCGCTGTGAAGGTTAGTGAGGCGACCACTGTCAGGTTGTTGCCGCTGCCAGTCGCAGACGAAGCAGCGGCGTTGAGGGTGCATTGGCTGTTGGAAATGTTAACGCCGGAGCCTGGCGCGGTGGTTCCGGCCACAGCAGTGCCATCATCCGCAACCAGCGTAAACAATCCGGTTACGGGGGCATATTTGACGTAACAGCCACCGATTCGCGTGTTCGGCTCCCAGCGGGGATTGACAATGAACTCGGCGCTCTGAATTGCGGCCCAACCGCTAGGATGGGCGTAGACGAAGGTGAGGGTGGCGTTGGGGCCAGCCCCCTGGAAGGGATTGAGGGAAACCAGAGCTGGTATCTGGGACGGATTGTTGGCGCCCTGAGTCACGGTAAAAGTCTGGCTGCCGAATGAGATCGTGCCGATTCGCTGCGAGCCGGTCGTATTGACCGCCGCGCTGTAAGAGAACGTTCGGCCACTCACCCCCTGTTGTTGACCGTACGATGGGATCGAGAGCCAATCGGCGTTAATCACAGCGGTCCACGCGCACGGCACGGTGGAACCTACCGTGACAAAACCAGTCGAGCCGCCTGGAGCGGCTGCGGCGCTAGTCGGGTTGAATGAGTAGGAGCACGATGACGTCCCAGCTTGCGTGATCGTGACCGAACTCGAACCGGCAGTCAAGGTTGCACTTCGCGGCCCGGCATTGAAATTAGGAGCGGCGTAGAACACCAGGGAGCCTGATCCTCCAATGGTGTTCGTGCTACCTGCGCTGTCGAAGGTCAACCACGATGCGCTGCTGGTCAACGAAATCAGGCAGCCCGGCACATTGCCGATGCTGACCGACCCGGTACCCCCGCCCGACTGAAAACTCTGCGGAGCGACGATAGCAGTGGGATTACAATTGCTCGAGTCCAATGTCAATCGCTCAATGAAACCGTCCGTAGCCCCTGCCGCGTTAGCCTGTAACGACCCTGCACTGGGGGTCAATTGACCTGCCGCCGCCGTCCCAGCCAGAACGATCGCATTCGATGCATCCACCGCAATCGCGCCGATCGACTTCATTGTGAAGACATTGGACGCCAGGGGTTTGCCTTGTGCATCGAAGTGCACCACGTAGGGGGAGGAAGCCGAAGCTGCGTTCGTGTCGTTGGGAAAGTCCGGAAACGACGTTGAGCCCGTCACCACCAGCCCGCCCGAAACGTCGAGTGCCAGCGCATTTAACCCCAAGCTGTAGGCTGAGGCGCCGCTATAAGACCCAAAGTTGGCCGAATACAGCAGAGCGGAGCCCGAAGAACTCATTTTCGCGACGAACCCGCGTCCATACAAGGACTGCGGACCGCCGAAGGCGCCAGAGCCGCCCTGTGCGACGCCGCCCAAATAGATATTATCGGACCCGTCCAGAACTAATGACGCAATGCCGTAGTTTCCTGGATCCGGCGCATAAGTGGAGAAGATCAGCGCGCTGCCCGACGCATTGAGCTTTGCCACAAAGCTGTCGGTATAGGTGTAATCCGTGCCTCCATGATTGTTCAAAGAATAGGACACATAACAAGAGAACGCGCTGCGATACGCACCGGGCGTAATCGGGAACGTGTTTGCGGCGCTGGCGCAATTAGGCGGGCCGAAGGGCAAAACTACGGCCGAAGAGACGGACTGTCCCGCTACCAGGATGGCTCCTGAGGAATCTACGGCCAAAGCCGAAATGCTGTCATTCGAGTTCCCTCCCAGATACGTCATAAACGCCAGACCGCTGCCGCCTGGATTCAAAGCTCCTATGAACCCCTTGCTTCCGCCCGCGAAAAACCTCTGAAAAGCGCCGTCGGTCACCGGCAATGGGGTGTAGTAAGGGTCCCCCGTGGTTCCCGCAAAGATCGCCCGGCCGTTGCCGTCAACGGCAATTACGTACACGGAATCCGCAAAATTCACAAATACCCCGTGAACCTGAACCTGGGCGTTGTAGACTAATGCTCCCGTGGCGCTCAGCTTCGCGACGAAGGTTCCTAACGGGGTGGCCCCCGATGAGGGTATGGCCGCCTGCGTCTTGCTCGCGAGATATGCTCCGGATGTATACGGGAAATCGACCGATCCCGAGGACCCAAGAACGTACACCGCGCCGGTGGAATCCACTGCGGCCTTGGAGGCGCTGTCCGATCCCGAGCCGCCGATTAAGGTGACGAAGGCAATCGCCGTGCCCGAGGCGTTCAGCTTGACCACCACAGCGTCCTGCCCGTTTGCTGCACCTGTCGCTTTCGGAAAATCCGCGGAATTCGTCGAGCCCACCACGGTCAGATTGCCCGAAGGGTCCAGCTTAATGTCATTGAAGGAATCTCCCCCCGAGCCACCTAAATAAGTGGCATACAGGACCGGATCGATGACTAGCGGCCGGTCTTGGTCGTATTGGCCCACCGCAATCCCTAAGGCGTGCGGACCGCGCTGAACGTAATGCGCCGTCACCGGAAGTCTCCGTTGGTTCTGTTCCTGAAAGACCGAAGGCGGTCCCAGAGCTGCCACGGCACGGGCCGTTCCGATCAGCGCGTTGCCATCGCCATCGACGGTAAGCTTGTCGGCCTCCTCAAAAGATAAGGTTATGCGCCCAGGATCAGCGCCCGGATCGACCAGGAAATCATATTCGAGCTTGCCGGCGCGGCTATAGTACACCAGGTCAATACCGGGGTAAACATTCTTGAACCGGACCCGGCCGAACGCCGGAACGTGTGTGCGCCAGTGCGACGCATCCGAACCCAGATACTCGTTGAGATAACTGACCTCCCCTTCGGGAAAGGCCTCGGCCGCCGGATTAGCTCCATCGAAATTCAGCCGTGCGCCGCAGAAGCTTGCGCCGCGTGCGTCGATCGTGAGACTGCAACCCGAGGTCCGGCTAATGAACTGACTGCCATTTCGCTCGAATAACAACGGAAGAGAATGGATCGTAACGGGCGCTGCAAACAGCGGCCCACAACTCAGCAGAAGAGCTATAGTCCGGCTTGAGAGCATGCTGTAGTATATCAGTACGCAGGCGCGATCGCGCCGGCGGACCGCCGGGTCGCCGCGGTGCCCGTTTGCCACGTGGGATTGAAATTCTGTACCTGGATGCGGCCGTCATCGTAATCGACAAGCCGCCCGGACTGGCTTCCGTTCCGGTGAAGGGACTAAGTACGCCGTCGGCGCTCGAGATGCTGCGAACGCAGTTGCCGCCCGGGCGCGTATTTGTGGTGCACTTCTTGCCGATCAACGTCGATGCGGAGACGGACGGGCAGGCCTGGGGAGCCACCCTCCATCTGTCGGGGCGTCATCGCCTTACTTTGTACGATGCCGCGTGCCTGGAACTCGCGCTGCGGCGAGGACTGCCGCTGGCTTCTCTCGACGCGGAACTGCGCGGCGCCGCCCAGGCCGAAGGTCGTCGTCCTTGGGAGTTGAGTTCCAAACACCTGTAATCATCCGCCATGAACCTCTCGGCACGGGCCGAGTTATCGAGGCTGTTCTGCGCCGCCTGATGGTTCGCTAAAGAGTTGGCGCCAACGCTGCATTCAGACCGGATGTGGCAGACAACCCGCCCTCACGACTTCCGCAGCCGTTCACGAACGGCGAGAAGCCTGCGCCACCGTTGTCCTAACTAACTAAGATTGGAGTTACCTGGGCGGAGGATAGAGCAACGCTGGGAAGCGACTCGAGGGCCGACTTATCAGCCGGGTCCACACTGTATCGACAATCCCATCCAGGCTGATCCAGGCTGGGCACGCAAACTCGATACCTCTCGAAGACGCTCGTCGGTGTTACTGGTTCAAGTCGGCTTTCCGTAAAAGTTCCTGAAACCGCGGATCGTTTCGCAACGGATCGAATGTTGGCGCGATGCGCTCCATTACCAGTG
>CAZSQK010000039.1:0-67826 GCA_964608645.1 uncultured Solibacteraceae bacterium | reverse complement strand
ACAACGGCGACAGTCTCAGAGGGACGTCCTGGATGGCGTAAAGGAAGATAGCCCCGGCGCGAATGGACTCATTTACTCCGGGGGATTAATTGCGGTTCGGTGGATGCTGCTTGCGAAACCAGCGGCCGCGCCAATGCTTCGTCGGCTTCCTTCCCGTGTCGACTTGGTCAGCGCTTCTTACCAGTGCGTGGGCGATCCGTCCGGGCGCAGATAGGTCGGACCGGGGCCTGCTTCCGTGACTGTTTGGATAAGCGTGAGTTGCTTTTCATCCACGGAGACGCCGAGGCCCGGTCTGTCGTTAGGCCACACCTTGCCCTTTCGGCACTCCAGGAATTCGGGAAGATACGGCACGGGCCGCTCGCCCTGGTTGTATTCCATCAGCACCTGCCCCGGGAACGCCATCATTGTTTGCATGTGGCCAACCGTCGCGATCGGGCCGGTGAAGTGCGGCATAATCCCTACTTTGTGCAGGTCGCACAGCGCCATGATTTTGAGCATCTCGGTAATCCCGCCGACATTCGGCAGGGAGGCTCGTGCAAAATCGATATCGCGCTGTTCGACGAGCGGAGCGAAATCCGCGCGGGTCCCCCATTCTTCTCCAGCCGCCAGAGGAATCTGAGTCATAAGGCGCAGCTTGGGAAGCTGCGTGCGAAACTGTTCCTCCCGCAGAGGATCTTCGGCGCAGAACGGCCGGGCCGGCGCGATCCGATTACAGACCTCGACCGATTCGGGAAAATCGAAGCTCTGGTGAAGGTCGATCATCCAGTCGCCATCTGGCCCGATCCCTTCGCGAATCTGTGCCGCCGCTTCGGCGATTTCGCGGATGCGTGAGCGCGAGTTGAAAGTGCCGCGGCCTCCCACGCCGACAGGCGCATCCGGTGACGCAGCCCCGCGTCCAGCGCCGCCTCGACCTCCAGTGGGAGGACCACCGGCCGGTGTTGGCCGAATCGCGCTGTCCACGCGGAACACCCGGTACCCAGCCGCCATGGTCGCAGCAGCGCGCTCCTTCAGACTCATTCGTTGCAAATCGGCTTGCGGCGCCGCGCCCTGCGGTACGCCGTTGGTCGCGTAAAGCTCGATGTGCTGGCGCACCTTGCCCCCGAACAACTCATAGAGAGGGGTTTCGAGCGCCTTGCCCTTGATGTCCCAGAGCGCTAAATCGATCGCGCCAAGGGCATGCAATCGTTCTTTGCCTGGTGAGTAGAACCCATCCATGAACCCGTGCTGCCAGATGAATTCCGTATCGAAGGCATTTTTGCCGATCACGCTGCGCGCCATGTTCCGCACGGTGTCCGGCGATCCGCCTTGACCGATGCCGGTGATGCCGGCTTCCGTATCGACAAGCACGACCATGTTGCTCTGCGGAAAAGCCTGAGGACCGTTGGACTGGTAGTTCGGCGGATAATAGCAGCGGATCTTTGTCACGCGATTGACCGGTAGCTTTGCTGCGGATGCCTTTGTTGTCCAGGAGGGCAGCGCCAGCGCGGCTGCCAGTCCTTTGGTGAACACCCTTCGATCCATCTTCATATTCGTCCTCGTTTCTTTCGTCTCTAGTTGGCGCCAACACGCAATTTGGAGGCCTGCGCGCATTCCATCATACCGGTGAAGCAGCGTGGCACGCTTTTGTGCGGACGATGAACCCTGGGAGGCTCAGCGTGGGTGCTTCGCTGGCTAAACCCTGCCGAGAACCGGCGCGGACGCAGGGACCGTCCCCCTGAGGCATCGAATCAAGGCAGTCGGAATTTGGCTCCCCGTCGTCGTGGACGCGTGTCGAACTCTGACGAACAACGCAGTGTCTCGCGCAGGCGAGCCGATGCCCCGCCGGTTCAACACCCCAACATCCGTGCGTCGGTTCGAGTTCTCGCATGACATGACACGGAAGCGCAATCCCGGTTTGCGTAAGATCGCGCCCGGATGCTATAGCAATTGATCAGGAGAATGGCATGCACCCTTCGAAGCCGCGCCGAGCAGCCGCCGCATGGAGCGCCCTCGTCCTAGCTGGCGCCGTGTACGCGCAACAAGCTCCCCCCAAGATCCCGACTGAGCCTGAACTGGTCGGAACGTTGCCGTACTCGACGACAAACGGCCCAACGCAGTACATCGTAATCCAGGTGGGAGACGGCGGCTCTGGTCCTTACAAATCGGTGCTCGTGGGCGATCCGACTCTCAAAACACACACGCTGTACCGTCCGCGCAACCTCAAACCGTTCGGCGCCGATCTCAAGCTGCCCATCGTGGCATACGGAAACGGAGCCTGCCGCAACGCCTCGTATGAAGTGAGAAACTTCCTCACCGAAGTTGCGTCACATGGATTCCTGGTAATCGCGATCGGTCCGGCGATTCCGACGATCGCCGGAGGGTCTTATGTCTCCGGTCCGACCAAATCATCGCAACTCCTCGATGCGGTGGATTGGGCGGCCGCCGAGAACGCGCGCCAAGGCAGCGAACTTTACGGCAAGGTGGACACTTCGAGCGTCGCGGTGATGGGTCATTCCTGCGGCGGGCTCCAGGCAATGGAGGTTTCCAGTGACCCCCGTATTACGACCACCGTGATGTTGAACAGCGGCATTATTGGGGCACGGCCCGCGGTTCCACCTGCTGCGCCGATCGCAGGACGGGGCGGAACGGGCGGCATGCCTGGTATGCCCGCCGTCATAAAAGATCAACTCGCGAAACTGCATGGGCCACTTCTCTACCTCAATGGTGGTAAAAGCGACATTGCGCATGACAATGCCGCAGACGATTTTGCAAAGATCAACTCCGTGCCGGTCGTAATGGCGAATCGCGACGTGGGTCACTACCCCGCCACGTTCCTCGATCCGCGGGGCGGAGCATGGGGACAGGCGGCAAGTGCGTGGCTGAAGTGGCAGTTGAAAGGCGACCAGACTGCCGCCAAGATGTTCACGGGCGCCGATTGCGGCCTGTGCAGCGATCCGAAGTGGACGATCGAGAAAAAGAAAATCCCCTAGACCTTGGAACCACTGTCTGAATTGGGCGTGCGCTTCGATCGCTCGCGATGATAGGATGCAGCAAATGAGACACACCCGCGCGATTCTGGCCGGCCTTCTGTCCCTCCCGCTGGCCGCGGCGATTCAGGAGCCGATCCGAGTGGAAGGAGGACTCATCACCGGGACGCCTGGATGGGGCTGGGGAGTGCGCGAGTATCTCGGCATTCCGTTCGCTGCTCCTCCCGTCGGTGAGCTGCGCTGGCGTCCGCCGCAACCGGTCCTCAAGTGGCAAGGCGTCCGCCAGGCTGACCGTTTCTCGCCCGCGTGTATGCAGCGGCCCCAAAACCCGAACAGCGGTTCGTGGAACCGCGGCCTGATCCACACAAGTGAGGATTGCCTCTATTTGAACGTGTGGACGCCGGCGGCGTCGGCCGGTGAGAAGCTCCCGGTGCTGGTCTGGATCTACGGCGGAGGCGGAGTCTCGGGATCGACTGCGGAGCCGATCTATGACGGCAACGCCATCGCGAAGAAGGGCGTCGTCGTGGTCAGCATGAACTACCGGGTCAACATCTTCGGATGGTTCGCTCATCCCGAATTGACGCGAGAGTCGCCGCATCACTCGTCGGGCAATTACGGCGCGCTCGACCAGTTGGCCGGCATTCACTGGGTCAAGAACAATATCGCCCAGTTCGGCGGCGATCCTTCCAAGATCACGATCTGGGGAGAATCCGGAGGCAGCCGAAGCGTGAACTTCCTGGCCGCATCCCCCCTGCTCAAAGGACTCGCGCGGGGCGCCATCGCCGAATCGCACACGACGTTTGGCCCCATGCTCACGCTTGCTGAAGCCCAGGCGAACGGCGCCAAGCTTGCAGCAGACATCGGTAAACCCTCGCTTTCTGCGCTGCGGACTGCGTCCGCGGAAGAACTACTGGACGCCTCAGTCAAGAACCCTCAGGGCCTTAACAGCGCGATCGTCGATGGCTGGTTCCTGCCGCAAGACATCTACACGATCTATTCGCAAGGCAAGCAAAACGACCTGGCGCTGATCACGGGCGCCACCAACGACGAAGGCGGGAATATCTCGCGGACAGGCGCCGGGGCCGGCGGCCGCGGAGCCGCGCCCGAAACATTCCCTGCGTACATCGCCTGGGCAAAACAGACCTTCGGTGACAAGGCCGAAGCGCTGTTGAGTCTTTATCCAGCCCGCGATGACGCGCAGGCGAAACGCGCGTATCACGACATATACCGGGACATCAACTTCGCCGGCCATCGCACCTGGGCCAAACTACAGTCGACGACTGGAAAGGCGCCCGCGTGGCTCTACTTGTTCAGCCACATTCCGCCGCATCCCGATGGAAACGGAAACAACCCGCGCGCTCCCGTGGGCGCCGTCCATTTTTCCGAGGTGATCTACGTCTTCAATAACCTTCGGATGAAGGATTATCCGTGGACGGATCTGGACCGCAAAGTGGCGGACGAGTTGGCAACCTATTGGACCAACTTCGCGAAAACCGGGAATCCGAGTGGCCCCGCGCTCGTGAACTGGCCGGTGTACAACCCGAAAGACGAGTACTGGCTGAATATCGGCGATACTACGCGGCTGGAGCGCTTCAACTCCAAAGGTGTCGACTTCCTTGCCGGCATTCAGGAGGAACTGCGGCGAGCGCGCTAAGGAGGCGCGTCGGCGCCATCCCACGAAAGAGGAGGGTTGTATGGCGCGACGGACTATCGATACGTTCGCCCTGGATGCTCCCGGCATTTGTGATCGGGTGCTGCGGACTCGTCGCGCAAACGCAGCCGAATGGGCAAAAGCTCGAAGCCCGCGTGCTGGCCGATGCTCCTGTTGTGCCGCAGATGGTGGTCCACCGCGATGAACTCGCGTCTGCCTGATGCTCCGCGCGTGCCTCTAGAACACCGCTTTGGTGAGCCGACTGCCGGCATACGTGGGCTTGGGTGTGCCACGTCAATGACTGATTCCGGTCGGCACTGGTGCGTCAGATCCGCAATAAAGAATTCGCGGCGCGTCCTTCTGGCGCCCTTAGGCGGGCTGGTCTATCTGGTCTGTGTGAATCGCGCGATTCACCAGCAGCAGGTACGCCGCCGCTCCGGCCAAACTGATCGCCGCACTCAGCAGCAGGGCCTGCGAAAAACTGCCCGTCCGCGACACAATGAAGCCCGTAAGCGTCGGAGCTAACGCTCCGCCCAGGTACCCGCCGAAATTCTGGATGGAACCGAGGGAAGCTGTGAAGTGGCCAGGCGCCGCCACCGGCACAGTCGCCCACGCCGCCGCAGATGCAATATAAATCAAAAACAGCGATAGCGAAATCAGCGCCAAGGCAATGCCGTTCGATGCTACGAACGCCACCGCCGTCGTGCAAGCCGAAATGCCGCACAGAGAAGAACCGATCAGCAATTTCCGCCCGCCAATCGGAGTCCACCCGTGCCGCGGCAGCCAATCGCAAAGCCAGCCGCCGGTTACGGCGCCCACGCACCCAAATAAGTAAGGGATTGCGCCCACTACTCCCACTTTGGCAATACTCATGTGCCGCTCGTGTTCCAAATAATAAGGCAGCCAACCGGTATAGAGCCACAGAGTGTAGATGGTTCCGAAAAAGCCGGCGATCATCCCCCATGTCGTCGCGTGTCCGAATAGCCGGCGCCACTCGGCGAATGTCGGGGGTTGCGTCGCCGCATTCTCGTCCCCCGCGGTCAGGTACTGCTGCTCCTGCGCGCTCAGCACAACCTCCGCCGGATCCCGGTGGACCAACCACCAAATTACTGCCAACGCAATTCGAACCAGGCCGACAATGATGAACATCCCACGCCAGCTCATAGTCAACATCAGGAATGTCAACAACGGAATCGCTATGAAATTCCCAAGTGATGACGCCGACTGGCAAAGCCCTGTAGCGAACCCCCGCTCGTTGATCCCGAACCAGTCCCGCACCACCCGCGCGCCACCTGGAAACAGCGGGGCTTCCCCAACGCCCAGCGCAAGTCGTGCCGCCACGAAAGACCCGAAGTTCGTAACAAAGCCTCCGGCCGCCTGCGCAACTGACCAGCTAAACAACCCTAACCCGAGCATCCGCCGCGGACCAAACCGGTCGATCATTCCCCCGACCGGCAGTTGGGCGAACGCGTAAGCCCAAAGGAACGCCGAAAGCAAGAGACCCATACGAGCCACGGGGATGCCCAGTTCTTTCTGGATCATCTGGTTCGCCACCGACAGCGTGGCCCGGTCAACGTAGTTCAACGCCCCGCCGGCCACCAGAAGCACGATAGACCACCGTTGAATGGCAATAATGCGCGCGGACCGCGCCTCAACCGCCTTCGCCTCACTTGGAATCACCACATCAGAATACTATCCGTCGCCTCTTCTGGACGATTCGAGCGCGCCGGTGCCATGTCCAGTCACGGGACCCAGATGCCGGACGTTGACGGCGATGAGCCCGACCGGGCGGATGAAGCATTTGCCCCACCGATCTGGCGGCTGCCGGCAACCAATGGGACCGCAACCACATCATTGTCGATGACGAACTGCGGGATCTACTAATCAAGGCGCCCGAGGGTTCCTAACGGGTGTACCCGTCCCATCGGCTCCGAGGAACGAGAAACCCTGATTTCAGGCAAGTTCGAGACGTGTCCAGGCTGGGGGCCTGGTGTGGACAGGTGTGTTCGGTCCACACCGACCATCTTGAAAACATTAGGCGTTGACGGGTTCGATCACAGTGCCAGTTGGCCCGCAAAAGTTCGAAACGTGTCCACGTGGGGAGCCACAGATCTTCGTGTGATTCCATTGAGCGTGGCCATCCCTGACCGCTAAACGCTTTGCTCTCAGATTCGAATCCGACTTGGCCGTTCGGCACGGTGTTTGTCAATCCGCCTGCTACGTTGCCGCAGTCTTCATTTGGTCCCGCCGGGCGGCGGTTCTGAAAAACCGATGAGCGTACCTTCCGGAGCTCTGACATACGCGACCTCAAGACCCCATGGCATTCGCCTCGGTGGTGTAAGTGGAGTCGCCCCCTCAGCAATCGCCTTGGCAAAAGAAGCCGGAACGTCGCGCGTAACAAAGGCGATTTCGATGCCGGCAGGCCGCCCATCGGCAGGCCGCGAATATCGATTCGGCATCAACATCTCACCCAGCGAATGGGCAGCAATTGCGAGGGTGGATCCGCCTGTCTCCAATTCGGCGAATCCCAGGTTCTCGTCGAAAAAGCGAAGTTCCAATCCGAACGCCCGCTGATAGAAATCCACGACAGGGGAGACCTCGTCCACGTAGAGAACCGTCCCTCCGAACTGCATTGTCATATGATACTTCTGCCCTGTCGCCGAAGACTCGACCGGCACCTCCGGGCCCGAAGTTCGAATGTGTCCAAGGTGGGAAGCCGGGTTCCGCCCCACCCCCCAATCTTGGTATATTGTTTTACGGCAAAACTAAATGCTGCCTCAACACTGGGATCTCTTCAAACGCGCCGCCCGGCTCGAGAGACTCGACCGGATTCCCATGGCCCTCATCATCGACAGCCCTTGGATTCCCGGCTACCTCGGCATCAAGCACCTCGATTATTTCCTCGACCCGGAGCTCTGGTTCGAATCGAACCTGAAGATCATGCGCGAATTCCCCGATATCATCTTCATCCCCTCCTGGTGGATGGAGTACGGCATGGCCGCCGAGCCGTCCGTCCTCGGCGCCAAGATCAAGTTCTGGCAGGACAACACTCCCAGCGAATACCATCGCCTCGACCGCCTCGAAGATATCGACAACCTGCCCGAGTACGAAGTCGAGGCCGACGCCTTCGCGGCGCTCACCCTGCACCGCATCGGCATGCACCGCCAGCGCATTCTCGATAGCGGCTACATTCTCCCCATCGTCACTTCGCGCGGTCCGTTATGCACCGCGGGCTTCGTCCGCGGCACCACCGCGTTCATGATCGATATCGTCGAGAATCCCGAGGGCGCCCACAAACTCATCGACCTCTGCACCCGCGTCACTATCGACTGGCTCAAGGCGCAGCACAAGGTCATGGGCAACACCGTCGAAGGAATCTTCATCCTCGACGACATCGTCGGCTTCATCAACGAAGAGCACTACCTGGAGTTTGCCCACCCGTACCTGACGCGGATCTGCGAGGCGTTCCCCAAAGACTGGGTCAAGATCTATCACAACGACGCCGAGGTCGACGCCTGCCTCGACCATCTGCCCGATTGCGGCTTCCACGTCCTCAATTGGGGCAAGCAGAAGGACATTCGCGAGGTCAAACAGCGCGTCGGCAGCCGCATGTGCCTCATGGGCAATGTGAACCCCCTCGAAATCGCCGTCCGCGGCGCGCCCGCCGAAGTCCGCGAGGCCACCCTCGACGTGCTCGAAGGCGCCGGCGGCGAAGGGGTCATCCTCTCCGTAGGCGGCGGCGTCAGCCCGGGCATGCCGCGCCGGAACGTCGTCGCGATGCTCGAAGCGCTGTCGGAATATAACGAAGCCCGCTCGCGCGCCCGGGAGACCGCGAATGCCTGATTACGCCCTCATGAATCAGTGCCTCTATGAGGGCAAGGCCAAGGAAGTCGAGCAGATGACCAGGGACGCGCTCGCCGAAGGCCGCACTGTTCAGGAAGTGCTGAACGAGGGGCTCATCGCGGGCATGAGCGTCGTCGGCGAGGACTTCAAGCACAACATTATTTACGTGCCCGAAGTGCTGATCGCCGCGCGCGCCATGAAAGCCGGCATGGCGGTGCTGAAACCCCTCCTCAGCGCCAAGGACAGCACGACGAAACGCGTCGGCGTCCTTCTGATGGGCACCGTCCGCGGCGATCTCCACGATATCGGCAAGAACCTCGTCTGCATGATGGCCGAAGGCGCCGGTTTCGAGGTGTACGACATCGGCGTCGATCAGAGCGTCGAAAAATTCATGGCGGCGGCCGGGAAGTGCAAGCCCGACATCATTGGCATGAGCGCGCTTCTCACCACCACCATGATGTACATGAAAACCGTGATCGACGGGTTCGAGAAGGCCGGCCTCACCCACATCAAGATGGCTGTCGGCGGCGCGCCCATCAGCCAGATGTTCGCCGATGAGATCGGCGCCGATGGCTACGGCCAGAATGCGTCGGCGGCTGTCGACCTGTTCCTGCGCCTGGCGGCGGGCGACTTATGTCCGCAAGCCTGACCATCAACGGCCAGACCATCGACGCGGTTCCCGGCCCTTCCCTTTTCGATTACGCCGAGCGTCTTGGCGTGCGCATTCCAACCTCGTGCCAGAAGCAGGGCAAGTGCCGGGAATGTCTCGTGGAGGTGGCCGAAGGCGAAGCGTGTCTCTCGCCCCGCGCCGATCGCGAGCGCCATCTGAAGGGCGCCTTCCGCCTGTCCTGCCGCGCGCAAATCGTGGCGGATGGCGTCATTCGCTGTCACACCATGCGCCGCGGCCGCATGCAAATCGAGACGGGCGGCGCCTCTGTCGCGCCTTCCAGTCATGCCGCCGGTCACGGCTATGGCATCGCCGCGGACATCGGCACCACTACCGTCGTCCTCCGCCTCCACGACCTCGCCACCGGCGCGCTCGTCGCGGATGCCGCCTTCGAAAACCCCCAGCGCTTCGGCGGCTCCGAAATCATGTCGCGCATCCAGTACGACAGCGACCACCCCGGCCGCCTCCTCATGCGCACCCTGGCGGGCTACCTGAGCCATGCGATCGAAGACTTCCCCGTCGATCCGCGCGAGATCCGCGAGATGGTCGTCGTCGGCAACTCGACGATGCGCGACCTGTTCTTCCGCCAGAGCGTCTGGTCGATCGGCCAGAGCCCCTATCGCTCCATCACCGAGATCGAACGCGATCTGGGCAAGCGCGATTCCACGGTGCTCACCACCACCGGCGCCCGCGCCCTGCTGCCCATCCATCCCCAAGCCCACGTCTACGGCGCCCCCATCGTCAGCGGCCATGTCGGAGCCGACGCCGCCGCCTGCATGCTCGCCGTCGATCTGGCGCACGAGAGCCGTCTGGTCGCCATCATGGACATCGGCACAAACACCGAATTGATCGTCGGCAATCGCGACCGCATCCTCGCCGCCAGCTGCCCCGCGGGTCCGGCATTCGAAGGCGGCGCGATCGCCTGCGGCATGCCGGCGCTGGATGGGGCGATTGAAGAGGTAGTCATCGAAGACGACGGATCGTTCCGTTTCGGCGTGATCGGCGGCGGCGCTCCGGAGGGCATTTGCGGGTCGGGGCTGGTCGACCTGTTGAGCGAATTGTTCCGGACCGGGCGCATGAACTCCCGGGGCAGGCTCGAAGACACCGGCCGCATCACCCTGGACGAGGCGCGCGGAATTTACTTCCTGGAGAGCGATATTAACGAATTAGCCCAGGCAAAAGGGGCAAATATTGCCGGTTTGGAGGTCGTTTTTGCCAATTTTGGCATCAATTTTGACCAAATTGAGGTCTTTTTTCTGGCTGGAGGCTTCGGCCGGCGCCTCAAAATCGAGTCTGCCCAGCGCATCGGCCTGATTCCGAATATCGACCCCGCCAAGATCGTGCAGGCGGGAAATGCCGCCATCGAAGGCGCCAGCATCGCCCTCCTTTCCCCGGCGCGACGCCGCGAATTGGAGGAGCTGGTGCAGCGGGTCGAGCATTGCCGCCTGGAGACGCATCCGCAGTTCTTCGACTTCTTCGTCGATGGCTGCCAGTTCGGACCCGTATGATCCAACTCGCCGACACATGTCCGGACGTGAACGTCGCCGCGGCGGAATACCAGCGGCTTCTCGGCTACCCGCCCGGCCACACCATCGAAGGCCGCGCCCGCGAACTCGCCGAGTGGGCCCGCGACTGGTACATGCGCCATGGCCGCCCCTGGATGTGCGCGCGCGAAGCAGAGAGCCTCCACGTCGATGGCAGCGCCGTCCGCATTGACGGCGTTCCCTTCCGCAGCGCGCGCCTGTCGCAAACGCTTTCGCAGGCGGAAGCCCACGGCGCCGTCCTGGTGGCGGTGGGCGCGGGCCCCGAGGTGGAGGAGCACGCCCACCGGCTCTGGGTCGAAGAGAAACCCGACGAGTATTTCTTCCTGGAAATGTTTGGCTCGGCGGTTGTCGAGCACCTGACCACGCTGGCCGGCGCGCGTCTCTGCGGATGGGCGGAGGCGCAGGGGATGGCGGTGCTGCCGCACTACAGTCCCGGATATCCCGAATGGGACATCGCGGAACAGGCGCGCCTGCTCGACCTGTTTGGCGCATCGCTGCCCCACCGGCTGCAGGTGCTCGATTCGGGGATGCTCGTGCCGAAGAAATCCCTGCTGGCGGTGTTCGGGCTCACGCGGCGCGTCGCGCTTTTCCCCCGTCTGACGGACGTGGTTCCCTGCCAGAACTGTTCCTTCCATCCCTGCCAATTCCGCCGTGCGCCGTATCGTCGCGCGGCCGCGAACTACAAGGTCAATCGGAAAGCCCTGCGCCGCTGGGCCGCCGAGCGCCTGTCTCTGGTAACCGGCGACGATGGCGGCATCGACGCCGTCTTCCGCTACGAAGGGACTACCTGCACCAACATGGGCCGGGAGTTGACCTTCTTCTACGGCGTGAAGCTCGGACCGCGCGCGGAGGGGTATCCGATTCGCGAACAGTGGTGCGGACCGGCGCCGGGCGACGTCGGGCACACCTCGATGTGCAAGTACCTGAACGATCGCGACAACCTGATGGCGGCCATTGCCGCGGAGAAACCGCTGCTCGGACGCCCCCTGGAGGAGGCGCTGCAGTGGGACCGCCCGGTCTGTTCCGCCGGCTGTTATTGCGAACCCGCCAGCCGCCAGCACAAATGGGGGCTGGTGCTCGAAACCATTCACTACGCCCTGGCGCAGCGAGAGGAGGCGACCGTTTGAAACGCCTACTCGACGCGATTCGGGAGCGGCCGCTACTGGGCGACGGAGCGATGGGAACGCAGTTGATGCTCGCCGGACTGGAGCAGGGCAACTGCGGCGAGGAGTGGAACCTCACCCACCCGGAGCGCGTGCTTGCCATTCAGCGCCGGTACGCCGAAGCGGGGTCCGACTGCATCCTGACGAACACGTTCGGCGGCTCGCGGGTCATGCTCAACCGGCACGGCAAAGGCGACCTGGCCACGGCAGTAAACCGCGCCGGCGTCGAGATTGCGCGCGAGGCCTTCGGCGGACGGGAGGGCTATGTCATCGGCGACATCGGCCCGTTCGGAGGTTTGCTCGAGCCCTATGGCGATTTCACGGAGGAGGAAGTCCGCACGGCGTTCGAGGAGCAGGCCCGGGCGCTGGTGAGCGCGGGCGCCGACGCCATCATCATCGAGACGCAGACGTCGCTCGAGGAGCTTCTCCTCGGCATCGAAGCGGCCAAGGCGGCCGGCGCGCCGTGCGTGATTGGCTCCATGGCCTATGACATCACCCTCGACGGCTCCACGTTCCGCACTATGATGGGGATCGATCCCGAGCGGGCCGCCGCGTTCATGCAGGAGCACGGCGTCGATATCGTGGCGCTCAACTGCGGCACGGGCATGGATATGGCGCGTGCGCGGCAGGCCGTCGAGCGATATAAAGAGGTGACGGACCTGCCCGTCATGGTCCAGCCCAACGCCGGCCAGCCCAAACTGATCAATATGAAAGTGGTTTACGACGAATCGCCCGCGGAGATGGTGACAGGCGTCGGCCCCTTGCTGCAGGCGGGCGCTGCCATCATCGGGGCTTGCTGCGGTAGCACGCCGGAACACATCCGCGCCTTCCGCGCGGCCATGGCGCACATATGAAAAGCAGACTTTGCGATGTAGTCATTCCCCCTCCCGTGCCCGACGATAAGTCGGGTATCGGCGTCCATTACGTGGATGGCTATCTCAAACCGATGAACACGAAGCTGGAAGATGGAACGGCGGTGCGCGCCAAGCGGCGCGGCTTGAAGGTCACGCTGACGGTCGGCGCGAAAAAAGGCGAGGGTCTGATGCGGCGCCTCGACGTCAGCCGCGACCCCGTGGTAATGCTCGAAGCCGCGCTGCAGGAAGCCGCCAAAGCGGCCGGGGTCGAGCTCTCGATCGAGAACGGAGGGATTTTCCTCAGCGTATGAAGATCGTCGACATTCGCGCCACCACCGTGACCGTGCCGCTCGAAGCGCCGCTGCGGCACGCCAACGGGTGCCACTGGGGACGCTTCGTGCGCACCATCGTCGAGGTCGAGACCGACAACGGCCTCGTCGGACTGGGCGAAATGGGCGGCGGCGGTGAGTCGGCCGAAGCGGTCTTCAGCGCCATGAAATCGTACCTCACCGGGCACGACCCGGCGCGGCTCGAAGAGATGCGCTTCCGCATCGCGAACCCTACGGCCTCGCTGTACAACAACCGGACTCAAGCACTTGCCGCGCTGGAGTTCGCGTGCCTCGACATTCTCGGCCAGGCGTGGGGCGCGCCGGTTTGCGACCTCCTGGGCGGACGGCTGCGCGAGCGCGTCCCGTTCGCGTCATACTGCTTCTTCCGGTATGCGCCCGGCGAAGTGCGCACCATCGATCAGGTGGTCGAAAACGCGCGCGACCTGAAACGCCGCTTCGGCTTCACGACCCACAAGATGAAGGCCGGCGTCTTCCATCCCGATTACGAGCTGGAGTGTTATCGCGCGCTGGCGGCCGCCTTCCCCGGCGATTCGTTTCGCTTCGATCCGAACGGCGTCTGGTCGACGGAGCAGGCCATCCGTTTCGGGCAGGCGATCGAAGATATCCGCAACGACTATCTGGAGGACCCGGTCTACGGCCTCAACGGCATGCGCCGCGTGCGCGAAAAGGTGCGCATGCCGCTGGCGACGAATACGGTGGTGGTTAACTTCGAACAGCTCGCGGCCAATGCGCTCGATATGGCCGTCGACGTCATCCTGCTCGACACCACCTTCTGGGGCGGTATCCGCCCATGCGTCAAGGCAGCGGGCGTTTGCGAGACGTTTCAGCTCGGCGTCGCCGTGCATTCCTCGGGCGAGCTCGGCATTCAGCTCGCGACCATGCTGCATCTGGGCGCGGTGATTCCCAACCTCTCGTTCGCCGCCGACGCGCATTATCACCACCTGACCGGCGACATCATCGAGGGCGGCTTGATGCGGTACGAAAACGGGTCGATCGCCGTCCCCTCCGGTCCCGGATTGGGCGTGAAGTTGAATCGCGACAAGCTCCGCGAGTATAGCGAGTTGTATCGGAAACTGGGGGGTTATCCGTACGATCAGGATCCCGGCCGTCCCGGATGGGCCCCTATCATTCCCAACGACCGTTGGGCGGACCCGAAAGATGAGAGGCAATATGCAATGGAAACTCCTCCCGCTGGTGGCAGCCCTCGCGCTGCACGCTGAGACTGGCGCCAATGGATGGCTCCGCTATGCGCCGCTCGCCACGCCGCCGGACCTGCCCGCGGTGGTGAGCGTGTCCGGCGATTCGCCGCTGTTGCGCTCGGCGCAACAGGAGCTGATCCGCGGTATCCGCGCCATGACCGGGCGAACGCTGCGCGCCGAGGCGGAGCTTCCGCGGGAACGCGCGATCATCCTGGAGATGTCCGACGCCAGCCTGGTTGACGACGCCTTCCGCTTTATCATCGATCGCGGCAGCATCCGGATTCGCGGCGGCAGCGATCGTGGGGTGCTCTATGGCGCCTTCGCCCTGCTGCGCGCCGTCGCGCTCGGCGAGCCCATCACGGCCAGGATGGAATCGCCGCGCGCGCCGGCGCGTTGGGTCAACGAGTGGAACAATCTCGACGGCACGATCGAGCGCGGCTACGCCGGGCGCTCCATCTTCTGGGACAAGGACCATGTGCGCGAAGACCTGACCCGCGTCTCGGAATATGCCCGCCTGCTCGCCTCGCTCGGCATCAATGGCTGTTCGATCAACAATGTCAACGCCAACCCGCGCATCCTCACCGCGGAATTCGTGCCGCAAATCGCCCGCATCGCCGACGCAATGCGCCCCTGGGGAGTCCGCGTCGCCATTGCGGTGGATTTCGGGAGCCCGAAATCGGTCGGCGGGCTCGACACGTTCGACCCGCTCGACGCCGGGGTCGCGGCGTGGTGGAAGGCGCGCGCCGAGGATCTCTATCGCGCCGTGCCGGACCTCGGCGGAATCGTCCTCAAGGCCGACTCGGAAGGGCGCGTCGGTCCGTCCACGTATGGCCGCACCCACGCGGACGCCGCCAATGTCGTGGCGCGCGCGCTGGCGCCGCACGGCGGGCGATTGTTCTACCGCGGCTTTGTCTACGACCACCACATGGACTGGAATAATCCGAAAAACGACCGCGCCCGCGCCGCCTATGACAACTTCGTACCGCTCGACGGCAAGTTCGACGCCAACGTCATCGTGCAGGTGAAGAACGGCCCCATCGACTTCCAGGTGCGCGAGCCCGCCTCGCCGCTGTTCGGAGCGCTGGAGAAGACGAAGGAAGCGGTGGAGTTGCAGATCACGCAGGAGTACTTCGGGCAGGCGCGCTACACGGTGTTTCTCGTGCCGTACTGGAAAAACGCGCTCGATTTCGACGTGCGCGGTCCGGTGAAGGCGCGCGTCTCCGCCTTCGTCGGCGTCTCCAATGTCGGGCTCGATGAAAACTGGACGGGCAACCACCTGTCGCAAGCCAACCTGTATGGCTTCGGCCGCCTGGCGTGGAATCCCGACCTCACATCCGAACGCATCTCCGGCGAATGGACGCGCCTCACGTTCGGGAGCGATCCCAAGGTAATGAAGACCGTCAACGACATCCAATTGACCTCCTGGCGCACGTTCGAGAATTACACCGGCCCGCTCGGACTGCAGACGCTCACCGACATTACCGGGAATCACTACAGCGTCAATATCGAGGCTTCGGAACGAAACGGTTGGGGGCAATGGCATCGGGCGGATGAAAAGGGAGTCGGGATGGACCGCACCGCCGCCACCGGCACCGGATACATCGGGCAGTACGCTCCGGCGGTCGCGCGCGTGTTCGAGTCCGCCGCGACCTGTCCCGACGAGCTGCTCCTGTTCCTTCATCACGTGCCGTACACGCACAAGCTGCATTCCGGCGCCACCGTCATTCAATCCTTGTACGATTCGCATTACGAGGGCGCCGATCGCGTGGCGGAATATGCGCGGCAGTGGAAGGCGCTGGAGGGAGCGGTGGACGAGCAGCGCTATCGCGACGTGCTGGCGCAACTCGAGTATCAGGCGGGACAGGCGATCGTGTGGCGCGACGCGGTCACGCGGTACTTCGCGAAGATGTCCGGCATCGCCGACGCCAAGGGCCGCGTCGGCAATTACCCGGGCCGCGTGGAGGCGGAGTCGATGCAGCTCACGGGATATACCGCGCGCGACATCACGCCGTGGGAAGCAGCGTCGGGCGGAAAGGCCGTGACCTGCGCGGCGGGCACGTGCGCCGCATCGATGAAGTTCGAGGGCGCCGCGGGATGGCACACGCTCACCGTGCAGTATTTCGATATGCCGGGGGCGGTGGCCCGTTTCCGGGTGCTGGTCGGGAAGCAGGTGGTGGATGAATGGGCAGCGTCGGATCGCATTCCGGCCCGCCGCCTGGACGCCGGGGCGTCGTCCCGCCGCGTGATCCCCGGCCTCGCGCTCCGGCCCGGCGACGAGATCCGCATCGAAGGCGTTCCGCAGGGCGGCGACCCCGCCGCCCTGGATTACATCGAGATCCGGTAGCGGGCGCGGTAGGCAAAATGGTTTCTTGCTCCCTCAGCAAGGGAAGAGTGCGGTCATCATCACCACCACCAACCAGGCCTCGTCCTGGAAACTCGCACAAATCCTCCCTTCAAGCGGTTTGGCCTTAGCGGGCGTGAACTTTGCTTACCGCGAAGTCGGCGGCCTCCTCGTGGCACACAGAGCATGACTCGCCAAACGACGCTGTCATGAGGAACGCGTGTGCCGCTGCATCTTCCTCATCATGGCAGCCCAGGCAGGCGGAGGCCGCCGGCCCCAGCGGCGTGAAAAACTCGCGAGGAGCTGTCGTGTTTGCCAACCCCGCGGGCAGCGGCAATTGGTTGGACTTGTTTACATGACACTTTGCACAGTTGCGTAAGTCGCCAGGGAAGCGCAGCCCATTGAAACCGAAGGCGCCGAGGGTTCGAAAGATCGTGAAATCTCTGTCCAGATCCTCTCCCCTGTGAATGCGGTGGATCATGAAACGTAAATTGATGGATTCCGGAACGGCGCCAGCAGGCACGCTGAAACCAGCGACGCGGGACGCATCCGGTTGGTCCGTGCTCCGCGGATTGTGGCACATCTGGCAGAGTTCCGTCGCGTTCCGCCGCGGCCCTCCATGCAGCGCCAGTTTTTTATGGCATACATTGCAATTGGCAACATCTACCACCTTGCGGCGCGGGGTCGTCTGAGCTCCCCCGACTCCAAAGTAAGTCACGGGGTTAATGCCGATGTACTCCTGAACAGGAAGACTCTGCCCCAGCAGCGCTCCTTGCAGAGCTACGAGGCGATTGGCAAAAGCTCCGACGGCGTAGGTTCCTTTGGCGTCAGATGGAAGAGCGGTACTGAACGTATAGCTGAATCCGGTGCTCGTAGCCTTCACCGTAGGCAATGCGTTTTCCGCCGTGGGAGAGCCGACCGTCGCGCCCGGCGCCGGCGCCGCACGTGTCACGAATGTATAGTCATCGGTTGGCCCAGCCATGACGAAGGACAAGGAGGTAAGCTTCGTCGCATCCACCGGACTCCCATCGCCGTTGCTGACTTTGAAGAACACGGTGGGCTTATCGCCCGAATTTGTGTTTGTCACTCCCGTGAACTCCAGCTTCAGACCTTTCAACTGCTTCGAATCTCCCGGAATGGTGTGCGCTCCCGCCACGGAAAGATCGAATTCCAAACCAGTGTCTGCCGGATGGCAGATGCTGCATTCGATGTCGTCCAGCTCAACTCCGCCGGGATGGTTCTTGCCCGTCGCGAAATTGACATCGTCGTGGCAGGAGCCGCAAGCCGCGCGAGAGGGATTACTCTTCCAGTTGGCGGACTGTGTTCCCTTCTGATGACAGGTGGTGCAGTTGCGGACATCTTGTGGCCAGACCACCGTCGACCAGTCATTAACCGACTGGTTGAATCCAACAATCTGGTAAGGTTTCACAACGGGGCTGCCTTCCTCAACGACGCCCTGGGTGGACCCAGTGAAAGTTGCAGTGGTCCCAGGGGCTCCGCTAGTGTTGAAAATGTTGAGAGGCTTACCCGTCACGCTCGGCAGATTGGCGCCCATGTGGATCTTGTGGATGTAAACTTTGGCGTCGAGCGTATTGCCGGTTTCCGGATCGGAGTTTCCCGGATTATGGCAAAGGACGCACAACCGGATCTCACGACGGATCCCGCCGTGCAAGGCTAGGGGGTCATGGCACTGGTTGCAGTTCTCGGTGCGCACCACATCCCGAACCTGAGTCACCGGCGCCCCTGACGGCACAAAGTCATAAAGAGTGTTGGCCACAGTCCCCAATGAGTTCACGGGGATGCCGAAGCCGCTCAGGTCCCTTCGAGCATAGATTCCCAGTGTGGTTGTGCTGTCCATGTCAACGTTGCCGACTTGCCTGCCGAAGTTGTACCTGTAGACGCCGTCGCCGAGATCGTCGTAAGTTCCGCCGGAATCTGCAACCGGCTGTGTGACCGTATTACCCACAGTGCAGTTCGCACAACCGGCAGCAGGCTTCGCCGTTACCGGGTTAGTAAGGTAGTTCGTGTATTGGCTATCCCCCGGCCTGATGCGGGCCAGCACGAAGCCAAGCGTGATCGGGCCTGGCGTCAGGACTCCGAGCCGGTCCAATCCCTGTTTACCGTCATCAGAGAGCCGGAAGGTCACGGCGACGGCGGGCGGCGCAAAATCCACCTTTTGTATCTCCAGGTTCAAGCCACGCTGAACAAACGTCTCCATCGACCGCGTGGCGATGTTCTTGGTTTGCGAGTATCTCTGTTGCCCCTCCATTGGCATATGCGTGGCGCCGGCGTGAGTGGCTTTCGGCGCACCGGGCCGTTGCGTGCGGCGATGATCTCTCGCGGCGCCGGCGCCGGTGAGCAGTGCCGTCGCGCCCAGCAGCAGCCAGACGGCTCTCGTCCTGGAATTTTGCACAAACCCTCCTTATACTCGCGGCACGCCACCGGCCGTGCGGATGTGATACAGGTATTCATACGTGTATCGCACGCCGTTCGGAGCAACTGGCTCGCCAAATCAGATTTCCCTTTTAAAATAAGGAGATATCAAGGCCTAGATGTATGGTATTCGGACGAGTGTCAGACAATCGGACGTGCAACTCGGCATCCAGCAGCGACGGCGCGGTGTGGATTGCAGTATCGAATTGAGCTAGCTCACCGCTCGCCCCAGACGTCCGTCTGGATTGTCGGCAATAACCGGAAGTTGGATCGTGGGAGAGATGCTGCTGAGGAAAAATTCTTCTCTCAAGGAGGCTCCCGACGGCGCGGCCGCGGGAACAGAGTGACCCTGCGTTAGAGCGCCTGGTCGACATCCTCCACGCTGAGCAGGGGAGTCGTCCGGAGGGTCGGCGTCAAGGCGCCGTGCGGATCTATCTACTCGGTGGCGCCTCCCGGACCGGCTGCGAGCGCGACCGTGAGCGTGGCGGCCGCGAAGCAGGTCGCGGCGGCCAGGATGTTAGATGTTCGATTCATCATTGCCTCCCAGTGCAAAGTCAAAACCGGTACTCCAGTGAAACCGAGAGACTGTGCACGTGATAACCCGGGACGTCCGCGCCGAGAAGCATCGAGTTGGCAGCGCGGGGATCGAGCGGAGCGACCCATGGGCCAATGCCCGCGATTTGAAAATCGGAGCGGTCATAAGCCTCGTAACGGTATTCGAGGCGGGCGAAGACCGGCCGGCTGATCTGGTAGCGCACCGCTCCGGTCACAGTGTGAAAGCGGTTGCCGGTCTCGGGATAGTCCTGAATGGCGCTGACTAGAAACCCGGGCAACCGGGGGTTGCCGAGAATGCGGTTGTTGATCTGGCCCTTGGCCATCGAGAGGCTGTAGAACGCATCGATGCTGGCCTTCCGTCGGAAGCCGGAGATGCTGACGCCGCCGCCGAAGGTGTGGACGCCGTCCCGGATGTAGCTCTCCCAATCGTTGTTCGGCGTGTTGTTCCGCGACGCGCTGCCGAGCGGCCCCTCATACTCGCGCGAGCGCTGATCTGATTTGTACCGCTCGTAGGCGTAGTTGCCGAAAACCGTGATGTTCGGGCGCAGGATGTAGCTGGCGTCCAGGGCAGAATCCACGCTGCGCGCGCCGAGCAGTCCATAGACGCTATCTTCGAAACGGTCCTGCAGCGTGTCGTAGGAAGCGGTAAGGCTGAGGCGGTCGCTGGGGTCGATCTCGAGCAGCGCGCTGCCTTTGTTGCGGCGGCGGGCCGCCTCATCGTACATACGCCAACCGGCGGGAAGTGCGACATAGCCGGGCTCGTCGCCTTTCGGGTTCAGCTCATCGTTGAAGATGTACGCCTTCGGATTGCGCTCGGCGTGCGCGAAGGAGCCGCGGAAGAGGATCCACTTCTTGGGATTGAGATCCAGCTTGACAGAGCCGGTATGCTCCTGGGTTTTAGCGACGTCGCGGTGGGTGCGGTCGAGATCTTCGAAATCGTAGCCGAAGATGAGGGCATCGCCCTTATGCATCAGCCAGGTGGCGTCGATGCCAACGTTCTGGCGGGCGTAGGAGTACGGAAGGCTCTGGCGCGCGAGCTGGGTGATGCTGGCATCGGCTTGCACGTAGCCCGGGAACAGGAGGCTCGGAGTGTCGTTGGAGTAGTTATAGTCGCGATAGTGCACAGCGACCGAGAAATTCGGGAGCGGATGGCTCGCCAGCGTGTAGTTCATCGCCAGCCGTGTCTTGATCGCGTTCAGACTGGCCGCGGGCAGATCCGGCACGCCAGCCAGGGAGTTGATGGTGTAGGGCAGGAATGGAGAGTTCTGCCGCATCCACTGGGGCGAGATGAAGCCCATCAGGCGCGTTGTGCCGGAAAGGTTCAGCGCGCCCGCGAAGCTCGCGGATTGCGCGGTGTTGTCCGGGTATAGCGCCATTCGGCCGCGGGAGGAGCCGCCGATCGCGTCCGAATCGCGGAACGGATTATCGAACACCAGAGTGGAGACTTCGTTATTGAAAATCGACGCGGTGTAGTCCGCCTGGAAAGCGCCTCGTGCGCCGCCGTATTCCACCCCCGCCGTGGCTTCGTGGACCCGGTAATCGGTGGGCTCCGGGACTTCCAGCATGTTGACGAAGCCGTTGAGCATAGCGCCGAACGGGCGGTATCCGTTTTCAGTTCCGTGCGAATACCCGAGCTGGAATGTCCAGCCTGCCGTGGGGGTATACGCGAAGGAGCCCGAGCCGAGTCTGCGCTTCAGAGCGACGTCGAAAGGGGAGGCGCCCGCCAGGGTTAAAGGCAGCGCGGCAGCGTTGTTGGCGAGACCGATGCGCGCGGCCGACGGCACCGTGAAGACGCCGGGCGCGGACTGCGTGAACAGCGAGACGGCCCGGCTGGTGAAATCGTGCGGCGTTCCCTGCCAATCGAACTCGAAGCGGAACTTGCCCGTGTCGCCGAAGGTGGCGCGGAACGCCTGGTCCGCTCGCAGGCTGTCGCGCGTTTGCAGGGTGAGAAAGAGGTTGCGGCCGAAGAGGTGATCGAGGCCCGCCTGAAAGCCGCGCACGTAAACTCCGGGGTGGAGGTCGCGGTATTCGTCGAATTGCGCGGAAGTGCGATCGCCTGCCAGCGCGCGCACGCCGATTTCGACATCCATGCGTTCCGTGGGCTTCTCCTGGGCGTTCGCCGCCGGGCGGAGAACCAGCACGAATGGCAGGAGCAGCGCCAGGCGGCCGACCCGAATGTGGTGTTTGCGCAATCTCATGTGACGCTCCTTCACCGCTGGAACCTGCTCCCCGAGGGGTGATTGGATCCGTGGATCTGCGAATGGCAGTTCGTGCAGCCCCGGTTAAGGACGTACCGCGCAGTCGCCAGGTGCGGCTGCCCCGGATGTCCTACGGCATCGTGACATTCCTGGCACAGGCGCGGCGGATTGGCCTTCAGCAACTGCGCGCGCGAGGAGCCATGCGCCTCATGACAGTTGAGGCAGTTCTCCATGACAGGCGCATGCTCCCAAAGGAAGGGGCCGCGCCGCTCGGGATGGCATTTGTAACAGGTCTCGTTGACGGAGGCCCCGATGAGCAGCTTCGGATTGGGGCTGCCGTGCGGATTGTGACAGCTCGCGCAACTCATCTGGCCTTCGCGCATCGGCATGTGGGAGGAGCGCTGGAGCTGCGCGCGCCGGATCGGATGGCATTCGAGGCAGACCTCCATCTCCGAACGCTTTTGAAACTTGATGTTGCCGCGGAGAGGGTCCTTGAACGCGCTGGCGGCAAGCGCCGGGGGTGGACTTTGGTGGATCTGGTGGCACGTGACGCAAGAGAGGCCCCGCGTCTCGTGCGCGCTGCCCTTCCAGAACAGTCGCTGCCCGCGCTCATGGCATTGCAGGCAGCGCGCCGTCTGTTCCGCGGCGGAGAGCGGCGATTCCTTGCCGAACCGCAAGATGAGCTGCCCGCTGGATGGCCCGGTGTACGGTACGCCCTGAGCTCGGGCGCGATCATGCGCGCGGGCCGTCTCCCGGTGCTCGCGGCCGGGGCCGTGGCAGGCTTCGCAGCCCTGCCGCTCCAGATCGTTACGAGGCGCGTCAAAGAAGACTTTCGCCATGCGAGTACTGGAAAACCTGCGGTATCCCTGCCGATGGCACTCCTCGCAGGCGGCGCTCCCGATGTACGGCGAATCAGGCGCGGGCTGCGCCCACGTGCCAATCGCCAGGATCGAGAGTTCCGCCAGCAGCAGCGCTTTCATCGGCTGCGCTATTTGCACGTTGAAAGCCACTTGGACGCGGGTGCGGCGCCCGCAGGGTTCTCCACATCAGCAGGGCTCGGCAGGGGCCTGGAGCCCACGTGTCTCGGAGTATGATGTCCTATTATCTGACATCCGTACGATTGTCATACGTAAGAACCCTAATCTCCGAAACACCCAGTCTCTGTCTCCCGGTGCTGGCCGGCTTATGGGATTGCTTTTGCTGTTGCCACTGCTTCCGCAACTGGTCGCGGTTCAACCTGGCAAGCATACAACCTATCTCCCAGGACTCGGCCCACGCTTTCTGCCCCTGACGCGCGATCTCAGCGTGCTCAGGCGGGACATACAAGGAACGGCTCTTGCCGTCTTCGCGGTACGTGACGTAGAGGTGCGGTCCGTGCAACTGTTGCGCGTCGCGATAGCAGATACATCCGGGATTGCCGCAACGGTGCGAGGTTTCCGAGAGGCCGCCTTGGACCATGGTTTCCACGGCGCGCAGGAGTCGCGTGACCAGTCGCCGCTAGATCGAAAGAACTCAATGGCTCAATTTTGCGCCGGTAGTCCCTAGCGGGTCACGCTCTCGAAGGTGTTGCATGCGGAGACGGTCCCGCTATCGAGGCCGCGGCGGAACCATTGCATTCTCTGCTCCGATGAGCCGTGGGTGAAGGACTCCGGACTGACGTGTCCCTGCGCCATCCTTTGCAGCCGGTCGTCCCCGACGGAGGCGGCGGCGCGCAGACCGGCCGCGATGTCGGCCTGATCGATGAGGTGGCGTTCCTGCGTGGAATGCGCCCATACGCCGGACAGACAATCGGCCTGCAGTTCCAGCCGGACCGAGAGCGGGTTCCGCTGCGAGGGAGAGCGGTGCTGGAGCGAGCTCACCTGCTGTTCGATGCCGAGCAATTTCTGCACGTGATGGCCGATCTCATGGGTAATCACGTATGCCTGCGCAAACTCGCCGGGGGCCCCGAACTTCTCGCTCAGCTCGTGGAAGAAGTTGAGATCGATGTAGACCTTCTCGTCCTCGGGGCAGTAAAACGGTCCGGTGGCCGATTGGGCCGTTCCGCAGCCCGACTGCGTGTAGTCGCGGAAGAGGACGAGCTTGGCGTGGCGGTAATTGTCGAGCTTTTGCGCCCATGTCTTCTGGGCGTCGTCGAGCACGAAGGAGACGAATTCCACCTCGCGCTGCTCGCCGGCGTCGCGGTCGGCTTCCCCGGAGTACTGCCGTGTGGGAGCCGGCGTGCCGCCGGTGAAGACACTGAACAGGTTCTGTTTGAAGACGAAGCTGAGAATCAGGAGGAGCAGCGTGCCGCCGATCCCCAGGTGGAGACCGCCGAAGCCGCCGCCTCCGAAGCCGAATCCACCGCCGCCGCCCTCGCCGCGCCGGTCTTCAATATCCGAACTCGTTCCGCCAGGGGTCCACTGCATGCGATTGCGCGGTGCACGCCGGGGGCCAAGCGCGCAGGGCGAGCGGGTGATTGGGCACGAAGGCCGCGGGCGCGTGCTGTGGCGCGCGTTTGGCCGGTCGAGCGCCTTGCGAACGGCTCCGACAGGATCAGTGAGGAAGCGTTTGGGGAAGTGTCTTTCCTTCACTTCTGCCGTATGCCGACAGTTCGGTCTGAATGCGGGATTGGACAAAGCGGGCGCCGTCCCATCGGAATGTGACCACGTCCATCGCGGACACGCAACAATGGGCGTCTCCCGGGATGTAGTGGGCCGAGCGAATCACCAACGTGCGGGCCCTTGGGTTGAAGAAATCCGTGGGCTGATCTGTGTCGAAGTGTGTGTCCCAATCGATCTTCTGTACGGATCGCAGGCGGCCTTCCAACACCGTGAACACCTGCGCAATCCTTCCCTGGCTCGAGCTTCCACCCCCATCGAACCATGAGTAGAGGACAAGGGCCGATTGCCCTTGGGACGATCCGGCTCCGTCGAGGTAATGGATCGAGTCCAACTTCATTGAATAGTGGTCGTCGGGTTCGTGTTTCTCCTGGCGCCCATCCAGCTTTCGGAAGTTCACCTTCCTGATCGATGAATAAGCGCCCGGGCAGGAGCGATTTTCGTTTTCGACCGTGAAGGTTGGTCCCGGTCCATCGCTGTTTGGCGCGTAGGGGACTTGTGACGCCTGCCCGAACGCGGCTGCCGCTAGAAGAAACAAGAGGGCAAACGGTCGCATCGTTTTCAGTATCCCCCATGGCCCCCCGCGGTTACTAGACCGCCATTCGCCGCCAAACCTACCGCTGCAAATCGCCGGGTCGTTCCGGGATTCCGGGTTCGTCCAGGAATTGCGCCGTGGTCGCCGGGCCGAGATGCTTCCAGTCCTGCAACACCCAAACCACTTTCTTCGCGGGCGTCACTTCCACGATCTGGATGATGTCGGGCCGGTCTTCCGGACGGCTGCCGCCCGTCGAACTGAAAATCACGGTGTTGCCGTTGGCGAGCCGATCCGCCGTCTGGATATTGTGGAACACGACGTCGTTCGGAAGGTCCGCCTGCTTGAATTCCCATACCGTCTCGCCCTTCGGATCCACCTCGCGGACAAGGCGGTCGCGTTCGTCGCAGATCAGCGTGTTGCCGTTGTGGAGGCGCACGGCGGACCATGGCGTGGAGATTTCATAGGACCATACCGGGTTGAAGTCCCGGTCGAACTCCATGACCTTGTTCATCTTCAGGAACGCCGCGAGGTAGGTTCCTTTCGCCGTGAGGCGGGCGCGGCGGAACTGCGCATGAACCGTCTTGGGGTCGGTGAGGCTTTCGGCGGGAAGCGCCCGGTCCGTTTCGACTTCGCCGGTCCGCTTATTGAGGACGATTAACTTCGGCGGCAGCCCGTTTCGGACGAGCATGACCTTGTCGAGGCCGACCGGCTGGCACGTGTGGACCTCGGTTCCGGCGGGGGCGTCGTAACGCCAGACGATTTCCTTTCGCGGCGTCACTTCCGCGACGTAGGATTGCCGGGAGAAGAGAATGTTGCCGTTGCTCAGCATCCAGACGTCGTCGATTTCGCCGCCGCGCCCCGTGTCGTTATGTCCAGACGACCTTGCCTTGATTGACGACAAACAGCGTGTTGAGCCCCTCACCCGCATAGAGCATGGGATGTTGTGCGAGGCCGCGCCCCGGACGCGCGGGGAGAATCACGGGCTCCGGCCAAGTCTGCGGCGTCGCCGCGGGCTCCGCGGGACCCAAGGCGGGCACGTCCGCGGCGGTGAAGCGGCTGAGGATCGAGAGCAAAGGACGATCGGCCGCCACAGCCAGAACCGCGGCGAGAGCGGCCGCCGCCGGAATCGTGGATCGCATGAGAGATCCTCCAGGTGAAGGCGGATTATACCAACCCGCGGGCCGGTCGATTCAAGCGGCGCACGCCGTGGGTCAGGGGGCACAGGGAAAGCGGCTTATTGGGCACGAAGACCGGACGGGACGCCGGTGACCATGAAGATCGACGCGGATCCCAGGTCCGGCTTCGATCCGGTCCCTCCGACGGAGACCCAGCCGGGGCCCGGCGAGGTTTACTTCGACGTCGAATCGATCTTCGCGCCTTGCATGGTGGTGTTCGGGACGAGAGAATCGATGCGCTTCCACTCGGAAGGGCCGGATTGGCGGAGAATCACGGATTGGCCGACTGCCCACAGGGTGTCGTTCATGCGCAGCAAACGGCTGAGGAAGAAGCGGCCATCCGTCTTGACGGCCTTCCAGGTGGTCCCGCTGTCTTCGCTGGTGAGGAATCCGTCGTCATAAGTGATCCAGCCGTGGTTGGCCTTGTCGAATGCGATGGAGGTGAGCCACCCGTTGGCCGGACTCTTCAAGGCCTTCCACTTCAGTCCGCCATCGACGCTTTGCAGGATCTGGCCTGCGAAGCCGACGGCCCAACCCACCTTGTCATCCTTGAAGTAGACGGAACTGAGCGACCATTGGGCTTCGTCGGCGCGGATGGGCTGCCAGGTTTTGCCGCCATCGACGGTGCGCAGGATCGTGCCGGCCCAGCCGACCGCCCACCCATGTTGGGCGTCGAGAAAAAACAGGCTCTCGAGCGCCTGGCTGGTGCCGGTCTTCTGTTTGTCCCAGGTGCGGCCGCCATCCGCGGTATGGATGACGGTTCCGTTCATGCCCGAGGCCCAGCCTTCGTTCCCCGTAAAGGTCACATCCATCAGCTTCTCGGTGACGCCCGATTGCCGGGGGCTCCAGGTCTTGCCGCCATCGTCGCTGCCGAGGACGAGGCCGACGTCGCCCACGGCGATTCCACGGGTGGCATCCAGGAACGCCATGGCGCGTAAGGGCTGCTTGGCGCCGGTATTGCGGGCGGCCCAGGTGGCGCCCCCGTCCGTGGTGGCCCATAGGACACCCTGTTCACATAGAACGTAAGCCGTTGAAGCGGCGGGGGATGCCGCATCGCGAAGCCAGCAGGAGCCATCGGCAAGCAGCGGGAGAACGGAAAAACCCGCCAACAATGCCGCCCGAATGAATCGAACCCGAAATTGCATACCTGTATTTTCGTACAGGAAGGCCCAAAGGTTACACCCCGCCGCAAGAATATCAGAGGCAATGGTCCGGTTCGGGCCGCAGTCAGACGCCCCAGAGGTAGTCGTCGTCTTTGCGGACGGCGTCGCGGCCGTGGTCGAGGGCGGCGATATCCAGGTCGAACCACCTGGGGTTTTTCACCAGCCGGATCAACGCGCCGACGACGCGCTCCTGGTCGAGCAGGGCCGTGGTTTCGAGCAGCGCGCCGAGCATCACGACGTTCGCAACCTTGGAGGAGCCGAGGCTATCGGCGATGGCAGTGAACGGGCGGGCGAGGATGCGCACGTCGCGGCGGCCGCAATCCTCGGGCACGGCCGCGCCGTCATACAAGACAATGCCACCGGGCTCGACGGAGTCCAGGAACTTCCGCAAGGACGGCTCGTTCATCGCCAGGAGCACGTTGGGCCGGGAGACCACCGGTGAATCGATGGCGGCGCTGGAGACGCGGACGTGGCAATTCGACGTGCCCGAGCGCATTTCGGGGCCGTACGAGGGCAGCCAGGAGACTTCGTAGCCGGCTTCCAGACCGGCCTCGGCCAACAATTCGCCGAGCATCAGTACGCCCTGGCCGCCGAAGCCGGCGACCTTGATGCGCACGTCGAGCGTCTGCGGCGGAGGCGGCGACGGCGCGTCGGCATCGTGGGCAAGGCCCAGGATATCGGGCAAGTCTCTGAGCTGCCGGGGACCGGAGCGGCCGGGGACGGGGCCGGTGTGATTGCGGTAGTTGGCGGGCGGGAACACCGTGGCCATTTCTTCGCGGACGAAGGTCTGGGCTTCGAGCGGCTGCATCTTCCAGATGGTGGGACAGGGCGACAGCACCTCCACTAAGGAGAAGCCCAGGCCCTTCACCTGATTTTCCACGGCGCGCTTCAGGGCGCGGGCGGCCTGCATGATCTGTTTGTTACTGCCGAGCGCCACCCGCTCGATGAAGGCGGGCGCTTCGAGGGAGTTCAGCAACTCGCAGACATGAAGGGGATAGCCTTCGTTGGCGGCGGTGCGCCCGAACGGCGAGGTGGTGCTCTTCTTCCCGAGAGGGGTGGTCGGGGCCATTTGTCCGCCGGTCATCCCATAAATGCCGTTGTTGACGAAGATGACGGTGACGGGTTCGCCGCGATTGGCGGCATGAACGATCTCCGCGGTCCCGATGGCGGCAAGATCGCCATCGCCCTGATAGGCGATGACGATGCTTTCGGGGCGGCTGCGTTTCACCGCGGTGGCCACCGCCGGGGCGCGGCCATGTGCCGCCTGGATGTTGCCGACGTCGAAGTAATAGTATCCAAAGACCGAGCATCCGACCGGGCTGATGAGGACGGTGCGGTCCTGGATGCCAAGCTGGTCGATGGCCTCGGCCAGGAGTTTATGGACGATGCCGTGGCCGCAGCCGGGGCAGTAGTGCGTCTGATGCTGGGGCCCGGACTTGCGCCCGTACGAATCGTAGAAGCACTCGGCCTTCTCATGGGTGACGGTGAAACTAGCCATGGACCAGGACCTCCTCCGCGGCGAACTTGTCGGCGACGAATTCGAGCACCTCCTCGGCCGAGGGCGCGTTCCCACCGACGCGGCTGAAGAATTCGACCGGGGCTCGGCCTTCGAGCGCCAGACGCACGTCGTCGCGCAATTGGCCGGTGCTCATCTCGACGACGACGAAAGCGCGGGCGCGTCGGCTGAGTTCGCGGATCTCCGCAACCGGGAAGGGGTAGAGGGTAATCGGGCGCAGCAGACCGGCCTTGATGCCGCGCGCGCGGGCCTGCTCGACGGCGGCTGTCAGGATGCGGCCGACGATCCCATAGCCGACGAGAACGATCTCGGCGTCGGCGGTGCGCCAGGACTCGGCGCGCGCCACGCTCCGTTCGGCCGCGGCGTACTTGGCTTCCAGCTTGCGGATGTGGCGCTCCAGATCGTCGGGCTCGAGGTAGATCGAGGAGACCAGGTTGCGGCGCGTTTCGGCGGTCCCGGTGACTGCCCAAGGCGCGGGCGCGGGAACGGGCCGCGGGGGCGCGAATTGCACCGGCTCCATCATCTGCCCGATGAAACCGTCGGCGAGCACGACGACGGGATTGCGGTACTCGGCGGCGAGATCGAAGGCCCAAGTGGTGAAGTCGGCCATTTCCTGCACGGAATCGGGCGCGAGGACGAGGGTGCGGTAGTTGCCGTGCCCGCCTCCCTTGACGATCTGGTTGTAATCGCTCTGCTCGGGCGCGATGTTGCCCAACCCGGGACCGGCGCGCATGATGTCGGCGATCACGCAGGGAAGCTCGGCGCCGGCAAGGTAGCTGAAGCCTTCCTGCATCAGGGAGATGCCGGGGCCGCTGGACGCGGTCATGGCTCGGACGCCCGCGGCGGCGCCGCCATAGAGCATATTGATGGCCGAGACTTCGCTTTCCGCCTGCACAAAGACGCCGCCGGCCTGCGGCAGATAAAGGGCCGCGGCTTCCGCGATCTCGCTGGCTGGCGTGATCGGGTAGCCATAAAAGGCGCGGCATCCGGCCAGCACGGCGGCTTTGACGATGGCCTCATTGCCTTTGGTGAGTTGTCTACTCATGACGCCCTCCGGAGAACGCGAATCCCTCCGGGCTCGGGGCAGGCGTAGTAGCAGATTCCGCAGGCCGTGCAGCCGGAGCCCAGGTATTCGGCCGGATGGTAGCCATAGCGGTTCAAGCGGTCCGCCAGGCGCAGGACCTTTGGCGGACAGGCTTCGGCGCAGAGGCCGCACCCTTTGCATTCCTCGGGATTCGTTTCGACCAACCCGCGATCCATCGGCTCACCTCATAGCACCACTCAGGGCAGGTGCTTCTATTTCGAGTTCATTATAGATCCAGATTATCAGATCTTCAACGGTGATTTATGGAATGCGGTTGGGTATGGCTCTGCGGGCGGTGGTCACCGATGGGCAAGGGCGGATTTTGGTTCGACTTTCTCGCCTTCGGCCGAAAGCACTACCAGATCCACGCGCCGGTTGTGGGCGCGGCCTTCGGGTGTTTCGTTGGTGTCGGCGGGCGCGTTTTCGGCATAGCCGGCGACCGACATGCGCTCCGGCGCAATTTCGAAGCGTTGGCGCAGCAACTCCATCATGGCGATGGCGCGCGCCGCCGAAAGCTCCCAATTGCTGCGGAACCGGGAGGTGTGGATCGGAAGAGAGTCTGTGTGTCCTTCAAAACGGATCGGGTTCGCCATTGTTTTCAGCTCGACTGCGATTCTTTGCAGAATCGAAAGGCTCGCCGACGCGATGGCATCGTCGCCCGAGGCGAAGAATGCCGCTTCGCGCAGACTGATGACGAGTCCGCGGCTCTCCAGTTTGAGCTCCAGCTTGCCGCCTTTCAACTCTTCGGCCAGGCCGGCCCGGAGTTTCTCGAGCGACTTCGCGAGATCGGCGGGACGGGGCGCTTGAGGCGGCGGCGGAGGCTCTTCCACGATCTTTACGGGGTCGGGCTTGACGGCCTTGCGTGACGCCTCGTGCTTGCCGCGGCCGAGCACAGTCGAGATGGCGGTGGAGAACTCGCCGTGTTCGAGCGCTTCCTTCACGGACGCGGACACCTGCTTCGCCTTCTCCTTGTCCGCCTGGGTGGAGGCGAACATCACCACGAAGAAAGCGAACAGGAGGGTAATGAAATCGGCGTAGGAGACCAGCCATCGTTCGTGATTCTCGTGGGTGTCGGCATGGCGTCTCTTCATAGCTCAGGCCGCTGCCGCGGGCGTGGCGGCTTTCGCGGCTTTCGCCCCCTTCGCCTTGGTCCCCGGCTGATTGTCGTAGGAATTGAGCTTGAGGCGGATCAACGTCGGATTGAGGCCCTCGACAATGCCGATCACTCCTTCGAGCGTCATTTCCTGCAGCAGACTCGCCGCGCGGATCCGCGACCGGATCTTATTGGCCATGGGCAGGAACAGGATATTGGCCGTGCCAACGCCATAGACCGTCGCGACGAATGCGACGGCAATGCCATGCCCCACCTCCTTGATGTCTTCCAGGTGCTTCATGACCTGAATCAGCCCCAGCACGGCGCCGATGATTCCGACGGTCGGCGCGTATCCTCCCGCGGCTTCCCAGACTTTGGCTTCACACTCGGTGACCTGTTCGGCGAGGAGGATATCGGTTTCCATCATTTTGCGGATCTCCTGCAGGTCGGTGCCATCGACCGCAAGGCCGAGGGCCTTGCGCAGGAAGGGGTCCGGAATCGCAGAGGCTTCCGACTCCAGGCTGACGATTCCGTTCTTGCGCGCTTTGGTGGCGTACTGGATCAGGGAATCGATGATCTCGGTCGTAGCGGCGGACTGCTCGAAAAAGACCTTGCTCAATCCGCCGAACGCCCGCAGCACGACCGGAAGGGGATTGGTGATGAGAACGGCCCCGAACGTTCCGCCGAGGACGATCATGGCGGCGGTGCCCTGGACGATGTCGGAGATCTTGCCTTTTTCGAGAATGAGCCCACCGAGAATACCCGCGAGGGCGATTACGATTCCCAGCAGCGTCGCGATGTCGGGCCGTACGCCCGCTTTCTTCGCTTCCGGTTTGGGCATGCATTAATCCTGTAGGGCTTCCGGTGGGGGTGTGGGATCGAGCTCCTCTTCGCTGCCCGTGGGTAGCCCGTCCGGGCCAAAGATCTGGCGCCGGAAATCGATGATGCGGTGGATGACTTCCTCGGCGCTTTCGCGCACTCGAAGGATCTGGCCGGTGGTCAGCGTGATCACGGTGTCGGGCGTCACGTCGATGTGTTCGATGAGGTCGGAATTCAGCACCATGGGGGCGCGGTTCAGGCGCGTCAGCCGGATCATGTGAGGCTCCATTACCAATATCGGCGGGAGGGCGGCAAACATTAATTCAAATGCGGCGCGCGCCGTCCGATAAGGCAAACAGAGACGGAAATGGCGCCGACCACACTTCACGAAGAACGCCGGGAGCTCTGGAGCACGATCCTGGAGGAAATCCGGCGAACCGACCCCGATCCCAGCCGCACGGCAGCCTGCTCTTACCTGCTACGCCACCTCATTGAATCGGCCATCCCGCCACGCTGGAACGCCTCCCCTTGGACGTCCCGAGTTTGCGGCGTCCAAGCGGAGGCTACAGATTGACGGGCACCACTTCTTCGAAGATGTTCAGCGGCAGTTGGATTCCGCCCACCCGCAGGCGGTCCAGAATCTTCGGCATGATTCCGGTGGCCCGGAAGCGCCCTTGCACCTTGCCCGCGTCCGTGACGCCGGTGCGGTCAAACATGAAGATCTCCTGCAGGTGAACCTTTTCGTCGCGCACACCCAGCACTTCCGAGACGCTCATGATTTTGCGCGTGCCATCCTGCAGACGCGAGACCTGCACCACCAGCTTGATGGCGCTGGTGAGTTGCTGCAAAATGACCCGGGTCGGAATTTCGAGATCGGCCATCATCACCATGGTTTCCAGACGGGAGAAGGCGTCGCGGGGCGTATTGGCGTGGACCGTGCTCATGGAACCTTCGACGCCGGTGTTCATCGCCTGGAGCATGTCGAGCGCTTCGGCGCCGCGGCACTCGCCCACGATGATCCGGTCGGGGCGCATGCGCAGCGCCGTCCGTAGCAACTGGCGCTGATTGATGCCGCCTTCTTTGTTCAAATTCGGAGGCCTGGTTTCGAACTTTACGACGTGCCGCTGCTGCAACTGCAATTCGGCGGTGTCTTCGATGGTGACAATCCGTTCCTCCTCGGGGATGAACCGCGAGAGGGCGTTCAACATGGTGGTTTTGCCCGACCCGGTGCCGCCCGAAATCAGCACCGTCGTTTTCGACTGCACGCACGCCGCCAGGAACCGGAGCATTCCCGGGGTGATGGTGTGGTACTGGAGCATCTCGTCCTGGGTGATCACGTGGCGGCCGAAGCGGCGGATGCTGAGACACGGGCCGTCGAGCGCCAACGGCGGGATGATGGCGTTGACGCGCGAGCCGTCCTGGAGGCGCGCGTCGACGATGGGCTGGGCTTCATCGATACGGCGTCCGACCTGAGACACAATCTTCTCGATGATGTGCAGCAGGTGGCCGTCGTCTTTGAAGCGGACGTTGGTCTCGGAGAGTTTGCCGTTGCGCTCGATAAACACCTTGTTGTAGCGGTTGACGAGGATATCCGAGATGGACGGCTCCTTGAGCAGGGTCTCGAGCGGACCCAGGCCCAGCACCTCGTCGAGCACTTCCTCGACGATTTTGGTCTGCTCGGCCGAGGTCATGGGCACGCGCTCTTCGTCGAGCAGGCGCTCGACGACGCGGCCGATTTCCGCGCGGACGCGGTCCTTGGGGATCGAGGAGACACGCTCCAGGTTCAAAACGCCGATCAGTTTGCGGTGGATTTGCGACTTCAGCTCGAAATAACGATCGGCGCCACGGGCCGCCATAGACGGCGGTCCGCCGCGATTCGGAATAGGACGATTACCCGATCCCACAGTGTCTCCTGGAGTTGCTCTTTTTGCGTGTGTGCGCTAACAATTATATCCCGAGGCGATTTTCACCATGAAGCTCCTGCTTACGACGCTTGCCCTTGCTCTCCCGGCGCTGTGCCAGACCGCCACGAAAGACGCCCTGGCCAGGCACTGGAAGGTCACCGGCGATTTCACCATCGCGGTCGCCAAAATGATGCCCGCGGACCAGTACGCTTTTCGTCCGGTCCCCGAAGAGCTGAGTTTCGGACAGCTCATGATCCAGATCGCCGGGGCCAACATGAGCGCATGTTCGAACGCGAGCGGGATGCCGCGCCTGGCGGTTCCGGAGAAGATCGCGCAAGGGATCAAGGACGAGAAGAAGGATATCGACAAGGATCTGGCGATCCAGTTTCTGACGGACACCTTCAAGTTCTGCAACGAAGCGGTGGCCTCGATGACGCCGGAGAAGCTGGACGCGGTCGTGGGAACGACGCGCAAAATGACGGGCTTCGAGTGGCTGTGGGCGTACTTCACGCACACCGCGCACCATCGGGGCCAGGCGGAAGTGTATCTGAGGGTGAAAGGGATCAAGCCGCCGGACTACGTTTTCTAACGTCGGATGGGCCGCGCGACCTCCGGCTGCCAGTATGTATACTGGAAGTTTGAGCTCTTTAGGCCTGCTTTCCGCGTCCGCGCCGCCGGACGCATTCAAAATTACAGCCAGGATCACCGCATGAGCACAATTGCGATCAATCCCATCCACCGGGCGGTGCGTTTTTATGAGGCGCCGATCGGGAAGAAGGCCGTGATGGCCGTCACCGGGCTTGTCCTGTTCGGATACGTCGTGGCGCACCTGCTCGGGAATCTTCAGATCTACTCGTCGAATCCGGAGCAGATCAACACGTACGCCGCCTTCCTGCACAATCCCGCCAACGCCATGGCGTTGTGGGTGGCGAGGCTGGTGCTGCTGCTCTGCGTGGCGATGCACATCACGGCGGCCATCCAGCTCTGGGGGCAGAACCGGGCGGCGCGGCCGGTTTCGTATTACAAGAAGGCCGATGTGCCGACGTCGTACGCGGCGCGCACGATGCGCTGGAGCGGTCTGATCGTGGGCGCCTTCGTCATATTCCACATTCTGCACCTGACGGTTGGCGCGGTCCCGGGACTGCCGGCGGCCGAAGTGAGCGTCAACCATCCCGATGTCCGCGCCAACGTCATCCACGGCTTCCAGAACTACGGCGTTTCGGCGTTTTATATTCTCGCGATGATCCTGCTGTGCATGCATCTCTACCACGGCATCTGGAGCATGTTCCAGTCGATGGGGCTTGCGCACCCGCGATACACTCCGGCAATCCAGCGGGGCGCGGCGATCATCGCCATCCTGATTGCGGCCGGCAACATCTCGATCCCTCTCGCGGTGCTGTCCGGCCTGCTGCACTAGGAGCCAGCCATGGAACTCGATTCGAAATGCCCGACCGGCCCGATCGAAACGCGATGGGACCGGCATCGTTTCAGCCTGAAGCTGGTGAATCCGGCGAACAAGCGCAAGCATACGATCATCGTGGTGGGCACGGGCCTGGCGGGCGGCGCGGCGGCGGCCACGCTCGGCGAACTGGGCTACAACGTCAAGTGCTTCTGTTTCCAGGATTCGCCGCGGCGCGCGCACTCGATCGCGGCGCAGGGCGGCATTAACGCGGCCAAGAATTATCACAACGACGGCGACAGCGTCTACCGGCTCTTCTACGACACGGTGAAGGGCGGCGACTTTCGGGCGCGGGAATCCAACGTGCACCGGCTGGCGCAAATCAGCCTGAACATTATCGATCAGTGCGTCGCGCAGGGGGTTCCGTTCGCGCGCGAGTATTCGGGGTATCTCGATAATCGCTCGTTTGGCGGCGCGCAGGTGTCGCGCACGTTTTACGCGCGCGGCCAGACGGGGCAACAGCTCCTCCTCGGAGCGTACCAAGCGCTGGAACGGCAGATCGGCTCCGGCTCCGTGACGATGTATCCACGCACGGAAATGCTGGATCTGATCGTGATCGACGGGAAGGCGCGGGGCATCGTGACGCGCGACCTGATTACGGGCAAGGTGGAATCGCACCTGGCGGACGCGGTGGTGCTCGGCACCGGGGGGTACGGCAACGTTTATTACCTCTCGACGAATGCCAAGGGGTCGAATGCCACGGCAATCTGGCGGGCGCACAAGCGCGGAGCGCTGTTCGCAAACCCCTGTTTCACCCAGATCCACCCGACGTGCATTCCGGTGTCGGGCGATTACCAGTCGAAGCTCACCCTGATGTCGGAATCGCTGCGGAACGACGGGCGGGTGTGGGTGCCGCTGAAGAAGGGCGACAGCCGGCCGCCGAGCCAGATCCCCGACAGCGAGCGCGACTACTACCTGGAGCGCCGCTACCCGAGTTTCGGCAATCTCGTCCCGCGCGACGTCGCGTCGCGAAACGCGAAAGTAGTCTGCGACGAAGGGCGCGGCGTCGGCGAGAGCGGGCTGGCCGTTTTTCTGGACTTCCGTGACGCCATCCAGCGGCTCGGCAAGAGCGTCATCAAGGAACGGTACGGGAATCTGTTCGACATGTACGAGCGGATCACGGGCGACGATCCATATGCGGTCCCGATGCGGATCTACCCGGCTATCCATTACACAATGGGCGGCTTGTGGGTGGACTATAACCTGATGTCGACGATTCCGGGCTGCTATGTGATCGGCGAGGCGAACTTCTCCGACCACGGCGCGAATCGTCTGGGCGCGAGCGCCCTGATGCAGGGTCTGGCGGACGGCTACTTCGTCCTGCCGAACACAATCAACGACTATATCGCTTCAACCAAGCTGGAGAAGGTCGACACCGGCCATCCGGCGGTGCGCGAGGCGGAGTCGCAGGTCAACTGCGTCACCAAGCGGCTGCTGGAAATCAAGGGCACGCGGTCGGTGGATTCCTACCACCGGGAGCTCGGCAAGCTGATGTGGGATTACTGCGGCATGTCGCGAACCGCGGAGGGTTTGAAGACGGCGCTGTCGAAGATCCCTGCGTTGCGCGAGCAGTTCTGGCGCGATGTAAAGGTGCTGGGCAGCGGCGAGGAGCTGAATCAATCGCTCGAGAAGGTCGGGCGCGTGGCCGACTTTTTCGAACTGGCCGAACTGATGTGTTTGGACGCGCTGGAGCGCAACGAGTCGTGCGGCGGCCATTTCCGCGAGGAGCACCAGACGCCGGAAGGCGAGGCGGCGCGCGACGACGAGCGCTACTCTTATGCCGCGGCGTGGGGCTTCCGCGGCGTCGGCAACCCGCCGGAGTTGCATAAAGAGCCGCTGCATTTCGAGTACGTGCATCCCTCGCAACGGAGCTACAAGTAATGCGAATCACTCTGCACATCTGGCGGCAGGCGCATCCGAGCGCTCCCGGCCGCATGGCGCGCTACGAAGTTCCGAATGTGAGCGAGCATATGTCGTTTCTGGAGATGCTCGACGTGCTCAACGAGGATCTGATCGCCAAGGGAGAAGACCCGGTGGCGTTCGATCACGATTGCCGCGAAGGCATCTGCGGCATGTGCGGCTGCATGGTGAACGGGGTGGCGCACGGTCCGCTGCCGGGCACGACTTTGTGCCAGCTGCACATGCGGCATTACAAGGACGGAGACGAACTGTACCTCGAGCCGTGGCGCGCCAAGGCGTTTCCCGTAATCAAGGACCTGGTTGTAAGCCGGGGAGCCTTCGATCGTCTCATCGCAGCCGGCGGCTACATTTCGGCCTCGACCGGCAGCGCGCCGGACGGCAATGCGATTCTGGTGCCGAAGGAGAAGTCCGATCGCGCCATGGACGCCGCCGCGTGCATCGGCTGCGGGGCCTGTGTCGCGCAATGTCCCAACGCTTCGGCGTCATTGTTCATGGGCGCGAAGATCGCGCATCTCGGGCTGCTGCCGCAAGGGCAGCCGGAGCGGGAGAGGCGAGTCGTGGCGATGGTGGCGCAGGCCAACCAGGAGCTTTTCGGGAGCTGCACCAATATCGGCGAATGCGAGGCGGTTTGTCCCAAGGAAATCCGGCTCGAGGTGATCGCGCTGATGAATCGGGACTTCCTGAAAGCCAACTGGACGGGCCGCGGCGCCCCGCGCGACGACGCGGCGGAGACCGGCAAGAAACCCACGGCACGGCACTAGCGCGAATTCATCAATTTCTTCAAGTCCAGCAAGTGGCGCGGACGGTACGTTTTTTTCGACCATTTCGATTGAGGCTCGAACTCGACTCCCACGAAATAGCCGATTTCCCGGTATACGCAATACCGGACGCTACCGGTAAACTCGTGACGGGACGACTGCCACTGGATGGGCGCCCCGAGCGGCACGGGGGAATCCAACTGCAGACAAGCGCCGGAAGGCGAGATATCCTCCAGGAGCCCGGTGGTCTTCTTCTTCCGGCCGCGGTGATCCTTCCATCCCACTTCGACCACATCCGCGCACAGCATGCGAACTTCAGTACGCCGGTCGTCATCCATGGAATCTCTATCGGCGCCGCCGGATGGAAACTTTAGTCCTATCTCGACCGGCACGGCCGCCATGGGATAATCCGGAACAGTATGCAAACGGCCCCCAGGCTCATCGGCCTCAGGGTAGGTATCGCCTTGGCGCTCGGGATCCTAACCCTTTCCGGATGCGCGCATAAGCGAACCACCCGGCGCATCCCGCATCGCCCGTCAAACACCCGATCTCACGACGCCGCCCGCACGGTCTCTCCGCTGTATGTGGAGACTGGCAAGGCAAGCTGGTATGGCCATCCGTACCATGGCCGCGTCGCCGCCAATGGGGAGATTTACGACATGGAGCAGCTTACGGCCGCCCACCGGACCCTGCCGTTCGACACGTGGGTGCATGTGACGAACCTCAGGAACGATAAGACCGTGGATGTGCGCATCACCGATCGGGGACCGTTCGTCGGCGACCGGGTGATCGATCTCTCGCATGCCGCGGCGCAGCAGATCGAGCTGATCGGACCGGGAGTCGCGGAAGTCCGACTGGAGATCATGAGCGTCCCGAAGAATGCGCCGGCGGGTCTTTACGCGGTTCAGGTAGGCGCTTTCCGGGTGAAAAGCAACGCGGAGCGGGAGCGCGCCCGGATGGAGGCGCAGTATGGGGCAGCGCGGTTGGTATTCCGGGAGGGAAACCCCTCGCTCTGGAGGGTGCTGGTGGGCGCCGAGAAGACCGAAGACGCCGCCGACGCGCTGCGGATCCGAATCCAGAGAGATTCCGGTGAGAGGAATGGCTTCGTCGTCCGACTAGATTCCTGATGGGGAAAACCTCCGCGACGGGCGGCGATCACGGTCTGACCGGAAATTCCCCGAGGATCGCCGAAGTGCGGCGTCTGATCGAGAAGGCGGCGCGGACGCGGCTTCCGGTGCTGCTGCTCGGCGACAGCGGCACGGGCAAGGAAGTGGTGGCCCGAGCTATCCATGAGGCGAATCCGCGCGGCCGCCTGGTGCCGATCGACTGTGGGTCCCTGGTCGGCACGTTGATGGAAAGCGAGCTTTTCGGCCACGTCAAAGGGTCGTTCAGCGGAGCCATCGAGAATAAGAAGGGACTGGTCGAGGCGGCCGATGGCGGCACCGCATTCTTCGACGAAATCGGCGACCTTCCGCTCGAAATGCAGGTGAAACTGTTGCGGGTGGTTCAGGAAGGCGAGTACCGGCCCGTCGGCTCGCTGCAATGGCGACAGGTCGACCTGCGGATTATTGCCGCGACACACCGGGACCTGAAGGCCGAAGTCGCGGCCGGGAGGTTCCGGCTCGATCTGTACTACCGCCTGAACGTGTTTCCGATCCGGCTGCCGCCGCTGTGCGAGCGAAAAGAGGATATCCCGCTGCTGGTGCGCCAGTTTATGGGGGAGGAGGCCGACCTGCCGATACCGGACGTATTGAGCATGTTCGCTGCCTACGACTGGCCCGGCAACGTGCGGGAATTGAAACACTGCGTGGAGCGCATTGTGGCGCTTCGCTCGGAAGGCGCGTTGCGGCTGGCGGACATGCCGTCCGCGCTGCAGTATCACGTCCAGTCCAATCACATCCAGACGCTCGCCGACTCGGTCGACGAACGCTCTCCGGCCCACAGTTTCACGCCGGCCAAGTCGCCGCCCATCGTCTCGATTCCCGATTCCGAGCGGCAGGCCATCTCGGCCGCCCTGGCCGCGACGAAAGGGGAGCGCAGCCGCACCGCCAAGCTTCTGCAAATCAGCCGCACCACTCTTTACCGCAGAATGAAAGAATATAAGCTGGATTGAAGATCGCACTGGATGCCACCTATAGCGTTGGGGAAGAACTTTCGGGGGTCGGGCTGTATTCCCGCGAGATTCTCTTCGGATTGGCGGCGGCGCACCCGGAAAGCACGTTCGACTTCTGCTATCGGCCGCACCGCTACCGGCGGGCCGGAGCCTTGCCTGCGAATGCGCGGCGACGGCTATTGCTCGGCCCGCAGACCGCCGATCTTTTCCATGGGCTCAATCAGCGATTGCCGAGCCTCTGGCGGGGGCGCGCCGTGGCGACGTTTCACGACCTGTTCGTGATGACCGGGGAGTACTCCACTCCCGAATTCCGCGCCCGCTTTACGGAGCAAGCCCGGCAAGCCGCATCGCGGGCCGACGCGATCATCACGGTTTCGGCCTTCACGAAGCGGCAGGTGGTTGAGTTGCTGGGAGTCGACGCCGCGCGCATTCACGTGGTCCATCACGGGTTGCGCCCGCTGCCCTACCGCGGGAACGAGGTCCGCGAGAACGTCGTGCTGACGGTGGGCGCCGTGCAAACGCGGAAGAACATCGCGCGGCTGGTGGAGGCGTTCGAGACCCTGGACACGTCGTGGCGGCTGGTGGCCGCCGGGTCGTTCGGCTATGGTTCCGACGCGATTCGCGAACGGATCCAGCGCAGCGCGGCGCGGGACCGCATCCGAGTCCTCGGGTATGTCAGCCCGAGCGAACTGACGGATTGGTACGGGCGGGCTGCGATCTTCGCCTTTCCGTCGATCGACGAAGGCTTCGGGATGCCGCTGCTGGAAGCGATGGCAGCGGGGACGCCGATCGTGACCTCGAATCGCTCAGCCTTGCCGGAGGTTGCCGGCGACGCCGCGCTGCTGGTGGACCCGCTCGACACGGACGCCTTGGCGAAAGCATTGCAACGATTAGCCGGGGATAGCGGTTTGCGGCGGGACCTGGCGGAAAAGGGGCAACGGCGGGTAGGCGAGTTCAGTTGGGAGAAATCCATCCGCCAGACGTGGGCGGTTTACCGGCAAGTGCTGGGTGGCTAGCGGGTTTCGTCGTCGACGGCGATTTTGAGCGCGCGCAGGAAACGGTGATCCTGGGAAGTGAACTTGATCTTGCCGGTGGTTTCAAAGACCCGCGGTTTGGGCTCCTCGACCGACTCGATCTGCTCGTCCTCTTCTTCTTCGTTCTCATCCCGGCGATTAAAACCGATGGTTGCCTCCAACACCAGGAACACGTCGTAGCCGGCTCGCTTGATTTCGCCGATCGCCTCCGCGATCCGGTCGGACTCGGAAAGGGAATCGTTGATCGCGTTTCCCAATTCCTGCATGAGATGCTTTAATGGCTCTTCCACAGAGTGCTCCCTTATAGTGGATGCGCCGCATTGTGCCGACGTTCCACATTGGGCCTGGCATCCACCCGTTCCGATTGTAGTGGAGGCGACCCTGGTTCACAAGCAGAACCCTACGTGTTCATCGGCAATTTACGAGCCGCAAAGTAGGGAAAGAGTCGTCCCAATGGCGCTTTTGTTACGATAAAGGGGTGTGGCAGCGTTTAGCAATCCGGACCGGCGCGGACGCCGTCCGGCATGGACGTGTCTTCGCAAAACATGTCGTGCCGGCGGTCATGAAACCCGCGCGGACCCTCTGGAACGAGGTTATCGGTTTTATTTTCTTGTGTATTGCCGTGATGTTCGGGAGCAAGGCGGTGCGCCTGTACCTGGACTACGCCGGGGCGACGCACGCCGACAAGGGCGCCGCGATGGGGCGCCTTCTGCTGGCGGCGTTTTGCACGCTGTTGATGGCATGGTTCGGCTTCACCTCCTTCCTGCGGGCGCGCCGGATTTCACGATCGTAAAGGAAGCCGTGAAGAAACCGCTCGCTTCGTCCGGGGTGGCGCGCATTGGATAAACCGGGCGAGTTCCCCTACACTCGCGGTATTTACCGCGACATGTACCGGAGCCGTCTGTGGACGATGCGGCAGTATGCGGGCTTCGGCTCCGCAGAGGAGAGCAATCGCCGCTACCGGTACCTGCTGTCACAGGGAACGACGGGGCTGTCGGTTGCGTTCGATCTTCCGACCCAGATGGGCCTCGATTCCGACTTCGCGCTTGCCGCCGGAGAGGTTGGCCGCGTCGGGGTCGCGATCTCGTCGCTAGCCGATATGGAGAGGCTCTTCGACGGCATTCCACTGCAGAATGTCTCGACGTCGATGACGATCAACTCGACGGCCGCGATCCTGCTGGCATTTTACGTTCTGGTGGCGGAGCGGCAGGGCGCGGACCGGCGCAAACTCTCAGGCACAATTCAGAACGACATTCTCAAGGAGTACATCGCGCGCGGCACGTATATTTACCCGCCGCGGCCGGCGATGCGCATCATCACGGACATTTTCGCCTGGGCGGGCAGTGAGATGCCGGAGTGGAACACGATCTCGATCAGCGGCTACCACATCCGCGAAGCCGGTTCCACGGCGATTCAAGAGTTGGCTTTCACGTTCGCCAACGGAATCGCCTACATCGAGGCGGCCATGGCCGCCGGACTTCCCATCGATTCCTTCGCGCCGCGCCTGTCCTTCTTCTTCAATGCGCATAGCGACTTCCTGGAGGAGATTGCGAAGTTCCGCGCCGCGCGGCGCATGTATGCCCGGCTGATGCGCGACCGCTTTGGAGCGCGCGATCCACGCTCGACCATGTTGCGTTTTCACGTCCAAACCGCAGGCTCGACGCTGACGGCGCAACAGCCCGACGTCAATATCGTGCGCACGGCGCTGCAGGCGATGGCGGCAGTCTTGGGCGGCGCGCAATCGTTGCACACGAACTCGCGCGACGAGGCGCTGTCGCTGCCGACGGAGGAATCGGCGCGGATCGCCCTGCGAACGCAGCAGATCATCGCGTATGAGACGGGAGTCGTGAACACGGCGGACCCGGCCGGGGGAAGCCGATACATCGAGGACTTGACGGACGCGATCGAGCGCGGGGCCAGCGACTACCTTGCGCGCATCGACGGGATCGGCGGGACGCTGCGAGCCATCGAGACCGGGTTCATTCAGGCGGAGATTCAAAATGCGGCCTACGACTGGCAGCGCGGCATCGAGAACGGCGAGCGAATTGTCGTCGGGGTGAACCGTTTCCAGCAAGAAGCCGGTTCACCGCCCGCGACGTTCCGAATCGACCCATCTCTCGAACGGACGCAGGTCGAGCGACTGCGGGCGTTTCGCGCGAGCCGGAGCCTATCTGTGGTGACGGAGAAACTCGCGGCGTTGGAGGCAGCCGCTCGCGGGACGACGAACCTGATGCCCGCGATTGTCGAAGCCGCAGGCGCGCACGCGACGCTAGGCGAGATCTCGGATTGTCTGCGGACGGTCTTCGGGGAACACCGCGAGACGTAGAACCGGCGCGATCCGCCGCCGAGGTTATGCCGTGCGCAAGATTTCGACGGGCGCGGGGACGACCTCCGGGAACACCGCCACGTTGGCTTCCGCGACCTGACGCATCCGCTTGCGCTCCCGCAGGCCGAGGCGATGCATGATGCGCCCGACATGATCGGGATCGTAGCGCACGCCGAAGCGGGCATAGATCGCATCCGCATAGCGCTGGGTAGTCCAGCGGTCGGAGTCAAAACCGGCAGCGCGGGGCCCCGCCTGGTAAATCTCGGCGGCGCCGGTCAGTTGGTCCGCCGAAAGGCGGCTGGGACGGCCTGGAGCGCGCCGTTTGCGGAGCGCCTCTACGCCCTTCCCGTTTAACGCCCGATGCCAGCGGGAGGCGGTGGTGCGGCTCACCCCGAACTTCCGGGCAACTTGCGATTGCGATAGTCCCACTTGCAGGTCCTGAGCGGCCATCAGGCGCCTGCTTTCCATTTCGTCACGAGTCAGAATGCTTTGTTCGGCAGTATCCATGATTCGCGCGGTTAATTCCGTACCAGAGCGATATCAGAATACCAGAAAACATTTTGATTGCAAATTGTTTTTTGCAGGAAATGCCGGACGTTCCCATACGGCCAGCGGCGAATCGGCGGGGACGCTGCCGCGTTCCGGGACGGCGGGCCGTGCCCTCCGCCACAAATGGCCCGAAATGGCCGGTAACCTGCTCTCCCCGAGACTGCGCCCACTGGTAATAGAAGTCGCCCTCGTCACTCGATTAGGAACGAAACCAACAGGGGATCACCATGCGCTTGCTCGCCATTGCTGTTCTTGCAGTCTTTTCCGCCTTCGCCCAGACCGGCAGTTCCATTCGCGGTGTGCTGACCGACGATTCCGGCGCGGTTATCCCCGCCGCCGCGATCGCGCTCTCCGGAAACGGTGTCCAAAAGGCCACCCAGTCACAAGGCGACGGATCGTACGTCTTCACCGGGCTTGCCCCGGGCCAATACACCGTTCGCGCGACCGTCCCCGGTTTCTCCGTCTTCGAACAGAAGGTCACGGTGGGCAATGGCACGGCGCAACTGCCGATCCAGATGCGGGTCACGGCTGAGAAGCAGGAGATCACCGTCTCGACCCAGGCCGGCTCCGCGGTCAGCGTCGAGCCGGACAATAACGCCACCGCCCTTGTGCTGAAGGGAGATGATCTGGCTGCCCTGCCGGACGACCCCGACGATCTGGCCGATGCGCTGCAGGCCCTGGCCGGGCCGGCTGCCGGACCGAGCGGGGGGCAGATTTTCGTCGACGGCTTCAGCGGCGGCAACCTGCCGCCCAAGGAATCGATCCGCGAGATTCGCGTCAACCAGAACCCCTTTTCCGCCGAATTCGACCGGCTCGGCTTCGGCCGCATCGAGATCCTCACCAAGCCCGGGACCGACCGGTATCGCGGCACGCTGTTCTTGAACGAGAGCAATGGAGTCCTCAACTCGCGCAATCCCTTCGTCACCAACAAGCCGGACTACATGAATCGGATGTTCGGCGGCAATATCGGCGGGCCCCTCGGAAAGCGCGCGTCTTTCTTCCTCGATATGAACCGGCGGCAGATCGACGACAACGCGATCGTGCATGCGACCTATCTCGACCCCGCGACATTACTGCGCCAGGATATCAACCAGGCCATCGTCACGCCGAACACGCGGAATCAAATCGAGCCGCGCATCGACTACCAGCTTTCCACGAACCATACCCTGGTCGGACGGTTCGAGTACGGTTGGAACAGCCGGCAAAACGCCGGCATCGGCGGCATCGCGCTGCCCGCGCCGTTCGCGCCCGATATGGGATACACCACGACCGGCCGCAGTCTGAACCTCATGCTGACCGAAACCGCCATTCTGAACCCCACGGTGATCAACGAGACCCGTTTTCAGTTTGTCCGCAACCGCAGCGAGTCGCTGGGCAACCTTACGCCTCGCATCGATGTCGCGGGGGCGTTCGTTACCGGCGGCAACCAGGTTGGGCAGTCGTTCAATCGAAACACGCATTTCGAGCTGCAGAACTACACGTCAATCGCCCATAACACGCATACGATCCGGTTTGGGGTCCGCGCGCGGCGAATGGCCTCGATTGTCGATTCGCCTTCCGGATTCGGCGGAACCTTCTCCTTTTTCGGCGGCATCGGGCCTGTGCTGGGCGCCGACAACCAGCCCCTCGCCGGCCAGACCGAACAGATCACGTCGCTCGAGCAGTATCGCCGGACGCTGCTCTTCGAGCAATTGGGATACACGCCCGCGGCGACCCGCGCGTTGGGCGGCGGCGCGTCACAGTTCACGATTGCCGGGGGCAATCCTTACGCGAGCATCGTGCAATACGACGCCGGTCCGTTCGTGCAGGACGATTGGCGCGTGCGTCCGAACTTCACGCTCAGCTTCGGTCTGCGGTATGAGATCCAGACCAACGTGAGCGATTATCATGACATCGCTCCACGGATCGGCTTCGCCTGGGCGCCGGGCTCGGCCAAGAACGGGCGACAGAAGACCGTCATTCGCGGCGGCCTCGGATTGTTTTACGATCGCGTCGGCGAGAATCTCACGATGCGCACGTTCCAGCTCAACGGCGTCAACCAGTTGCAGTACGTCGTGCAGAACCCGGATTTCTACCCCAATGTTCCGGCGATCGCGACGCTGACTCCGTCGCAGAACAGCATCTATCGCATGTTCGCCGATCTGCATGCGCCGACCACGCTCCAGTACGCGATCGGCGTGGAGCGCCAGTTGCCGCGCAACACGACCGTGGCCCTCACGTACACAAGCACGCGCGGCACTCACCTGCTGCAGACGGTGAACATCAACACGCCTCTCCCGGGCACGGATTTGCGCCCGTATGGCGGCGCGGGGAATCTTTTCTTATATGAATCGGGCGGGCTGATGCGGCAGCAGATCCTGATGGCCAATTTCAACACGCGGTTCAGCCGCGGCGTTTCGCTCTTCGGCAACTACTCGCTCAACTATGCCAAGGACCTGCCCGGCACGCCCTCGAACCCGTACAACTTCGCGCAGGACTGGGGGCGTTCCGCGCTCGACCGGCGGCACCGCTTTCAACTGGTGGGCTCGGTCGCCGCGCCGTGGGGCCTGCGCCTGAGTCCGTTCCTGACTCTGCAATCGGGCTCGCCGTACGACGTTCTGATCGGCCGCGATTTGAATGGCGACACGATTCCGAATGACCGGCCGGCGCTGGCAAGCGCCCCGGGTCCGGGGATTGTCTCCACGCAATTCGGGTACTTCAACATCAACCCACAGCCCGGGCAGGCGCTCGTGGCACGGAACTATTTGACGACCGCGGGACTGGTTTCCGTGAATCTCCGGGTGAGCAAGACCTTCGGTTTCGGCGAGGCTCGCGGCGCGGGGGGCGCAGCCGGCAATCGGGGTGGCGGCGGCGGTGGGCGCGGCGGCGGCGATCATGGCGATCATGGCGGAGGCGGCGGCGCGATGCGCATGGGGGGAGGCGATCATGGCGGCATGTTCGGCGATTCGACCAACCGGCGCTACAATCTCACGGTCTCGGCGATGTTCAACAACGTGTTGAATCACGTCAACCCGGGCGGCTACACCGGCATCCTGACGTCTCCGCAATTCGGCCAGCCCAGCAGCATCAATAGCGGATTTGGAGGCGGCCCGGGCGGCGGCGGCTTCGGCGGCATGGTCGCGAATAACCGGCGGGTGGAATTGCAGTTGCGCTTCGCCTTCTAGGCTCCCCAATTCAGACCAGCCGCCAGACCCCATACACGGCGAAGGCGGCGATTCCCGCCGACCAGAGCCGCGCGGTCCGCGGCCCGCGCCAGAAGAGCGCCAGCAGCATCGCCAGCGCCAACGGTGTTAGCGCATTCAAGCGGATGGCGTCGGCGACCTGCCCTTTGGCCAGGGCGCACAGGCCGCGGGTCAGTCCGCACAGGGGACACTCGCGGCCGGTGAGCCAATGGAAGGCGCAGAGTTGTAACCCGGCGGGCGGCGTGACCCGCCAAAGCACCGCCAGAACCGCGGCGACGCCAGCGAATCTCAAAGGGCTGCGACCGTTTCCTCGTCGAATCCGACGATATCCCGGTACGCGACCGTCACCGCCGCGAAACTGAGTGGGATGGTGATCAGAAGGCCCACGATGCAGCAGATCGCGCCCAGGATGTTGATTCCGAAAAGAGCGAGTAGAAACAGCGTGAAGCCGAAATAATCCTGCTTCACAATCGAGTGACTCGCCTGCATCGCCGGCCAGAAGTCCATCCGCTTGTCGACAATAAACAGGTAGGTGAACTTGTACATCGCGGCGACCACCAATCCGGGAATGATGCAGACCAGCGTGCCGAGGAAGGTAAACACCATGATCGCGAGCGACGCGACCAGCGCCGGCACAAAGAAATTGAAGCCCTTGAAGAGGTCCGCGAACTCGGGCCGGCGATTCGCCAGTTTCTTCATCGTGAAGATGTGGAAGCCCGCGATGAGCGGCCCTTGCAGAATGACCGGCACGAAGCTGTTCAGGACGGTGAAGATCACTGCAATCAGAACGTAGTTGGCGATATCCTGCTTCACCAGCGCCCAGCCTTCGCCGATCCACCGGCCGGTCTGAGACTGCACGCCCGAAGGAGGCGTCCAGGTAGAAACGAGAGCGGATGTCAAGGGAGCGGCGCCGCCGACCGCCTGTCCGCAATTCGGACAGAATTGGAGACCGGCGTCAACCTGGGTGCCACAGTGGTGACAGAACATGTGTGGATAGTAACATTTCCCGGCCGTACCGGCCAGGATCCACTACAACACCGCGGGCAACGTCAGGCCGGCCTTAAGCAATGCTTTCTGCAGCATCGCAACGGCATGAATCTCGGGCACCGCGCGCGCGATGGAGACCTCGGAAACGAGCATGTGACGCGCCCGATCCAACATCTTCTTCTCGCGGAAAGAAAGCGGTTTGTCCACGTGAAGCTGCAACAGGCCCTTGAAGACCTCCGCCGCTCTCAGCAGATCGCCGCTTTGCATTTTATCGGTATTCTCTTTAAACCGAACCTTCCAGTCCGCATTGCTCCCGCAGGAACCATTGGACAGGAAAGAAAGGATCCGCGAGATCTCCCGGTCCTTCGTGACCCGGCGCAAACCGATATTGGCGGCGTTGGAAAACGGAACCAACACTGTCATGCTGTTGCAGCCGAAACGAAGGAGGTAGAACTTCTCAAAGGCGGAGCCAAAAGAGCGGGTACTGATATTTTCGATCGTCCCAACACCTTGGTTGGGATACACGACTTTATCACCAATCTGAAAAGCCATCATACGGGGTCCCCCACAAACCACCGCTGTCAAGTGTTGCTGCAAACGTGGCGCAACAACTCAGTAATCGTACGCTTATGCGACAAATCTGTCAAGAGGAGATGACGCGAAAAGCCGCATCTGGCGCGGGTTTTCGCAAGAAGGGCGCTGGATCTTTCGACAGTCTACGCAGGCACGGGTAGTGGGACTGGGAACGGCGAAAGACAGATACACCAACCGCCGGTGCTGGCCTCTATCCCGTCCGTTCTACGCTCCGCCCCGCCCGGCCTAATCGCCCTGAATGGCGATAGTCTCCTCGCCGTCCCTCGCCGGCAAACCGCGCTCCGCCAGCAGGAGCCGCCGCAGCATCCGCAAATCGTTGAGGATGCGCCGGCTCGCCGTGATGTGGAGATTGAGTTTGGCGAGGTTATAAGAGACCAGAAGTAGCGCCTCTTTGCGGCGATCGGCGCGATCATGTTCGGCGGCCGAGATTTCGGCTTCGACATCGCGTCGGGCTTCGTCGAGAGCTTCCGCGAGCAATGCAACGTACTCGTGAGACCCCTCAATGTTGTCAAACGGCGTTTCGGCTTGGTAGCTCACTCGACGCCCTTTCGACCGCCTGCCTTTGCGGGTGGCCCTACACACAGCAAAATTTCGGTGAACTCATTGTCGCACACCTGCGAGGCGGGTCAAGAGGTCCCGATTTATTTCGCGTTCGGGGTGAATACGCACGCACAAATCACGCAGGCGTATCCTCCAGCACGCAAATTGCGTCCAGATTGCGATATTTCTCCGCGTAATCGAGACCGTAGCCGACCACGAACTGGTCCGGAATCTGGAAGCCGACGTAGTTGACGTGCACGGGCCGGAGCCGCCGCTCGGGCTTATCGAGCAGCGCGGCGATGCGGATCGAATGCGGTTTGCGCTGCTCCAGCAGGTGCAGAAGATAGTTCAGCGTCACACCGCTATCCACGATGTCCTCGACGATCACCACGTCGGCGCCTTCGAGCGAGATGTCGAGATCCTTCGTCACCTTGACTTCGCCCGAGCTGGTCTTTCCTTTGCCATAGGTGGAAATGCCCATGAAATCGACGAACACGTCGCGTTTCATGGCCCGCGCCAGATCGGTGAGAAAGAAGCAGGCGCCCTTCAGAATACAGATCATGTGAAGGTTGCCTGACGGGTAGTCGCTGGAAATCTGCTCACCGAGCTCCCGGATGCGGGTTTGGATCTTTTCGCTGGAGATCAGTACCTTCAGGTTTGGATCGACCATGGACATCCATGGTAACGCACGCACGATCAGGAATCGGCGTCACTCGGCGAGTCCCCGGTCGCATTCGGCGACTCCGCTGGCCGCTTGCTTCCATCGTTTCTCGACCTCGGGAGCCCGGGGCTTCCAGTTTTTCCATCGGACTACGTTCTTCTGGAAGAAGGTCCGGGCCCAGCCGTACTGCTTATTGCGAAGCAGCATGCGGGCGTAAAGATCGTCGAGATCCGACGCGGCTTCCATTGCAGGCAGGGTTGGCTGCGAAACGGCCAGCAGCCGGCTGGCGAGGGGCTGCCCGTTAGTGACGATCGCCGCCGCGGCATCCGCTTTGCCCGCTCGCAAGAGACCTTCCGCCTCCCGATTCATCGCGGACAGTTGCCGGATGGTCTCGCCGTACCATGCTTCCGCCGCCGGATCCGGCTTCGACCGATCGGGAGGCCGCGGGGCGGAGGCGCATCCTGCGAGGGTGAGCAGGTAGAGGACGGCCCACCTCACCGCGGGTCTCGCAAATGGTCGTAACCCAGCGCCGGGAGCGGCGCTCCGTTCAGTCGAATCTGGCCGGGGGGGCCATTCCGCATTGTGCCGATGCGGGTCACGGGGACCGGAGAACTTGGAATGTCGAAGCTCTTCTTCACCGTAAATAGAAGCTCGTAGTCCTCGCCGCCATGGAGCCCCTGCTGCGGACTGGCGCCGGGAAAAAGGGGCGGAAACTCAATATCGGCGGCCAGGCCCGAGGCGGCGCAGAGGCGTTGCAGGTCGAGCGAGAGGCCATCGCTCAGGTCCATCGCGGAGGTGGCGTGGATGCGCTCGCGCAGGAAACGTCCGAGACGGAGGCGCGGTTCCGGGCGGACGTGCCGCCGCCAGGCCGCGCCTTTTCCCGTCGCGAGACCGAGCGCGGATCCGCCGAGGCTGCCCGAAACGTAGATCGCATCCCCGCGCCGGGCGCCGTCGCGCCGCAACGCGGTTCCCCGCGGAACGGCTCCGCAGGCCACGATATCGCAAGCGAGTTTATCGGCATGACCCAGGTCGCCGCCGATCAACGGCGCGCCCTCACGCGCCGCGAGCCGCAGCAGGCCGCGGTAGAACGCGTCGAGCCAGCGCGTCTCGACCCAGGGAGCGATTGCGAGGGAGAGCAGGCAGAAGCGAGGCTCGCCTCCCATGGCGGCGATGTCGCTCAGCCCCCGCGCGAGCGCTTTCCAACCGACCTCGCCGGGACGATGGGTCGAACGGCGGAAATGGACGTCTTCGACGAGCAGGTCGGTCGTGAGGAGGAGGTCTTCGGCGGCGCCGCGGGGCCGGAAAATGGCGCAATCGTCGCCAATCCCGAGCACAACGCCCTGCGGCATCCGTCCGGTCATCTTGCGAATACGGTCCAGAAGGGCGGCCTCGGACCGCAGGGCGGCGCGTCCGGCCCCGCCGTTCGGGCCCCTGTTTCCGTGCTTGACCATACAAATGCTATCTGAGAGAATACCGTACGCAGTAGAAACAATAGGTTGTTTGAGCGCGCCTCGCAAGTTCTTGGCCATCCTAGAAAGTCCGCTTTCCTGGTCTGGGACCCCAAGAGCACGACGAACAATTGAATCAGGAGAAGGTGCAGTGAAGGAAAAAGGTATCGTGAAGTGGTTCAATGCCGCGAAGGGCTATGGATTCATCCAACGCTCCAGTGGGGACGACGTGTTCGTCCACTTTTCGGCCATTCAGTCGAGCGGCTACCGGTCGCTCGACGAAGGGTCGGAAGTGGAGTTCGAGGTGAAGCAGGGACCGAAAGGTCTGCAGGCCGAGAACGTTAACCGAGTGTAAGTTTCATTCCGGGGCGGGTCCTGGATCTGCCCCGTAAACCCCTATAATAGATTCAAAATGCCTGTCCGGGCAGTTGCGGCGCGAAGACTAGCGTTAGTCCTGCTTCTCCTCTGCGCCGTAGTTTGCGCGCAGGCCGCATCGTCCGATCAACTCCACCAACATTCCTCGCACCACTGCTGCGGTCTCTGCCATGCCGGCATGCCGTTTGTGCAGCCGGCGGCGGGGTTCGCCCTCGCTCCCGTGCTCGCGCACGGCTGGCTGGAGACCGCCTCCGGGGCACAATCTCCCGTCGAAGTGTGGCTTGCGGCCGGTTCCTCCCGCGCCCCTCCCGTCTAGATCCGCGGCTCATCTGCCGGCCTCGCGCCGGCCCGGATCATTGCAGACAGGGAGGAAACTTTGAAAACGAGAGGCTTCATCCGTCTATTGTTTTTCGTTCCGGCACTGGCGTGCGTGTGCGCGCCTTCACTGCCGGCGCAGGACACCACCGAATTACTCAACCGCATGAAAGCGATGGAGGATCGCATCAAAGCGCTGGAGGCCGAGGTGCAATCGCTGAGGGGCCAACCGGTGGCGGCTGCCCCTCCCGCGGCGGTCCCGGCCGAAGCTGCCGCGCCACCAGCCGCCGCGCCGCAACTGGGAGGCGCGGGCGCGGCCGCCGCCAAGGCGCTGAACCCCGACATCAGCGTGATCGGCGATTTCGTCGGCGGTGTGGGACACCCGCGCAACCGGCCGACTCCATCCCTCGAAATGCACGAGAGCGAAGTCGGCTTCCAGGAGGTCATCGACCCATACGCGCGCGCCGATTTCTTTATCACCTTCGGTGAGCAGGGAGTCAGCCTGGAGGAGGGTTATCTGACCTTCACGGCGCTGCCTGCGGCCTTGCAACTAAAAGTCGGGAAGATGCGCGCCGCTTTCGGCAAAGTGAACACGCTGCACAACCACGTCCTGCCGTGGACGGACCGCCCGCTGGTGACGCAGAACCTGCTCGGCGGCGAGGACGGAATCGACGACGCGGGGTTGTCGCTGAGCCGCATCCTGCCGGCGCCGAAAGGCATTTTCATGGAGGGGACGGCCCAGGTTTTTCGCGGCGACAGCACGAATCTGTTCCGCGCGAACAAGCGGAGCGATCTCTCGACCGTCCAGCATCTGCGCATTTACCGCGATATTACGGACAACACGAATATCGATCTCGGCGGATCGTGGTCGCGCGGCAGGAGCCCGTTCGGCGAAGGGTGGAATCAGGTGTACGGGTTCGACGGGACGCTGCGCTGGAAGCCGCTGTCACGGTCGATCTACCACTCGTTTGTGGGGCGGACGGAGTGGATCTGGGCGCGGACCGTGGCGGGGAACTTCGATCTAAGGACGGGACCTCCCTCACTCATCGGAGCCCCGGTCATTCGACGGCCCTTCGGGATGTACGCATCCGCGGAGTATCAACTCGGACGGCGCTGGTTCCTCGGCGGGCGTTTCGATCGCTCGCAGCGCGTCTGCGGGCTGCCCACGAATCCGGACACCACCACCGAGTGCGACGTCGCGGCGCGTTATTCTCTTCTGCGCGACACGGGCGGCTCGCTGCTCCTCACGTATTGGCCGAGCGAGTTCAGCCAGATTCGCGGACAACTCCGCCGCACCCGCTATGGCGAGGGGCTGACGGCAAACGAGTTCCTGTTCCAATTTATGTTCTCAATGGGCGCGCACGGAGCGCATCCGTTCTGATCCTGACAATCTCTTACGTAACCCGGATGGCGCATACCGCCGTCCTGAAAGATAGGGAAGGCAAGCTGTGAATCGGAAATCATTGTTGACACTGGCTCTTGCGGCCATTACAGCCGCCTCCGCGCAGGCGGCGGGCAAGCTGAACGTGGAGACCACCACGGAGGATCTCGCCGCGCTGGCGCGCGAGGTCGGCGGCGATAAAATCAACGTCGAGGCGATTGCGAAGGGATATCAGGACCCGCACTTCGTCGAGGCAAAACCCAGTTTCCTGTTGAAACTGCAGAAGGCGGACCTGCTGGCCGTCGTTGGGTTGGATCTCGAGATTGGCTGGCTGCCGCCGTTGCAGACGCAAAGCCGCAACGGCAAGATCCAGAAGGGCGGACCAGGCTATCTCGACATGTCGCAGTTCTGCCAGGTGCTGGAGATTCCGCAGGGACAGGTGTCGCGCGCCATGGGCGACGTCCACCCGCTCGGCAATCCGCACTACTGGCTCGACCCAGAGAATGGGCGGCGGATCGCCAAAGCCTTCGCCGACCGATTTGCTCAAATGGACACGGCAGACGCCGCGTACTTCCAGCAGCACTACCAGGACTTCGACCAGCGGCTGACCGCGGCAGAGAAGGGCTGGGAAGCCAAGATGGCGCCTTATAAAGGGCGTAAGGTGGTGACCTATCACCGCTCCTGGCCGAATTTCTGCGAGCGCTTCGGCCTGGTGGTTTCCGATTACGTGGAGCCGCGGCCCGGCATTCCGCCGACCCCGAGCCATACGCTCGATCTGATCAATAAGATGAAGAACGAGAACATCAAGCTGGTGATGATCGAGCCGTACTTCGACCGCAAGACGCCGGACTCCGTCGCGCGCGCCGTCGGCGGCGATGTCGCCCTGTTGATGCCCTCGGTGGGCGGCACGAAGGAAATCACCAATTACTTCCAACTCTTCGATTACGACATCAATCTGCTGGTGAATCTTTTTCAGAAATACAAATAAATGGACACACTTTCCTTTCTCCTCGCGCCCTTTATCGCGAGCCTGATTCTGACAGGCATCCATGCATACCTCGGCGTGCACGTCGTTGAACGCGGGGTCATCTTCGTCGATCTGTCTTTGGCGCAGATTGCGGCCTTAGGAACAACGATCGCGGTGCTCTACGGAGTCGAGCCGCACGGAACCGCGTCCTACGTGGTCAGCCTCATCTTCACGTTTATCGGAGCGGCGGTCTTTTCCACGATCCGCGGCCATAAGGCGCGGATCCCGCAGGAAGCGGTGATCGGCATTTGTTACGCCGTCGCGTCGGCGGCGGCGATCCTGGCCATGTCGAAATCGGTGCAGGAGACGGAGCACCTGAAGGAGATGCTGGTCGGGAACATTCTGACGGTGTCCTGGCACGACGTGATCAAGACGGCGGCTCTCTATAGCGCGGTCGGCCTGTTCCACTTCATCTTCCGGGCGAAATTCCTGGCGATCTCGATGGACCACGAGAAAGCGGAGGCGTCGGGAATCTCGGTGCGCTTCTGGGATTTCCTGTTCTATGCCTCGTTCGGCTTCGTAGTGACCTCCTCGGTGGCCATCGCCGGCGTGCTGCTGGTGTTCTGCTATCTCATCGTCCCGTCCGTGGGCGCGATGCTCTACGCGGACCGTATCGGTCCCAGGCTGGCGATCGGTTGGACCATGGGGACGCTGGTCTCGGCAGTGGGCGTCTACCTATCCCTGAAGCTCGATCTGCCGACAGGGGCGACGATCGTCTGCACCTTCGCGCTGGTGTTGATCGCCATGGCCGCGCTGCGGGGGGTCGTGAGGCGGCGCACGGCGTAGCACCCCGGGCGCTATGGTTTGCGGTTCCGAATCCGTTCGGCGCATTCGCCCAGATCGGCGCACTGGCAGGCTAATCCGCGCTCGATCCGGCCGCGCATCTCGCCAATACGCCGCGCCAGGACGTCCAACTCCGCGAGTTTGCGCGACCCGTATTCCTGAAGCCGCGGGCCGAGCGGCGCCGCGGCCGGAAATTCGTCGAAGAGCGGCCGCGCCTCGGCCAGCGTGAAGCCGCAGTTCTTGGCGAATTCCAGCAGCGCCAGCCGCTCCAGCACCGCCGGACCGTATTGCCTCTGTCCGCCACGGCGAGCCGGCGCCGCGAGCAGCCCCGCCTTCTCGTAGAAGCGAATCGCCGACGCGCGCACACCGGCCCTTCTGGCAATCTCCCCAATCGTCATTCCAGAAGTTTACTTGACTTCAAGCGCGCTTCAAGCCGGATGCTCGGGGCATGAAGAACTTTCTCCGTATCGCGACCGCCGTGATTTCCACGTGCGCGTGCATGGGCTCGACAGTCCCGCTCGCGTGCAACCTCAAAGCGTTCACGCCCCAGGAGCGCCAGGAATGGCGCGCCGGGCTCGACCGGTTCCATTCCGCCGTCACCTCTACGCGCGAATTGAAGGACGGCTACGAATTCCACGTCGACCCCGCCCGCGCGTCCCTCGCGCAAGTCGCCGCCTGGATCGAGCTCGAACGAAAGTGCTGCCCGTTCTTCGATTACCGGCTCGATGTGCAGGGCGGGAACGGCTCGCTGTCGGTCTCTCTCACCGGAGGCGAGGGAGTCAAGGAATTCATACGGCTCGATTTTTCGCTTGACAACCAGCGCAATTAGTACTAATTAATTAGTATGCGACGCCGGAGCGCCACCCTCACCGAGCAGGAGCTCGAAATCATGAAGGTCGTGTGGGAGCGGGACAGCGCCACCGTCCGCGACGTCTACGAGACACTTCTCGAGCGCCGGAAGGTGGCGTACACCACCGTCATGACCATGATGAAGATCCTGGAACAGAAGAAGTACCTGAAGAAAACCCTGGCGGACCGTGCATATGTCTACCGTCCGGCGCAGCCAAAGGGCCAGGTGATCGGCGACATGGTCCGCGATTTCGTCAATCGGGTCTTCAACGGTTCGGCCGAACCGCTGCTGGTCCATCTGGTCGAGGAGCACGACCTGTCGTCCCAGGATCTCGACGAGATCGCCCGCCTGCGGAGGAAGCCATGACCAGCGGACTGTTGTGGAACAACCTGATTGCCTACAGCGTGCAGATCGGACTGCTCGTCGGGGTGGCGGCTGTCGCTCCCGCCGCGTTGCGTCTGCGTTCGCCGGGCGCCCGGCTCGCCTATTGGCACTTCCTCCTGTTGGCGTGTCTGATGCTTCCACTGGTCCGGCCGTGGCGGCAGCAGGTGATCGCCGACTCGGTGTCGGTCACGACCCGCGTGGTGTCTGTCGCGCCGGTCCAGTCTTCTTCCGGCCGGGCAATTCCCCGCACTGAGATCGCGCTGGCGCTGGTCGCGATAGGCGCCCTGATCCGGCTGGGCTGGCTGGCCATAGGCTTTGGCAAGCTCTCCCGGTATCGACGGCATTCGCGCGCGTTCCGAGGGCGTCTGCCCTGGCCCGCCCGCGCGGAGTTGCGGATTGCCGATGAGGTCGCGAGCCCGGTCACTTTCGGGGCCCTCAATCCGGTGATCCTTCTGCCGCTGCAATTCCCCGATCTCGATGTGCGCGCCCAGGACGCGATCCTGTGCCATGAACTGCTGCACGTCGAGAGGCGCGACTGGCTGTTCACGGTCGCCGAGGAGCTGGTGCGCGCCCTTTTCTGGTTCCACCCGGCGATCTGGTGGCTGCTGGCCGAGATTCAGTTGGCTCGCGAACAGGCGGTCGACCGCGCCGTCATCGAGATGACGCAGGCCCGCGAAGAGTACGTCGATGCGCTGCTGGCCATCGCCGGCGCGAGAGCGCAAGCCGATCTCGCGCCTGCCCCGCTCTTCCTGCGCAAACGCCATCTGAAGCAACGCCTGGTTTCGATTTTCAAGGAGGTTCGTATGTCAAAGACGAGATTGATTTCCGCACTGGCCGCGTCCATGTGCGTTCTGGTGGCGGCCGGCTGGTTCGTCACGAACACGTTCCCGCTGGCGGCCGCCCCGCAGGTAGTCAGCGACGCCCCTGGCGTCTCCGTCGATGTCGGAGGCGGCAGGCTGCTGCACCGCGCCCCGGTGGCATATCCCGAAAGCGTTCGATCCAAGCGCATCCAGGGCAGCGTGGTCCTGGAACTGACGTTCGACGGAACGGGCGCCGTCGCCGACGCCCGCGTGGTCAGCGGACCCGAGGAGTTGCGCAAGACCGCGCTCCAATCCGCGCTGCAATGGCACTTCGCCGGCGAGGCCGCCGGCAACAAACGGCAGGTAACCGTGTCGTTCCAGGCGCCGGAGGCCGCTCCAATGGCCCCTCCCGCTCAGAGCACACGCTCCGACGTGACTGTCCCCGCGCGAAGGGTGTCGAACCGCGCCGTTAAGAGCATCAATGTCCTTGGCCTCACGCCGGAAGGGCGCACCGAGCTTCTGCAAAAGCTCCCCGTACGGCTCGGAACGATGCTGACGCCCGAGTTGGCGGAATCGACCATCCAGACTGTGCGCGATTTCGACGAGCACCTGAATGTCAACATCGCAGCTCTGTCTCCCGACGAAGCGGCGATCACGATCGTGTCGCCCACGCCGGCTATGTCCCGTGAACCTTCCGCGAACATTGGCCTCGCCACCACCACCGAGCCAATCAGAATCGGCGGCAACGTCCAAGCATCGAAATTGATCCAGCAGCCACGGCCCGTTTATCCACCCGACGCCAAGAGCGCCCGCATCCAGGGAGTCGTCAAACTGGCGGCGGTAATCGCCAAGGACGGGACCATCAAGAGCCTCGAGGTGATCAGCGGCAATTCGCTGCTGGTCGCATCAGCTCTGGAGGCGGTGAAGGGCTGGGTTTATCAGACTACTCTCCTCAATGGCGAGCCCGTCGAAGTCCAGACCCAGATCGACGTCAATTACACCCTGTCACAGTAAATCTCTTCCGCGGGGCAGACGACACAAATCGTCTGCCCTCCCCCCTTGACATCCTCCCCGGTTATGCGCTACATTTCGTAGCGCTACAATGTTTAGCTCTCGAAAGCCCCGCAAGCCCCTCAGCGAACTCGAGCACCTCGTCATGGACGTCGTTTGGGAGCGTCGTTCCGCCACCGCGGACGATGTGCGCGAAGCCCTGGCCGCCAGCCGCCCCATGAAGGAGTCCACCGTCCGCACCATTCTCAAGCGCGTCGAGGAAAAGGGCTATGTGGAGCACCGCGTCGAGGGCCGCACGAACGTCTATAGCGCCATCGACGCCGCCCAGAACGTCGCAGCGAAGGCGGTGCGGCAGATCATCGAGCGGTTCTGTGGGGGCTCTGTGGAGCAATTGCTCGTCGGCATGGTCAATAACGATGTCGTCGACGAGCACGAGTTGCAGCGTCTGGCGCGCCGCATCGCGCAACGCAAGGACCGGGAGGAGAAGTGAGATGGAGTGGAGCGCCGAAGTTCTGAACTATCTGGCAGTCGTGGCGGGGCGATCGCTCATTTTGTTCGCGGCCGCGGGCGCCGCCCTGCTCGCCTTTCGCGTGACGACCGCGTCGGCCCGTCATGCGATATGGACGGTGGTAGCCGGAGGCATGCTTCTCCTCATCGCGGCGACACCCGCGCTGCCGCCGGTTGCCCTACACGTCTTGAAGGCTCAAGTACAGGTGGGTCAAGTCCCCGAGGTGCCGACGCCAAGTCTAACCGGACAGATCGACGTGCAAGCGCACACGCCGCCAGCCCGGCGCAGCCTATCGTGGCAGGATGCCGCCCTTGCCGTCTATGCTCTCGGCGCTTTGTTCTTTCTCGCGCGACTGGCATTCGGCTACCTCTTCACGCGGCGGCTGGTGCGCGCCTCGACCCCGATCCCGCGCTTCGACAACATCTACAGTTCGAGCTGGATTTCCGCCCCGTTGACCATCGGACAAAAAATTCTTCTGCCCGCCGGGTGGGAGTCGTGGGATGAGCGCAAACTCGACGCCGTACTCGCCCATGAGCGTTCGCACGTGCGGCGCGTCGATTGGGCGATTGCCCTGGCGGCGGGCGTCAACCGCTGTATCTACTGGTTCCACCCTCTGGCCTGGTGGCTGGAGCGGCGTCTGGCCGCTCTTGCCGAAGAGGCCTGCGACGATTCCGCGCTGCTGCTGGTGGATAGCCGGCCGTACGCGCAAGCTCTACTGGATATGGCCGCGGCGGTGAAATCCGCGCAGGGCCGCTTGATTTGGGAGGCAATGGCAATGGCGAAAGCAGCGGAAGTACGCAGGCGCATCGAGCGCATCCTGGACGAGACGAGGCAGATTCCACGCGGGCTATCGCGAATCCGGTGGATCGCGCTGCTCGCGTGCAGCGCTCCATTGGTCTGGCTGGCGTCGGTCGCGCAGCTCGCGCCGGCCGTGGCGCAGGAGGCCCCGAAGACGCCCGCGGCGATGAGCGACTATCTCAAGGGACGCCGCCAACTGACGCCCTCGGACGTTCCGGTGATGGAACAGTATCTCAACGCCAACCCGGAAGATATCGAGGTGCGGTCCCAGCTTATTCTTTACTACTACGCGAACGGCGTACGCGAGCCGCGCATCACCCACATCGTGTGGCTGGTGGCGAACCACCCCGAATCGACGGCCGCGGTCTTCGCCTCGCAGGGCGTCCTCCCTCGCGACAGTTCGCTGAACAGCCTGGCGGAGTATCAACGGGTCGCCGGCGCCTGGAAGCAGGCGGTGGCGGGGCGCCAGAACTCGCCGGCCGTGCTCGGCAACGCCGCGCAGTTCATGCAAGCCGTCGGGGAGTTGGAGACGGCCGAAGCGCTTCTCAACACCGTGCTGACGAGCCAGCCGGGCGCCCTCCAGTGGAAGGACCGGCTCGCCAAGCTCTACGCCGCGTCGATTCTCGGCGCCACAGGCGACTCGCGATTCCCCAACGCGAAACCCGAGTTCGCGGCCCACGCGCGTTCCCATCTGTCGGCGTCCGAGGACGGCTGGTTGCTGTTTGCGGCCGGCAATGCGCTCATCAACACCGCGCGCCGTCCCGAAGCGGGCCACCCGCTGCCTGCAGGCACGCTGAACCTCGACGATCATCCGCTGCTGATCCCGGCGATCGACTTCGGACGCCAGTTGCTGGCGCGCGCCCCACAATTCGGCGGCCCCCGCGAAGTCGTTTCGAACCGCGTGGCGAATGGCGCAGTGGTGGGCGGCATCATCGGCGGAGTTCCGGGTGGCGTCAGCGGCGGCGTACCCGGTGGCGTCATAGGCGGCATTGTCGGGGGAGTTCCGTCGGCGTCGCCGCAGTCCGCCGCGCCCATCTCGCCATTGCTGGCCATCTTGAAACGTGTGGAGCCGGTGTACCCGCCCCTCGCTCGCCAGGCCCGCATCTCCGGCGTCGTGCACCTCCGCGTCACCATCGGGACGGACGGCACAGTCCAGCACATGGAAATCGCAAGCGGCCATCCGCTGCTCGTCCCCGCGGCGATGGAAGCCGTCAAGCAATGGGTGTTTCAGGCGGCGGCGGCCCCGGTCACATCGCTGCTCGACATCGATTTCAACCTACCCCCAGGCTCGGGGCCAGCCAACGCGAATCCCGACGCCGTCGGCAAGGGATTTGGCACGCCTGCAAAGATCCGGGTCGGCTCCAATGTGCAGGAGGCCAAGCTGATCCACAAAGTCGATCCCGTATATCCGGCGCAGGCTCGCGCCGAGGGAATCGAGGGCAGCGTGACGCTCTCCGTCACCATCGGCGAAGACGGGCAGGTGCAATCGGCGGAACCCGTCGAAGGCAACCCGATTCTCGCTGCCGCCGCACAGGAAGCCGTCAAGCAGTGGGGTTATCACCCGACGCTGCTGAATAACCAGCCGGTGACCGTCATCACGACCGTCATCGTGCCTTTCCAACTGCGCTAACGCAAGGGGGAAGAACGATCCTATCACCGAGTTCCATACGGGCTATACCCAAGTTGCGGACGCCGTTGTAAACTAGGCGTACCCGATGAATGTTTCGCCCAAGGAATCGGTTCGATGTCCGAAGTGCGGGTCCAGCGATGTCCGTTACTCGTACACCAAGACAGCCTGGGACACGATTATGGAAGTGGTCTTTTCCATGGACGCTTTTCGCTGCCGCTCCTGCCGCGGGCGTTTTCATAAGTACGACCCAGGTGTCGCCGAGGCTGAAATAGAGCGCTCCGAGCCCAAAGACGAACGGGCGGAGCATGATCCGGACAAGACACGGCCCTGAACCGGCGCCGCCGCGTTGTACTCTGAAGTAAGTGGCGCCCACCAAACCGAAACCCAAGGCCTCCGATCATTTACGCAGCGCGATGCCGCTGTTACGGGAACTGGTGCGTCCGCGCCGCAAGCTCCTCGCCCTCGGTTTCTTTCTGATGCTCATCAATCGCGGGGCGGGGCTCGTGCTTCCCGCCTCGACGCGCTACCTCGTCGACAACGTGATCGGCAAGCACGACATCAACTTGCTCCCGCGGCTCGTTCTGGCCGTTCTCGCCGCGACCATTCTGCAAGGCGCGACCTCCTTCACCCTCACGCAACTGCTCTCCAAAGAGGCGCAGCGGCTGATCGCGGAACTGCGGCGCAAAGTGCAGGAACATGTCGGGCGGCTGCCCGTCTCTTATTACGATGCCAACAAGGCCGGCGTGCTGGTCTCGCGCATCATGAGCGATGTCGAAGGCGTCCGCAACCTGGTCGGCACCGGCCTCGTGGAGTTCGTCGGCGGAATTCTGACCGCCATCTTCGCCCTTGTCTTTCTCCTCCGTATCAGCGCGGTATTGACCGGCATCGCCCTGCTGTTTATCGCCGTATTCGGGCTTGGTCTGCGCAAGGCGTTCACGCGCATTCGCCCGATTTTCCGCGAGCGCGGCAAGATCACCGCCGACGTGTCGGGCCGGTTGACCGAATCGCTCGCCGGCGTTCGCGTCGTCAAGGGTTACCATGCCGAGCAGCAGGAGGCCGGGGTCTTCGCCGGCGGCGTCCAGCGCCTGCTCGACAATGTCTTGCGCTCGCTCACGGCGATCTCGCTCATGAGTCTCTCCGCCACAGTACTGATGGGAGTAGTGGGAGCGACCGTGATGTACATCGGCGCCCGCCAGATCTTCGCCGGGACCCTGACCCTCGGCGACCTGATGTCCTTTACGGCATTCCTGGCGTTCCTGGTCGCGCCGATGTTCCAGGTGGTCGGCATCGGCACGCAGATCACCGAGGCGCTGGCCGGTCTCGACCGCACCCAGGAGGTGCTCGGCGAGCGTCCCGAGGACGACGACCCCCGCCGCAAGCGGGTCATGCCCGCCATCGAGGGCTTCGTGGCGTTCGACAATGTCAGCTTCGAGTACGACGCCGGCAAGACCGTTCTCCACGACGTCAGCTTCGAGTCGATGCCCGGCACCGCAACCGCCCTCGTGGGGCCGTCCGGTTCCGGGAAGTCGACCATTATCAGCCTGATCGCCGCCTTTCACGAGCCGACTCGCGGCACGGTGCTCGTCGACCGGGTGGACCTCTCGTCGGCGCGGCTGGACGCATACCGCACGCAACTTGGCGTGGTCCTCCAGGACACCTTCCTGTTCGATGGCACGATCCGGGAGAATGTCGGCTTCGCGCGCCCCGCCGCCACCGAGGAGCAGATCCTCGAAGCCTGCCGCATCGCGCGCGTCGACGAGTTCGCCGAACGCTTCGAAAAGGGCTACGACACGATTGTCGGCGAACGCGGGGTCAAGCTCTCGGGCGGCCAGCGGCAGCGGGTCTCGATTGCGCGGGCCATCCTCGCCAACCCGCGGATCCTGATCCTGGACGAGGCGACCTCCAGCCTCGATTCCGAATCCGAGGCGGCGATTCAAGAGGGTCTGACATACCTGATGCAAGGCCGCACCACGTTCGTCATCGCGCACCGCCTCTCCACCATCCGCCGGGCCGAGCAGATCCTGGTAGTGGAAGCGGGAAGGATCGTCGAGCGCGGCACGCATCAATCGCTATACGATCTGCATGGCCGCTACTACGACCTCTATACGCGCCAGCACGGCATCGACGCGAACCTGTTCCTGGCCCCGGGGGAGGGCGACGACGCACCCGAATCGCCGCAGCAGAAAGCGCGCATTCCAGGCGTCCAGGCGCCTACCGCGGCGTCGATCCTGCGCGGCGGCATCGCGTAGCGCCGCGCTCCCACGCTACAGGAAGAACTTCAGAGACGGCCCGCCCTGGGCCGCGCGCAACAGGTACAAGCCCACCTCCCGCGCGTGATAATCTCCCCACATCGACGATTCTCCCGGCTGCCAGTTCCAGCCGTTCGGCCGGTGATATACCGAATGCAGCAATAGCCCCTGGTGATCCGTGTCCGTGCTGAGGTATGGCTCCTCGAACAATGCGCCGCAGACCGTGAGTCCCGCCTGCCAGTACCGATCGTCCTGCAACCGGCGCCCCAGGCGCAGCAATCCCTGCGCGCCGATCGCCGCCGCGGAGCTGTCGACCGGCTCATGCGGATTGTGCGGGTCGGCCGGCGAGTTGCGCCAGTCGCCCAGCCGTTCGAGCCCCGGCGCGCCGGTGTCCCAGTAGGGAACTCCGTCCGGCGGAGTGTTCTCGATGTAGAAGTCGCAGGTCGCCCGCGCCGCCTTCTCGAACGCGTCCACCGCCGGATGCTTCTCCGGCAGAGTATCGAGGAATTCGAGCTGCTCGGCGAATCCGCACATGGCCCACGCCAACCCGCGCGTCCAGGTGGTGAACGGCGAGTACCCCTGTTGCGAATTGGGGCAGCGGTAGTTGCCGTCGTTGCGGTTGAACACGCTCTCGTGGGCCGTCCTGCCGCGGACGTCGAAGGCGTCGCGGCCTTCGCCGTAGTAGACCGAGTATTTCGCCGTGGCCCGGCAGTGTTCGACGGCTCGATCGAGAAGCGATATCTTCCGGTCGTTCTCACCCATGAGCATGTGCCCGAGCTGGTGCCCCACCACCAACGCGCGCGCCGAGCGGATCGTGTCGACAAACAGGGAATGCGGCCCATTGAAAGAGTAGATATACCCGCCCCCATCCGCCGTAGTCGACCAGCGCGCGGCCTGCACCGCGCCCGAGCACTTGAGCGCGAGCTCGTAAAAACGCCGTTCCCAAGGATCCTCCGGAATCCGGCCCTCCGCCATCAACCGCAGCAGATTGCCATAGGTGCTGACATTGTTGAACCCGTGATCGTGGACTCCGATGTGACTGACATGCGGCGCCATCACCGCAACCGTCCGCTCGCGGCCGATCTCGAGAAACTGTTGGTCTCCCGTGGCGTCGAACTGGAGGATCGCCGACCCGAACTGAAAGCCCTGTGTCCATTCGGTCCACCCGCGGCTGGCATAGCGGCCGTCCACGGTGCAGACCGGCGACCCGTTGGCCGGCGACCAACTGTCCTCGATCGCTCGGATCTTCGCGGCGGAAAGCTCGAACATCCGGCGGACTTTGGGCAGAAGAGCGCCGGGAGTGAGATCGGTTCGGATCTGAATCATTCCCTGCCATGATAACTTGGCTGCCCGTTGGCTCCGGTTATACTGAATCATCTTGCGGAGTGCAGCTCTGGGCGCGATCCCTTTCCTATGCCTCGCCCTGATGGCGCAGACACCTGACGTCTGGGCGGACCGGCTCGATGCGGCCGCGACCGACCTACAGCGAACCGCGCTTCTCGAACAGAACCCCTCCGCCGCCACAGCCGATCTCATTCGCGTCTGCATGGAGCGCGCGCTCGACCGCGCGCGCAAGTCCGATTACGAAGCCGCCCTCCGCAGTTCGGCTTTGGCGGTCGCGGTCGCGTCGGTGCTAAAGGACAATGCCGCCGCCGCGCGCGCGTGGCGCAGTATCGCCATGAGCCAATATCGGCTCGGGCGGTATGCGGAGTCGGTGGAGTCCGGGGAGCGGGCACTCGAACAGGCGCGCGCCACGACGGACAAAAAGCTGCAAGCCGACGTCCTGCGCACCATCGGCATGGGTTACCGCGGCCTGAGCCAATTCCATGAGGCGCTCGATATGGACGCGCGCACCCTGGAGATCGTGCGCGAACTGAAGGACACTACGGGCGAGGCGGCGATCCTGATCGGGATGGCCAACTCGTATGCCCGGCTCGGCTCGATGCGCAAGGCCGCGGAATGCCTCGAACAGTGCCTTCGGCTGGGCGAGGCCACGTCCGATCAACGGGCGATTTGGGTGTCGCAGGAGAATCTCGGCAATATCTATGTCATGCAGGGGGACATCCCGCTCGCGCTCCGCTATCTGGAACAGGCGCTCAAGAATAAGATCGGGAGGGCGGACAAGTCCGACATCGGCAACACGTATGTGAACCTGATCCAGGCATACCGTCGCGCCGGCCGCCTCCCCGAGGCGCTCACCGCGGCGCAGCAAGGACTCGATTTGTACCGGGAGGTGGGCGACCAGCCGGGCGTGGCCTATGTCTTCCTCAACCGCTCCGAGGTTTACCGGCTGCAACACCGGTATGCCGAAGCTCTCACGGACCTGCGCGCCGGCCTGGCCATTCACGAAAAGAACCAGGCGCGCGTCGAAATCGCCAGCACCCTGGCGGCGATTGCCAAAGTGGAGTTGGACCTGGGCCACAATGAGGCTGCCCTGGACTCCGCGCAGCGGGGCGCCTCGATCGCGCGCGCCGTTTCGTCGCGCGAAGTGCTCTGGGATGCCCTCGCCGCCGCCGGCGCCGCCGCCGAGCGCTTGCGGCGGCCCAACGACGCCCGCGCCGCTTATACCGAGGCCATCGCCGCGGTGGACGACTTGCGCAAAGAACTGGCGGGCGGCGAGCAGCAGGGCTTGGAGTTCCTGCGCGACAAGATGAATCTGTTTCACGGCCTCGTCTCCGTGGACCTCCAAACGGGCGCCCCGGAGGACGCGCTGGGAGCCGCCGAGCGGGGCAAGTCAGGGCTGATTCTGGACGTGCTCCGCACCGGACACGCCGGCATCGATAAGGCCATGACGTCCGATGAGAAACAACGGGAGCGGGCGCTCTCCGCCCGCCTGTCCGCGCTCCATGCGAGCCCGAAACGCGATAGCGCCGCGGTCGCCAAAGCGGCGAGCGAGTTGGACGCGTATCGCGCCGAGTTGTACGCTGCCCATCCCGAATTGAAGGTGCGGCGCGGCGAATCCGAACCGCTGTCGTTCGCCGCCGCGGCGGCCCTGCTTCCCGATCGCCAAACGGCGCTGCTGGAGTTCGCGGTCGCGCCCGAAGCCACATACCTGTTCGTCATCGCTCCCGGCCCCACAGGCAAGCCCGTCCTCCAGGCGCACAAACTGCGCATCCGGCAGGAAACCCTGCAACGCGACGTAGAAGCGTTTCGTCTCCAGTTGGCCACCCGCGACGGCGGATACCGAGAGACTGCGGCGGCGCTCTATCGCCTCCTGCTCGGGCCGGCGTCTGCCCAGTTGCGCGACAAGCGGCTCGTCGCGATCGTGCCCGACGGCCCTCTTTGGGGGCTGCCCTTTCAGGCGTTGGTGCAGCCCAATGGCCGCCATCTTGTGGAAGACCAGGCGGTCTTCTATGCGCCGTCGCTGACCGTCCTGCTCGAAACGGTCCGCGCCCGCCAGGCGGCGACAACCGGGTCCCCCACGATCCTGGCAATGGGAGACCCCGACCCCGCCGCCCCTCTGCCGAACGCCGCCCACGAGGTCGCGGCGTTGGCGAAGCTCTACGGTGAATCGTCGCTCGCGCTCACCGGCCCGGCCGCCTCCGAAGCGGCCTGGAAAGCCCGGGCCCCCCACTACCGCATTCTGCACCTCGCCACGCACGGCTACCTCGATAGCGCGAATCCCTTATATTCTTATGTGGCGCTCCGCGGCGGCGGCGGAGAAGACGGCATGGTCGAAGCCCACGAGATCCTCGATCTCGACCTGCATGCCGATCTGGCGGTGCTCTCCGCCTGCGAATCCGGACGCGGCGGTTTCCACGACGGGGAGGGCGTTGTCGGACTGAGTTGGGCCCTGATGGTGGCAGGAGCGCCCGCCACCATCGTCAGCCAGTGGAGCGTCGATTCCGCGTCGACGTCGGAGTTGATGCTCGCCCTGCATACCGGTTTGCGCGCCGGGGGTTTGGCCGGAAAGGCGGCGGCACTGCGCGGCGCCGCGTTGCAGTTGCTGCGCGGCCCGGCTTATCGCCACCCGTATTACTGGGCGGGTTTTGTGCTGATCGGGGACGGATACTGAGGCGGGCGCCGACAAGGAACCGCGCGCGGGAGCGCACGGTCTTGCGAACGGCAATCGGGCTGGCGCGGAGGGCGGACTTTGGGCCCGCCATCCGCATGGAACTGGTTAACGGCCGAAATACGCGGCGTTCCGCGGCGTGAAATCGTTCCACTTCTCCGGCAGGTCATCGAGAGCGAAGACCGCGGAGACCGGGCAAACCGGAACACATGCGCCGCAATCGATGCACTCTACCGGATCGATGTAGAGCATCTCTTCCGTCGCGTAAGCGGGCTCGTCCTTCTTCGGATGAATGCAGTCGACCGGGCAAGCGTCGACACAGGCCGTATCCTTCGTGCCAATGCAGGGTTCTGCGATTACGTATGCCATTGATGTTGTTTTCCCAGACACATATACATAGCACAGCCATTCCGGAAAAACAAATCAGGGTGTCAACGCAAAATAGAAATGTCCTATTCCCTGCAAAGTAGAAATGTCCGGTT
>CAZSQK010000038.1:11971-67842 GCA_964608645.1 uncultured Solibacteraceae bacterium | reverse complement strand
TCTACCGCACGTATCACATGCTCGATCCGCAATCCTTCTACAACAAGGAGGACGTGTGGGACGTCGCGCTGCACGCCGGAGGGCAGAACGGCGGGACGACTCCGATGGAGCCGAACTATATGATGGCGATTCTGCCGAACGAGACGAAGCCCGAATTCGTCCTGATGACGCCCTTCACGCCGCGCAACAAGAACAATCTGGTGGGCGTCATGATGGGGCGCTGCGACGGACCGAACCTCGGCAGCGTCTCGGTGCTGATGCTGTCGAAGCAAGAGCTGATTCCAGGACCGATGAATATCTCGGCGTACATCAACCAGGACCAGAACATTTCCAAGGACCTGACCCTGTGGAACCAGCAGGGGTCGCACGTGCTGCGCGGGCAGATTCTGGTGATGCCGGTGGGGAACACGTTCCTGTATGTCGATCCGATTTACATCCAGGCGACGGAAGGCAGCATGCCGCAGTTGAAGAAGATCGTGCTGGCAGTGGGAAACCGGTTGATTTATGCCGACAGCTACGAACAGGCTCTGGCGCAGCTTTCGACGGGCGCGCGGCAGGCAATTCAGCAGTCGACCTCGAACGCCGCGCCGGCGCCCGCGGGACAGACGGGCGCGCCGGCCGTTCCGGCGGGAAGCGACGCCCGCTTGCAACGGGTGCGGGATCATTTGCGGCGGTACCGCGAATTCGCGGCTCAGGGGCGGTGGTCCGAAGCGGGGAAGGAGTTGGAGGCGATCGAATCGGAGGTCAAGCAGTAGGGGCGCGGTGTGGGAGAACGGCTGAGGTAAGGATTGGGATTAAAGGGATTGTTAGTTAGACTACTTCCAGCCATTCCTCAACGCACACATTTTGAGGGGCTTCATCAAACCACATCACCGACTCCTGGACCAAAGTGAGCTTGAACAGGAACGCCCCTTTCACAGTGGGAGCCACAAGTTTCATTTCGATGTCTTCGGCTGAACCTGCTTTAACAGTCGGGATCGTGGTCCGCAGGCCGTCGAACTTGACGAGTTGTTGCTCTTCCGAATAACAGTGGTACGAAAGATGAACCGGGTTGGGCATCCGGCTTCTGAGGTCGACCCGGCTATTATTTGTCAGCCGTACCCGCGCGGAGAAGCGGGAACCCTTTCGCACCGGCGATGGGATCTTTAATACCTCGAGGAGCAGATCAATCGGCGGGGTAATGGGGAGCATAGTCATGCCGTTGTACAGAATGTTCGGCCTGACGGGAGTAGGGGACGCGACAGCAAATAGATCACCCGCAGCACGCATTTCATTTTTCGAAAAAGGCCTTTTCAGATTCTCAAAAGGTCTCGTCAGATCATGAGCGGCAAACCAGAGCAGCACGTGCGGGAAATAGGCTTCGAGTTGGCGCCGCAGAACTCCTGGCGATTGCTCATTGATGAGCATCCGTTGCTCATACCGCGAACGCGGCTCGAGCGGGAGGTAAGCGTCCAGTTCCCGGGCTTGGCGTAGCCGCCATGCATGCCCATACTTGTAGTACCAGGCATTGGGAAATGTGTGAACTATAAATAATCCGTGCGGCGACAGGCGCGAAGAGATGCGTGAATACAGACGGTCCAGCTCCTCCGGCGTTAGATGCTCGATCAGATCGGAGGCAACCACCACATCATAAGACCCGGAAAGATCCAGATGGCCGACATCCCCGCAATGGAAGTTGATCCGCAGAGTGCGGGCGGCAACGGCAGCGGCATCCTGAGCCGCGGCCTTGGCGAGTCTGATGGCGCTTTCCGAGTAATCTACGGCCGTGACATCGTGCCCTAAGCGCGCCAGATGGACGCTCAGTTCTCCGCGGCCGCACCCCAAATCAATGGCCCGTCCGACCGGCGCGAGCTCCGCGAGATCGGCTACTGCCCGGAGCCTCGGGTCACTGAGGCTGAGCCCCTTGTCCAGGTTGTACCCGTCGAACCCTCCGCAGTGGTGGAGGTAGTATGACTCGGTATAGGCGGACCTGATTTCTTTGCTGCTTGCAACGCGGCCGGGCCTGTCGGCGGTTCGCCTCGGTGTGATGAGCAACTCACCCGCGTAGCCGGGAAGAATCATGCAACTCTCGATGACGTCATGATGGCCGTATAGGAATTCCGAGGCGTGCAAGAAATTGTTGCGAGTCCAAAAATAACCGTCAAAGAGCACTCGCCGGGCCTTCTGCAGCGCCTTCCGCAAGTCCCGTATCGAACCTGCCCCGTCTTGCTGCCCGTCAATGTGAATCAAGTCATACGGGCCCCCGGGAAGTTCGTCAAACTCCTGCGAGTCAGCGATCAGATAAGTTGCGTTCATCCCTCGGGTGATCCGGCGTGCCCAGTCAATTGCGCCTTGATGGCCGCCGAACGTGTCGGAATCATTGTCGATCCCCAAATACGCGGCGTCCGGGCAAGCATCCAGGAAGGCAGCTGCAGAATAACCGAAGCGGACGCCGATCTCGAGGATCGTCTTCGGTTGCAGGACGCGGGCGATCGCCCATTTCAGCCGATAGTATGGGACCCATTCGTTGAAAAGGTGCTTCAACGGGTCTTCGGGATTCGCGGAACGGCGAAAGTCGTAATCCGAGCTCGAGGCGAGCTCCAAAATATCGGCCGTGTTCATATGAATACAAATCATAGAGTATCCGACTGCCGGGCAGGCCAATGGATTCTCGAGGGACTGAAGCGAGCTTTATCCCGGGGAGAGGCCGGCGCGCCAGATTGTCTCTGTTTTCTCTCGCCCCAAAGTCGCAAAGAACCGCGGTGTGACAATAGGTACAATCGGAAGATAAGCGGCGGTCGAGCCGCTCCTCTATGCGCACCGAGCCGGCGCCAATCGAGCACGTACGGAATGGTGTGACGCTCGTCGCGGAGCCTCACGAGGATTTGTTTGTGTGCGCGCCGTATACGGGCGCCGTCCTCGGGTATATTCCTTCCTGCCGGGCCGAGGATGTCGAGTTGGCGGTGAATCGGGCTCGCGCGGCGCAGGCGCAGTGGCACGCCCGAGCCTGCGCCGAACGGGCGCGCATCGTCCTCCGCTTTCACGACCTGTTGCTGCGGCGGCAGAACGAGGCGCTCGACATCATCCAACGGGAGACCGGGAAGGCGCGGCGGCACGCGCTGGAGGAGATCCTCGACACAGCGCTGGTTTGCCAGTATTACGCCAAGCGGGCCGAAGGCTTACTGCGCCCGCGCCGGCGCCGCGGCGCGCTGCCGCTGCTGACCAAGACGTGGGAGTTCCGGTATCCGGTGGGTGTCGCCGGTTTCATCGTGCCGTGGAACTATCCCCTGATTCTGGCTGTGACGGACGCCATTCCCGCGCTGATGGCCGGCAACTGCGGTGTGTTGACGCCGGATCCGCAGGGCAGCTTTACCGCGCTCTGGGCGCTGAACCTGCTTCGCGAGGCCGGAATGCCCGAGGATGTATTTCAGGTTGTCACCGGTTATGGCCCGGTGGTCGGCGAGGCGCTGGCCGATCGCGTGGATTATTTGATGTTCACAGGAGGAACCAGGACCGGGAGGATCGTGGGACAACGCGCGGCGGCCGGGTTGATCGGCTGCTCGCTGGAACTCGGCGGCAAGAATCCCATGCTGGTGCTGGCGGACGCCGATCCGAACGCGGCCGTGGAAGGCGCGCTGCGCGGATGTTTCGTAGGGTCGGGGCAAGTCTGCATTTCCATTGAGCGGATCTACGTCCACGAGTCGCTGTATGAGGCATTCCTGAGCGCTTTCGCGGAACGGACGCGACGGCTGAAGATGGGCGCCGCGTTCGACTATTCGGTGGACATGGGTTCGCTCACGGTACAGCGGCAACTCGACACGGTGGAGGCGCACGTCGGCGATGCCCTGTCGAAGGGAGCGACGCTGGTGACGGGAGGAAGGCGACGGCCGGAGTTGGGCCCGCTATTTTACGAACCGACGATTCTGAGCGGGGTGCGGCCGGACATGCGGGTTTACGCGGAGGAGACCTTCGGCCCGGTGGTTTCGGTGGCCCCCTTCGCCACGGAGGACGAAGCGATCGAGCGGGCCAATGCGAGCCCCTACGGTCTCAGCGCGAGTATCTGGTCGCGCGACACGCGGCGGGCGGTGTCGCTGGCGGTGCGGGTGCAGGCCGGAAGCGTGAATATCAACGAGGCCTACGCGGCAACCTGGGGTTCGACGGACGCCGCGATCGGGGGCGTCAAACAGTCGGGTCTGCGCCCGCGGCACGGCGCGGAAGGGTTGTTGAAGTACACGCGCACGCAGGCGGTCGCGGTGCAGCAAGGCATGGCGATGGGGCCGCGGCACGGCCAGGATGCGGGGCCCTATGCGCGAACGATGACGCGTCTGATGAAGCTCTCGCGGTGGCTTCGGTAAATCGGCGGCTGTTAGGGGTTTGGTGGCGGCGCGCAGACTCGAACTGCGGACCTAGGGATTATGAGACCCTCGCTCTAGCCAGCTGAGCTACGCCGCCATCAACATCCAAGTGTAGCAAAGGATTTCCCGATGGCAACTTGCGGCCATATCAGGGAAACACCTGATTGAAATTTGGTGGAAAACCCGCCGGGACCGCGGTTGCGGCAACCGATCCGATCGGATTCCATGTCGAGACTCCGGCTTTCCCCATAATTCATTTTAATGCAAGCATTTAACAGATATTGCCCGCAATTGGTTCAGGACGTACAAGTACCTTTTGTAACAATACTTTTACCGGATTGAAACGGGTTTTCCCACAGAGTTTTCCACACTTCTGTGGATCGCTCGGCCTAGGCGTTGAGACGGCGCTGGAGCGACTCCGGCACGTCCGCCTCGACCTCGACCTCTCCGCTGTCATTGAGGTAGCGGGTGGACAGGACGCGGCCGAATTCATGGAGCATCGCGAGGGTGGCGCCATCGCCCGTGGAGAGCCGCAATGTCGCGCGGACGATCGGGTCGAGCGGCAAGGCTTCGTCGATGGCGGCGGCCAGTTCGGTCATGCCGGCGCCGGTCAGGGCGGAGATGCCGACGGCGCGGGTGGGACTCTGCCCGCCGGAATCGCCCAGAAGCCGGCGCGCGAGCGACGCGGAGTCGGCGTCGACCTCGGGGAGGCGGTCCATCTTGTTCATCACGAGAATCTGCGGGATGGCGGCGGCGCCGATTTCGGAGAGGACCTTCAGGACATGCGCGGTGTGGGCGGCGGCAGTGGGGGAGGAGGCATCGACGACGTGCAGGATGAGAGCCGCCTCGGTGACCTCTTCGAGCGTCGCGCGAAACGCCTTGACGAGGGTTGTCGGAAGATTCCCGATGAAGCCGACCGTGTCGCTCAACAGGACGCGGCGGCGGGAGGGCAGGATGAGGGGACGGACAGTCGGGTCGAGGGTGGCGAACATGCGGGCGTCCGTCAGAACACCCGAATGGGTGAGGCGGTTGAAGAGAGTCGATTTGCCGGCATTGGTATAACCGGCCAAGGCGAGGGTGGCGAGGGGAACGGCGCCGCGGCGGCGGCGGTGCAAGGCGCGGCCGGTGCGAACGCCTTCCAGATCGTCTTCGATCTTCTTGATGCGGCGCGCGATGCGGCGGCGGTCGGTTTCGAGCTGGGTCTCGCCGGGGCCGCGGGTGCCGATTCCACCGCCGAGGCGCGACATCTCGATGCCGCGGCCGGTGAGCCGCGGGAGGCGGTAGTTCAACTGCGCGAGCTCGACCTGGAGGCGGCCCTCGCGAGTGCGGGCGCGGGAGGCGAAGATGTCGAGGATGAGCTGGGTGCGGTCGATGATTTTGGCGTCGATGGCGCGTTCGAGATTGCGCTGTTGGGTGGGAGTCAGGTCGTGATCGAAGATGACGACATTGGCGCCGGAGGACTTGACGGCCGCGGAGAGCTCCTCGACCTTACCCTGGCCAAGGAGAGTAGCCGCTTCCGGAGCGGTGCGGGCCTGGACGATGCGGTCGACGACCTCCGCGCCGGCGCTGGTGGCCAGTTCGGTCAATTCGTCGAGAGACGCCTCCAACCGGTGCGCGCCGGCGCGTCCGGGCGTGCCGCGCGTTTTCCAATCGACACCGACCAGAATGGCCCGTTCGGAGGCGGGACTATGGGCGGGCGTTGCTTAGGCCTCCGACTCGGAATGAACCGGCACGCCGGGCGTAGTGACGTTGGAACCCTGGGCGGCCGCCTGCGAACTGGCGCTGTAGGAATGGGACGATTTCTGGGTCACGACCGTGGAGATCGCGTGTTTGAAGATCAGCTGTTCCTGGTTATTGGTTTCGAGCACCAGGGAGTACTTATCGAAGCTCTTGATTCGGCCGGACAGCTTCACACCGCTCATCAGATAAATCGTGAGCAGAATCTTGTCTTTGCGTGCGTTATTTAAAAAGCTGTCCTGAATGTTTTGCGCCGGTTTATCCATGCAGCCCCCAAAGCCCTTTCAGGCAAGTAAAACAGTGTACGAATGACCGTAGTATTGTACCCTAATTTCACTTGTGTGACAGAGGAGGGTGACGCCCCTCAGTCGTCGTCGTGGTCGTGGGCGGGAGCGGACGCGGAAGGGGAGGGCGCGGCCATCGACATCATTTCGCCGCGGGGGACGTTTCGCGGCGGAGCGGGGGGCGCGGGCTCGACGAGAAATTCGGATGCAGACGCCAACTCCTGTTCCAGATCAAAGCCGGGAATCCCCTTCAGCGCCGGAACGAGGGCGATTCCTTCCTCGTTCACGACGCACTCCATCCCATTCTGGATCCGAAAATGGACTTTCAGGTGTTTCTTAATGGCGAACCGGCGGAGATCGATGAGCGTCACCGGCCGGCTTCCTCGTACTCGTCCACCACTTCGCCGGCGGCGAGCCGCGCGGCCACCTGTTCCTGGCAGGTTACGCAGAAACGGGCCCACGGCAGAGCGTCGAGCCGTTTGGCGGAGATGGGTTCTTCGCATTCGGCGCAGATCGCATAGGTCCCGTGGTCGATGCGGAGCAGCGCATCGGAGATCTCGCGCAGCAGTTTCATGTCGATGGTGTTGCGATTGAGGAAAATCCATTCCTCGTGGTGCTGCTGGCTGAGGTCGCCTTCGTCGGACGGGCAATCCAACCGCGCTACAACCTGGGCGGCTTTCTGCGCGGACATACTGCGGCGCACCTCTTCCGCCTTCTTCTCCAGCACTTTTCGGTAGTTGGCAAACTTGGGCCTGGCTCCGGATTTCATATTCATACTCATTTCTCTTGATTCGACGACCGCAACGGGATCAATCGGATATGACGCAGCCCCTGCCCCAAAAGTTGCAAACCGACAACCGGGAAGATTTCGAGGGGTTGCGTGGCGGCCAGAGGGCTAAAGCCCACAGCGACGCGGATTTGCAGTATAACCGGCGCGGGGAAGCAAAGTCAAACCGGTCTGTAATTTACAGAACCTTACAAATCATTTGGCTTTTTGCACAGCTTCGATGAGTTCCGGGATGACCTGGAACAAGTCTCCGACGATGCCGTAGTCGGCAATTTCGAAGATCGGCGCATTCGGATCCTTGTTAATCGCCACTACGGTGCGCGAGCCTTTCATTCCCACAAGATGCTGGATGGCGCCCGAAATTCCGACCGCCAGGTACATTTTCGGTGCGACCGTCTGCCCCGAACTGCCGACCTGACGCTCCATGGGCAGCCAGCCGGCGTCGCAGATGGGACGCGAGGCGGCCAGTTCCGCGCCGAGGGCATCGGCGAGCTTCTGCACGAGCGGGATATTATCGGCCTCTTTGATGCCGCGGCCGACGGACACGATGATTTCGGCGGCTCCCAGATCGACGGCGCGCTGCGATTCGCGGAAGAGCTCGAGCGGTTTGGTGCGGATGGCCGCGGCGTCGATTTGCGGAGAGACGGTCTCCACCGGCGCGCTGCCGGCCGCGAGTTGATCGGCGCGGTACGCGCCCGCCTGCAGCGAGGCGAAGTTCGGCCCGTCACTGGCCCACCGGACATCGGCGTTCACCTTACCCTGGAAAAGCTGCCGGACGAGGGTGACCTGTCCGTTCTCCACGCGGTGGGAGATGACGTCGCTGACAGCCACGCGATCGAGGGCGGTGGCGAGCTTCGGCAGGAAGTCGCGCACCTGGTAGGTGTGCGGAAAGAGCACGATGGCGGGCTTCGCCTGGGCGATCAACTGGCTCAACGCCGCCGTGTAGGCCTCCGGCGAATAGTTCTTCAGCAGGTCGTGTTCGACTGCGTAGACCTTGTCGAGTTGCTTCGACGCCAGCTCGGCCGCGAGAGCGGAGATACCCTGCCCCAGCACGGCGGCGCTCGCCGTGGTGTTCAGTTCCCGGGACAATTGCTCCGCGGCGGCCAGCGTCTCGAACGACATCCGGTTCCATTCACCCGCGCGCTGTTCCATGACCGCCAGAATGCTCATATGACCCTCGCTTCGAACTTCAGCTTCTCGACCAGTTTCGCGGCCGCTCCGGCGCCTTCGAACAATTGCGTGTTCTTGCTGCGCTCCGGCAGGTAAATCCGGTCGAGCGCGATGCTGGCTTTGCCGGCGCCGCCCAACTCCGCGGCCGATAGCCGCTTGATTTCCTTCGTCTTGGCCTTCTTGATCCCCATCAGCGTGGCGTAGCGCAGTTTGCTGATGCCGGATTGAATCGTGAGCAACGCCGGCAGAGGCATCTCGACGTGCTGAAACCAGCCGTTCTCGAGCTCTCGCTTGACGCGGATTCCGCCATCCCGCTTCTCCACCTCCATGACGATGGTGGCGTGCGGCACGCCCAGCAGCTCGGCGAGGATTACGCCGGTCTGCCCGTAACCGAGGTCGTCGGACTGGAGGCCGGTGAGGACGAGATCGGGGGATTCGGCTTTGAGCGCCGCCGCCAGGAGTTTTCCGGCGGCGAGCGGGTCGTACGCGCCCAGGTCTTCTTCCTCGATGTGGATGGCGCGGTCGGCGCCTTTGGCGAGCGCTTCGCGAATGGTCTGCGCGGCGCGCGCGGAACCGGCGCAGAGCGCGACCACCTCGCCGCCGTGCTTTTCCTTTAGCTGGAGGCCGGCCTCTAACGCGTAGGCGTCCGGCTCGTTAATTTCATACGAGAGATCGGCGTCCTCGATCCATTTGCCCGAGATCCGAAGCTGGGAGTCGCGGGCGGGAACTTGCTTGATGGTGACAACAATCTTCATAAGAGGGGCCAGAGATCAGGGCGGGGCCGGCGGCCGCCACCTCTGTCTTTTCGTTCAAGCGATGTAGCGTTTAAAGATCAACGATCCGTTGGTGCCCCCGAAGCCGAAGCTGTTCGACAGGGCATACTCGATCTTCATGGGACGGGCCTGGTTGGGCACGTAATCGAGGTCGCAGCGCGGGTCGGGATTTTCGTAGTTAATCGTCGGCGGCGCCACCTGGTCGCGGATCGCCAGGACGGTGATGCCGGCTTCGAGACCTCCCGCGCCGCCGAGAAGGTGACCGGTCATCGACTTCGTGGAGCTCACGGCAACCTTGTAGGCGTGGCCGCCGAACGCGCGCTTAATGGCCGCGGTTTCGGCCCGGTCTCCGACCTCGGTGGAAGTGCCGTGGGCGTTGATGTAATCGACCTGGTCCGGCTCGATCGCGGCGTCGCGCATGGAATTGCGCATGACCCGGAAGGCGCCGTCGCCGTCGTCCGGAGGCGCGGTCACGTGGAAGGCGTCGGCGCTCATGCCATACCCGGCCATCTCCGCCATGATGTTCGCGCCGCGGCGTTTGGCGAACTCCAACTCTTCGAGCACGAGGATCCCGGCGCCCTCTCCCACGACGAAACCATCGCGCTCGCGATCCCAGGGACGCGAGGCTCGTTCGGGCTCCGCATTGCGGGTGGAAAGCGCCCGCATGGCGGCAAATCCGCCGATACCCATGGGGGTAATGCAGGCTTCGGTGCCGCCGCAGATCATGGCATCGGCGTCGCCGCGCTGGATGAGGCGGAAGGAATCGCCGATGGAATGGGCGCTGGTGGTGCAAGCCGTGGCGGTCGCGGAATTCGGGCCTTTGGCGCGGTTGCGGATGGAAACATAGCCGGAGGCGAGATTGACGATGGTCGCGGGAATGAAAAACGGGGAGATCCGGCGCGGGCCGTGTTCGAGGAGTGTCTGGTGCTCGCGCTCGATGACTTCGAATCCGCCGATGCCGCTTCCAATATAGACGCCCACCATCTCCTCGGTCTCGGGCGTCGTTTTCAGGCCGGACATCGACATGGCGCACTCCGCCGCCGCGACGGCGAACTGGATAAAGCGCCCCATCTTCTTGATTTCTTTTTTCTCGATGTAGCTGGCTGGATCGAAACCCTTGACCTCGCCCGCGATGCGGCAGGAAAAGGCCGCGGCGTCGAACTGTGTGATGGGCCCGATCCCGGATTTACCGGAACGAATGGCCTCCCAGGACGATTCTGTGCCAATCCCAAGCGGCGTCAGCAGACCGACGCCGGTGACTACCACTCTTCGCGACAATACGATTCTCCGTGTGGTGAGGGGCGGTTACTTCTTGGAAGTCTTGTTTTCGATGTACTCGACTGCATCCTTGACGGTGGTGATCTTTTCCGCGTCCTCGTCGGGAATCTCCAGTTCGAAGGCCTCTTCGAAGGCCATGACCAACTCGACAATGTCCAACGAGTCGGCGCCCAGGTCATCTACGAATGAGGCGTTGGTGTCCACCTGGCTCTCATCGACGCCTAGCTGCTCGACAATAATCTGCTTTACCTTCTGCTCCACTGCTGCCATGCTTCCTCCTGGGATTTCTGCGAACGCGTTGATTTTAGCTGGCTTTGAAAAGCTTCCGCAAGTGATAGGACCGAAACAACTATTCTGCCACAAACCATGCAGCGGGAACTTTCGGATTTAGGAGAACGTCCAAGTCTGCCATGGAACCCGTGGTTCTGGAGGCCCGCAATCTGGCCAAACGCTACAGCGCCGTAACGGCGGTGCGCGACATTACGTTTTCGATCCGGCGAGGCGAAATTCTCGGCGTGTTGGGACCGAACGGCGCGGGCAAAAGCACCATCGTCAAAATGATCACAGGGCTGCTCGATCCGACGCACGGCGCGGTGCTGTATCGCGGGGAACGCATCCAGGACCACCTGGAGGGCTTCAAACAGAGCCTGGGGTATGTCCCGGAACAGCCCGACCTTTATGCGTTCCTGACCGGATGGGAATACCTCGAGTTGGTGGCCACCTTAAGAGGTCTGGACCGGCGGCGCTTTCGCGAAAAGGCGGCCGCCATGTTGCAGGGCCTGACCCTGTATGGCAGCCGCGACGGACTGATCGGCTCCTACTCGAAGGGCATGCGGCAGCGCATCGTCCTGATCTCCGCAATGATGCACGATCCGGATTTACTGGTGCTCGACGAACCGTTCTCGGGGCTGGATGTGACGTCGGCGATGGTGCTGCGACGGGTGATCGCGCGCCTGGCGCAGAGCGGCAAGGCGATCCTCTTCTCGTCGCCGGTGCTGGAGCAGGCCGACCGGTTGTGCACGCACCTGACGGTCCTCAAGAAGGGCGCCGTGGTGGCGTCGGGATCGATGGAGGAGATGCACGCGGGGTTCGGCGGGCTGGGTCTCGAAGAAGGATTCATGCACTTAACGGAGCAGGTGGATGCGGACGCGATTGCGCAGGGTTTTGTGGCCGCGGTGGCTGCGTAGGCCGGTCCGGCGGTGGGCACGGCGCCCGTTCGGCCGGCTGGTGGGTCACTTCCTCGACAAGATGGTGCGGGGCGGTCAGGAGGACGCGTCGTCGGAGCTGGAACTCGGCGCCGGCGCGATGCTCGGACTGCTGGCGGCGCCGGGCGCGTTCACGTCGCTGCTGATGCTGGATAAGTACTCCGCGTTCCTCAATTGGATGCGGGGCCACCTGCGCGACGATCTGTACGTGACCTCGCTGCCCGACAAGTACCTCTTCCTGGCCGTCGCCATGGCGGTCACGGGAATCGTGACGGTTCTGAAGTGGGACCAGATTCTGCCGGACACGCAGGATTACCTGAACTTCGCCCCGCTGCCGGTCTCATCGCGCCGGATTCTGCTGGCGAATGCGGCCGCCATCCTGACGGCGGTGCTGGTGGTGGCGCTCGACGTCAATGCGGTTCCAGCGGCGCTCTTCCCGATGTTCGTGATGGCGGCGGCGCGATCGACCTTCGCCGACTTCGCGGGATTCGCGGCGGTGCATGCCGTGTGTGTCGTGCTGGCGAGCGTATTTTCGATCGCCTCGGTCTTCGCCATTTTGGGGACGCTCTCGGCGGCATTGCCGCGGGAGACGTTTCGGGCGTGGTCGCCCTGGCTGCGCGGCATCCTCTTATTGGGGCTGATCGCGCTGCTGCTGAGCGGCTTCGCCGGGGCCACGCTGGTCACGCATTTGCACCGGCATCCCGATTCGGCCGTACGCTTCCTGCCGTCGTTGTGGTTCCTGTCGCTCTATCAGGAACTGCAGCATCGGAGCTCGCCGGCGCTCGCGCCAATGGCACGGTGGGCGGTCACGGCATTGCCGGCAGTGCTGGCGACGGTGATCGTTTCCTATGGCCTGAGCTACCGGCGCCGCTTCGCGGGAGTGCTCGAAGGCGGCCCGCGGCCGTCGCAGCAGCGGGTGCTGCGGAGCGTGCTCTGGATGCTCGACCGGTTCGCGCCGCGGAGCGCGGGGTTCGGACGCGCGGCGCACGCGTTCATCGTGCGCGCCCTTCTGCGCAACGAAACTCACCGGCTGGCGATCGCCGTATCGGTGGGGTTGGGCTGGATGGTGGCGTTCCAAGACGCAAGGGGCGCGGCGCTGGCGGCGGCGTATCTGCTGATATTGGGCCTTCGCGTGGCGTTCGAACTGCCGGCGGGAGTCCCCGCGAACTGGGTCTTCCGCGTGGCCCTCGATCCGCAGCAGAACGAGACGCTCGGAGTGGCGCGGCGGGTAATGCTCAGTTTCCTGACGCCGCTGGTGCTCCTGCCATGCCTGGCAGTCGCGTGGTGGCAAACGGGTCCGGGCTTTGCCGTGGGACACGCGCTGTATGTCGCGGCGCTCTCGGTCGCTCTGATGGAGGTGCTGCTCGCCGGCTACCGCAAGGTTCCCCTGACGTGCCCGATGCCGGGCTTTCGCGACAATTTTCTGATGCTGTGCCTGGTGCAGTTCCTGGGGTTCGAAGTGTTCACGCGGGGCGGCGAGAGTCTTGAACAATGGATGTGGGCGCAGCCGTGGCGGTTCGTCCTGTTGCCGGCGGCGATGGCGGCGGCGTGGCGCTGGAACCAGCGGCGGTTGGCGGAGGCCCGGGAGGCGGGAGAGTTGGAGGAAGGCCTCACATTCGAGAACGCCGCCGTGCGCGCGGTGACGCGGTTGGATTTAGGGTAGAGAGCGCCAATCCGATTACAATTGTCTGCATGGCGGACGTGGCGGCGCTGCTGCAACGGTGGCAGAGCGGCGATAAGGGCGCGCTCGACGAAATGCTGCCCGTCGTCTACGACGAATTGCGGCGGCTCGCCCGGGCCTGCCTGCGCCATGAACGCCCGGAATTCTCGCTGCAGCCCACTGACCTCGTGCATGAGGCGTATCTCCGTCTGCTCGACCAACGGCAGGTGGACTGGCGCAATCGCGCCCATTTCCTGGGAATCGCCGCGAAGACCATCCGGCGCGTGCTGCTCAACCACGCCGAGGCGCGCAATGCGCAGAAGCGCGGCGGCGAGGCAGGGCGGGTCCCGCTCGATCTCGCCCTCGCCTGCCTGGAGCGCAACGCCACCGCCGACGTCTTCAGCCTCGATCGCGCGCTGGAAAAGCTCACCGCGCTCGACGCCCGGCAGGGCGAGATTGTCGAACTGCGCGTCTTCGGCGGACTCACCGTGGAGGAGACGGCCGAAGTGCTGAGCCTCTCACCGGCGACCGTGAAGCGCGATTGGAACGTCGCCCGCTTGTTCCTGAGGCGGGAACTGGCATGAATCCGGCGCGTTGGGAGCAGGTGAAGCAGATTGTCGGCGACGCCCTGGAGGTCGCGCGCGACCAGCGGAGCCGCTTTCTCGAACAGGCTTGCGCAGGCGACGCGGAGTTGCGCGGGGAAGTGGAGACGCTGCTGCGCGCCGACGAACCGGACACGGCCTTTCTCGATCTGGACCGCACGCCGGAACGCATCGGCCCATACCGCATCGTTCGCGAGGTGGGGCGGGGCGGCATGGGCGCCGTGTACCTGGGAGAGCGCGCCGACGGCCAGTTTGAGCACAGCGCCGCCATCAAGGTGATCAAGCGCGGCATGGACACCGATTCCGTCCTGCGGCGCTTCTTCGCGGAACGGCAGATCCTGGCGCGCCTGCAGCATCCCAACATCACGCGGCTCTTCGACGGCGGCATGTTCGACGGCCGGCCTTACTTTGTGATGGAGTATCTCGAAGGAGAGCCGATCGTCGAGTATTGCCGGCGGCGCGATCTCGCGGTCGAAGATCGCATCCGCCTCTTCCTGCCCGTATGCGACGCCGTCGAATACGCGCATCGCAACCTGATCCTGCATCGCGATCTGAAGACGAGCAATATCCTGGTGGATTCCTCCGGCGCGCCCAAGCTGCTGGACTTCGGAATCGCAAAGCTGCTCGAACCCGGCGCCGCCGGGGAGACCACCGCGGCGTGGCGGCCGCTCACACCGCAGGCGGCCAGTCCGGAGCAGTTTCGCGGCGAGCCACTCACCACCGCGACCGACGTCTACTCGCTCGGCGTGTTGCTCTTCGAACTGCTCGCCGGCAAGCCCCCGTACCAGCTATCCGGCATGTCCGCGCCGGAAATGACGCGCGCAGTCTGCGAGCGTCCCGCGATTCGTCCCAGCGCCGCTGCCGCAGGCCCGACGGCGAAGAAGCTCCGCGGCGACCTCGACACGATTGTGCTCCGCGCCCTGGAGAAGGACCCCGCCTTGCGCTACCAACGCGCCGCCGAACTGGCCGACGACCTGCGCCGGACACTCGAGGGCCGTCCGATCCTTGCGCGCCCGGCGGATACGGCCTACCGCGTCCGCAAGTTCGTCGCGCGCCATCGGCGAGGGCTCGGCATTGCGGCGGTGGCATTCCTGGCGGTCTCCGCCGCCGCCACGGACGCGATTGTCGAAGGACGCCGCGCCAACCGGCGCTTCCAGGAATTGCGGCAACTCGCGGGGTCGTTCCTGTTCGAATTCCATGACGCGATCGCCGCCCTGCCGGGCGCGACTCCGGCGCGCGAACTGGTTGTGCAGCGCGGCCTGCAATACCTCGACAGCCTCGCCCGCGAGTCGTCGGGCGACGTGGGGCTGAAACGGGAGTTGGCTCAAGGCTACCTGCGGATCGGCTCCGCCCAGGGGCTGTATTTCGATTCGAACCTGGGGAAGAAAACCGCCGCTCGCGCCAGCTTCGAAAAGGCCGTTGCTCTCCTGGAGGAAGTCGTGCGCCGGCGGCCGCAGGACGCCGGGGCGCGCGCGGATCTCGCCAACGCCCTGCTCGGGCTGTCCACCACCTATCAGGGCGAGAACCGGTCGGCACAATCGCTCGTGTACGAACAGCGCGTCATCGTCATGCTCGAAGCGGCGGCAAAGCGCGGCCCGCTCAGCGACGCCGAAAAACTGGCGCTGGGTCACGCCTACAACGGCTTGGCGGAGACCTATCTGGCGCAAGACAAGGACGCGGAAGCGGTCGAGGCCCGCCTCCACTCCATCGATATCCTAAAGGGCCTCGTGGCGGCGGCGCCGAATGACGAAGTGGCGCGCTCCCTGGCGCAGTCGGAAAAACGGCTGGCATATATCTACATCGTCCGGCTCCGCGATTTCGCCAAGGCCGCCGAGCCCTTGCGCGCCGCGATGACGATCGATGAAGACATCCGGCGGCGCAACCCGGAAAGCGCGACCGCCACCCTCGACCTGGCCCGCGACCGCAGCTACTTCGCCTCGCTCCTGGAGCGGCGCGGCGACCGGGAAGGCGCCCGCCGCATGATGGGGGAGGCGATTGCGATGCGCAGCGGCGTGCTGGCAGTGGACCCGCGGAACACGATGCTTCGCATTTCCCTCGTGTCGGACTACTCGAAGATGGCGGGGCTACTGGAAGGCGCGCCTGCGCGGGAAGCGGCCAGGAAGGGCCTGGAATTGGCCCAACCCCTCGACTCCAAAACACAAGTGAGCGCCGAGATGGCGCATCTGCGCAAAGTGGCGGGACAGTGAAACAGGACGCATCGTTTTTCGAAGGCAAATCTCCGGTGCTGGTTTATATTGCCAAGCGCCTCAAGGAAGCGCTGCGCCTGGAGGAGATTTTCGCCGGCGCCGGTCTGGATTTCGGCGTAGAGGCCGACGAATACCGCGCCGGAGTAATCTTTCGGACCGTCCGCGCGGGAGCGTTCTTTTACGTTCTGCCCGAAGCCGCCGAGCAGGCATTCGCTGTGCTGCAAGCCCACGGCTTCACACCGTACGTCGAATAACCCTGGCGCCGGAGTTGCTCCCCTCTTCCCGATGGGCTGTCTCATCGGGGATCGGACCGCGTGCTGACACCTCCGCTGCCGGTCGTTCTGCCGTTGCTGATGGCGGCCGTCCTCGCGGCGCTGCACCGCCGTATTCCCTGCTGGCTGGCCTCTCTGTTGGCGATTCTCACCGGTTCGGGTGTCGCGTGTGTCGCTCTCTCCATGCTCAATTACACGCGCGACGAGCCGATCGTCGTGTACTGGCTCGGCGGCGGAATCTGCGTGGTGATCGACAATGCCGGCGCCATGCTGGTGCTGCTCGCCAGCACGCTCACCACGGCGTCGCTCATCTTCTCGACCCGATACTTCGACAGGGTCGCGCCGCTCTACCAATCGCTCATGCTGGCCTTCCTCGGAGCTATGTGCGGCCTCAGCCAGACGGGCGATCTGCTGAACCTGTTTGTCTTCGTCGAATTGATGAGCGCCGCCGCCTTCGCTCTCGGCGCCTGCCAGCCCGAGGCGCCGCGTCCGGCGTATGCCGCCCTCCGTTTCGCCCGGACCCACGGGATCGGCGCCGCCCTGATGCTCGCCGGGATCACGCTGCTCTACCAGCGAACCGGGACGTTGAACATGGCGCAACTGGGCCGCGCGCTCGACGGACGCGCCGACGCGCTCGTCGCAGCCGCGTTCGTATCCCTGGTGTGCGGCCTGTTCGTCCACGCGGCGATTGTGCCGTTCCAATTCTGGTTCGCCGGCGCTCACGTTGTAGCGGCGGCGCCGGTGTGCGTCCTGCTCAGCGGCGTCACGGTCGAACTCGCCCTGTACGCCATCGTGCGGATCTACTGGTCGGTCTTCTCGGGAGTCATCGCGCCGCACGAGGGCCGGGTGCGTGCGCTGCTGGCGACGTTCGGCGCGTTGACGGCGATTGGCGGCTCGGCGCTCTGTTATGTGCAACACCATCTGAAACGCCTCCTGGCGTATTCGACGGTCGCCCACATGGGCGTCCTGCTGCTGGGAGTGGCGCTATTGACTCCGCAGGCGCTGGCCGGCGTCGCGATCTGTCTCCTCGGCCACGCCCTGCTGAAGGGCGGCCTTTTCCTGAGCGCCGGAATCGTGCTGCGCCGGACCGGCGGCCAGGACGAGGCCGGCCTCGCCGAAGCCGGGCACCGGTTGCCGTGGGTGGCCGCCCTGCTGATTGCCGGCGCTTTGGGATTGGCGGGCATGCCTCCGTTCGCGCCGTTCTGGGGGCGCATGATGATCGGCGGCGCCGCGCACGGACTGCGCAACGATTGGATCGAATGGGTCGTGTTCGCCGCTACGTCGATCTCCTCGGCCGCGCTGGTGCGATTCTCCATCCGGGCGCTTCTCGGAACGGGAACGGAGGCCGCAACGCCGCACCGGCATACTCCGGCGGCGATGGCCATACCGGCGGCGGGGCTGATCGCGCTCGGATTGCTGGCAGGTCTTGCCCCGCGTTTGACCGGAGCGGCGGAGGCGGCCGCCATCCACATTCAGGACCGGGAGGCCTACGCGCGCCGCGTGCTCGATCACCTCGCGCCGTATCCGCCGACGGTCGGCGATCAACCGCTCACCGGGGGCGACTTCGCGCGCGGTGTGGGGGCCGTCGCGGCGGCCATCGCACTGGCAGGTGTTACCTTGCGCACGGGTCGGCGCCGTGCATCCGCGCGCGCCCGTATTAGACTGTAAAGGCGTATGGAGATGCTGGCCCGCGCGCGGGAAGTTACCGATGATCTGTTCCGCTTGGTGAAACCCGATTCGATGTACGAGCGGCCCATTCCGGAGAGACATCGCATCGTCTTTTATCTCGGCCACCTCGAAGCGTTCGATTGGAATCTGATCGCGCGCTATGCGTTGGACCGGCCGGCTTTTCACGAGGGGTTCGACCGGCTGTTCGCCTTCGGCATCGACCCGCCCCCCGGCAAACTCCCCGAAGACCAGCCAGGGGACTGGCCCGGCATCGCGGAAGTCGAGGCTTACTGCCGCAAGGTGCGCGACGAAATCGACGCGCTGCCGATCCCCGAGCAGTTGCTGCATGTGACGGTGGAACATCGACTGATGCACGCCGAAACCTTCGCCTACATCCTGCACCAGTTGCCGTATGACCGGAAGGCGGCTCCGAATCTCGAGTTCCCCTCATCGGGCTCGGGCGTGACTCCCGGGATGATCACGATTCCCGCCGGCACGGCGCGTCTCGGCCGTACAACTGGAGAAGGCTTCGGCTGGGATAACGAGTTTCAGGCAAGCTGCGTCCACGTCCCCGAGTTCGCCGCCGCCCGCTGTAAGGTGACGAATGGCGAGTACCTCGACTTCGTCCGTCAGGGCGCCGCCGCCCCGTTCTTCTGGGTCGAACGCGGCGGCCAGTGGTTCTACCGCGGCATGTGGCAGGAGCTTCCGTTGCCGCTCGACTGGCCCGTGTACTGCACCCACGACGAGGCTACCGCTTACGCGAAGTGGCGTGGCTGCCGCCTGCTGACGGAGGCGGAATTTCACCGCGCGGCTTGCGGGGCGGTGGTTTCGAGCAACCTCGACTTTCGCGGCTGGGATCCGATTCCGGTCGACGAAGGGGCGGACGGAATCCAACAGATGGTCGGCAATGGCTGGGAATGGACCTCGACGGTCTTCGCGCCATTCCCCGGCTTCGAGCCCTTCCCGTTCTACCGGAACTACTCGGAGCCGTTCTTCGACGGCCAGCACTATGTGCTAAAAGGCGCATCTCCGCGAACCGCCGCGTGCTTTCAGCGCAGTTCGTTCCGCAATTGGTTCCGGCCGTCGTATCCTTACATTTACGCCACGTTCCGGTTGGCCGAATCCTAATGTACGCCCGCGCCTTCGACTCAGAATTTGCCCGCGACGTGCGCTCCGGGCTGACCCGATCGCCGCAGAAGACCCTGCCCTGCCGGTACCTGTACGACAACGTCGGGTCGGCGCTGTTTGAGGCGATCACCTACCTCCCGGAGTACGGCTTGACGCGCGCCGACGCCCGCATCATCGAGGCACATGCCGGAGATCTGGTCGACCTGCTGCCGGGCAACATCATCACGGTGGAACTCGGCAGCGGCACGGGCGCCAAAACCCGCCCGATTCTGGAGCGCCTGCATCAGCGGCAGGTGGTCGTCTATTATCCGATCGATCTGTCGCGGTCCGCCCTGCAGAAATGCGCGCAGGACTACGCGCACCTGGGCGGAGTCATGCCGCTCGAAGCCAATTACCTCGAGGGCCTGCGGCAGGTCGCCGATAGCCGCGCGCCGGGGCAGACGCTGCTGGCGCTTTTCCTCGGCAGCACCATCGGCAACTTCGAACCCGAAGCCGCCATCGACTTTCTGTTGGCCATCCGTCTGGTGCTCCATCCCGGCGACGCGCTGCTGTTGGGGACGGATCTCGTCAAACCTCTGCGCCAGATGCTGACCGCTTACGACGACCCGGCCGGCGTGACCGCCGCCTTCAATATGAATCTGCTGGCGCGCATCAACCGCGAACTGGAGGCCGATTTCGACCTGCGCCAGTTCGAGCACGTAGTCCGCTACACCGATGAAGCGCAGCGCATCGAGATGCACTTACGGTCCAAGCTCTACCAGATCGTGAGCATCAAGCGCGCGGACCTGATCGTGGACTTCGTGCCCAACGAGACAATCTGCACCGAGGCGTGCCACAAATTCCTCCCTGAGCAGATCTGCACGATTGCCCGCACCTCCGGCTTCCACCTGGAAGCGCAATGGGTGGATCAGGAGTGGCCCTTCGCCGAGAACCTGCTCGTCGCGGTGTAGCGCGCGCTACCCGTGGATCTTCTTATACGCTTCGAGACACTTCTCCGCCGTCTCGATCGCCGGGAAGCGGCTGCCTTCCTGCTCGATCAGGTAATACTCGACCCCGCCCTTCGATTCCGCGGCGGCGAAAATCTGCTTCCACGGCGCGGCGCCCTCGCCGAATAGCACTTTGTAACCCTTATCCTCGCCACCCGGAGCCCAATCCTTCAGATGCAGGCTGTTAATGCGCCCTGGATTCGCATTGATCCATGCCACCGGATCGTACCCCGCCTCGACGCACGTGCCGACATCGAATTGCAGCATGAAATCCTTCGGCGTATTGGCCGCGAGGATCCCCATCGGCCGCTTCCCATCGACCTCGACGAACTCCGGTTTGTGATTGTGATAGCCGCCGCAGCCCCGCCGGGCGGAACTGTTCGCAGGCTTTGGTGAGCGTCTCCGCGACGGTCTTCCACCCGTCCATCCCATTCACGCGCCCGGCGCTTGCCATTACGATGTACCTGGCGCCGAGGATCTTGTTCAGCTCGATCGCCTTCGCCACGCCGTCGCCGGTGAACGCATTCGGGCCATTATGAGTGGAGTTGCAGCGGATCCCGAGATCGTCCATGAGCTTGCGGACATCCTTGGTCTGATCGACAGTCCAACTGAAATAGGGGGAGTAGAACTCCACCACCCGATAACCCATTTTGGCTACCGCGGTCACCGTGCCCTTGAGATCCTTGCCGAGCTCGTTGCGCACAGAGTAGAGTTCGAGACCGACCGGAATGTTCTTCTTCTGTGCCAGGGCGGGCACGAGCGGCGCGGCCGCCGTGAGGGCCAGGAAGGATCGACGCGAGAGATGGGAGGTCATGCGGAGACTATATTACCGCAATGCTATTCTGGGCATTAGAACGGTGTCTCGAGCCGCAACCATCATCGCGGGCATTCTTGTCGTCATCACCGCCCTGTGGGCACAACGGCCTTTCCGCGAGCTCACGCCGGTGGAGTATGACCGCGGGTTTCCCCTGCCGAAGGACTACCGGACCCCCGGCGAGTGGGTATTCGCCCGCCTGATGTATCCACCCGTCGGGCGCTATTACGGGGGGTTTCAGTTCCTCGGAAGCTGGAAGGAAGGCATGTCGAACTGGGCGATGGACTATCCCCGCTCGGATCGGCACTTCTCGGCAGCGGTGCGGCGCCTGACCCAGGTCAACGCGCGATCCGCCGAACAACTGGTCGATCTGGACGAGCACGAGGTGTTCGATTGGCCCTGGCTGTACGGCGTCGAGGTCGGCCACTGGGATCTAACCGACGAACAGGCGAAGACGATGCGCGAGTACCTCCTGCGCGGCGGCTTTTTCATGTGCGACGATTTCCACGGCGCGATCGAATGGGACGTCTTCGCCGCCAGTATGAGGAAGATCTTCCCCGACCGCACCGTGGTCGATCTGGATTCCAAAGAAGCGATCTTCCACGTGCTCTACGACCTCGACACCCGCTACCAGGTGCCGGGCGCCCTCTTCCTCGAAACCGGCCTCACGTACGAGAAGGGCGAGACCGGCAAGACGCCGCACTGGCGCGGCATTTACGACGATCATGGCCGCCTGATGGTCGCCATTTGCCACAACATGGACCTGGGCGATTCGTGGGAGCACGCCGACAATCCGGAGTATCCCGAGAAATTCTCCGCCCTCGGCATTCGGATCGGCTTGAACTACCTCGTATACTCGATGACACACTGATATGAACTGGAGCGTAGCGGGCGCGATTCTGATGGCTGCCGCGGTCGGGCTCGGCGCGTTCGGCGCGCACGGCCTCCGTGAACGGCTCGACGCCTACTCGATGGGCGTTTACGAGAAGGCCGTTTTCTACCACTTCATCCATGCGTTGGGGCTGCTCATCGTGTCCTTCCTGCCGAAGACGGGAACCTTCCCGGAATCGGCGACGACGTGGGTCTGCGGCCTGCTGTTGGCGGGCATCCTGATCTTCTCCGGCAGCCTGTACTTGTTGGCCGTGACCGGAAATCGCATGCTCGGGGCGATCACACCGATCGGCGGCCTGTGCTTCATCGCCGCCTGGATCGCTTTGGCCTGGTTCGTCGCGAGGCATTAGACATGAACCATATCGACCTTGCAGCCGCGGCGCGCCAGGAGATGATTGCCAGCGGCTTCGAGCCCGACATTCCGCCGGACGCCCAACAGCAGGCGGACAGCCTCGCGCCGCAAGCCGGCGGCCGGGACCTCACCGCGCTTCCCTGGTCGTCGATCGACAATGACGAATCGCGCGACCTCGACCAGGTCGAATGGGCGGAGCGCGCCGGCGGCGGGATTCGCGTGCGCATCGGCATCGCGGATGTCAGCGCGGCGGTCGCCATTGGCACGCCGATCGACGCCTATGCCAGCCGTGAGACCACCACGGTGTATGCGGGCGTCAAGACATTCCCGATGCTGCCCGAGCGGTTGTCGACGGACCTCACCTCCCTCTCCGAGGGTGAGACGCGCGCAGCCATCGTGATCGAATTCCTAGTGAGCGCGGACGGGTCGGTTTCGGAGGGCAGTGTGTACCCGGCGGCGGTGCGCAACGACGCGCGACTCACCTACAGCCAGATCGGGCCGTGGCTCGAGGGGACGGGCGCGTTGCAGGCGTCCTCCGAAATTCAGGCGCAGCTGCGCCTTCAGGACGAGGCCGCGCAGGCCCTGCGGCAGGCGCGCGACCGTTTGGGCGCCCTGACGTTCGACCGCAAGGAAGTGGCCCCCGTCATTGAAAACGGGCAGGTCAAGAATATCGCGACACGCGCCAGCAACCGGGCGGGCCGCCTCATCGAGGACTTCATGATCGCGGCCAACGAGGTCATGGCGCAGACGCTGCGCGGCGCGGGCGTGTCCTCGATCCGCCGCGTCGTGAGGGCTCCGGAACGCTGGCCGCGCATCGTCGAATTGGCGTCGCATTACGGCGACACGCTGCCACCCCAACCGGACGCAAAAGCGCTCAACGAATTTCTGTTGCGGCGCAAACAGGCCGATCCGGCGCACTATCCCGATGTGTCGCTCTCGGTTTTGAAGCTGATGGGTCCCGGTGAATACGTGCTGATGCGGCCGGGCGATGAGGCCGAGGGCCATTTCGGACTGGCGGCGCACGACTATACGCACTCCACCGCGCCCAATCGCCGTTTCGCGGACCTGGTGACGCAGCGCTTGCTGAAAGCCGTCGGCAGCCCGGCGCCGTACAACGACGACGAACTGGCCGGCATCGCGCGCAACTGCACCCTGAAAGAGGATGCGGCGCGCAAGGTCGAGCGCTCGATGACCAAACGCATCGCCGCGGCGGCGTTGGCCCCGCGGATCGGCCAGGTTTTCTCCGCGGTGGTCACGGGTGTGACGCCGAAGGGCGTCTTCGTGCGGATCGTCGATCCTCCGGTCGAGGGGCGCCTGATGCGCGGCGAGGCGGGATTGGACGTCGGCGACCGGCTTCACGTCCGCCTTCTCGCCACGGATCCGCAACGCGGATACATCGATTTCGGGAGGGAGTGATGGACGGCCAGATCGAAATGCTGCGGCACACGGTCGCGACGCTCGCGTATCGAGGGGGCAAAGCGCTGCGCGGAGCCCCGCCGGAGTTCGCCGAATTCCGCGCCGCGGAAGGCACGCGCACCCCCGGCCAGATCCTGGCGCACATCGGCGACCTCTTCGATTGGGCGCTCTCGCTCGCCAACGGGGCGCAGAAGTGGCAGGACTCGCCGCCGCTGTCCTGGGACGCGGGCTCGGCGCGCTTCTTCGCGGCATTGGAGAGCTTCGATGCGCGGCTGGCCTCGAGCGAGCCGCTCGCCTGTCCGCCGCAGAAGCTTTTTCAAGGCCCGGTTGCGGACGCGCTGACACACGTCGGTCAGATCGCCATGCTGCGCCGCATGGCGGGAGTCCCCATCAAGGCAGAAAACTACTTCAAAGCGGCGGTCACAATCGGCATAGTGGGTTTTCAACAGCCCGCTCCTCGTGTAGAATTCGACTAAACCCTACGAAGGAGAAGTTGAATGCTACGTTACGGAGTATTGGTTGGATGTGTGTGTCTGCTTGCGGGATGTGCGCCCACTGCCGGGCCGGACACGCATGACGCAGACGTGAAAGCGATTAAGGACACCGAGGTGGCCTGGTCGGCCGCCATTGCCAGCAAGGATGTAGAAAAATGGGTCGGGTACTATACGGATGATGCCGCCCTGCTGATGCCCAACGCGCCGGCAATATCGGGCAAAGACAACATCCGCGCCGCCTTGAAGCCGTTTTTCGCGGATCCGAATTTTGCCCTGAACTTTTCCTCGACGAAGGCCGACGTGGCGAAGAGCGGGGACATCGGATACACCCAGGGCACGTATTCCATGACGATGTCGGACGCCAAGACCAAAGCGGCGATAACCGACCACGGGAAGTATCTGACCGTGTTCAAGAAGCAGGCGGACGGCGGGTGGAAGGCCGTCGAGGACATGATCAGTTCGGACATGCCGGCGCCCGGCGAGTCGCATTGAAGACTGCCGCGGCCGTCTGGGCAGTCATGACCACGGCGGCCGCGTTTGGCCAGATGAAGGCAGGCGATATCGCGAAACTCCCGTCGCGTCCGCCGGACGCGAAGATCGCGTACGGCCCCGCGCCGCAGCAGTTCGCGGAACTGCGGCTGCCGCAAGGTAAAGGACCCTTTCCGGTGGTTGCCATTCTGCATGGCGGCTGCTGGATTGGATACGCGGGAGTCGAATACACGGCCCACCTGGCGACGGCGCTCGCGAAAGAGGGCTTCGCCACCTGGAATGTCGAGTATCGCCGCGCGCACGAGCCGGGCGGCGGCTGGCCCGGCACATTCGACGACGCGGAACGCGGGGTCGACGCCCTGCGGGGCGCCGCCGCGCAATACTCACTCGACGTGACACGGGTCGTCATCGCGGGCCATTCCGCCGGTGGACAACTCGCCCTATATACCGCGGCGCGGCTGCAGCGTCCGGCGATCTCGCTCGCCGGGATCGTCGACCTGCGCGCGTATGCGAAGAGCGGGCCAAAGGATTGCGTCGACGGCGAGTTTCAGGTCATGGGCGGCACGCCGGACCGGCATCCCGACCGGTACGCGAAAGTCTCCCCGTCGGAAATGCCGCCGCTCGAAATCCCGCATGTGCTGATCTGGGGCGAGGACGACCACATCGTGCCGGAGTCCCTGTTTCGCGACTACGAGACGCGAGCGCGCGCCGCCACCGTCGTGCGCATCCCGGGCGCTGGGCATCACGATCTGTGCGTTGCGGACGGCCCCGCCTGGAAGGCCATCATCGCCGCGGCGTCGCGCTTGACGAACCTGAAAATTCCCGTCAGCAGGAATCCGCCAGCCAACAAATAGACGCCGGCCGCCATCGCGATCGCCGCGCTGAGTCCGTAGGTTTGCGCCAATACGCCGATCACCACCGGCGCCAGCGCGCCTCCGCCCAGCCATCCGATCGTGTTCATGAGGCCGGCAGCGCTGCCCCGCGCCTCGGGCGGAATCACATCGTAGACCGAAGCGAAGATATTCGCGTCGTACAAGCCCTTGGCGAGTCCCCAGCAGGCGAGCGCCGCCATCAGCAGCGTCACCGACTCCGTGAGCCCGCAAAGCACGACGAACGGCGCCCCGGCGAAAACCCCGGCCGCCTGCACGATCAGGCGTCCGCGAACCGTGCGCCGGCGCAGCGTGTCGGCGAGAAGCCCGCCGAGCGGAGCGCCCGCGAGACTGGCGAGTTGCACGAAGATCGTCGCTGTAAGACCCGCCATCGCCAGCGTCATGTGGAACTTGTCGTACAGGAACTTCGGCATCCATGACAGCAGCACCACGGCGACGAAGTTCGCGCACAGAAACGCCCCGAGGAGGCAGAGGACGGTGGGCGTGCGGAGGAGGATCGCGAAGGTCTGCCCCAGCGGCATGCGCGAATCGCGGACCTGCGCCACCGGCGGCTCCTTCAGCTTGCGGTGCAGCAGGATGCCGAGCAGGATACCGGCCGTGCCGAAGACGATGAACGACCAGCGCCAGCCGTAGTGTTGTCCGATGAGCCCGGCGAAGAAACCGCCGGCTATCGTGCCGACGTAGACGCTGGTCTGGTGTAATCCCATCGCGCGCGAGCGGGTCTCGGGGCCGTGATACGCGCCGATCAGCGACATCGAGGCGGGATAGTACACGGTTTCGCCGAGTCCCTCGGCCGCGCGGAACGCGAGCAGTTGCGGAAACGACCGGGAAAGCGCCGTCGACACGCAGATCAGGCTCCAGATATACAGCCCCCACAGCACCGCCGAGACGCGCCGGACGCGGTCGACGATCGCCCCGGCGAAGACGCCGCAAATGCCATAGGTGATCGCGAACGAGGAACCGAGCAGCCCGAGCTGCACGGTGGTCAGGTGCAGTTCCTTTTCGAGCAGCGGGAACACCGCGAAGACCGCCTGGCGGTCGGCATAGTTGAAAAAGGAGATGCCCCAGAGCATCCCGACGACGGTCCACTTGTAGCTGGAGGCCGGTGGAACAATGGCCAGCGAGTCGGGCTTCGGTGTCAAGTGGCCATTATCCTATGCAATGGCCGCTACGATATCGCGCGCGACGGATTCCAGATCCCGCTGCTCCACCAGTTGACTGAAGATTTCTTCGAGCGACGGGGCGTTCATCAAATCGCGGAGGCGCTCCACGGAGTCCGCGGCCATGATGCGGCCGCGGTAAGTGATGACGACGCGCGCGCAGACTCTCTCCACCACTTCGAGCACGTGCGAGATGTACAGGATCGTCTTGCCCTTCCGCGCGAGCTCGTTCAGCAGATGGCGGAAGAGTTGCGCGGAGGTCACGTCGATGCCCGAAAGGGGCTCGTCGAGGATCAGCAGATCGGGATCGTGCAGCAGCGCCGCGGCGATCAGCACGCGCTGCTTCATGCCCTTCGAATATGCGGAAATCGGCGAGTGCCGGTAGGCGTGCAGGGAAAAAAGCTCCAGCAGATCGTTAGCGCGGCGATCGGTCAGCGCGGTGGGAATGCCGCGCAGGCAGCCCATGAGCTGCAAATACTCGAGACCGGACAGGTACGAATACAGGATTGCTTCTTCGGGCACGTAGCCGAGACGCCGTTTGAACCCGACGGGATCCTCGCGGATATCGCGGCCATCGAGTAGCACCTTGCCGCCGGTGGGCTCGATCAGCATGGTCGCGATCTTGACGGTAGTCGACTTCCCCGACCCGTTGGGTCCGAGGTAGCCGGTGACTTCGCCCGGACGGACGCTGAAGCTGACGTCGTCCACGACCGGGATGTTGCGGTAGCGCTTGGTGACGTGGTGAATTTCCAGCATGACGATTACTCCGGGCTGAGACCGAGGGTACGAATCACAGGGTCGCCGGCGTCTTCATAGTCAAGAGAGCCGGCCGCCGCGATGGTTCGATCGCGGAACCATGCCAGCGTCCCCAAGGCCGTAAATACCGTCAGAAAGAACAGGCAACTATACGGTATCGAGGCGCCGATCCACTGTTCGAATGCCGCCATTGTGCGGCTGTATGTCGTGAAACCGAAGATGTACATCACGGCGAGAAAGGTCAGGTTCACTCTGCCGGGGAAATGGGCGCAGGTGAATGGGATCTTACGGAAGCCAAGGAACATCACCTCCAGCAGCAGCAGAGAGAGCGTCAGGCCATAGGCCAGATGGAACACAGCCGCCCCCGGGGAGAAGCGGAGGAACTCCATCGGGGAGAGCAGCACGAAGAGCGGGACGATAGCGTAAAAGACGACCCATTTCCGCGTCGCGGTGAGATAGCCGGCGGCCGGATGAATCTCGGCGAGCTGAAAAGCCCAATTGGCGCGCAATTCGGAGGGAAAGTTAAATGCCGCGCGCAGCCCGGAGACGAGCACGAACGAGAGCGTCAGCGGCAGTCGCAGCAGCCCGGCGGGCCCCGACGACACAGCGAGGACCGCCAGTGCGGCTCCAAATCCCCCATACGTCGCCAGGAAGAGACGATGCTTGACACTCCGGGTAATCGACTGCGTGATGAAGTGGAAGACCGCGTTCTGCACGGGATCGCGCAATGTGACGCGGCGGGGGCCCGAGGCGATGCCCGCGGTGATCGGAGCCCGTCCCCACAGAAACGTCGCGACGAAGATAGCCGCGGCGATCGAGATCGCGGGAATGGCGCGGGCGCCCAGACTCCGTAACGCAGCGCTCTTTGTCACCGGGCGCAATTGCTCATAGAGACCGATAAACCAACTGCCGGGAAACCAGCGCAGGATTGGGCTGTTGGCGCGGATGAAATGCTCCGTGCTGAAGCTGATGAGCGGCGTCAGGAACAGCAGCATGACCAGCGCGAACATGAGCAGCGTCTGGACCGTCACCGAGACGCGGCGGTAGAGACGGCCGCGGAAGACCGCCGCGATCGCGCCGTGTAGAGCCGCGATGGCCAATGCCGAGAACAGACCGCCGGCCAGCACCGCCAGCAGATGCGCCGTGACGATCGCCACGGTATTCCGTCCTCCATCGACGCCCGGCCAGAAGAGGACCCCAAAGAAGTTGATGTCGGCCAGGAATATGGCGAGGAAGACGCCGAGCGCGACCGCCTTGGCAAACAACAGCGCGCCGCGGCGGATCGGCATCGGGGTGAGAATCTGGTGATCGCGCCCGTCCAGAAACAGCGCGTCCCATTCGAAGACCATCACAAAACCCATCACCACCATCGAGTAGAGGACGAACATATACCGCACGGAAACCAGCGACCAGTCCCACAGTGTCAATGGGCGAAAGAGGAGCACGAAGAAAGCGCTGGGAACCGCGAGAATGCCGAGAGTCTGGACGACGCCGGCCTGCGGATCACCCTGCGGCGAAAGCGCCTCGGTGTCGAAGAACCGCCCGAAGAAGTGCCGGATCAACTGAAGGTGCACAGGGACTTGGACTCCATGCGGCCGGGGATTGTTTCTTGGCTATTTCGCCTGCAACTCCCGCACGGGTATGTCATGGAGCCGACTTACGGGGCGGCTGCGGAATTTCTCCATATAGATATAGAAGACCGGTGTAATATACAACGTCAGGAGTTGCGAGACTGCCAGACCGCCCACTACCGAGAGGCCAAGCGGCCGGCGCGCTTCACCCCCCGCGCCGAGGCCCAGCGCAATCGGCAGAGTTCCCATTAGCGCGGCCATCGTGGTCATCATGATCGGCCGGAACCGCACCAGGCAAGCCTGATAAATGGCGTCGCTGGGGGTCGATCCGTGAAGACGCTGCTGTTCCAGCGCAAAATCGATCATCATGATCGCGTTCTTCTTGACGATGCCGATCAGCATGATAATGCCGACGAAGGAGTAGATATTCAGCTCGTCGCCGAATACCAGCAGCGTAGCCAGCGCGCCTAAACCGGCCGAAGGCAGGCCCGAAAGAATCGTCATGGGATGGATAAAGCTCTCATACAGGATGCCGAGCACCATGTAGATGACGAGAATCGCCATGAACAATAGCACCCCCATCCCCTGCATCGACGATTGAAATGCAGCCGCCATGCCCTGGAACGTCGTGCGGATCGTCGCCGGCAACGCCTCCCGCGCCACTTGCCCGACTTGATCGACCGCCTGCCCCAACGACACTCCCGGCAGGAGATTGAACGAGATGGTGACCGCGGGCAATTGGCCGAGATGCGCCACGGTGAGCGGTCCCACCCCAGTCCGCAGCTTCGCGACCGACGAGAGCGGCACGAGCTTGCCCGGCGTCGAATTCACATACAGCAGCCCAAGTCCCTGCGGACCGAGCTGATATTTCGGCAGGAGTTCCAGGATGACCCAGTAAGTGTCCACGGCTGTATAAATGGAAGACACCTGGTGCGACCCGTAGGCGTCGTAGAGCGCATTCTCGACCTCGTCTGCCGTCACGCCGAGCGCCGAGGCGCGCTCGCGATCGATCTCGACATTCACCATGGGGCTGGAAATCTGCATGTCGCTGTTGACGTCGGAAAGGCCCGGAATGCCGCGCATGCGGGTTTCAAAATCGGCCGCGGAGCGATACAGTTCCTCGACGTCCGGACCCTGCAGCGTGTACTGGTAGAGGCTGCGGCTGACCTGCCCGCCGATGCGCACCAGCGGCGGATTCTGCAGATACGTGCGGATGCCCGCGATGGCGTTGAGCTTCGGACGCAGGTCCTCGATCACCTGCTCCGGCGTCCGCTCACGCCCGCCTCGCGGCTTGAGCCGGATGAACAGGCGCCCCGTGTTTCCCGATGTGGTCATGCCGCCGCTACCGACATTGGAGGAGAATGCGTCGATGTCCGGGTCGGCGTGGAGTATCCCGGCGACCCTCTGCTGCAGCCGCACCATGCCCTCGAACGAGATGTCCTGCGGCGCCTCGGTGTAGCCGGACAGCTGGCCCGTGTCCTGGCTCGGGATGAAGCCCTTCGGCACGACCCCATAGAGATAAATGGTCGCCGCGAGCGTCGCGGCGGCGGTCAACATCGTGACGAGGCGATGCCGGATGACGCGGCGCAGCGTCCATTCGTACCCGGCGCGCAGACCGTCGAAGATCCGCTCCGAGCTCCGATATAAAGCGTTGCGGCTGTGTCCAGGAGGCGTCAGGAAACGGCTGCACAGCATCGGCGTCAGACTGAGCGAGACAAAACCCGAGATCAGAATCGCGACGCTGATGGTCACGGCGAATTCGTGGAAGAGACGGCCCATAATTCCGCTCATGAACAGCACCGGGATGAAGACCGCCGCCAGAGACAGCGTCATCGAGAGAATCGTGAACCCGATCTCGCGCGCCCCTTCGAAGGCCGCCTGCATGCGCGGCGCGCCCATCTCCATATGGCGGACGATGTTCTCCAGGATCACGATCGCGTCATCCACCACGAACCCGACCGAGAGCGTCAGAGCCATCAGGGACAGGTTGTCGAGCGTGTATCCGAGCAGCGACATCGCCGCAAAGGTCCCGACAATCGAAAGCGGCAGCGCCAGGCTCGGGATGATCGTCGCCGAGATATTCCGCAGGAAGAGAAAGATGACCAGAATCACCAGCCCGACGGTGAGGGCCAGCGTGACCTTCACATCGTTGACGGATTCGCGAATCGACTCCGACCGGTCATAAAGGATGTCGAGATTGATGGAGGGCGGCATCTGCTCGCGGAAGGCCGGGAGCAGTTCCTTGATGCGATCCACCACCTCCACCGTATTGACGCCAGGCTGCCGCTGCACGACCAGCGTGATGGACCGGCGGTCCACGTACCAGCTCGCGGCCTTGTCATTCTGGACGCTGTCGAGGACGCGGCCGAGCTCGTCCAGCCGGACCGGCGCGCCCTTGCGGTAGGCGACAATCAGCGGACGGTACGCCGCGGCGGTGAACAACTGTCCGTTCGCCTGCACCGTGTATGCCTGGCGCGGCCCCCACAAGGTTCCGGTCGGGAGGTTGACATTGTGCTTTGCCAGCGCGGTCTCGACCTCCTGGATGGAAATGCCGCGCGCGGCCAGCAGACTGGGGTCCACCTGCGCGCGCACGGCATATTTCTGCGCGCCGTACACGCCCACCTGCGCCACGCCGCTGATCATCGAGATGCGCTGCGAGATCATCGTCTCCGCGTACTCGTTGACCGTCGAGAGGGGCAGCGTCGGCGAGTTGAGCGAGAGGTTGAGGATCGGCTGGTCGGCGGGATTGACCTTCTGGAAGGTCGGGGGGTACGGCATGCCCGACGGCAGACGCCGCCCCGCCGCCGCGATGGCCGCCTGCACATCCTGCGCGGCGCCATCGAGCGGACGGTCGAGAGCGAATTGCAGGGTGATGCTGGTCGACCCGCGCGCGCTCGTCGAAGTCATCGAATCCAGGCCGGGAATCGTGGAGAACTGCCGCTCCAGCGGGGTCGCAACCGAAGCCGCCATGGTCTCCGGGCTGGCGCCGGGCAGGCTCGCATTGACTTGAATGGTCGGGAAATCGACGTTGGGCAGGTCGCTGACGGGCAGGGCGCGGTAACCCGCCACGCCGAACAGCACGATGCCCGTCATGATCAGAACGGTCATGACAGGCCGGCGGATGAAGATCCCGGTAATGTTCATACGAAACAGGAAATACAGACCCTGTTATCGGCTACATCCTATCGTAGCGTGATTCTCCTCCCGTGAGCGTTCGCGACACAGTCTCACGCGGCGCCGGCTGCGCCCATTCGCTTTTTCGTGGTCGGCGGCGCCGCCTCGCGCGCGCGGACATATTCGGCGTCGCGCTCCGTCCATTGCGCCGCCATTTCCTGCACGCGGGCGGGATTCGCGGCCGCCAGATCGTGCTGCTCCGAACGATCGGTCGAAAGATCGTACAGCTCCCACGGTCCGTCCTGCCCGGTCGCGATCAGCTTCCAATCCCCGGCGCGGATGGCGCGATTGTTGTTGTGATTGAAATACAGGAAGTCGCGCGGCGCCGCACGATCCTTTTGCAGCGCGGGCGCGATACTGCGTCCGGCCAGAGGCGGCCCTTCCGACTGACGGACATCGCCGCCGGCGAGCTCGACCAGCGTCGGCACGACGTCGACGAAATGACACGGATCGTGACGAAGCTGATTGCGATCCCTGATCCCATTGGGCCAGTGCACGATCAGCGGCGACGCGATTCCGCCCTCGTTCACCCAAGACTTGTGCAGCCGCAAGGGCGCGTTGGAGTTCGACGCCCATCCCGGTCCGAGCCCCAGAAACGAGCGCGCCGACCCGGGCGGGGCCGACGAGTCGTGCCCGTCGCCCCGAATCAACTGTTCCGAACTGGCGCCGTTATCCGAAAGGAACACCACGACCGTGTCGCGCTCAGCCCCCATCGTCTGCACCTGGCGGAGCACCTTGCCGATCTCCAGGTCCATGCGCGTGATCATCGCGGCATGGATCGCCATCTTGGTCCGTTGAAAGTCCTTCTGCTCCGCGGTCAGACTGCTCCAGGGGACGGCGCGCGTCACCTCGCCGCGGCCGATCTTGGCGAACAACTCCTCGTCCGGCGTGTTCCAGCGCGTCCACATGTTGGGCTCGAGCGGCGCCAGCGGGCAGTTGATGAGACCCATCCGCCGCATACGCGCGTGCTTGCGCTCGCGAGCCGTGTCCCATCCCTCGGCGAAGCGATCCTTATACCGCGCGATGTCCTCGGGAAGAGCCTGCAGCGGGAAGTGCGGCGAATGCGGCGCCAGATAAAGCAGGAACGGATCGCGCGCGGAATCGCGGGCATGCTCCTGGAGGAACCGCACGCCATAATCGGCGATGGCGACGGTGGTGTAGTAGTGGTCCTCGGGCTTGGGCGCCGGCAGCGGGGCGCCATCCAATTCCAACCGCCGCGGCGAGAAGTAACGGTCCTCGTCGAGAAGCGTATAGGACCGGTCGAATCCGACCCCTTCCCGCGGCGTGAAGCGAATGTGCCACTTGCCGGAATGGTACGAGCGATAGCCGAGCGGCTTCAAGTACTCCGGCAGAAACTTCGTGTAAGCCGGAACCTTTCCCGGCGTCATGATGTCGCTCGCCGTCTGCTGCGCGTAATACCCCGTGAGTAGGCAACTGCGCGACGGCCCGCAGCGCGCCGTCGAGTACGCTTGCGTAAAGCGGACCCCGCCGGCGGCCAGCCGGTCGAGATTCGGCGTGTCGATCTCGCCGCCGTAGCAGCGGGCGTCGGAGAATCCCATATCGTCGGCGAGAATGACCAGGAAATTCGGCTTGCGCGCGGGCGCGGCGGCGGCGCTGGCGGCCACGGCAAGAGTCTCGAGGAAAGCGCGGCGGGTCGGCATCGCCTGTAGGTGTATCACAATGCGAGGGCCCCGGAGTCATAATATCCGGATGCGACTCACCCGGCGGCAGGTCCTGGCCGCGCCCCTGATTCCCTTCGCGCGCGCGGCGGACACCCCGCGGCCCAACATCGTCTTCATCATGGCCGACGATCTCGGGTACGCCGACCTCTCCTGTTACGGGCGCCGCGATTACACCACGCCGAATATCGACCGTCTCGCCGCCGGCGGCGTCAGATTCCATCAGGCCTATGCGAACTCCGCCGTGTGCTCGGCCACGCGCACCGCGTTGATCACCGGCCGGTATCAGTATCGGCTCCCCGTCGGGCTGGAGGAGCCGATCGCCAGGGAGGGCCGCAAAGCGGGCCTGCCGCCGGATCATCCAACCCTTCCCTCGCTGTTGCGAAAAGCCGGCTACGGGACCACGCTGATCGGCAAGTGGCATTTGGGCGCGCTGCCGGACTATGGCCCTCTGCGCAGCGGCTACGATCGCTTCTGGGGATTCCGCGGCGGCGCCCTCGACTACTTCACGCACAAGACCGGCACGGCCGGCAGCGACACCGGCGACCTCTGGGACGACGACGTCAAAATCGAGCAGACGGGCTACCTGACGGACCTGCTCGGCGCCCGCGCGGTCTCCACCATCGAGCACGATGCCGCCGCGAAGAAGCCCTTTTTCGTCAGCCTGCATTTCAACGCGCCGCACTGGCCGTGGGAAGCGCCCGGCGATGAGGCCGAGGCGCAACGCATCCAGTCGATAATGCACTTCGACGGCGGAACCCTCGAAACCTACGGCCGGATGGTGCGGCAGATGGACCTGCAAGTCGGGCGCGTGCTGCAGGCGCTCGACCGCGCCCGCGTCGCCAACAACACCATCGTGATCTTTACCAGCGATAACGGCGGCGAGCGCTTCTCGGACACGTGGCCCTTTACAGGCCGCAAGGCCGATCTGCTGGAGGGAGGGCTCCGGATCCCCGCGCTGATCCGCTGGCCCGGACACATCCCCGCCGGCCATGTCAGCGAGCAGGTCGCGATCTCGATGGACTGGCTGCCGACCCTGCTGGCGGCGGCCGGCGCCGCGCCGGACCCGGCCTATCCGTCCGACGGCATCGACCTGCTGCCGATGCTGGCGCAATCCGCGCCGCCCGTCTCGCGCAAGCTGTTCTGGCGGTATCGTTTCAATCGGCAGCGCGCCGTCCGCGACGGCCGCATGAAGTGGCTGTCGATCAATGAGAACTCTTTTCTATTCGACGTCGTGGCGGACCCGTTGGAGCGCGCGAACCTGAAGGAGCGCCAGCCGGAGTTATATCAGCGGCTGGTGCGCGACTACGAAGCCTGGAACGCCACGATGTTGCCCGAGGATCCTGCCGCCTACTCCCATTTCCTCTCCGCAAGCGACCTGGCCGACCACTACGGCAACAAGAAATGACCGTCGAGCAAGCCTCCAGGCTTGCCATGCCAGCGTCCCCGCTAGAAATTCCACCGCACGCCCAATTGCCCGGTCCGTGGCGATCCCGCCGGTGGAAAAATGTGCGACCCCGTAATCCGCCCCGCGTTCGCATTATTGACGATCGTCTGGCTGCCCAGCGGACTCCCCCCCGCAGTCGGCTCTCCCAGATTCAGATGATTCACGATATTCGTAAACGACGCGACCACCACGATGGAGTAGCGCTCCAACCGGACCTTCTTCTGCAACCCGGTGTTGAACAAAACATACCCCGGACCCTCGATAATCCCGCGCCCGGCATTGCCCCACCGGCCGCTGGCGGGAGTCGTGAAGACGCTTGGGTCGAACCATGGGCTCTGCGTGCTGGGGTACGGAATCGGGCCGCTGACGTCCGGCCGCAGCGTCGTCTGCTGCGTATTGGTCGGATCGGGGCCGCTCAGAACCGGCGTAAACCAGTTTCCGCTGGCGATGTTGAACAGCATGTTCACCTGCCAGCCCCCCAGCAGATTTCCTCTACCCGGAATCTCGTAGATCACGCGGTTCATCCACTGGTGGCGCGGCACAGAGTACACGTTGCCGCGGTCGCGCCGCCGGTCGTAGCTGTTCTCGATCGGCGTGTTCAGCTCGAAATCGCCGGTGTCTTCGGTGTCGCTCAATTCTTTCGCCCATGTCCAACTGGATGTGAACATCAGGCCGCGGCTGAAGCGCCGGTTCAACTCGGCCTGGAGCCCGCTGTAAAGCATATTGGCGCCGTTATCGGAGTACGTGATGTTGGCGAAGGCGGGGTAGGGCCGGCGGTTGTTATTGAACGCGACTGTCGAGGCCAGCGGCTGGTTGACGTCGCGGCGGTAGGGGAGCTGCGTTCCTTTCGACCCGATGTAGCTGATCCGCGCGCCGGTGTTCCGCGTGAGCGCGTGCTCCAGCGACAGGGTGTATTGCTGCGTATAGCTGTTCAGCAGGTGCGGCGCGATCCCGGCGAGCGCCAGCGTGCCCGGCGCGCCCGGCGTCGCGAATGGCGCGGCCAGCGTGAACACCGCCTGGCCGTTGACGATGTTATTGGTGCTCACCGTGGTCGCGGAGAACGGCCCCGCCGATTGCGTCACCGGAATGTTTCCCGAGTAATGCGAGTAGTAGATGCCCCATCCGCCGCGCAACACGGTGCGGCCGTGATTTCCGAGACCGTAAGAGAATCCGAAACGCGGTGCGAAATTGTTCTTGTCCGGCCGGCGCAACGAACTGCCCGTTCCGAAGTCGCTGGCCGTCTCGAACGGGATCGTCGTGGGCAAAAGCGGGGTGATCGACCGCCGTGCCTGGTCGCTCGGAAGCACGATTCGGCCGGTCGCCAGGTCGAACGAGAAGATATTGTCGTCGAGGGTGTGGGCGGGGCCGTTGTATTCATACCGCAATCCGTACATCAACGTCAGGCGCGGCGTGACTTTGAAATCGTCCTGCCCATAGAAGCTCCAGTCGCGGAAACGGACGTACTGCGGACGGTACGGCTCCATCCGCGTCACCTGGTTGGGAAGACCGAGCAGGAAATCGGCGTACGCATTGCCCGTGAACCTGGTGCTGAAGGTGTACGTGCCCAGAATCGGATTGCCCGAGGAATTCGGTTGGAACCGGTTGTCGAACCAGCTCAACTCCTCGACGCCGAACTTCATCGAGTGCCTGCCATGGATCCAGCTCAGGTTGTCGGCGAACTGCGCGTGGCCGTCATTGACGGGGTTCAGGAGATTGATGCTGTTCGCGGTGATGCCGGAGATGTTGAAGTACGGCTGGCTGCTGGTTTTGCCGCGATTGGGCAATCCCTGAATTCCCATCTGATCCATCAACGCCTGCCCGTTGAGCTCGCCGCTGCTGGCCGAGACCAGAATGACGACCCCGGCGCGAAACTCGTTGATCAGGTTCGCCCGCAGAGTGGAGACATGGCCGAACGTCCAGAAATTGACGCGCCGGATGTTGTCGGACGTGCCGGCCGTGGTCGGCGGCAGAGCCGAGCGGGCGCCCGGGATGTGGTAATCGTCCTTGCGATTCTCGTAGCGGAGGAACGCGGTCTGCCGGCTGCTGAAGTTATGGTCGAGCTTGATCTCCTCGGTGCGATGCGTCTCCGGTCCGCTGAACGAAGCCCGGTAGTTCGCCGCGCTCAGGCTCGGCGGTCCGAAGTTCGGCAGCGGAAACAGAAGCCTTTGCGCCGCCAGCGCCTGCGGGCTGAGCAGCGCCGCCGGAATCACGTTTCCGGTGAAATTCTGGCTCGTAAAAGGGTTGCGAATCGCGGAAAATGCGCTGAAATCGCCCTGTCTCATGGCCAAAGTGGGCACATTTGGCGCGAATCCATAGGCGGCCACGCCGCGCATGCCGTCGAAATCGGCGAAAACGAAAGTCTTGTCTTTCTGAATCGGGCCGCCGATCGTTCCACCGTAGGTGTGCAGGTTCTGAAAGGGCTTCCCGATCGAGTAGGCGTTGCGCGCGTCGAACGCGCTGTTGCGCACATACCAGAAGACGTTCCCGTGAAACCGGTTCGCGCCCGACTTGGTGACGCTCGTGATCGTGCCCATGCCCCCGAATTCCGCGCGCGTAGTGAGGATATTGGCGGCGAACTCCTGAATCGCCTCCACCGAAGGCTGCGAAACGTTGTCCGGACTGCCGAAGTTCGCGAAAGTCGTCTCGATCCCGTCCACCTTCACCTTCATGCTGGCCGCCCCGGCCCCCGGCGTGAGCCACTTGGCGCCATTGCCGACTTGCACGACTCCGGGCACCGTCAGGGGCATTATCGACGAGATCAGTCCCGAATCGCCGGAGTTCTTCGCCACGCTCCGCAAATTGGTCGGAAGCTCGATGATTTCCCGTCCCGTCATGCTCGATCCCACCGATGGCGACTCGATCTGAATGGCCGCCGGCGCGGCATCCGTGACTACGACTTCGGAAGTCGCGGTGGCCAGTTCGAAATGGAGATCCTGACGGACCGTGCGGTAGGCGTCCAGGGCGAAGGGCCGGGTTTCGATGGGCCGAAAGCCTTTCGCCTCGGCTTTGAGGAGATAGGTGGCGGGCGGAAGGTCTGGAAACGAATATGCGCCGGCGGCATTGGTTGCCGCGGTGCGCTGCACGCCGGTGGCTTCGCTGCTCAGGGTAATGGAAGCGTTGGGGACCGCCGCGCCGGACGGGTCGGTGGCAAGACCTGTAACGGTGCCGAGCGGCGTTTGCGCCGGCAGACTGAGGGCGCAGACAAATAAGAGAAACGGAGCCAATCGCATAGCGGGAATGACCATTGTACTCGCAGGGCGCCCGCTGGTGCGCCGCCGCACGCCCGAATCGGACCGCCGCAGGTAAATTGAAAAGAGGTGCGAAAACATCACTGGGATCTGATTGCGGGGTTCGCCGGCGCGGCGGCGGCGCTCGCGGTGTTCGTCTGGCTGGCCGGCCAGGTCTTCCATCACGAGACCATCCGTTTCGACGCGCTTGTCCGCGACGGGCTACACCGCCTGGCATCGCCGGGGCTGACCTGGTTCTTTCGCATCGTCACGCAGTTCGGCTCCGAGATGTTCCTCGTTCCGTTCGGCGGCTTCGTGGTCTGGCGCCTGGCGGCGGCCGGAAGGAGACGCGCCGCAATCCTCTTCGCGGTGGCGGCGGCCGGCGGGGAAGCTCTCGACTTTGTCCTGAAACTCCTGTTCCGCAGGACGAGACCGGAAGTGTTCTTCGGCTTGACCGCCCCCGGTTCCTACAGCTTCCCGAGCGGCCACTCGATGCTTTCCGCGTGCCTCTTCGGAGTGCTGGCCGCGATCCTCACGGTTCGCATGAAGTCGCGCGCCCGGCGGGCGGCGATTTGGGCCGCCGCCGCGGTCGCCACTCTGCTCATTGGGCTATCCCGGATTTACCTGGGCGTGCATTACCCGAGCGATGTCCTCGCCGGATATGCCGCGGCAGTGATCTGGGTCGCCTCGGTGCGCGCGGGATATATCGTCTGGATGCGCCGCGGCGCTGCTTAGCGCAGCGCCATCCAGCCCCGCTCCTGATATTGCCGGCCGCGCGCGTACCCTGTCCGAAACGCGTCGCTTTCCCACACGTCCGGATAGTCGCTCTTGAGGTGCGGCGACGCTTCGGCGTACGACATCCCGCGGACGGAGGGGCGCAGCGCCGCTTCGAAACCACGCCGGTACACGTCGTGGTCTTTCTCGAAATTGTGCCCCAGGGCGCGATAATGTTCGGACTCCGCGTCGCGGATCCCGATCCACCAGGCATGCCGCGCCGCGTCGAGGCTCTCCGCGCCGGCTTCGGCCAGAATCTCCTGAGCGCGCTGCGCCTCCGTGGCGCCATTGGCCATCACGATGATGACCGTTCGACCTTGCCGTAAGGCGTCTTCATAGAAGAAGATCTCATCGGCAGGCAGGCCCTCCGTGGAGTCCTGGTCGGCCTTGGCGCCAAGAGCGGCGCCCGTGAACGCCCCGCCCGCGCCAAGCAGAGCCATGCCGGCCAGCCCGATGGCCAACACCGGCCCGACTCCCGGGAGCAGGGCGGTGACGCCCACCCCCAATTCGAAGCCGCCCGCCATCCCGAGTGCCGCCCCGACGACGCCACCGATCGCCTTGCCGACGCCGGGCTGCTCGGTCTCCGAGACCGGAACGGAATGCACCTGCTCCTCGGACGCGCCGGGAGCAAGAAGGTTGATGTCGTCGGGATAGTAGCCGGCGCGACGCAATTCCGAATAGCCGCGCTGCGCGTCTTCCCGGGAATGGAATACTCCGGCAACAGCTCGCATAGCTCTGTTGTTCGAGCAATCCTGAGCCCCGTGTGCGGGACAACACCGCCCCGGCGCCACCGTGCGCTGGCCCCCGGCCCTCCGCCCCGATTAAGCTGTTTGGATGCAGAAACCGAGCTTCGATCCGGGGATTACACAGCAGTTTTCCGCGCCCGTCAGCCGCATTATCAATACGGATGGGAGTTTCAATGTCCACCGGCGGGGACAGACATGGCGCGATTTTCATCCCTACCTCCATCTCATCAATATGGGATGGGCGCCGTTTCTGGCGGTGCTCTTCGCCGCGTTTGTGGTCGTCAATACGGTTTTCGCGTCGCTGTACTATTCCGTGGGGACCGACCAGTTGCAGGGCGCCGACGCGCCCACCGCCGCCGCGCGCTTCGCGAATGCGTTCTTCTTTAGCGCCCATACCCTGACGACGGTCGGGTATGGCAGCATTTCGCCCAAGGGAATCGGAGCGAATATCGTCGCCACCCTGGAATCGCTCACCGGCGTGTTGGGGTTCGCCGTTGCGACCGGTCTGCTGTTCGGGCGCGTGTCGCGGCCATCGGCGCGCATCGGGTTTAGCGAGAATATGCTCCTCACCTCCTATCAGGACGGCACGAGCCTGCAGTATCGCGTGGTCAACCGGCGCAAGAATTCCCTTATGGAGATGGAGGCGCGCACCATGCTGATGACGGTCGAGATGAGAGACGGCAACCCCAAGCGCACCTACGAACTGCTCAAGCTGGAGCGCGAAAAAGTCATCTTCTTCCCCCTGACCTGGACGATCGTCCACCCGATCGACACCGAGAGCCCCCTCTACGGCAAGACCCAGGACGATCTGCGCCGTCTGCAGGCCGAGGTCCTGATCCTCATCAAGGGCTACGACGACACCTTCAGTCAGACGGTGCTGGCGCGCCACTCCTACCGCCACGACGAAATCCTCTGGGGGAAGCGTTTCGCCCCGGCGTTCTTCGTGGATGGCGATGGAGACCTGGTGCTGGAGGTTCGAAAGGTAGGCGAGATCGCGTGAGACTACCTAGTTAATAGATGTTTCCGCCTGACTTACGCGGCGAAATGCGCGGCGCACGCTCGAAAACGATACTATCTTTTTGGCAAGATGCGGGATTAGCTCCAAAGCTCCATGCAGTACTAAACTGGTCGGGTTCTGGTACGGGTTGAAGCGGTCGAGGTCCGCGAAAACCAGCCCGCCCCGCCCCAGGACCACGTGGAGGCTGTATTCCGGTCCCGTCCGCTTCGAGCGGAATTCCGTGTCGAGTCCCCCGACCTGCTTGCCGTGCAGCACCCCCAATGGGCCCTGCCGGAACAACTCCCGATCCTGTAAGACCTTACGCGCCCGGCACGGGTCTGCGAAACGGAACAAGATGCCGTTCCCTTCATGCCGCACCGATAGGGGAGCGGGGGGTAAGGTAAACGCATGAAGAGCCGCCTCGATAGCTTGTGGACCCAGGGATTGACCGGACATTGGGACAGTGTACCCGATGTGGGTACCAAATCCAAAGTACCTTGTGGAGGTGGCGGGCCATAAGCGACAATCATCCCATGCAAGTCCACGGAGCGGACATGTCCACACCAGTCGTTGAACGGCGCGCCAAGAAACGTTTCGCGATCGAGCGTCCGGTGCGCTACCGGTTTCTCTACGGCGCATCCATTGGACAGATCGCCAGCGGCCGTGCGGTCGATGCCAGCAGTAACGGCGTCTGGCTGGAAGCCGAGCACGAGTTAAAGGTCGGCGATCCCATCGAACTCCTGATCGACTGGCCCGCCCAGTTGAACGGCGTGGTGCCGCTTCAGCTCGTTACGGCCGGCTGTGTGGTGCGAGTGGAAGGCAACCGCTGCGCCGTCTCCGTCGAGCGCTACGAGTTCCGAACCAGTAAACGCGCAGTGACCTCACAATAGAGGTCATGATCGCATCCATCAACCCCGCCACCGGGGAAACCCTACGCACGTTCGATCCTCTTACCGGCGAGGAGCTCGACGATCGGCTGGCGCGCGCGGACGCGGCATACCAGACCTATCGCGCGACCTCGTTCGCGGACCGCAAGCGCTGGCTCACCGCCGCGGCCGGCATCCTCGACAGTGAGCAGGATCGTCTCGGCCGCCTGATGACGCTCGAGATGGGCAAGCCCATCGGCGCCGCGCGCGCCGAAGCGGCCAAGTGCGCTACCGCCTGCCGCTACTACGTCGAACACGGCGAGAGCCTGCTGGCCGAAGAACCGGTCGAAATGGGCGCCGGCCGCAGTTTCATCCGCTACCAGCCGATCGGCCCGGTGCTGGCGGTGATGCCTTGGAACTTCCCCTTTTGGCAGGTCTTCCGCTTTGCCGCGCCGGCGTTGATGGCGGGCAATGTCTGCCTCCTCAAGCATGCGTCCAACGTCCCGCAATGCGCCCTCGCCATTGAAGACGTCGTCCGCCGGGCGGGATTCCCCGGGGACGTCTTTCAGACGCTTCTCATCGGCTCGTCGCAGGTCGCCCGCGTCCTCGACGATCCCCGCGTAAAAGCGGCGTCGCTCACCGGCAGCGAGGCGGCGGGCGCGCAGGTCGCCAGCCAGGCCGGCAGACAGCTCAAAAAGACCGTGCTCGAGCTCGGCGGCAGCGATCCCTTCATCGTCATGCCGAGCGCCGATCTCGATCGCGCGGTCCGCACGGCGGTCGAGGCGCGCACGATCAACAACGGACAATCGTGCATCGCAGCCAAGCGGTTTATTGTGGACGAGCGCGTTGCTGCCGAATTCGAGCGCCGCTTTGTGGCGGCCATGCAGGCGCTGCGTGTGGGAGATCCTCTCGATGAGACAACCCAGGTCGGCCCGCTGGCGACGCCGGATATTGTCGATGGCCTCGACGCGCAGGTGCGGCGGTCCGTCGCGATGGGCGCCCGCCTGCTGACGGGCGGACGCCGTCTCGATCGCCCCGGCAATTACTACGAGCCCACCGTGCTCGCCGATGCGCCGGTCGACTCCCCGGCATACGGCGAGGAGTTGTTCGGACCGGTCGCGGTCCTGTTCCGCGTGGACGGCGTCAGCCACGCGGTGCGGCTGGCGAATGACACCGGCTTCGGACTGGGCGCGAGCGCCTGGACCGCGGACCAGTCGGAACAACAGCGATTCATCGGCGAGATCGAGGCGGGCATGGTCTTCATCAATGGCATGGTCGCGTCCGACGCGCGCCTGCCGTTCGGCGGCGTGAAGCGCTCCGGGTACGGGCGCGAGCTCAGCGCCTACGGCATCCGCGAGTTTATCAACGTGAAGACCGTGCGCATCCTGTAGGTAGTGTCTGAATCCTGCGCTCATCTCGATGCGGCGCCGGATCGACGCTGCGTTCAGACACTTCCTCCCGTAGCGATTCCTGCCGCACGGTAAGATATTTCCCATGCGCAGGATCTCGTTCGCCCTACTGCTCTGTTCGTTTGCCGCTTCTGCCGCGTCTCCCGACCGCTTCAATGCCCTCCGCTGGCGCAACATCGGGCCGTTCCGCGGCGGACGCGTCGACGCGGTCAGCGGCGTGCCTGGAGACCCCGCGACCTTCTATTTCGGATCGGTCGGCGGCGGCGTCTGGAAGACGACCAACGCCGGGACCACCTGGATGCCGGTCTTCGACGGACAAAAGATCGCGTCCATCGGCGCGATTGCCGTCGCTCCCTCGGACCCCAGCATCATTTATGTGGGCACGGGCGAAACCGACATCCGGTCGCAGATCGGCTTCGGCGATGGCGTCTACAAGTCGTCCGATGCGGGCAAAACGTGGTCCAACATCGGGCTCCGCGATACGCGCCAGATCGCCAGGATCCTCATCGACCCGAAGAATCCCAACGTCGTGTACGTGGCAGCCCTCGGCCATGTCTATGGGCCGAATCCCGAGCGCGGTGTCTTCCGAACTACCGATGGCGGGCGCACGTGGCAGAAAGTTCTGTTCACGACCCCGGACACCGGCGCCGTAGACCTGGCATGGGACCCTGCGAATCCCAAAGTGATCTTTGCGACTATGTGGAACGCCCATCGTCCGCCCTGGAGCCAGTACGGCCCGATCGAAGGACCGGGCAGCGGCCTCTGGAGAACCACCGACGGCGGCGATCGTTGGACGCAGATCGCCGGTCACGGGCTGCCGTCGTCCATGTGGCGCCGGTCCGGTGTGGCAGTCGCGCCCGGCGGGCGGCGCGTCTACCTGCTGCTGGATGCGCAGAGCGAGGGCGGTCTGTACCGCTCCGACGATGGCGGCGCGAACTGGACGCGCCCCGGCCCCGAGACGCGCATCACCAGCCGCGCCTGGTATTTCGGCACGATCGCCGTCGATCCGAAGAATCCCGACGTCGTCTATGCCCCGAATGTGGCGCTGTATCGCTCGACGAATGGCGGCGCCTCCTTCACCATCCTCAAAGGCGCGCCCGGCGGCGACGACTACCAGAGGCTGTGGGTCGATCCCGCCGAGCCGCGGCGCATGATCCTCGGCTCCGACCAGGGGACCAACATCAGCCTCGACGGTGGAGCGACGTGGAGTTCATGGTACAACCAGCCCACCGCACAGATCTACCACGTCATCACCGACCGCCGCTTCCCGTACACCGTCTGCGGCTCCCAGCAGGATAGCGGCTCCGCGTGCGTGGCAAGCCGAACCGACCGCGGAACCATCGGGCCCCGCGACTGGTTCACCGTCGGCGGCGGCGAGGCCGGTTATATCGCCATGGATCCGCAGGACGACAATATCGTGTACGCCGGCAACACCACCGGCAGTCTCGTGCGATTCGACCGGCGCACCAGCCAGGCGCAGAACATCGCGCCGTGGCCGGTGCGCAGCGGCGGACCGCTCGGCAACATCTCGCTTCAAAAGTACCGCTTTCCCTGGACCGCGCCGCTGGTCGTATCCCCGACTGAGACCAATGCGTTGTACTACGGGGCGCAGGTGCTCCTCAAGACCCTCGACGGAGGCCTGTCCTGGAAGGAGATCAGCCCCGACCTCACCGGCGACACGCGCCGCGACAAGACCGCCCCGAGCGCCCCGGTCACGCCGGAGAACGCCCGCGCGCTCGGCTACGGAGTGATCTATGCCGTTGCGCCGTCGCCGATAACGTCCGGCGTGATCTGGGTGGGGAGCGACACCGGCCTTCTGCATGTCACGCAAAACGGTGGAACTAACTGGCGGAATGTCACGCCTCCAGGGCTCCCGGACTGGAGCCGCGTGACGCAGATCGAGGCGTCGCACTTCGACGCCGCCGAGGCATGGGCCACGGTCGACCGGCATCGCCGCGAAGACTACAAGCCGTACATCTATCGAACGCGCGATTCCGGCAGGTCGTGGACCTTGATCACCGCCGGACTGTCCGAGCCCGCCTACGTGAATGGGATTCGCGAGGATCCGGCGCGCAAGGGCATGTTATATGCCGCCACCGAGTTGGGCGTCGCCGTGTCGTTCGACGATGGCGATCACTGGCAGCCGCTGCAATTGAATCTGCCCACGGTCTCGGTGCGCGATCTCGAAGTGCATGGAGACGACCTCGTGATCGCGACCCACGGACGCGGCTTCTGGATACTCGACAACATTACGCCGCTGCGGCAAGCCGACGCCGGCGAGGAACTCGTCCTGTACAAACCCGCGGTGGCAATCCGCCTGAACCCGGAGCCGTTTTCCGGAACACCCATCCCGCCCGAGGAGCCGCAGGCGCAAAATCCGCCCTCCGGCGCGGTGATCGATTACTACCTGAAGTCGGCGGCCGCCGAAGCGACGCTGGAGATCGCCGGCGTGCGCACGTACTCCAGCAAGGACGAGACCAGGACAACGGGCCGGAGACAGGAGGCGATCGCCGAAATTTGGATCGCGCCGCCGGTCCGTCTGACCACGCACGCGGGGATGAATCGCTTCGTCTGGGATCTCCGATATAGGGATGGCCCGCTGGTGTTGCCGGGAACCTATCAGGTGAAGCTCACCGTCGGCGGCAAGACTTATACCCAGCCATTAGTCGTGAAGATGGACCCGCGGTCCACCGCGGCCCCGGCCGAGTTGACGAAGCAATTCGACCTGAGCATGCAATGCATGAAGGCCATCGAGCGCGCGCGAGCCGCCGGGCTGACGCAGGTGGTCGCGCAACTGACCACCGCCATGCAAGTCGCGCAGAGCGCGGACCGCACCCCCCCGGCATCCGCGTACGCCATCTACGAAGAAGCGCTGAAATCCCTGAAATAAGCCTCCGGCTTGGAATGCCGGCATTCGCGGCATCGCGCTACGCTGGAACGGTGAAAACTCCCGCGGCGGCGGCCGCCATCGTCCTCTTTCCGGCCGCGTTGTTCATCGCTTTTCCCACACTCCGCTACTTCTCGGCGGACCGGGAAACCTCGCCTCTCGACGACGCCGCCCGTCAAAAAGCGCCGAACGGCCAGTTCATCCGCCTCTCCGGCGGCGTCACCCACTATCAGTTCGCAGGCGCTCGCGGCGGCCGCGTCATTCTCCTCATCAATGGCTTTTCCACTCCGTACAACATCTGGGATCCCACCTTCGACGCCCTCACCCGGGAAGACTTTCGCGTTCTGCGATATGACCTCTTCGGCCGCGGACTCTCCGACCGCCCCGTAGCCAGGTACGACGGGAACTTCTTCGACCAGCAGGCGCTCGACCTCCTCGACGGGCTCGGGATTCGCCAAGTCGATGTGGGCGGCATTTCCATGGGAGGGCCCATTGCCGTGACATTCGCCGTTCGCCATCCCGATCGCGTGCGGCATGTCATGCTGTTCGACCCCGGATACTTCACCGGCAATCGCGGACCGTGGGCCCTGCGCGCGCCCCTCTTGGGTGAGTACAACATGGCCGTCACCATCGCCCCGGGACTCGCGAAAGCGCAATGGCGGGACTTCGTTCACCCCGAGCGCTACCCGCACTACCTCGACCCCTACTACGCCCAGATGCGCTACCGCGGCTTCCGCTATGCGCTGCTGCAGACGCTCCGCAATTACGTCTCGACGAACACCACCGCGGATTTCGACGCGCTCGGCAAAAGCGGCAAGCGTGTCTTGCTGATCTGGGGCCGCGGCGATAAGGACACGCCGATCGAGTTAAGCGAGACCGTCCGCGCCGCGATTCCGCAAGCCGAGCTTCACGTCATCGAGGACGCCGCCCACGTCCCGCACTACGAACATCCGGAAATCGTCAATCCGATCGTGACCCGATTCCTAGCGCACGACTGAGACGGCGTCCGGGGAGACGTCGTACCCCTCATCCTTGGCCGTCGTCACGGCGAGCGACCTCAGATCGGAGTCCGCGGCGCCCGCCGGTTGATTGGGGCATGGACGGCGAATGACCTCGGCGCCCACCTGAATCACCACCTGCCACTGCTTCTTCTCGGCGTTCCATTCGACCTTGGTTTGATTTGCGGTAAGCATGCTCTGCTCCGTCCTCAGCTTACTCCAGTCGCGGCGTACAATAAACCTAGACCGTCCACCCTCATGATCCCAAAGACACTGCTGCTTCTCCTGGCCGCGCCTGCGCTGGCGCAGGAACACCACCATCACTCCAATTTCGCGGGCAACCTGCTGATGAACCAGGCATCCGGCACCAGCCTGAACCCTTCCTCCTGGCAGATGCCGATGGTCATGGACATGGCCGGTTCGTGGAACCTGATGTTCATGGGGGACGCCTTCGTGGTCGATACGCAACAAACCGGACCGCGCGGCGGCGACAAACTGTACTCCGCCAACATGCTCATGTTCGGAGCCGAACATGGCGTGGGCCGCGGCAGCGTGATGTTCGACACGATGCTCAGTCTGGAACCGCTCACTGTCGCCGGCCGGAGGTACCCGCTGCTCTTCCAGACCGGCGAGACCGCGTACGGCCGCCCCATCGTCGACGGTCAGCATCCGCACAATTTCGTCATGGATCTCGGCATCCACTATGCGCGGCCCGTGGGTTCGGCCGTGCTCCAGGCATACTATGCGCCGGTCGGCGATCCCGCGCTCGGGCCCGTGGCGTACCCGCATCGCGCCTCCGCCGCCGAACTGCCCCAGGCGCCGATCAGCCACCACTGGCAGGATTCCACCCACATCGCGACGAATGTGGTCACCGGCGCCGTTCGCTATCGCGAATTCCGCCTGGAGGTGAGCGGGTTCCATGGCGCCGAACCCGGCGAGAACCGCTGGACCATCAACTGGGGCGGCATCGACTCGTGGTCGACGCGATTCTCCGTGATGCCCACCGGCAACTGGATGTTTCAGGTCTCGCAGGGCCGCCTCGCCGACCCCGAGCACACGCACGAAGGGACGGTCGTCCGCACCACGGCGTCGGCGCATTACACGCGCGGGAACTGGTCGTCGAGCCTGGTGTTTGGACGCAATCGCGACCTGAACTCGGTCCTGGCTGAGACGGTATGGTCCCTTGCCCGGCGGAACTGGATCACGGGACGCTTCGAGCTCGTGGACAAGGACGAGTTGTTCGTGCCCGGTGTGCATCGCGTGGGGGCCTACACGGCGGGTTACACGCGCGATATCGGAGTGTTCAACCATGTGCAGACAGGCATCGGCGTGAATATCACGGCGTACTCCGTGCCCTCGGACCTCCGCGCGGCATATGGTGAGCGGCCCGCGGGCTTGAACTTCTTTCTGCGTTTCCGCCTGCGCTCGTAGCCTACGCCGGCCAGCCGCTCCGGCTCCGAACGCGAGCACGCGGTTGTGCCGGCTTGCACGCCGCACGGCCGGGGCATAATAGAAGGTCCATGTCCATTCTCCGGGCGGTCGGCATCAGCAAGTCCTATGCTGGTGTGCACGCGCTCAAGGCCGTGTCGTTCGAGCTCCTCCCCGGCGAGGTGCATGCGCTCATCGGGGAAAACGGCGCCGGCAAATCGACGCTCATCAAAGTCATCACCGGCGCGGTCACGCCCGACTCGGGAATGCTGACGATCGGCGGCCATACCGTCACTCACAACAGCCCCGCCATCGCGCGTTCGCTCGGCGTCGCGGCCGTCTATCAACAGCCCTCCCTCTTCCCCGACCTGACGGTCGCCGAAAACATCGCCCTTTCCCTCGAATCCGGGGGCTTCTGGCGCAAAGTGGACTGGAAGGCGCGCGAAACCCGCGCCCGCGAGCTTCTCGCGCGCGCCGGTTGCGAGATCCGCCCGGGCCGCCTGGTCGCCACCCTCAGCATGCCCGAGCAGCAGATCGTCGAAATCGCCAAGGCGATCGGAGCCAATGCCAAGGCGCTCATCCTCGACGAACCCACGGCCTCGCTCACCGAGCCCGAAGTCGAGGCATTGTTCCGCATCGTGGGGACCCTGCGCGCGGAAGGGGTCGGCGTCATTTACATCTCGCATCGATTGGAGGAGATTGCGGCCATCGCCGATCGCGTGACGGTCCTCCGCGACGGCCAATCGATCGCCACGCGCTCCATCAAGGAAGTCGATCGCGCGGAGTTGATCCGTTTGATGGTCGGGCGCGAGATCTCCGCCATTTTCCCGAAACGCGCCGTGCCGGCCGGGGAAGTCGTTCTGGAAACGCGCGGCCTTCGCGGTGTGTCACTCTCGGTGCGCGCGGGCGAAATCCTCGGCATCGCGGGGCTGGTCGGATCGGGCCGGACGGAGTTCGCGGAGGCGCTGTTCGGCCTCGCGCCCGCGGCCGGCGAAATCCTGCTGCGCGGACAGCCGGTGCGCATCGCTTCCCCCGCCGCCGCCATCCGGCTCGGCATCGGCTATGTCCCCGAGGACCGGCGGCAGCACGGCGTCGTGCTGGAAATGCCGATCGCCGCCAATACCTGTCTCGCGAACCTCGGCGCCGTCTCGCGCCGCGGGATGATCGACGCCCGCCTCGAACGCGCCCTCGCTCGCGATTACGTCAAGCGGCTGCAAATCAAGACCCCGTCCCTATATGCGGAGGCAGGCTCGCTTTCCGGCGGCAACCAGCAGAAGGTCGCCTTGGCGCGGTGGCTCGCCATCCGGCCCTCCGTCCTCATCCTCGACGAGCCGACGCAGGGCGTGGACGTCGGCTCCAAGTCCGAGATCCACAGCCTCATGGTCGACCTCGCCGAACAGGGCGTCGCGATCGTCATGATCTCGTCGGAGCTGCCCGAAATCCTCGGCATGAGCGACCGCATCGCCGTGATGCACCTCGGCCGCGTAGCCGGCGTGTTGTCGCGCCACGAAGCCACGCAAGCCCGCATCCTGGCCCTCGCCCTCGGCTCGGAGCACCCGCAATGACCCGCCACACGCGCGAAATCTCGCTGGTCATCGCGATCCTGCTCCTCGCCGGCGTGCTGGCCTTCGTCGCGCCCGGTTTCTTTACGCCGGGCAACCTTCGCGACCTGCTGATGGCGAATATGCCGGTGCTGATCGTGGCCCTCGGTATGACCCTCGTGATCCTGACCGGCCAGATCGATATCTCGGTCGGCTCGCAGTTCGCGATTTGCAGCGTGATCGCGGGGGTCACGGCGAAGGCGGGAGCCAACGTCCTCGTGGCCGGCGCGGCGGCCTGTCTGGCGGGCGCCCTGTTGGGCGCGTTGAATGGCGCGCTGATTGCCCGGCTGAAGATTCCGTCGATCGTAGTGACGCTGGCGGCCATGGTCGGACTCCGCGACGGGCTGCGCTGGATCACCCAAGGCGCCTGGGTGCAGGATCTGCCGCCCGACTTCCAGAGCTTCGGCCGATCGCAAACCGCCAGCCAGGCGATCACCATCGGCGCGGCGGCGCTGCTCTGCGCCGCCGCCGGTTGGGCGCTGCGCTATCTGGCGGCGGGCCGCGCCGTATACGCGACCGGATCGAACCCCGAGGGCGCCCGGCTCGCCGGCATCGAGCCGTCGCGCATCGTGTTCTGGGTTTTCACCCTGACCGGCGCGCTCACCGGGTGCGCCGCCCTGTTCAATGCGGTGCGCTTCAATCAAATCCCGAGCAACGCCGGGATCGGCATGGAGATGCAGGTGATCGCGGCGGTGATCGTCGGCGGCGTGGCCGTCGCGGGCGGACGCGGCACGGTGGTGGGAGCCCTGCTCGGCGTCATCCTGCTGGGAATGGTCGGCCCGGCGCTCACCTTCCTCGGCATCAGCCCTTATTGGGAGCGCGCCCTCCAGGGCGCCATTATTCTGGCCGCCGTCGCCATCGACGCGCTGCGCGGCCGTGCGGAGAAATATGCAGGCATCCTTGCCGCTCAGCGAGCGTAGGACCTGGCAGTCCCGCGCCTTCCCCAACGGCGAGTGGATTCTGCTGCTGGCGCTGGCGCTGGAGATCGCCGGTTTCTCCACCCTGGCGCCGAGCTTCTTCACCCTGGCCAATTTCTTCGAAGTGGTGCGCCTGAGCGTCGAGCTCGGCTTGCTGGCGCTCGCCCTGACCCCCGTCATGATCACCGGCGGAATCGATCTCTCGGTGGGCTCGATGATGGGCCTGGCGGCTGTCGCTTTCGGCGCCGCCTGGCGCGATGGCGGCCTGCCGATCGCCGCCGCCGCCGGCCTCGCGATCCTCCTCGGATTCCTCGGCGGAACCCTCAATGCGATGTTGATCACACGGCTCGACATCCCGCCGATCATCGTCACCCTCGGGTCGTTCTCCATGTTCCGCGGCGTCGCCGAGGGCATCACTCATGGCGCGGTGAACTACAGCGGCTTCCCGCGATCGTTCCTGCAGCTCGGGCAGGGCTACCTCGGCGGGGCGATCCCCGTGCAGTTTCCGCTCTTCCTGCTGGCGCTGGCCGGATATGCCGTGCTGTTGCACCGCTCCGCGATCGGACGGACGCTCTACGCGATCGGGTTTAGCGGCGCGGGCGCGCGCTACGCCGGCATCCCGGTGCGCCGGCGCATCGCCCTGGTGTATGTCCTCTCCGGCGTGGTCGCCAGTATCGCGGCGATTATCTATGTGGCGCATCTCGGCCAGGCGAAGTCGGATGCGGGCACTGGGTACGAGCTGGCCGCGATCACCGCGGTGGTGCTCGGCGGCACCTCGGTGTTCGGCGGCCGCGGCACGGTCTGGGGCACGCTGCTCGGCCTCTTTTCGATCTCGGTGCTGCAAAACGGCCTGCGGCTCGCGGCGCTGCCGTCGGAAATGACCGGCGTCCTCACCGGCGCCGTTCTGATTCTCTCGATCGCGCTAGGCCGCGCCCGCACGCGCGGCGCGGAACCCCTACTGGAGGAAGATCCCCCCATGCGAAACACGCAACTCGCAGTCTTGTGCTCGGTGATTCTCGGCGGTTCCCTGATTGTGGCCGCCACCAATGTGTGGCTGGTTCGATCGCTCCAGCCGGGGACGCCGGCAACCGCCGCGCCGGCCACGAACGGGCATCGCGCGGTCATCGCGGTCATGCCGAAGGCGAAGGGCGACCCCTACTTCGTCAGTTGCCGCGCCGGCGCGGAAGACGCCGCCCGCGAGCTCGGAGTCGAGCTGATCTGGGACGGCCCCACCGGCCTCGACCCCGCCAAGCAGAACGAGGTGGTGGAGAGCTGGATCACGCGGAAAGTGGACGTCATTGCGGTCGCGGTAGAAAACCAGGCAGGCATCTCGACGGTGCTGCGCAAGGCCCGCGAACGCGGCATCAAGGTGGTGACGTGGGACGCCGACGCCGCCCCCGACGCCCGCGACTTCTTTATCAATCAGGCCACCCCGGAAGGCATCGGCTTCACCCTCACCGACGAGGCCGCCCGCCTGCTCAACAATAAGGGCAAGTTCGTGGTCATCACCGGCGCCCTGAGCGCGGCGAATCAAAACCTGTGGATCGACAACATCAAGCGCCGCCTCGCCGACCGCTACCCCGGCCTGAAACTCCTCACCATCCGTCCCAGCGACGACGATCGCGACAAGGCGTTTTCCGAGACGCAGACCGTGATGAAGGTTTACCCCGACGTGAACCTCATCATGGATATCTCGGCCCCCGCCGTGCCCGCATCCGCCGAAGCGGTGAAACAGTCCGGCCGCAAGGATGTGAAGGTGATCGGCCTGTCCCTGCCGAATCTGTGCAAGCGCTACGTTCACGAGGATATCGTGCAAGCGGTGGTTCTCTGGAATACGCACAATCTAGGGTACTTGACGGTATACGCAGGGTCGCTGCTGGCCCAGAACCGGCTGGCGCGCGGAGCCACCTCGCTGGAGGCAGGCTCGCTCGGCAGGATCGAGATTCAAGCAGATCAGGTGATTCTGGGAAAGCCGGTGATCTTCAACAAGGCGAATATCGACCAGTTCAACTTTTGAGGCTTGGCCCTCAACCCCTCCTCGCGGGATTCCTCCGGCGGGCGCATGCTACGATGAATACTTGTCAGGTCTCGGGCTCCGTGCAACGGACGGCTGCAAACCCCGCCAGGTCCGGAAGGAAGCAACGGTAGCGGTGCGGTTCGTGTGCCGCGGATTCCCCGGGGCCTGGCATAACCCTCCCCATGTATCAGGTCATCGCCCGTAAATACCGGCCTCAGACGTTTCACGACGTGGTCAACCAGGAGCACGTCAAGACTACGCTGGAAAACGCGATCGCCCAGAACCGGATCGCCCACGGCTATATCTTTTCCGGGCAGCGCGGCACCGGGAAAACGACCATCGCGCGCATTCTGGCGCGGTGCCTGAACTGCATCCACGGCCCCACCGCCACCCCCTGCGGGGAGTGCGCGAGCTGCCTCGAAATCTCGAGCGGCAGCGGCGCCATGGACGTCATCGAAATCGACGCCGCATCCAACCGCGGCATCAACGAAATGCGCGAGCTGCGCGAGAACGTGCGCTACCAGCCGACGCGCGACAAATACAAGATCTTTATCGTCGACGAGGCCCACCAGATCACCAATGAGGCGTTCAACGCGCTGCTCAAGACAATCGAGGAGCCCCCGCCATGGGCCGTTTTCGTCCTGTGCACTACCGAGGCGCACAAAATCCCGGCGACCATTGCCTCGCGCTGCCAGCACTTCAGCTTCCGGTCGGTCGATTTCGAGGACCTGACGGCGCGCATGGCGTGGATCTGCAAGGAGGAGGGGATCGAGGCCGACGCCGAGGCGCTGGCCATCCTCGCGCAGGCGGGCGAGGGGTCGGTCCGCGACTCGCTCTCGGCGCTCGATCAGGCGATCGCGTGCTGCGGCGCCAGGTTGCAGGCGGCGGATGTCCGCGCGCTCCTCGGCGCGTTTTCGCTCGAATCCCTGGAGAAGATCTCGCAGGCGTTGGCGGAAGGCGATTCGCGGCGCATGCTCGAAGTGGTCGACGAACTGGAGCGCAACGGGCAGAATCTGCAACACTTCAGCCGCGAGCTGTCGCGTTACTTCCGCAACCTGCTGGTGGCGCGGATCGCCGGCGCCGAGACCCGCCTGATCGCGGCCTCGGCGGCGCAGCGCGAGAAACTCGCCGCCATCGCGGCGCAATTCTCCGAAGAGGATCTCACGCGCTACCTGCAACTTTCGCTCGACCTGTTCCGCGACCTGCAGTATTCCCTGCAGCCGCGCTTTCACCTGGAGATCGGCCTGGTGCGGCTGGTGCACGCCGGCCGGTTGCTGCCGATCGAACAGGCGCTGGCCGGCATGAAGAGCGCCGCTCCGCCCGCTCCCCGAATCGCTCCGCCGCCGCCGGCCCTGGCGCCGGCTCCCCCGGCAGCCCCGGCCAAACCCTCGCCCTTCGAGTTGGACCGCGCTAAAAAGGCGGCGCTGCAGCCCCCGCCCGAGCCTCCGCCGTCCCCCGTCGAAGCCGCTCCGGAACCAATGGCGGCCGGCGACTGGCGTCAGCGGCTGCATACCGCTTTGATGGAGCTCGGCATGCCCTTCACGGCCGACGCCGTGGAGAATTCGCGCGTCGTCGAAAGCAGCGGCGAGTTGCAATTCATCACCTCCGCGGCCTACAGACTCGCGCTGCGGCCGGACGATCTGACGAAAGCGGTGAAGCAGATTTCGCCGAAGCCTTACCGCATCAAGGTGACCGTCGGCGAGGCGGGACCGCAAGCCGCTCCCCTGGCCGCGGCGCCGCCTCCACCCGCCGCCGGCGAGGACGAGGCCACCGGCCGCGCGCTCTCCAACCCCGAGGTCCAGCGCTTCCGCGAAGTCTTCGGCGGCGAAATCCGTAAAGTTCGAAATCTCAAGGAGTAGACCCGTGAAACTACCCGGCAACATGCAGCAGATGATGCAGCAGGCGCAGCGCATGCAGGAGAAGATGCAGCAGGAGATTGCGCTCATTAAGGTGGAAGCCACCGCCGGCGGCGGCATGGTTTCCGTCCAGATGGACGGCCAGAAGAACCTCCTCGCCGTCAAGATCGACCCCGAGGTCGCGGGCGATGTCGAGATGCTGCAGGATATGATCCTGGCCGCGGCCAGCGAAGCCATGAAAAAGGTCGAAGCCGAAATCAAGCAGAAGATGGGCGGCATGCTCGGCGGCATGGGCCTGCCCCCCGGTATGTTCTAACCCATGCCCGATCTAGCCGAGCCGCTGGCGCGGCTCATCGCCGAGTTCAAACGGCTCCCCGGCATCGGGCAGAAGTCCGCCCAGCGCATCGCCTTTCACGTGCTACGCGCGAGCCGCGAGGACGCGGAGCATCTGGCGCAGGCCGTCCTCGATGTGAAGGACAAGCTGGGCCTCTGCCGCATGTGCAACAACATCACCGATAGCGAGCTGTGTCTCTTCTGCAACGACTCGAACCGCGACGACCGCGTCGTGTGCGTCGTCGAAGAGCCGCACAATATTATCGGGATCGAGACCACCCGCAATTTCAACGGCCGGTACCACGTGTTGCACGGCGCCCTCTCGCCCCTGCGCGGGATCGGACCCGATTCGTTGAAGATGAAGGGACTGGTCGAGCGGATCGGCGCCGGCCAAGTCGAGGAGGTCATCGTGGCGACCAACCCCACCGTCGAAGGCGAAGCCACCGCGGTCTACCTGGCGCGCCTGTTGAAGCCGCTCGGCGTGCGCGTGAGCCGGATCGGGATGGGAATCCCCGTCGGGAGCGACCTCGAGTTCGCCGACGAGGTTACGTTATCGAAGGCCATGGAAGGCCGAAGGGAGATGTAGGCGCT
>CAZSQK010000038.1:0-11871 GCA_964608645.1 uncultured Solibacteraceae bacterium | reverse complement strand
CCGGAAGGCCAGGTTCTTCGCGGCCGCCAGTTCCCTGAGGATGCGATTGCGCTCTCGGCGAACCGGCATCGGCACGCTCCCCGCGTGATCGGCGGCGGGTGTGCCGGGACGTTCCGAGTACGTGAAGACGTGCAGGTACGTAAACGGCAGGCTTTCGATGAACTGGCGGCTCTCCTCGAAATCCGCGGGGGTCTCGCCCGGGAATCCCACCATGACGTCCGCGCCGATCGCCGCGTCACCCATCAGCAGCCGCGCTTTCTGGACCCGGTCGGCATAATGCCGCGGGCGATACTTGCGGTGCATCCGGCGCAAGATCCGATCGCAGCCGCTCTGCAACGGCGCATGCACGTGGCGGGCGATCCGCGGCGACTCCGCCATCAGCCCGAGCAAGTCGTCCGAGAAATCCATCGGCTCGACGGAGCTCAGCCGGAGACGCTCGACTTCCGTCTCCGCGAGCAGAATGCGAATCAGGCCGGCGAGTCGCAGCCGGCTTCCGGGCTCCCGGCCCCATCGCCCCAGGTTGATGCCGCTGAGCACGATCTCGCGATACCGCCGCGCCAGTCCCCGCACCTGTTCGACCACCTGCTCCACCGGCGCGCTCCGGCTGCGCCCGCGGACGAACGGAATGATGCAAAACGAGCAGCGATTATTGCAACCGTCCTGGATTTTCAGATTCGGGCGGGTGCGATCGCCGGCCGCGTCCTCCACCGGCGCGGAAAGAAAGTCGTGCTGCGCGAAGATATCTCCGACGTGGATATTCCCGTGATACGGCGCGCTCTCCGCGCCGAGCGTCACCAGGTTCGCGATCTCGGTTTTGTGCGAATTGCCGACCACCCACTGCACCCCGGGCAGCGCCGCGAGTTCCGCAGGCGCCCGCTGCGCATAGCAGCCGGTGACCAGGATCCGCGCCGATGGATTCTCGCGGTGGACGCGGCGGATGGTCTGCCGCACGTCGTCATCGGCCGCCGAAGTGACGGTGCAGGTGTTCAGGACCACGAGGTCGGCGGCGGACCGCTCCCCGGACGCGTCGAGGCCCTTGGCCGCCAGCAACGATTCCAGCGCCGCCCCGTCGGCCTGCGTCGCCCGGCAGCCGAAATTTTGAACGAAGTACTTCCCCACTTTGTTTATTATCCGCCAGCCGGCGCCTGGTCTCAGAACGGCCGTCCGCCATTGGTGTGACTCCGCTACAGCGCGTGGTCGGCCGGCGCGTCCTCTCCTCGCCACAAGCGGCGCGCGGTCCAATCTTCCCCGGGCGCGCTCCAGAACGGGTCGGACCGTTTCAACCCCAGCGGCAGCAGCGCCGTCGAGCAAAGATAGAGGCTCCCCGTGGAGATGTAGCTTTCGCCCAGGTGCGGCTGATGGCCGCATAGTCCGACCGTTAGCCACCCGCCGCTGTCGAACGTGCCCGGCGCCTCCAGGGTGCGGCGAATCACCGCCGTCAGAGCCGCTCGCGCCTTCGGCATATTCCCGAGCAGCGCCATCTGCGCCAGCAGGTGGAACGCTCCGCAGCGGTACGCGATCGACCGTCCGATCGCCGGGTACGATCCGTCGGGCGCAATCAGCCGCTCCTGCACCGCCGCGTAGCGTTTGGCGCGCGCCATGGTGTCCGGCAGGTAACGGTCCCACGTCCGCGCATGCGGCGCGATCGCGCGCAGCACATCCACCAGCATCGGTTGAATGACGTAGCTGTTGTAGTAATCGAAGTGGAATTGCGGACCGTCGCCGTATGCGCCATCGCCGGCATACCACTGCTGGTGCTGCCGGACGGCGTACTCGATGCGCATTCCGTCCCACTTCTCGCCCATCGCCGCGAGAGCCGCCTCCACCGTCGCCGAAAACAGGATCCAGTTGTTGAACCCCGGCGTGATGACGCGCGAAGACGCCAGCCCGGCGGCGAGATTCCGTTGCCCGCCGCCGTCCAGCTTCTGCCACAACTCGACCGGCGCGCGCAGAATCGCCTGGCCGAGAAACGCCGCGTCGACCAGCGGCTGCGCGCCCTCATGGAAGTTCAGGAAGTCAGGCGACTTGGGATCCGCGCCTTGCGCGATCGCGGCGCGCGCGAGATCGCGATATCGCTGCTGAAGCTCGCGCTCCGGCCCCGCTTCGAGAGCCGATTCCAGCCACGGCGCGATCCCGGCCAGCAGACGGCCGAGCGCCTCCAGGTGCGTGCACTTGCGCCGGTCCGCTACGTTGCCCGTGACGCATTCCACGGGCATATTGCGCTTCAACGTGCCCGCGGCAAGGTTGGTGAGCACCGGCTCCGCGACCTTTTGCAGCGTGCGGATCCAGTACGCGCGATCGGTCTCCGCGGTCTGAGCCGCAGCCTGCGCGGCGGCCGCCGCTCCCGCCGCCGATTGCAGGAACCATCGACGGTTCGTCATCGGTAACAGTGTAACTACCTTGCGAGCGTCTGCAACAACTCCTGAATCCGGCTCTGATTCCCGGCCGAAGGTGTCGCCCGAAGAAGCGTCTTCAATTCCACGACCGCGGCCGACGTGTCGCCTGTCCGGTCGAGGGCAAGCGCGAGGTGGCTTCGGAAAGCGGCATCCGCGGGCGACCCCTCCACGGCTTGGCGGAATTCGTCCACGGCGAGCTGGAGTTCATTCCGCTTCAGGTGCACCCATCCCAGTGTGTCCTTCACCTCGAGCGTCTGGGGCAGCACTCGCTCGGCATGCAGCGCGAGGTTCAGGGCCTCATCGGCGTCGCCGCCGCTCTCGATGAGCGCATACGCAAGATTGTTGAGGCCGATGCCGTTCTCGGGATTGAGCTTGAGGACCTCGCGATAGGCCCTGATGGCGCTGGGCCTGTCTCCCATATGGTCGATCGTCAGGGCGATGGTCGAGAGCACGCTGACATTGTCCGGCATGAGTTCCTTCGCCTTGCCGAGGGCTGTCAACGCCTCGGCGTCATTGCCCTTCCGCCGCCATGCCTCTCCCATGCGCAGGTATACGTCGCCGGCCGTCCGGGCGTCGCCCGACCATTTCGGGTCGAGCGCAGCCAGCAGCGTCTTGAAGACGTCCAGCGCCTGATCGTATTTGCCGGCGCGCACCAGCAGGTTGCCTAATCCCATCGCTAAATTGCGGTTGGCGGGGTTCTTCCGCGCCTCTTCCTGTAAGAGCGCCACCGCCTCGTCTCCGCGATTCTGCGCCATCAGAGTCTCTGCCATGCCCATGATGCCGCGCGTGTCCGACGGGACGGCCTGATAGAACCGCCGGAAAGCTTCATAGGCGTCGGCATAGGCTTTCTGCCCCAGCCTTTCCACGCCGCGCTCGAAATCCCCGTCTTTCGCGTTCTGCGGGGCGGCCTGCGCCTGGGCCTTGGCAAATCCGCCGGCGAGCGGCAGCATGGCGGTAACAGCGATGAGCGCCGCGGCGGCGGCGCGCACGAAACGGGAGGAACTGCGGCGAAAACTCGCGGACATGATGTGCTCCATTCGTTGACGTAAATTGGAACCGGTGACCCCTGCATAGGCCGCGTCGCCCGTGAAACTCATGCGGCAGACTTTGGCGATTCCGGAAATGTAAGCCTCGGGCCGGACCCCTTGCGCGAGCACCATCTCGTCGCAGGCGGTCTCGCGCTCGGCGAGCAGGCGCCGCTCCATCCACCACAGCAATGGATGGAACCAGAACGCCGAAACCACGGCGTGAACGGCGGCCGCCCAGAGATTGTCGCGGCGGCGCACGTGCGCCATTTCGTGCTCCACCACGGCACGCAGTTCGTCGGCGTTCAGGTGCAGCGACAGACCGTCCGGCAGCACGACACAAGCCTTCCAAAAGCCGCAGGCGCCGGGCACATGATCGGCGGCCACGATGCGCAGCGGAACCCCCGGAAACGCCTGCGATTCCTCCCACGTCGGCGGGCGGACAGCCGGCACCGGCCGCAGCGCCCGCCGCGCCCACAAGCCGAAACAGAATGCCGACCCCAACGCCCACAGCGCCATCCACCAGAAAGACCACACGCCGGCCGCAGGGCCAATCGAAGCCGCCGGCGCCGGCGCCGCTCCCGGATGCAAGAGAAGCGGTCCGATATCTTCGAAGAGGCGCAATTGCGCCGGAAGATGCGGACCCGCGGCGGCCAGCCACCCGGTCGGCAGGGCAAAGCGCAGAACGGCGATCAGCAGGATGGCATGACGCCACGCCGCCGCCTGACTGCGCATTGCCAGCGCGGCGGCAATCGCTACCAATGCCACCAGAGTGGACGCCATAAGGTGCGCCGTCATGATTCCTTCTCCTGGCGCTTCAACGCCTCTTCCGCCGCCCGGACATCGTCGAGCGAGATCTTGCCCGAATCGACGAGATGGGCCATTACGGGGGCCGGAGAGCCGCCGAAAAGGTCCAAAAAGTCGTCAATTAGGCGCCGGTATACCGCTTTTTTGGTCAAAATTGCCTCAAAAATGTGCGCATTTCCGATCTTTTTGACCCTTTTGACGGCCTTTTTCTCCTCCAAACGGTAGATCATCGTCTGGACGGTCGTGTAGGCCGGCCGCTTGGTTTCCGGCAGGCCCTCCTGAATCTCCCGGACGGAGACCGGACCGAGCCGCCAAAGCTGCTCCAGCAGCTCGAGCTCGAATTTGCTGATCTTTGGTTTCGGCATGGCTACTAATCGTGTTGTTGATCCTACTACAGTATTATGCGGCATTGCAATCAAAAAATGAAGCGGGAATACAAGATCTGAAACTGCCCTCATCATACCCACCTCCTACCCCCGGGTGTGGGGATTATCAACAGTCAGGCGCGCGGTATACTGTAATTTCAGACTAAGCATTACCGGATCGCCCAATGGCAGAAATGAGCGTCATCTGGCTGCGCGTGGCCGCCGCGCTGTACTCTCTCGGTCTCGCCCACGCCATCCTAACTTTGATACGGCGGCGGGAGCATTTGTTCCGCGTCGCCCTGGGGGCGTTCGGCGTCGGCGCGGTGTTCCATTTCGTGTCGATCGTCGAAGAAGGCATCGTCAACAATCGCTGCCCTATCGCGAATTTCTACGAAACGCTGTCGATGTGCGCGTTCCTGTTCGCCATTCTCTATCTGTTCGCCCACTGGCGCTATAAGGTCGAGAGCCTCAGCGTTTTCGTCTTCCCCCTGGTGTTCGTGATGTCGCTGGTGGCGACGCTGGGCAATCCGGTCGCCGGATGGACCAATCCCCTGCTCCGGAAGACCTGGCTGACGGTGCATATCGTGCTGGTGCTGCTCGGATATGCCGCGCTGCTGCTGACGGCGGGGGCATCCCTGCTTTACCTGTTCCAGGAGCGCGAGCTCAAGAACAAGAAACCGCGCAAATTCTATTACCGGCTGCCGCCCCTGGGCACGCTGGACGACCTCATTTCCCGAGCCATGGCGATCGGGTTCGTGCTCATGACGCTGGCGGTGGTAGCGGCCAGCACCTGGGCTTCGATCTACCTGAAGGCCGACTGGATCGGACAGCCGAAGATTGTCATTTCCTTTTTCACGTGGGGCGTGTACATGGCGCTCGTCTTCCTGCGGACCACGGCGGGATGGCGGGGGCGCAAGGCCGCCATCATGACGGTCACCGTCCTCGGCTTTTCCGCGCTGACCTGGGCCGCGCATGCCCAACTCGGCGCCGTGCTACCCAAACCATGAACCTGCTGATCACCGGCGTCAGTCACAAAACCGCGCCCGTCGAGGTGCGGGAGTGTCTGGCTTTCCGGCCGGAGGAACTGCAGACGGCGCTGTCCGATCTGCGCTCCCGGGAAGGCGTGGTGGAAGCCGTGATTCTCTCCACCTGCAACCGCGTGGAGATCACGGTCACCACCGACGACAGCGTCGATCCGCGGAGCATCGTGGACGCGTTCCTGGCCGACCGGAAGGGGCTGACCCCGGCGACGATCGGACCCCACGTCTATCGTCATGAGGGCCGCGATGCGATCCATCACCTGTTCCGCGTCGCGTCCAGCCTGGACTCGATGGTGATCGGGGAGCCGCAGATCCTGGGCCAGCTCAAGACCGCCTATTCGGCCGCCAAGGAATGCGGGACGATCTGCGGGTGGCTCGAAGGCCTGATGACGCGGGCGTTCAGCGTCGCGAAACGCGTGCGGTCGGAGACGGAAATCGGACAGATGGCGGTCTCGGTGAGCTACGCGGCGGTGGAACTGGCGCGTAAGATCTTCGGATCGCTGGCGAACCGCACGGTCATGATCGTGGGGGCGGGCAAGATGTCGGAGCTGGCGGCGCGGCACCTGCGGCGGTCGGGCGCGTCCCACGTTTTCGTCACGAACAGGACGCACGAGCGGGCCGTGGAAATGGCGAAGCTTTTCCAGGGCACGCCCGTCGAATATACGCGGTTCCTGAGCATGCTGCCGGAGGTCGATATCGTGATCACCTCCTCCGGGGCGCCGCATTACATTCTGCGCAAGGAGGAGATGCACCGTGTCATCGCGGCGCGCCGCAACAAGCCGATGTTCCTCATCGACATCGCGGTGCCGCGCAACATCGAGCCGTCCGTCAACGACCTCGACAACGTGTTTCTCTACGACATCGACGACTTGCAGGAGGTCGTCAACGCCAATCTCCGGGAGCGCATGAAGGAAGCGGACCACGCGGAAACGCTGGTGGCCGACGAAGTCGAACGCATGATGGCGCGGCTGAAGGTGTCGGAGGTCACGCCGTTGATCGTGGGGCTGCAGGATCAGCTCGAGCAGATCCGCGCCGGCGAGATCGAAAAAGTGCGCCGCAAGTTCGGGCCGTTCACGGCGGAGCAGGAGCAGGCCATCGAGATGCTGACGCGCGGCATCGTCAATAAAATCGCCCACGGCCCGATCTCCGAGCTGCGCCATCATGCCGGCCAGCCGGAAGGCGCGCACGTGGTGGCGGCCATCCGAAAGGCGTTTCACCTCCAGGACTGATTCATGCTTGTCATCGCATCGCGCGGTTCCCAACTCGCCCTATGGCAGGCCCGTTGGGTGCAGGCCCAGCTTGCCGGACTGGGGCACGAATCCCGCATTGAAATCATCAAGACCACGGGCGACAAGATCACCGATGTGCCGCTGGCCAAGGTCGGCACGAAAGGGCTGTTCACCAAGGAGATCGAGGAGGCGCTGCTCGATGGGCGCGCCGACCTCGCGGTGCACAGCCTGAAGGATCTGCCGACGGAGCTGCCGGCGGGGCTGGTGCTGGCGGCGGTCCCGCCGCGCGAGGATCCGCGCGACGCGATCGTGGGCAAGCGCCTCACGGAGCTGCCGGACGGGGCGAGGGTGGGCACGAGCTCGCTGCGCCGGTCGGCGCAGTTGCGGAAATTGCGGCCGGACCTGCTCATCGAATCGGTTCGCGGCAATCTCGACACCCGGTTACGTAAGCTCGACGAAGGACAGTACGACGCGATCCTGCTGGCCGCGGCGGGATTGAACCGCCTGGGATGGGCCGGCCGGATTGCGGAGATCCTGGACGCGGACGTGATGTGCCCGGCGGTGGGACAAGGGGCGCTGGCGATCGAAACGCGGGCGAGCGGCGCCGGCTTCGACGCGTGCCGCGCGCTGGACCATGCGGAGACACATGCCGCGGTGCTCGCCGAGCGTGGCGTCCTGGGGTCGTTGGGCGGGGGCTGCCAGGTGCCGATCGGCGCCTACGCGCGGGTGGAGGAGGGGCGCGTCCGTCTGCTGGGCGTGGTGGCGTCGCCGGACGGATCGGAGTTGATTCGCGCGGACACCGAAGGGAGCATCGACGGCGCGGAAGGGCTCGGACGGACGCTCGGCGGCGAGTTGCTCGCGCGCGGCGCGCGGAGGATCTTAGAGGCTGTGTACGCCGGATGAGCGACGGCGTCCGCCACGTCGGAACAGTCTATCTTGTCGGCGCGGGGCCGGGCGATCCCGAGCTGCTCACTCTGAAGGGGCGGCGCATCCTCGCGCAGGCGGACGTCGTCCTTTACGACAACCTCGCGCCGGAGTCGCTGCTCGACCATGCGCCGGCGGGCGCGGAGCGGGTCTACGTCGGCAAGAAACGCGCGGCCCACGCCTTCTCGCAAGACGAGATCTGCGCAATGCTGGTCGAGCGCGCGCGCCGGGGGCTCACGGTCGTGCGCCTCAAAGGCGGCGACCCGTTCATCTTTGGACGCGGCGGCGAGGAGGCCGAGGCGTTGGCCGACGCGGGAATTCCGTTCGAGGTCGTGCCCGGCGTCACCACTCCTCTCGGGATTGCAGCCTATACGGGAGTGCCGCTCACGCATCGCGAGCACACGTCGGCGGTCACCTTCGTCACGGGCCACGCGGTCGACGCGATCGATTGGGACAGGGTCGGGCACGTGGAGACGCTGGTCGTGCTCATGGGATTGACGCATTTCGCGGAGATCGCGCGCGAGCTGATGGCGCGAGGCCGTAATCCCGAGACTCCGGCGATGGCAGTGCGCTGGGCGACCCGTCCCGACCAGGAGACCGTCACCGGGACACTCGCGACGCTGCCGGCGCTGCTGGTGGAGCGGGGGATGAAGCCGCCCGCCACGATCGTGGTCGGGGAAGTCGTGCGGCTGCGCGGGAAACTCGATTGGCACGGGCGGCTGCCTCTGTTCGGCAGGCGGATCGTCGTGACGCGGGCGCGGGAACAGGCAAGCGCGCTCGCCGGCCAGTTGCGCGCTTTGGGCGCCGACGCCATCGAGGTCCCGACGATCGAAATCGGCCCGGCCGGCGATACAGGCCCGCTGGACCGCGCCATCGCTGAGCTGCCTGCGTACGATTGGCTGATCTTTACCAGCGCCAATGGCGTCCGTTTCTTCATGGAACGCCTGGACGGCTCGGGCGCCGACCTTCGCGCGCTGCGGGCCCGCATTTGCGCAATCGGGCCAGCCACCCGCGCGGCCGTGGAGGCGCTGCACCTCAAGGTCGACCTGATGGGCAAGGAGTATGTAGCCGAAGGTCTGCTCGACGCGTTCGCGGAGCACGATCTCGGCGGCAAGCGGATTCTTCTGCCGCGCGCGGCCGTCGCGCGCGACCTCGTGCCGGCGGAACTGACGCGGCGGGGGGCGCGCGTGGATGTGGTGGAGGCGTACCGCACGGCGGCGCCGGCGGACGCCGCGGACCGGCTCCATGCGGCGATGGAGCGGCGGCCCGATTGTGTCACGTTTACGAGCTCATCGACCGTGCAGAATTTCGTCGCCCTCGCCGGAGCGGAGGCGCTGCGGGGGGTCAAGGTAGCGTCGATCGGACCGATCACGTCCGCCACGGCGCGTTCGCTGGGCGTGGAAATATCCGCGGAGGCGCGGCAGTTCACGATCGACGGGCTGGTGCGGGCGATCCTGGAATTATGCGAAACTGAAACGACTCCCCCGCCAGCGTAATGAGAGCACACATCATCGGCATTGCCGGCCCGTCGAGCTCCGGAAAAACGGAACTCTCCAGGCAACTCATCGGGAATCTTCCAGGAACCTCCATCGTTTCGTTGGATTCCTATTACCGCGGGATGGAAGAGATTCCTCTGGCTGCCCGCAAGCAGGTCAACTTCGATCATCCGGATGCGCTCGACTGGGAGTTGCTGCACGAGCATCTGCAGGCCATCGCCGCCGGCCGCGCGTTCGACGAGCCGGTGTACTCCTTCGCCGACTATGCGCGCACGGGCGAGACGAAACGGATCGAGCCGACGGAGTTTCTGATTGTCGAAGGGTTGTTCGTGCTGTACTGGCCCGAACTGCGCGGCATGCTGGACACAAAGGTCTACGTCGAGACCGATCCGGCGGTTTGTTTCGACCGCCGGCTGCGGCGCGACGTGGCCGAGCGCGGCCGCACGCCGGAATCGGTCCGGGAACAGTACGAGCGCACGGTGCGTCCGGGGGCCGAGTGGTTCGTGATTCCGACGAAGAAGCACGCCGATCTGGTGGTGTCCGGCGAGGAGCCGCTGGCGCACTCGACGGCGACGGTGATCGGCGCACTGGGACAGGTTCGAACGGCGGCGATGTAGGGTTTACGGTGGCGGCTTCGAATCGGAGCCACGAGCGGTAGTGGGATTACTGGCGGGGTGGGGCCGGATGCTGGGCTTCGGCTTATTGTCGTTAGCCAGTTGCCTTTCCGAACTAGTTCGACCTCATTGACGGTCCATCAACTCGGCCATCGCTGACATCTAGTGCCCCGACGCGACAAGGCAATACTGAGCTGATCCAAGCCCAGGGTTTCGGTCCTTGACGGCTGACGTGTGCTTCATGCGATGGCTCAGCGAGGCGGAGTGAACTGCGCCAAGTCGTAGATGCCAAGTTCCTTCTCTAATGCGGCAACCTTGTCGCGGTACATTTCGAAACCATCCGCTCCGAACTGCTTATGCTCATTCGTCTCGAACTGCTCGCCAAGCGCGTCGAACTCGTGCGCCGAAACGATTTTTCGGAGTTCCGGAAAGAGCACTGTGTCCTCACGCGCTTCGTGGGGCCGATACATTCGCACGAACTGCCGGAGTGCTTGTGCAAGATGCGAACGATCGTCGGCGCTACGGCTCTTTGCCAGGCTGATGACGCGATCGGTGAGGCCGCGGCCTGCCTCGTGTTGCGCCTTCAGCACGCGCACAAGGTCCGTGAGGACGCCGGCCTTCTCAAATCGCGGAAAGAGGAATTGCTCCTCCTGACGCTCGTGGTAGTCTTCCACGAAACGGCGAATCACCGTTGCCGCGTTGGCAACTGCTTCCGCTTTGAAATCCTGTTTGTGCTCGATTCGATCGATGCAGGTGTCATAGATGAGGAGCACTCGGTTCAGCACACCATGCTCGCGCATGAGATCCTCCGTGGGACCGACCTCTTCCTCCTTCTTCTCTCCCTGGTGACTGGCCTGGCCGCCCTTTGCCTGGGCGGACATCACGCGTGCGGCTCCAGAAATTGCTAAAGCGCCTGCGCCGCATTTGCTCAGGGCATTGATGAACATGCGGCGGTTTCCTTGATCGTATTTGTTCATTGACACTTCTCCGCTTTGGTGGACCGCGTGCAAGTCTCGTACCATCAATCGATCGGCCCGGTTCGTGCACGAGAGCAGAGGGAGTCCCCTTATGAATGAGCAGAGAGTTACAACGGGCTCGGCCCAGAAGGGCGGCGTTGCTGTAGAAGATACACAGCGGTTCGTGTTGAGTTTATGGGGAGTTCGCTACCAGGTTAAGGACGTTGGCCGTTCTGTTGCCTTCTATACAGAACACCTCGGCTTCAAACTGGACATGCAGAACTTACCGGCATTCGGTCAGGTGTCGATCGATAAGCTGAAATTGATACTGAGTGGACCGGGAGCGTCAGGATCTCGTCCGCTCCAGGATGGCCGACGGCAAGAACCCGGCGGATGGAATCGAATCGTTCTGCAAGTGGCGGACCTGCCGGCAAGAATCGAGAGCCTGAAGAAGGCTGGCCTGCGTTTCCGCAATCAGATGGAAACAGGACCCGGGGGTAAGCAGATACAGCTTGAAGATCCCGACGGGAATCCGATTGAGCTATTCGAGCCGGCACAGTAAACCCTCGGCTTGGTCATGGGCGGATTCTCGATGTGCCTGGCGGTTTTCGACTTCGTTCTGGCACAGTCGGAGCAGGATCCAATTACGGTCGCGCCTTAGGCCCTCGGCGCGGACGGGTCTCGCTTCGGGGATGGTTTCTCCTTTCGGGATTTCGGCATTCGGCGGCGGTCTCCTTGGACCGCCGCCCTCAGAATCGGCCATCCGCGATAGAATGGTGATCGAGATGGACTATATGCCGACACAGCCCGTTAAGGATCCACCGAACCTGATCCGGAGTGGCGCCTTCACGTTGGATCGGCTGTTGAGCCACATCGACCCAGGGCCGCAGGAGGAATCCGAAGAGTTCGTCCGCCGCATCTATGAGCAGCGCCATATTGACCTCTCCTCCGACCGCAACGGCAAGACTGGTCGTTGATACAGACATAGCCAGCTTTATTTTCAAGTGGCATCCTGAATT